>JACRIW010000058.1 GCA_016215625.1 Candidatus Eiseniibacteriota bacterium | reverse complement strand
GAGTACAGCGTGGTCGTCTTGCCCGAGCCGGTCGGGCCGGTGACCAGCACCATGCCGTACGGGTTGGTGACCGCCTCCATCAACTCGCGCTCGGCGCGCGGCTCGATGCCGAACTTCTCGAGGTCGAGCGTCAGGTTGCCGGCGTCGAGGATGCGGAGCACGACCTTTTCGCCGAAGATCGTGGGCAGCGTCGACACGCGGTAGTCGATGACCTTCTTGCCCATCTTCAGCTTGATGCGGCCGTCCTGCGGCACGCGGCGCTCGGCGATGTCGAGGTCGGCCATGATCTTCAGGCGCGACGTGATCGCCGCCTTGAACTTGTACGGCGGCGCCATCATCTCCTGCAGCGAGCCGTCGATGCGGAAGCGCACGCGCATCGTCTTCTCGTAGGGCTCGATGTGGATGTCGGAGGCGCCCTTGCGCACCGCGTCCGCGATGAGCGAGTTCACGAGCTTGACGATCGGCGCGTCGTTGACCTGGCCGAGGCCGTCGTTTTCCGCGGCGGCGGCCTCTTCCTCGTCGACGACGTCGAGGTCCTCCTCCATGTTCTTCATGACGTCGGCCATGGTGCCGGCCGAGTCGTAGGCGCGGTCGAGCGCCTTCTTCACCGCGGCTTCGGAGGCGACGTGCGGCTCGACCTCGTACCCGGTGATGAACTTGATGTCGTCGATCGCGAAGATGTTGGACGGGTTCGCCATCGCGACGACGAGGCGGCGGCCGGACTTCGACACCGGGAGCGCCATGAACTTGCTCGCGACGTCACCGGGAATCAGGCGCGTCAGCGCCGGGTCCGGCTCGAACCCCTTGAGGTCGATCGCGGGCACGTTGTAGTGCTTCGACAGGAAGTCGAGCAGCGTCTCTTCGGAGAGCGCGCCGATCTTGACGAGGTTGCCCGTCACGGTGCCGCCAGCGGTCTTCTGCTGGAGCGCCGCCTTCTGCAGGGCGTTCCCGTCGATCAGTTGCGCTTCGAGGAGTTTTTGTCCGATGTCTTCGACCAAGTGTCCATCCCGAGAGAGAGACCGGGCAACGGAGCGTCCTTGCGCGCGGTGCGCGCTCTCGCGCGCGGCCCGCGGGCCCGTCCGCAATCGGCATGCCGTGCAACCTGCCCGTGAAAACCCGGGCGCAAGTCGCTGCATGGCATGACCCGCCGGGGTTATCGGGTCGGCCCTCTCCGGGACTGAAGCGAAAACTGCAAGGTCGGAGCCGGCTTCAACGTGCGAACTGCAGCGACTCCGGCGCGGCAGTGCGCTCCGCCCGGACGCAGGTCACGAGCGGGCGCAGGCGTTCGAACAGGCGCGGGCCGATGCCCCGCACGGCGAGCAGTTCGTCGATCGAACGAAATGCCCCCTGCTTCGCGCGTTGCTCGACGATCCGGCCGGCGAGCACGGGACCGATGCCGGGAAGGCCGTCGAGCTGCGCCACGGTCGCCCGGTTGAGGTCGAGCGGGCCGGCGGGTTCCGGCGCAGAGGCCGTGCCCGCCGGGCCCTCGACGGCGGCCGCCGGCAAGGCAGTCTCCTCCGGCAGCGGCGGGGCCATGCGCGGCGTCCGGTGCGTCAGGTCCCAGCCGGCGCCCAGCACGGCGAGCAGCAGCAGGACGAGCGCGCCCCTGCGCTCGGACGGTGTGAGATCGAGCACGCACGATACCGCGGGGGCGGGTCGGTGACGCCGCGCGGCCGTGCGCGGCGGGTCACGAAGGTCAGTTCAGCAGTGGCCAGGTCATCTCGAAACGGAAGCGCCGCCCCGAATCGCGCGCGAGCACGAGATCCGGCGATGCCCCCTGGTCGAGCCACGAGAGCGGCCGGCGCTCGTTCTCGAGGCCGTCGAGCCGCAGCAGCATCGTGACGTCACCGACGCCGATCTGCGCTCCCGCCCCGAAGGTGGCGTAACCCGGCAGTTCGCGATCCTCGAAGCCGGGCACGAGCGCCTCGGACCACCGCGCTCCCACCCACGACGCGTCGGCGCGCAGCTGGATCGCCATGTCGCCGGAGAAGAGCTTGAACGCGGCGGTCGTGCCGGCGCTGCCCCCGATCGCGGGGTCGACGTTCGGCTGGGCCGTGCTCTCGTCCCGCACCAGCGCCCAGCCGCGCGCGTCGGCGCCGAGCTGGCGCCAGTTCCACGCGCCGTCGGCCTGCGCGAGCACGAAGCCGTAGCGATTCGGGTCCGCGAGCCAGCCGATGCGCATCGCGATGTCGCGCACCGGATACCGCGCAGCCAGCGCTCGGCCGCCCACGCTGCCCGCGACGACGAGCGCGCCCCAGTGGCGGCCGCCACGTCCACCTTCCGCTTCGAGCCCGCCGAGCCACGCGTCCTGCATGAACGAGTGCTGCCCCGAGCCGGCATCGAGGTCGGTCCACACCGGCGTGAGCGCGCGCTCGCCGTACACACGCCAGCGCACGCGCTCGCCCCGCCGCCAGCTGGCCGCGGGCGCGAGCTGCCAGCGCTCGCGCGATTCGGCCATCGCGCCGTCACGTCCGCCGCCGAGCGCCACTTCCGCGCGACCGCCGAACAGCGGCGAGCGCACGCGCACGGCGCCCCACACCGTCCGCTGCCGATCCGAGAAGGCGGGTACGAAGATCGTCGAGCGGCGTGCCCGCGATTCGCTCCACGTGACGCGGCCGTCGACCGCACGCTCCCCGGCCGCGCGCGAAACGGTGTACTCCGCGGAATTCGTCCACGCGTCCCGCACCGAGAACGTGCTGCCGCCGTCCAGCACGAACGACGTGCGCAGGTCGTAGGCGCGCGCGATCGAGGCGCCCTGGGCCCACGGTCCGCGCTTCCACTCCCACGCGAGGGAACCGTTCGCCCCGCGTCCGCTCTCGCCGAGGCTGGCCTCGCTCGAGCGCTGCGACTCCCCGAGCCCACGCTGCGCGAAACGCACCGCGAACGCGTGTCCGCCGCGCCGCGTACCCGTGTCGAAGCCCCACAGGTGCTCCGCGCCCGGCCCCATGTCCGCGATGCCGCGCCGGCGCCCGGTCACGGTGCCCACGCGCAGCCACGAGCGTTCGTTGCCGCGCGACAGCAGGATGCCGTTGCGCTCCACGCCGCCGTCGCCGTTCGCGAGCGTGAAGACCGCGCGCGGCTGCAGAGTCGTGGGCGGGCGCATGCCCGCCTCGGCGGTCACGACTCCGGCGCCGAAGCCCGTCCATGCGGCGCCCTCGCCGACCGTCACGCGCACCGTGTCGTACCAGGCGATCGGCGCCTGCGCTTCGGGCAGTCCGCCGAAGTGCGAGGCGACCGGCGCGAACGGATCGTCCAGGCGCCACGCGCCCGCGGTGAGACCGGCGAACGTCCACGGCAGGCCACCGCTCTGCACGGCGTCGGGCGTCCAGCCGGGCCGGCCGGGCGCGGACCACCACGCCGGCAGCGGCGAGACCGATCCGCCCGCGGCGGGAGCTTCGGCCGACGCCGCGATCGGCGTGAGCGACAGCATGGCGGCGAAAAACGCGATGCGCAGGCGAATGGGAGGCGCTCTCCGACGGGGTGGGAACGGGGATGCGCGGCAGGTTAGTCGCGCCTCTCTCCGTGCGTCAACGCCGCGAGGCCGCCTGCAGCATCTCGACGGTGCGCTCGGGTACGGGCATGTCGCCCAGCCCCGCACCGCGGTGCGTACCGTGGAAATCGGAACCGCCACTCGGGATGAGCTGCAACCTCTGCGCGGTCTCGCGCCAGTGCCGGACGGCGTTGCCGCCGTGCACCGGATGCCACACCTCGATGCCGTCGAGACCGGCGTCCTTCAGGCGCTCGACGATGTGCACGGCGAGATGCGCCCCGGGATGCGCGAGCACGCTCGCCACTCCCGCTTCACGGATGCATGCGATCGCGTCCTCGGAGTGGAACGCGGGCCGCTGCACGAACGCGCTGCCGCGCGCACCGAGGTACTGCTGGAACGCGACGTCCACGCTGGGCACGTGCCCCGCGCGCACGAGCGCGTGCGCGACGTGCGGACGGCCGACGACGCCGGGCTCCGCCGCCGCGAACACCGCGTGTTCGTCCACGGGACCGCCGAGCGTGCGCAGGCGATCCATGATCGCGAGCGCGCGCTGGCGCCGTTCGTCGCGGAACGCGGCGAGGCGCTCGAGCAGCGATTCGCTCAGCGCGTCGATGAAGTAGCCGAGGATGTGCAGGTCGTGGCCGTCGAGTGTCGAGGAGATCTCGATGCCGGGCACGATGCGCACGCGGCCCTCGCCCGCGGCGAGCGCGCGCGCGATGCCCTCGACCGTGTCGTGATCGGTGACGCCGAGCGTGACCACCTGGCGCGACGCCGCATGCTCCACCAGTTCCTCCGGCGACAGTTGTCCGTCGCTGAAGAAGGTGTGCGAGTGCAGGTCGACGCGGCGGCCACCCGTACGCGGGGACCGCGTGCCGCTCATGAGCGTCCCAGTACGCGCCGCAGTGCCACGATGCGCTCCGCGACGTCCTCGTATCCGGGCAACGACGCCTCCACGCGCTCGTACTCCGTGAGCGCGTCCTCGTGCTCGCCGATCTCGGTCAGCGAATGCGCGAGGTGCCAGCGGACTTCGCCGTCGGTGCCTTCGGCGGAGTCGAGCAGGCCGAGCGCGCGGCGGAAATCACCGCACGCTTCGTGGTGCCGTCCCTGGTCGGCCAGGCAGCGCCCGGCCATTTCGAGAGCGCGCGGCGCGAGGCGTGGATCATCCTGCGCGACGCGGAAGGATTCGATGGCCTGATCGAGCAGGCCCATCTCGCGATAGGTCATGCCCAAATCGTAATGGCTCTGCGAGTCCCCGGCCAGTTGCGCGGCCACGCCCTTCTGGAACTCCGACAGCAGGCCCGCCAGGTCGAAGGACACGGCCTCCGCACGGCCGACCGCCACCTCGACACGTCCCGACTCCATGGGAGGCGTTCCGGCCGCGCTGTTCGCGGTCGCCGAGGGTGCCTGCTCGCTCGCCGGGGTCGCCGAGGCGACCACGACGCCGCCCTCGGGCGTGCCGCCCGGGGCGCCCGACAGCCGCTGCACGCGGCGGCGGGCCATTTCGTTCGAGGCGTCGAAGCGCAGCGCACGTTCGAACCAGCCGAGCGCGGTCGCCTCGTCGCCGTCGTTGAGCGCACGGTCGCCGAGTTCGCACGACACCTGCGCGGCTTCCTGCGCGTCGCCGCGGCGTTCGCAGTTCGCGAGCCACGCTTCCATGAGCACCGGCGTCGCCTGCGCGCCGCGTCCGAGGCTGCGGTAGATCGTCGCGGCGCTGTCGAGGCGGCCGAGCGACTCGTAGGCGCGCGCGGCTTCCGCCAGCGTGCCGGTCGCGAGGTCGCGATCGCCGGACCGGAACTGGTCCTGCGCGAGCGTGAGCAGCGCTTCGACGTGCTCGAGCGGCGTCGGCGTGTGCACCGACGGCGCGCTCTCGGAGGTCGTGAACGCGAGCCCGGGCTTCTCGGGGGTCTCGAGCATCACGGGCTCGGCATCCTCGGAGATCTCGTAGACGGGCTCCTCCACCTCGCGCTCGACCGGAGCGGCGGCAGCGATCGGGGTCTCGTCGATGGTGATCTCGTACACGGGCTGGACCGGTGCGCCGGCTTCCGCCGCAATCGCCGGCTCGGCGTCTTCGGCGGCGATCTCGTACACGGACTCGACCGCGGCCTCGATCGACTCGTCCGCATCGATCTCGTACACACCGGCGGGCTCGGCTTCCTCGGCGCCGATCTCGTACACCGACGGCGCGTCACCGGCGTCACCGATGGCGTCGACCGCCTCGGTCTCGACCGCATCGAGATCCACCACGGGAGCGTCGTCTTCCTTCAGGCGCAGCGGTTCGGGAGTGGAAAGCTCCGCGCCGCTCAGCGAAATGGCGCCGAACGTCGCGGAGACTTCGGATTCGGTGACGGCGAAGTCGTCCGGGGACGAAGCGCTCTCGGGCTCGGGCGTCTCGGTACGGCTCGCCGTGGCGCCGAACTCGAAGCCGTGACGGCCGGAGTCGAAGCCCTCGGGCGCACCGTGCGCCGTGACGTCGGCACTCGAAGTCCCGCGTGCCGTGTGCTCGACCTCGAGCGTGCCGCTCGCGGGCGGGACCTCGGGGGCGGCGGCGCGCGGCTCGATCTCGAGCACGGACGGCAGGCGCGGCGTCTGGCCGGGCTCGAGGAATGGCACGGCCGCGGCGGGCGCGACGCTCGCCTCGGCCGCGACGGCTGCGTCGCCCTCGGGCACGGCGATGCTCGGGGACGTCACGGTCGGGTCGAGCTGGCTCGCGCGCAGGGTGCAGCGCACGGCGTCGCTCTCCTGGTTGCGGGAACGGTAGTGCGCGGCGGCTTCGAGCATGACCGCGGCGGCGCGGGGATTCTCGCCCGCGAGCAGCCATGCCTCGGAGAGCTGCTCGAGCACCTTGAGGTTGTCCTGGCATGCGTCGAACGCCTTGCGGAGCGCTTCGGCCGCCTCGGCGGGCGCGCTCGAACGCACCATGTGCTCGGCGTACTGCACGTAGTACAGCGCGGCCTCGCCGGCGAGCCCGTCGAGCAGGTGGAGCTGCGCGAGCGAGTTCAGCACCTTCGCGGGCGACAGCGACAGGCGCAGCATCTTCTTGCAGACGGCGATCGCGTTCTTGAACAGCGACGACTTCTCGTACGCCGCCACCGCGGACAGGTAGCGCTCTGCGGCGCCGGTCTGGTCCCCCTTCTTGTACAGGAGGTCCGCGAGGAGCACGAAGTTGTAGGGGTCGGACTCTTCACCGCCGACGAGCTTCTCGTATTCGGTGAGCGCGCCTTCCAGATCGCCGTTCTGGATGCAGCGCTGTGCCCGACGCTTGATGTCGATCGCCTTTTCCAAGTTGGCTGGCTCTCCCCGGCGTGCCCCTCAGGCCGGCAAAGGTCTGTCCCTGATCAAGCGTTCATGGCTGCACTCACGGCCTCCCGGCACTGCGCCGCCGCCGCCTGCAGGGCGGTGCGCACCGACTCGAGGTCCGCTGCCACGGCTTGCTTATCGGCGCCGTCGGCAAGGGACTTCAGGTTGATTTCCACGTTGAGGATGGCGCCCTGCCCGGCGGCCTCGGCGAGCAGCCCCGCGACCCCCGCGTCGGTCACGGCGTTCGTGTTGCCCTTCCGTGCAGCGACCGCGGCGAGGGCGGCGACCTTCGCGCAGGCCCGGGCGGTCTCGACCGGCACGCGTGAGGCCGTCAGGTCGGCGGCCCGCATGGCCGCCTCCCGCTCCGCCTGCTCGCCCGGAGTGGCCTGCGGCAGCTTGCGGGCCTTGAGCACCTGGTCGAACGCCTCGCTGTCCCGCCGGCCGAGGGCCAGCAGGTCGCGGCGCAGTTCGGCGGCCTCGCGCTTGAGGTCGGTCATGGCGCCTTCGGCCACGGCGTACTTCTTCTTGCCGATCGTCAGGTTGGCCACCATGGTCGCGAGGCACGCGGCGAGCGAGCCCACGAACGCCGCGACCGTGCCTCCGCCCGGCGTGGCGGTCGGACCGGCGACCTGGTCGAAGAAGGTCGAGATCGGCACCGCCTCGGTGAGCGGCGGCTGCTTGAGGCGCAGTTCGAGCACCTGGTCGCGCTTGAAGCCTTCGAGCTGCATCGCGTGCTCGGCGGCGTCGAGCATGGCCGCCTCGGGCACGAGTCCCACCACCTCGCAGCCGGAGATCGCGGCGCCGTGGCGCGCGGCCTCGGCGCGCACGAGCGCCAGCACGCGGTGGATCGGCGTCGCCTCGACGTTCACGAGGTTCATGCTGATCTGGGCGCGGCGACCGCCCTCGATCGAGAAGCCGAGCGCGCGGACGTTCTTGAGCCCGCCGCTCTGCTCGCGGATCGAGGCCGCGACCGCTTTCGCGATGCGCACGTCCGCCGTGTTGAGGTTGGCGTTGAACGCCACGAGGAAGCGCCGCGCGCCCACGGCCGTCGCGCCGGCGGTCGCGTGGATCTTCTGGGGCCCGAAGTCCGGCTTGCGCGCGGGGTCGGTGCCGATCGCCTCGCGCAGCCCCTCGAACTCGCCGCGCCGCACGTCGGCGAGGCTCGTGCGCGCGCTCGTGCTCGCCGCGGCCTCGTAGAGGAACGTCGGGATGCTCAGCTCTTCCCCGATGCGCTTCGCCACGACGCGCGCCATCTCGGCGCAGTCGTCGAGCGTCACGTTCTCGACCGGCACGAACGGCACGACGTCGGTCGCGCCCATGCGCGGGTGCTGGCCGGAGTGGTGGTTCAGGTCGATGAGCGTCGACGCGCACTGCACCGCGCGGAAGGCCGCTTCCATGACCGGCTCGGGCTCGCCCGCGAACGTCACGACAGAGCGGTTGTGGTCGGGATCCATCTCCGAGTCGAGCAGCGTCACGCCCGGCACGGCGGCGATCGCGCTCAGGATCTGGTCCACGACTTCACGGCGGCGGCCTTCGGAAAAGTTCGGAACGCATTCGACGATGCGGGACATGCGGAACACTCCGGACGAGAGTGACGGTGGCGTGCGAAGAGTGCGGCGGACGGAACGCGCCGCATGCTACCCGAGCGGCGCGAAGCGCTCCACGCGGGCGCGGCGCGCGCCGCCGGAAACGAAGCGAGGATGCCCGCCGGGGCATCCTCGTTCGCGCATCGTTCGCCCTGCGGCGTTCCCGCTCAGGGCCACACTCTCCGCTCGACCGACGGCAGCGCGAGGTCGGCGCCGCGCATGAACACGGTGTCCGGGCGCACGGCCGGCATCCAGTAGGGCAACTCCTCGAGCGACTCGCACTCCCACATCACCGCGTCGCCCCACGCGCCGGGCGTCAGGTGCCCGACCTCGGCCTCCGCGCCGAGCGCCTTCGCGGCGTTCCAGGTGACCGCGAGCAGCACGTCCTCGGCGGTGAAGCCGCACAGCCGCGCGGCGAGTGCGGCGCACTCCATGAGGCTCTGCGCGGGCGCGGTGCCCGGATTGAAGTCGGTCGCGATCGCGAAGCGCGCGCCGCTCGCGCGGATCATCGCCGCCTCGGGCAGCTTCTGCCGCAGCGTCAGCGCCGCGGCGGGCAGCAGCACGCCGACCGTGCCGGCGTCCGCGAGCATCTTCCAGTCCTCGTCGCTCGCGCTCTCGAGGTGGTCGGCGCTGCGCGCGCCCAGTTCGGCGGCGAGCTTCGCGCCACCGAAGCGCGCCATCTGCTCGGCGTGCAGCTTGACCGGGAAGCCGAGCTCGACCGCGCGCGTGAGCACGGCGCGGCACTCCTCGACCGTGAACGCGACGGGATCGCAGAACACGTCGATCGCGCCCGCCATGCCGCGGCGGTGGATCTCGGTCAGCACCGACGTGCGCACTTCCTCGACGTACTCCTCGCGCCTGCCCTCGAACTCCTCGGGCAGCGCGTGCAGCAGCAGCGCGGTGCGGTGCACGCGCACGGGCACGCGGATCGCGGCGCCGCCCATGAGTTCGAGCAGCCGCAGTTCGCGCGACGGCTTGAGCCCGTAGCCGCTCTTCACCTCGACCGTCGTGCAGCCGTTCGCACGCCAGCGTTCGAGACGGTTCGCGAGCACCTTCTCGAGCACTTCGTCCTTCACCGCGCTCGTCGCGGCGACCGTCGAGCGGATGCCTCCTCCGGCCTTCGCGATCTCGGCGTACGGCTTGCCCGCGAGCTTCATCTGGAACTCGGTCGCGCGGTTGCCCCCGAAGATCATGTGCGTGTGGCAGTCCACGAGTCCCGGCGTCACGAGCTTGCCGTTCGCGTTCAGCGGCCGCGCGTCCGGGTGCCGGCGCGTCAGTTCGCCGACCGGCCCCACCTCGAGCACGCGGCCGTCGCGGAACACGACGGCGCCCTTCGGGTAGCGCAGCACGGCGCGCCCCTCGGCGTCCGGCGTCACGACTTCGGAGGTGTTGTGCAGGATCAGGTACGCGCTGCGCCCCGCGACGGGCTTGCTCGAAGGATCGTTCGCCGCCCAGTAGGTCATGTGGTCACGCCCGGCAGGTTCATGTTCGTCTTCCTCGCGTGCGCGATCGCTTCGGGGTAGCCCGCGTCGGCGTGACGCATCACGCCGGTTCCGGGATCGTTCGTGAGCACGCGGCGGATGCGCGCGTCGGCCTCGGCGCTGCCGTCGCACACGATCACCTGGCCGGAGTGGATCGAGTTGCCGATCCCCACGCCGCCGCCGTGGTGCAGGCTCACCCACGACGCGCCGCTCGCCACGTTGAGCATGGCGTTGAGCAGCGGCCAGTCGGCGACGGCGTCGGAGCCGTCGCGCATGGCTTCGGTCTCGCGGTACGGCGAGGCGACCGAGCCCGTGTCGAGATGGTCGCGCCCGATGACGATCGGGGCCTTCAGCTTGCCTTCGCGCACGAGCTGGTTGAAGCGCAGCCCGAGCCGGTGACGCTCGCCGTAGCCGAGCCAGCAGATGCGCGCGGGCAGCCCCTGGAAGTGGATGTGCTTCCGCGCGAGCGGGATCCAGCGCGCGAGCCGCGCGTCGTCGGGAAACTCGGCGAGCGCCGCTTCGTCGGTGACGCGGATGTCGTCGGGATCGCCCGACAGCGCCGCCCAGCGGAACGGCCCCTTGCCCACGCAGAAGAGCGGACGGATGTACGCGGGCACGAAGCCCGGGTACGAGAACGCCTCGGACTCCGGCACGCCGCCCTTCACCGCTTCGCCGCGCAGGTTGTTGCCGTAGTCGAACAGCACGGTGCCCTTCGCCTTCATCGCGAGCAGCGCACGCACGTGCACGGCCATGCTCGCGCGCGCGAGGCGCACCATCTCGTCCTGGTCCGACGCGCGCAGCGCCGCCGCCTGTTCGAGCGACAGCCCCGCGGGCACGTAGCCCGTCAGCGGATCGTGCGCGGAGGTCTGGTCGGTCGCGACGTCGGGGACGACGCCGCGCTCGACGAGCTGCGGGATCACCTCGGCGGCGTTGCCGACGAGCGCGACGGAGAGCGGCCGCTTCGCGGCCATCGCCTCGCGGCACCACGCGAGCGCCTCGTCGAGCGAGTGTGTGAGCTTGTCGCAGTAGCCGGTCTCGATGCGGCGCTGCGCGCGCCACGGATCGACTTCGATCCCGAGGCACACGGCGCCGTTCATGGTGGCGGCGAGCGGCTGCGCGCCGCCCATGCCGCCGAGTCCGGCGGTCAGCACGAGCCGGCCCGCGAGCGTGCCGCCGAAGTGCTGCGACGCGCACTCGGCGAACGTCTCGAACGTGCCCTGCACGATGCCCTGCGAGCCGATGTAGATCCACGAGCCCGCGGTCATCTGCCCGTACATCATCAGGCCCTTCGCCTCGAGGTCGCGGAAGTGTTCCCACGTGCCCCACTTCGGCACGAGGTTCGAGTTCGCGATCAGCACGCGCGGCGCGTCGGCGTGCGTCCGGAAGACGCCGACCGGCTTGCCCGACTGCACGAGCAGCGTCTCGTCGGTCTCGAGCGCGCGCAGCGCGGCCACGATCCGGTCGAACGCCTCCCAGTTGCGCGCGGCCTTGCCGGTGCCGCCGTACACGACGAGATCCGCCGGGCGTTCGGCCACGTCCGGATCGAGGTTGTTCATCAGCATGCGCAGCGCGGCTTCCTGCACCCAGCCCTTGCAGCTCAGCTCCGTGCCGCGCGGCGCGCGCACGACGCGGGCTCCGGCCGCGGTGGTCGCGGTGGTCATGACTCGAGCACCTCCTCGGCGAGCTTCACGGGCGCGCCCGAGAGCACCCAGCGCGCGACCGCTTCGCACGGTCCCGAGATCGGGCGGTCGCCCTCGGGCGCCGCGGCGATGCGCCGCACCTGCCCGTAGAGCATCTCGCTGCCCGCGCCCGCGCGCAGCGGCCGGCGGAACTCGAGCGCGCGGCAGCCGCACAGCAGCTCGAGCGCGACGACGTTCGCGGCGTTCTCGACGATCCGGCGCGCGTGACGGCCCGCGATGGGCGCCATGCTCACGTGATCCTCGATGCCCGCGCCGGTCGGAATGGAATCCACGCTCGCCGGGTGCGCGAGCGACTTGTTCTCGGACACGAGCGAGGCCGCGGTGTACTGCGCGATCATGTAGCCCGACTCGAGCCCCGGATTCTCCGCGAGGCACGCGGGCAGTTCGGACACGCGCGGATCGATGAGCCGGTCGATGCGGCGCTCGGAGATCGACGCGATCTCGGCGACCGCGATCTTGAGGTAGTCCGCGGCGAGCGCGACGGGCTGCGCGTGGAAGAGTCCGGCCGATATCGCCTCGTCCCCCTCCGCGAAGATGAGCGGGTTGTCGTTCACGCTGTTCAGCTCGATCTCGAGCTGCGACTCGACGTGCACGATCGCGTCCCACGACGCGCCCATCACGTTGGGCACGCAGCGCAGGCTGTAGGCGTCCTGCACGCGGCCGCAGTTCGCGTGGCTCGCCACGATCGCACTGCCCTCCGAGTACGCGCGCAGCCGGCGCGCGGCCTCGAGCGCGCCCGCGTAAGGGCGCAGCGACTGCACGTCCTCGCGCGCGGGCGTGAAGCTGCCGAGCAGCACTTCGGTGCTGAGCGCCGCGGCGGCGAGCGCCGCCTCCCACACGCTCTGCGCGTCGGCGCATGCGAGCGCGGCGAGCGCCGTCGAGAACTGCGTGCCGTTGATGAGCGCGAGCCCCTCCTTCGCCTCGAGGGTGAGCGGCTGCAGCCCCGCGCCGCGGAGCGCGAGCCCCGCCGGCATGCGCTGGTCGCCGAGCCACGCTTCGCCCTCGCCCACCATCACGCACGCGAGGTGCGCGAGTGGCGCGAGGTCGCCCGAGGCGCCGACCGATCCCTGCAGCGGCACGACGGGCGTCACCTGGCGGTCGAGCATCGCGATCAGGAACTCGACGATCTCGGCCCGGACGCCCGAGCGGCCCTGCGCGAGCGAGTTCGCGCGCAGCAGCAGCATCGCGCGCACGACCTCGCGCGTCGCCGCGGGCCCGACACCCGCACTGTGCGAGCGCAGCAGGTTCAGCTGCAGCGCGCGCGTGTCCTCGGGCGGAATGCGGCGGTCCTTGAGCTCGCCGAAGCCCGTCGTCACGCCGTACACCACGCGCCCCTCGCTCACCGCGCGATCCACCACGGCGCGGCTCGCGCGCATGCGCACGAGCGCTTCGGGTGCGATCTCGAGGCGCGCTTCGCCGCGCGCCACCTTCACCACGTCGTCGAGGGAAAGCCTCGTCTCGCCCAGCCGGATCACACGTCCTCCCGCGCCACTTCGTCTCGTTCGATCAGGAATCGCGCGGCCTCGGCTGCGAGGGCGCGCGCGTCGCGCCACAGTTCGGGCTCCACCGGAAGCGACGCCCGGAACGGCTTTCGGTACGACGCGTTCGCGAGCCTGGGGTCGCAGACCACCAGCACGCCGCGATCGTCCGAACGCCGGATCAACCGGCCCACACCCTGCCGGAAGCGCACCACCGCTTCGGGAACGGCGTCGGCACGGAAGGGATCCTGCCCGCGTTCGCGCAGACGCTCCCCGCGCGCTTCGACGATCGGATCGTCCGGCACGGAGAACGGGAGCTTCGCGACCACGAGCATCTCGAGCGTCTCTCCCGGAAAGTCGACACCTTCCCACAGGCTTTGCACCCCGAGCAAGACCGCGCCCTTCGCCTTGCGGAAGCGTTCGACGAGCAGTCCCGCGGGGCCGTCGACTTCCTGCGCGAGGAGCGTCCGGCCCGGCGGCAGCAGCGAGGCGAGCCGCGCCCGCGCGCGCTTGAGCCGCTCGTGCGAGGTGAACAGCACGAGCGCGTTGCGCTCGGCCGCCCGCGCCAGCTGCGCGACCACCTCGGAGACCGCGACGGCCTCGTCGGCGCCGCCGTCGTAGACGTACGCTCGCATCTGCTCGTGCAGCGGGAAGGGCGACGGATAGCTCGCCACCTCGCACTCCGGCGCCCCGCCGCGCGCGAGCCCGAGCCGGTCGGCCGCCCACGAGAAGTCGCCCGCGGTCGACAGCGTCGCGGACGTGAGCACGGCGGCGCGCGCGCGCGCGAGCAGCTGCTGCCGCGCGAAGCCGCCGATCATCACGGGCGAGCCTCGCAGTTCGGCCACCTTCGAATGCGGCGACTGCGACTTCCAGTACACCCAGTCCGGGTCCAGCGCCTCGGTCAGCGTGAGCAGGTCGTCGCGCACCTGCGTCCAGCGCGAGGACACGAGCTCGAGCTCGGCCGCCAGTTCCTCGCCCGGGGCGCCGGCCTCGGCCAGCGTCACCGCGCCCGCCGAGCGCCGAAGCACGTTCGCGAACACGTCGCAGTGTTCGAGCACGACCTGCAGTCCCTGCAGCTCGCGCCCGAGCAGTTCGTGCTGCGAGCGGAAGCGCTTGCGAGTGCCGTACGGCGAGCCGCCCTTTGGGATTCCGGCGCCTCCGGCGCCGCCGGTGCCTTCGGCGACCTGCCGGAACAGCGTCTCGACGTCTTCGCGCGCTTCGTCGGCGCGCTTCGAGAGCATGTCGATGTCGCCGACGATGCGCTCGCGCGTGCTCTCGCTCACGAGCAGCGGCAGCGCGGTCGAGCGGATGCGCGCGACGAGCCCCGAGCCGCGCCGTCCGCCGCGCAGGCTGCCGGTCTGCCGCAGCAGGTCCTCGATGCGATGGCGCGACACGCTGCGCTCGAGCTGGCCGAGCAGCACGCCCTCGAGCCGGTGCGCTTCGTCCACCACGAGCACGTCGTACGGCGGCAGCAACCCTTCGACCTCAGCCGCGCGCGCGAGCAGCGCGTGATTGACGATCGTGATGCGCGCCTCGCCCGCCATGCGGCGGGCGCGCGCCCAGAAGCACTCGCGCCCGCGCCGGCACACCGCGCCCGAGCAGTTCTGCGGATCGGCCGCGACGCGGGGGCGCACGCGCCGCCACGCCTCGGCATCCGGCGCGTCGAAGCGGTCGAGATCGCCGAACGTCTCCCCGGCCGCCCACTGCTTGAGCGCGTCGATCGCTTCGGTCTCCTCGTCGCCGGTCGCCTCCGCCATTTCGAGCAGCCGCGGGCAGAGGTAGTTCGCCTTGCCCTTCAACCGCGCGATCGGCACCGAGACGCCGAGCGCTTCGAGCACCGCCGGCAGGTCGCGTTCGAAGAGCTGGTCCTGGAGCGATTTCGTGCACGTCGCCACGACCACGCGCTCGTCGGTCTCGACGGCGTGAAGCACCGCGGGCAGCAGGTAGGCGACCGACTTGCCGACGCCCGTGGGCGCTTCGGCCATGAGCACGCCGCCGCGCTCGAACGTGCGCGCGACGTCGCGCGCGAGTTCGACCTGTGCGTGGCGCTCCTCGTAGAGCGGCCAGTAGCGCGCGAGCGCGCCGCCGGGCTCGAGCGCGGCGCGGACCTGCGTCTCGAGCGCCATCAGAAGGCCGTCACCAGGCGCAGGTGCATCTTGCCCTCGAGCACGCCGTTGCCGGGCGCGAGGCCGTAGTCCAGCTCGACGTGCCCGCCGGCGGCCGGCAGGCGCAGGCCGAAGCCGAGGCCGTCGGCGTTTTCACGGCGGGTGCCGTTCGCCGCGGGGGCGGAAGCCGTCCCGCGCGTCTCCATGAGGGCGTGGTCCCAGAACAGTGCGACGCGTTCGCCGGCGGCGCCGAGGAACCAGCGGTATTCGAAGCGCGTGAGCGCGTAGCGGTCGGGCCGGAACGCCTCCTCGTCGTGGCCGCGCAGCGTGGCCGCGCCGCCGAGCGTGAAACGCTCCCAGTCGGCGAGCTCCGCCTGCGTCGTGAAGCGCCCCGCGACGGTCGCGTCGAGCCCGAGCCCGGAGCGCCGCGAGAGCGCGCGGTGCCATTCGACCGCGAGGTCGGCGCCGCTCAGCCGCGCCGTGCGCGTCGCCGCGCCGCCCGCCGCCACACCGCGCAGCCGCTCGCGCTTGAACGACTGCGTCGCGCTGACGCGCACGCGCGTGCCGCGCCGCGGCGCGAGCGCGTCGTCGCGCCCGTCGCGCTCGAGCGCGAAGCTCGTCTCCTGCTGGTCCGCCGACTGCACCGTTCCCCGTGACTGCGCCACGCGCTCCTCGCCGAATCCCGCCTCGATGCGTTCGCGCTCGCCGATCGCGGCGCTCAGCCGCGCACCATAGCGGAAGCGCGTCCACGAGGTGTCCTGCACCTGTTGCCTCATCTCGCCGCTCAACCGCAGCGCGCGCCCGAACAGCATGGGCTCGGTGTAGCGCGCCGAGAAATCCGCGAGTCCCTTGCCGCGCGACTGCCACGCCAACCCCACCGCGCGCGCCGTGCCGAGCAGGTTGCCCAGTTCGAGCCGGGCGAGCCCCGCGACTCCCGCGTCGCCCTGCACGCCGACCGCGCCCTCGAACGTGTTGTAGCGCGGCTCCTCCACGCGCCAGCGCAGCACGCCCTGCGCGTACGCACCGCCACCGGCGAGGCCCGCGTAGTCCACGCGCCGGAACACGCCGAGCTGCGCGAGGCGTTGCGTCGCGAGCGCGATGCGCGAGGGATCGTAGTCCGTGCCGCGCAGCCGCCCCATGACGCGCTCGGCCACCTCGGGGCGCGTGACGCGCAGCCCCTCGAGCCGCACGTCGCTCACCTTCACGAGCGGGCCGCGCGAACCCGAGAGCCGCACGTCCACGCGGCCGGAATCCTCGCTCCAGCCGCTCACGCCGAGCTGCGCCCAGGCGTAGCCCTCGCGCTCGGCCTGCGTGACCGCGCGTTCGATCGCGCGCGTGAGAGCGGCCGTGCGCACGGGCTCCCCGGCTCGCCACTCGAGCGCCGCGGCGAGCGCGGCCGAGTCCGCGGCGGGCACGTCGAGCGACAGCGTTCCCCAGCGTCGCGGCGCACCGGGTTCGACGCTCACCTCGAGCCGCGCGGGAGCGCCGGACCAGGCGCCTTCGGCGCGCGCATCCAGCCAGCCGTCCGCCTGCAGCGCCGCGACCAGAGCCCCGAGCGCTCCCGCCAGGCGCGTCGAGTCACCGGGCGACGCGAGCGCCGGCGCGAGCAGGCCCTCGGCCCGGCGCACCGGTCCCGGCCAGCCCCGCACGGACAGTTCCGCGGCCCCGGCTGCCAGCGCCCAGCAACAGCCCATCGCCACGATGCACGCGCGCAACAGCTTGAGCCCCCCACCTCGCGCGATGCGCGAGTGGGTGCGCTGGCCCAGCGACCGGAGTGCGGCAGGGGCACGAGTGGCACAGGGCGACCCCACACCGCGCCAAGACTCGAGTTCCGCGGCACCCCGCGACCGGAGGGAGCGAATCTTCTGGCTCAAAAAAATGCCCTCACTTCCGCACGGCCGGTCGTCAGCGTGCGGTGCCCGGGACGCTCCTTCACCCCCGCCGAGAGCCCGAACGTCGTGCTCTCGTGCAGGCGCAGGTCGAACCGGCCGGACGCCTCCCAGCGCGGCGCGCCGGCGGGGTCCGCGCTCGGCAGCAGGCTGACGGCCGCCGGCCCGGTGACGAACGCGCGCCGCACCTGCGCCTCGATCCGACCGCGCGCGCCCACCGCGAGCCCCACGTCGGGCCCGAGTCGCACGGTGCGCGTGAAGCGCGGCTGGCCGAGCGGGCGCGACCACGTCGCCTCCGCCGTGCCCGACGCGCGCACGCGCGAGTTCGGCTGCCAGACGAGCTGCGACTGCGCGACCTGATCCACGACGGCGCGCGAGAACGCCGCGCCGTTCGCGAACGCCTGCGTCGCGCGCTGCCACTGCACGCGGCCCTCGCTCTCGATCACGACCGCGGCGCCCGAACGCGTGCGCCAGCGCAGCGAGCCCGTGCGCTGATCGGTGGTCTGCGCGAAGTTCTCGTAGCTGCGGTCCGCGTTCACGCGCCGCTCCGCGCGCAGGCGCATCGCGGCCAGGCGCGAGCCGGGCGCGAGTTCGGCCTCGAGCCGCTGCGCGATCGCGCCGCGGGCGAGTGCGGGATCGACGAGCGCCAGCCCGGTCGACAACAGCACGTCGGTGGCGCGCAGTTCACCGCGGCGGCGCGCCTCGGTCTCGAGCGCGAACTCGACGCGCGAGCCGCGCCATGCGTCGGACTCGCCGAAGCGCCAACCGCTGCGCAGGCTCGTCGCGACGCGCGCGAAGCGCTCGAGCTCGGGGCTCACGGTGAGCACGAGGTCGTAGTCGCCCGTGCCGACGAAGTTGCCCAGCGCGTCGTACGCGCCGCGCCCCGCCCCGACGAACGACAGCGCGCGCACGCGGCGGTTCTCGGCTTCGCCCGTCACTTCGACGTTCGCCTCGCCCGACAGCCCCCACTTCGGCTGGTCCGCGCGCAGCCGCGCGCTCGCGAGGTCGGAGGTCGCGCGTGCGCCCGAGCCCTCGTCGCGCACGATGCGGCGCTGCAGCTGCGCGCTCGCGCCGAGCGCACGCCCGGCGGGAGTCTCGCCACCGGCGCGCAGCACGCGGGCACGCGTCACGGTGATCGCGCCCGCTTCGTGGCGGTCGCGCCTCTCGCCGAACCCCGTGCTCCAGCGCCAGCGCGCGGCCGAGCCGCTCGCGAGGTCCGCCGCCCACTCGTCACCGGTGTCGCGCGTGAGTGCGAAGTCCGAGGGCGTGCGCCGCAGGTCGTGCTCGAGCCGGAGCGACGGCGTGAGGACGCGCCCGGGCCGCTTCGCCTCGAACTGCGCGCGGCGGCGCCCGCCGTCCGGATGGCGGCGCGCGGCGAGCGTGCCCTCGGCGTCGAGCCACGAGCCGCGCAGCATGATCCAGCGGTCGCTCGTCCACTCCGCCCGGCGCCGCGTGCCCTCGAACCCGTCCGCCGTGGACAGCGCCGCGAACTCGCCGCGCAGTTCGGCGCGTTCGGCGGGCCGCCACCAGGCGCTCGCCTCGCCGCGCTTCTGGTGCTCGAGGTCCGCGCCCACCGGCAGGCCCCAGTCCTCCTCGGCGAAGGGCCGCTCGAGCGTCGCGAACGAGGCGAAGCGCTTCTCCACCGACCGCGCGGCGAACTGCACACCGGCGCGTCCGGGAAGCAGCGGCGCCGCCCCCTCGAGCGAGAGCCGCAGGCGGCCGGCGCCGCCGACGTTGTCGGCGTCGTCGCGCACCGAAGCCGTGTTGAGGTCGCGCCGCGAGAGCGCGCCCTCCCCTTCGAGGCGCAGTGCGCCGCGGCCGGCGCTGACGCCGAGCGCGACCAGCTGGCGCTGCTCGGGCCGCGGCCGCGCCCGGCCGATCACGAACGAGCCGCGGCCCGCGCCGACCCGACGGTAGGTCGTGCGCCCCGCGACGATGCTCGAGTCGGCGTAGTCCCCCGCGCCCGGGGCGACGCGCACGAAGCGCACCGAGAACGCGCCCGAGTCCGGGCCCGCATACGCGTACGCGAGCGTGTCGCCCGCCACACGCACGCTGTCGTAGTCACCCGTGCCGTACGTGACGCCCGGCCCGACCGCGAGCGCGGCGGCGTCGCCGGCCGCGGCGAGCGCGCGCCGGTCGGCCTCGTCGAGCGTGACGTCGAGCGCCCGCCCGCGGTCGTCCGATTCCGTGATCGCCGAGACGAACAGCGACACCGCTCCGCGCTCCACGCCCGCCGAGGCGGCGGCGATGTTGCGTTTGTAGCGCGTGAGCGCGTACTGGTATTCGACCGTGATGCGCGAGGCGCTCGTGATCGGGCGGCGGTTCGAGAACGTGAGCCGCGCGCGCTCGTAGTCGAGCACGTAGTCCGCGCCTTCGCCGCGCGTGAGCTTCGCGCCGTCGAGCGTCACGGCCTCGCTCCCCGCGACGATGGTGATGCCGGTGCCACCCTCGCGATCGGTGAGCGTGTACGGCCCCTGCAGGCCGTCGGCCCCGGCGAACTGCATGCGGTGGAACTCGCCCTGCGCGCTCGCCGCCGCGACGGAGCCGCGCACGCCGCCCTGCGACCACTCGCCGCGCACGCCCTGCACGCGCCGGTCGAGCCGCCCGAACTCGCCCGCGGTGAGCGTCAGCGGCACGTCGCCGAGGCTCGCGGCGAGGTGCGGCGCCTTCAGCTCGATGAGCACCCGGTCGAGCGACTGCAGGTCCTGCGTGCTGCCCTGCGCCGAGAGCGGCAGGTTGCGGTCGGTGAGCACGCCGGTCAGCTCGACGCCCGGCGCGAGCGTGCCGCTCACCGCGAGGTCGAGCGACTGGCGCAGCGCCGCGTCCTGCGACGAGCCGAACTCCACCGCCACCGTCTTGTTGCCGCTCACCGCGAGCGCCGCGCCCCCGGGCGCCTGTCCGAGATCGCGACCGGTCGCGGGGCGCGCGATCGCCGCCGCGGCGCCGGTGTCGGGTGGCGGCGCTCCTTCGGGCGCCTGCCGTGGCGCGGGCGCGTACAGTTGGCGCGCGAACGACTGCGGCGGCGGGTCGAGCAGCCAGCACGCTCGCACCCAGAGCGACTCGCCCGGCGCGAGCGCGGCGAGCACGCGCAGGTCCCCGCGCAGCGGATCGAGCAGGTAGTCGCGCCCGCGCACGAGCGCGCCGCGCGTGGTCCAGACGGAATCGCTGCCCGCGCGGATGGCCGTGTGCGGAAGCCGGAATCGCCGCGCCCCTTCGCCCGCGACGAATACGGCGTCCCCGCACGCGGGGTCGCGCACGACGGAGGCGCGCGCGGACGAAGCGAGCGAGAGCACCAGCGCGAGCGCCGTGGCGCCGATCGCGGCGCCGCGTGCGGCGCTGCGCGCGATCAGCGCTCGGCCGGGCCGGGGTCGCACGCGCCGTCCCACTTCGGCGGGAATCGCAGCAGCCGGCCCGGCTCCGCGACGACGAGCGAGCCGTCGGCCGAGAACGCGAGCGCCGAGGGACGCGTGACACGCGCGAGCGGCTGGGCGAGCGAACCCGCGCGCAGTTCGAACCGCCACAACTTTCCGCTGGTCCCCTCCGCGAGCACCACGCGCGCGAGCACCGGGTCCACCGCGAGCGACCAGCGGTCGGCGTCGCCGCCCGGAAGCTCCCAATGCCCGAGCGAGGCGCCCGAAGCGTCGAGCCACTGCACGCGCACCTGCGCCGCGCGCACGCTGTCGCGTGCGCCGCCTCTGCCGCGGACCTTGCCGCCCGCGAGCCACTCGAGCGTGACGAGGGCGCCACGGGGGGCCGACGCCACCGCGACGAGATGGCGGAACGCGCCCGCGCCGCTGCCGTAGCCGCCGATCGCGCGCTGGAATGCGCCCGCGAAGTCGAAGACGAGGATGCGGTCGCGGTCGGCGTCCGCGACGTAGAGCGCGCCACCGGCGTCCGAGCCGAGCCCGACGCCGTCCACGCGTCCCAGCGCGGCGTCGAGCGCGGGCGAAGCGAGATCGACGAGCACTTGTGCACCGCGCGCGTGCGTGTCGTAGCCGACCACGCGGCGATTCTCGCGGTCGAGCACCGCCATCGCGCTCGCGCCCCACGCGGCCAGCGCGCCGGGACGGCGGAACTGCCCGACTTCGCTGCCGAGCGCGCCCGCTTCGTCGAGCCGGGTGCCGTTCGCGTCGAAGCGCAGCAGGCGGTGGCGTGCGGCGTCGGTGACCCACGCGCGGCCGAACGCGTCCACGGCGACACCCGCGGGTTCCACGAGGACCCCGTCGGCTCCCGCGAGCACGAGGGTGTCGGCGCACGAGTACGCCGCACCCGCCTGCGCCGGCACCACGCACGACAGCATCGCCGCCAGCATCAGCACGGCCGGCCGCATGCGGCTCGCCTCCCGCGTCAGAAGGTCACGCGCAGGCCCGCGCGCACGGCGTCGCCGTCGCGAGGGTCGGGCGTCACTTCGAAGTTCCAGCTGCGCGGCGGTTCGACCGCGGGCGCGCGGCCCGCGGCGCGCGCCGCATGGATGGCGCTCGCGATGCGGTTGGCGATGCCCACCGCGATCGCGGTGTTCGCTCGCAGCCCGGCGCGATTCGCGTCCTTGCGCTGTGCGGAATACTTCCGGAACGACTCGAGCGACCCCCAGTTCCACGCATCCGCTCCCGACAGCGAGTGCGCCGCGACGTACGCGCGGTAGCCCTCCATGTCCGGGTGGTAGGGATCGAGCAGGTAGATGTTGGCCGCGTCGCGCGCGACCACGAGCAGGTTGTACTCCTCGCTGCTCACGAACGAACCGACGATGCGCTGGAACTCCTCGTCACGGCCGCGCAGGTCGATGCCCGCCGCCAGGCGGGCCGTGCGCATGGCGCTCTCGCGGCGCATCACCTCCTGCGCCCGGAACGCGCCGAACGCCGTCCACACACCGGCCTCCGCGGCGACGAACCACTTCGCCGACGTGCGCCGTCCCATGGTCGCCTGTCCCCAGCCGGGCACGGTGAGCGAGCGCAGCAGGATGCGCGCACGCTCCGGACCGAGCGCCATGCCGGCGGGCTGCGCCGGCTTCGGCTTCTCGTCCTTCTTCTTCCTGCCCTTCTTCTCCTTCTTCGGCTTCGCCGGCTTGTCGGAGCTCAGGCTGCGCACCTCGAGCGTCAGCGGCGAGAGCATCTCGGGCGCGACCGTGGTCGCGAGCCATTCCGGCGCGGGCGGCGCCGCGGGATCGAGCGGCACGGAGAACGGCGAAACCGGGCGCGGACCGAACGCGGTGAAGTCCTGCGCGAACGAAGCCGCGGGTACGGCGAGCAGCAGCACGAGTGCGAGCGCGCGACGCACGATCAGAACCTCCGCACCAGCGCGGCGTGGAACTCGCGCTGACCCTCACGCATGCGCTGCCCGAGCTGCAGCTGGTACTCCTGCCGCAGCGGCAGGTTGTGCAGCCTCGCCGCGCGCACCGCGTCGATGGCGGCGGCGACGTGATTGACCCAGAGAAGTCCCTCGGCGAGATGCGCGCGGCGCAGGTTGGTGTCGCGCGTGTTGCGCAGGTCCCGGTAGGAGCGGAACGTCTCCTCGGGCTGCTGCCCATCGAACCCGGCGAGGTACACCGGATCGTTGCGCAGCGCCTGGTAGAACGCCTCGCGGTCGTACGCCCAGTACTGTTCGAGCGTCGAGGAGTTGCCGCCCGTGGCGCGCTCCCAGCGCTCGAACGACCAGCCGGCCGTGGTGTCGTAGGGATTGCCGATGAACGCCGTGGCGTCGTGCGCGGCCTGCCGGGCCTCGCTCTTCGTGAACGCGCGCCCGGCCCAGCCGAGCGCCTCCGCGAGCAGGAACGCCCAGCCGCTGCCCTCGCCCACGTACAGCTGTCCGGCGCCGGGTAGGCCGGCCGAAAGCGCCATGGCGACGCCCTCGCTCTTCCAGCCGGGCACCGTCACCTCGGTGTAGACCGAGTCCTCGGAGAGCCCCCACTCGCGGTCGATGACGCGCTGCGCGAGCAGTTCGCTTCCCCGGGCCGGCGCGGCGTCCACGACGGGCAGCGCCAGTTCGGACCAGGCGCGCACTTCGGCGCCGGCGGTCGTGGCGCCCGCCAGCATCGCCGCCAGCAGCAGGACGAACGAGAGTCGCTTCATCGGAGGAGCCCCACGGGTACGGTCGCGACCTGCGAGCCGTTCGGACCGGAGAACTTCACGCGCGCCACGTACAGGCCCGCAGGTACGGCGCCCGGTTCCCAGACGACGTTGTTCTCCGCGCGCTCGCCGTGCCGCGTGAACGACGCGACCTCGTGTCCCGACGCGTCGAGGATGCGGAACTCGACCTCCGAAGCCTCGCTCAGCGTGAATGCGAACGTCACGGGCTTGAGCCGCGCGGGATTCGGGAACGCCTTGAAGCTTCCGGCGACCAGCGGACCGGCGCTGCTCGCGCGCGCGAGCGGCGTGCGTACGTCGGGCAGGCTCGAACTGCGGCCGGGATCGCCGCCGGGCATGGTCCACGAGCAGGCGACCACGTCGCTGAGCGGCACCGGGAGACGGTAGGCGTAGAGCAGCGTGTCGCGGTCGGGCGCCACGAGGTCGAGACGGCCGTCGCGGTCGAGATCGGCGGCGAGCGCGCTGCCCTTCGCCCCCGCGCCGGTCGCGAGCGGCCAGCCGACGTAACTCTTCCCCGTCGTGCCGAGCGCGACGAGCATGCCGCTGCCGTTGAGCACGACGACCTCGGAGCGGCCGTCCTGGTCGACGTCGAGCGCGAGTGCGCTGCTCGCGGTCGGGAGCGCCTCGCTCGTGCTCGCACGCGGCCAGCCCGGCGAAGGCGAGCCGTTGCGGTTCACGAACGCGACGCGGGAGTGGATGGTCTGCACGAGCACTTCGGGGAAGCCGTCACCGTCCGGATCGCCCGCGCCGAGACCGGCCACGATCGTGTCCCCGAACGAGCCGCCCCAGCCCGCGAGCGGGGCGCCGGTCGAGCAGAACGCCCAGAGCTTGTCGGCATGGTGCGCGACGAGCGAGGGCGCGCCGTCGGCGCAGTTGCCCTCGGCGTTCGCGCCGTTGCCACCGAACTTGAGCCAGAGGAAGTCGGGCGCGAAACCGGCGCCGCCGATGCGCTGCGGCCATCCGGCGAGCGTCGGCCCGAGCGCGCCGTCGATCGCGGGCGCGACCGCGAGGTCGCCCGCGGAGCCGCCGACCGCGATGCGGTAGGCGTAGCCGCTGCCGATCGAGCCCGTGCCGGGCCCGGGCATCGCCACGGGCGACAGCGGACCGGCCACGGCGAGCCTGCCGCTCACTCCGCCTTCGAGGGCGAAGCTCGTCATGCCCAGCACCTGGCCCGTGTACGAGAGTCCGTAGACCTTGCCGTCGGCGGCGCCGACGTACGCGACGAGATTCGGGTACGTGCCGACGAGCACCGGCGGCGTGGTCGCGTGCGCGGGAAGCCGCACGGGCCATCCGGGCAACGCGGCGCCGGATGCGTTCAGGAGCCACACGCGTCCACCCAGCGTGTCGGAAGCGCTCACGGGGCGCGTGGTGACCGCGAACACGGACGGACCGGCGCCGAGATCGGGATCGCCGATCAGCGCGGCCGCCATCATCGGCAGCGGCCGGCGGTCCAGACGTGCGAGCACCGGGCTCGGGCCGAGCAGGCCGTTGCCGTTCGTGCGAATGGCGAAGACCGCGGCGCTGTCCGCGCCCGTCGTGTCTCCCCCGGCCCAACACACCTCGAGGTTGCGGTCGCCGTCGGCGTCGATGGCGAGCAGTTCGGGGCCGCCCGGCGGGAAGCTCGCGACCCGCGGGAACGCGGCGAGGTTCCAGGTGCGGTTCGCGCTGAAGCGCATGACTTCGGCCGCGTCGTCGAGGAAGTCCACGCGGACGTGTGGCCGCGTGCCGGTGTTCGCGACGAGGCTCGGCGAGGTCGAATCCGAGAGCGACGGATTCACGCTGCGCTGGAAAGGATCGAGCGGACTGCCGAGCAGGTACGGCGAACCGGGGTCCCCGAGGTCGTCGAGCCCGTCGGCCTCGAGGACCTGGAGTCCCTGCCGCGAGTAGTTCGTGTTCAGGCCGTAGTCGGGATTCGTGCGCAGCGACCACTCGAACGGCACGACGCTTTCGTCCACGTGCCACGCGAGGATGCCGCCGCCCGGAAGCAGGGCGTCGTACTCGTAGCGGTCCGGCAGCTCGGGCCCGAGAATCACGCGGCTCACGCTGTCGGAGTCGAGCTTGAGCAGCGTGTCGGCCGGCGACAGGAAGCGGTTCTCGAGCAGCACGTATTCGTCGCTCGAGAGCGGCAGCTTGTAGAACTGGTTGTGCGTCTGGTTGCGCCGCAGTTCGAGCGTGTCGCCCCACGTGGGCACGTCGATGCGCATGCCGTCGCCGATGAAGTTGCGCTGGAACGGATCGATGCTCGGCGGCAGCAGGCCGACCGCGTAGATCTCGGTGTCGTCCGCGAGCAGCACGCGCGAGCCGACGAGGTTGCCGCTGTCCATGAGCGACCAGTAGCCGCACATGGGATAGCCCGAGTCGATGTTGTAGACGTCGAGAAAGCCGAAGATGTTGTGCCCGTTCTCGTGCGCGATCACGCCGTTGATCGCGCCGTAGTAGCCGTCCTGGTTGATCGTCTCGGGAATGAACGCCGCACGGTCGATGGGGCGGTCGAGGTTCCACTCCGCCGAGTCCGGGAACACGACGCGGTCGGTGTCGTCGAGGAACACCGTGAAGGACGGGATGTCCTCGTTCGAGTCCTGGCGCAGGTCGCTCTGCAGGTCGCTGCCGGCGTGGATGACCATGAAGCGGTCGTACGTCTCCCACGGGATGCGCTGCCCCTTCGCGGTGGACTGCGAGTCGGCCGCGAAGAACATCTGCCGGAACATGTCGACGGCGGCGCGGTACACGCCCTGCCCGAACGCCCACGGCCCGAGGTCGGCCATGTCGCTCAGGTGGTAGGCGCTGTCGGACTCGGCCGGCCACACGTCGATCTGCAGCACGACGCGGCCGTAGGACTGCGTCTCGTAGTAGCGCTCGAGCGCGCGCGCGTGCATGTCGTAGAAACGCTTGTTGTGCGGCGCGCGGTCGATCGGCGGAAGCAGCGTGTCCGGCCCGCTCAGGTCGAAGCGGCCGTCGCCGGTCGAGGCGTTGCCTCCCCGGTCGGCGAGGAAGTCGATCCGCAGGAACGCCATCCGCACGGTGTCCGGCGGCGCGACCACGTCGGCGCGGTACGCCCCTCGAGGGCTCGTGCCCCCGAGCGGGGCGCGCCAGCCCTTGCGGCGCGAGGCGGACAGCGAGCGGTCGATGTCGCGGCCGGCGGCCATCGCCTGCTGCTTCATCGGCAGCACGAGCCGCTGGCGGTCCTCACGGAGCTTCGCGAGCCGGCGCTCGGCCGGCGTCATCGCACGCGCGGGCACCTTCGCGCGCGCGGCCGCCTCGGACGGCAGCACGCGCCGCACCTGCAGCGCGCCGTGGTCCGCATCATGCGCCACGGCCGCGCCGGCCGAGAGGGCCAGCGCGGCCGCAGCGAACACCAGGAAAACGCGGCGAAACTTCGGGTGGGAGTGCACGCGGTTTCTTAGAAGTGGTAGCCCAGGGTGATCTTGTTGACGTTCGGCAGCCCCGAATCACGCGCCTGCGGAATGCTCGCATAGTCGAGGCTCACGGCCTTCCAGCCGAGGCCGAGGCCGTAGGTCAGGTCCTTGATCTCGCCGAGCGGATCCGAGTAGTAGCCGACGCGGCCGGCGATCTGGTCCGTGTACTGCAGTTCGAGCCCGACGTTGTACGTGCGGAACTTGTTCGTCACGAGCGACTGGTTGAAGTCGGCGACGGTGAGCAGGTTGAAGTCCTTGCCCGTCATCGCCTGCCAGGCCGCGCCCACCTTGAGGTTGCGCGACAGCGGGCTCTTCTGGTCCTCGTTCAGGAACGTCACGCTCGGCCCGAAGTTCTGCAGGTTCATGCCGAGGCGGAGCTTCGCGGCGGGGATGCGGTAGAGCGCGCCGACGTCGAGGCCGAACGTCGAGCCGACACCCGACAGGTCGTCCGGGGCGAGCTGGATGCGGATGAACTTGAGCGAGGCGCCGACCGACATCTCGGGCAGCAGCTTCAGGCCGTAGTACAGCGCCGGCGACACTTCGTTCGAGCCGAACTGGCCGAGCACCGTGCCCGACTCGTTCGTGCGATCGCTCTGGCCGTAGGACAGGAACACGAGCCCGAGGCCCCACGCGCCGCCACCCGACATCGGGTGCACGTACGTCGCGTAGTTGTAGCTCACGTCGCTCGCGAGACCCGGCACGAGCTGGGCGTAGGTGACCTCGACCGCGGACTTGTTCACGAAGCCCAGTCCGGCCGGATTCCACCAGGTCACGCCGGTGGCGTCCTCGTCGAGGGCCACACCCGCGGCGCCCATGCCGTTCTGGCGCCCGCCGGGCTGGATGTCGAGCGAGCGTCCGGTGCCCTGCGCGAAGGCCGTACCGGCCACGCCGAGAACGAACAGCACGGTGAGCAGCAACGAGTTGAACCGACGCATCGAACACTCCTCTGGTGGGCACTGCCCCGCCGGGCGGGATTTCGGACGCGGCATACTACACCGGCCCCGCCCCGGCAGTTCCACCTTTCTGTAACGGACGGCGGCATCCGGGGACCGGACGCGCCTTGCCATCAACGGCGATTCACGACCACGAACCGGCCCTGGGCCGATGCCTTCTGTGTGGCGCTGCTGCTTCCATCGGCCTCCCGGCCGTTGGCGTACACCTTGAAGAGATAGGTGCCGTTGGCGAGCGGCTCGCCCTCGGCGTCGAGGCCGTCCCAGCTGAGCTGCACCTGCCCCAGCGCACCCCGATGGGTGAGCGTGCGGACCAGCCGGCCGCTCACCGTGTAGATCTTGATCAGCGTGTTGACCGAGTCCCCGGGCGCGTCCACGACGAACGTACCGCCACTTCCCGAGCCGCCGGAGGCGATCGGGTTCGGGAACAGGTACGCCCGGGCGATGCTCAGGCGCGGGGTGTCGACCACGTCGAACTCGATCTCGGCGCTCGCCCGGTGCTGCGAGGCGGTGATGCCCGTCGCGAGGTTGTCCGCGGCGCTGACCTTGATCTTGTGCCGCCCGGTGGACAGCCCCGGCAGGGTGAACGTGGCCGTCCCCTGCTGGTAGGAGTCGGCGGCGTACCGGAAGCTCGAGGTGATGTCCACGCGCGAGGTGGTGTTGTCGTCGATCGTCACGACGATCGAGTTCTGCAGCGCGTGCCCGGTGGTCATGATGCCGCTCTCGTCGAACAGGTCGGCGCGCAGCGTCGCGTCCGGGCGCACGGCGGACGAGCCGCCGAGGAACGACAGCGTGATGCGCGGCGGCGACGTGTCGTTCGGGTTCGGCGTGCCGGCGACGTAGCCCGTCACGACCGCGCCGGCGCCGTCGAGCGCGACACCGCTGGCGCCCGAGGTGCCCTGGAGGTACACGCGCGCGCGGCCGGTCGCGCCGAGCGTCGCGTCCACCGGAACCACGAAGCGCCCTTCGAACTGCCCGTTCGAGATGCTCACGTCGCCGTGATAGACGACGCCCGGCTTGTAGCGGAAATCCACCGAGTAGTACGTGCAGGGCGGCTCGGTCCCGGTGTTCGACTCCGGCGCGGAGTCCTCGATGAGCAGGCTCGCGACACCTTCGAACGGGATCGCCGGGCCGAGCGGACGTTCGGCCACCGCGCCGCGGAAGGTGACGGTCTGGCCGCGCTGCAGGTTCGTGAGCGGCACGCCACCCGCGTCGGTGAGCGTGACGTCCGCCCACAGGCGCGGCGCGTTCAGCACGGTCGCCGCGTCGCCCATGAGCTGGTACTTCGCGTTGTTCGTCGGGCCGGTGCCGGGCGCGCTGATCTTGGCGGACAGCAGCGCGGCCGAGAGCGGCACGTGATACTGGCCCGCGCCCGAAAGCGTGATGCCGTTCACGACGAGATCGGCGCGATCGAAGATCTGGTCGTAGAGGTACTTGTTGAGCTGGCTGTTGTCCGAGCTGAACGCCTGCTCGGTCGCCGAGATCACGGCGACGCAGCCGCCCGTGCCGGTCATGACGAGCTGCTCGCCGAGCGACTGCAACGTCGGGTCGTTGAACTTGCCGACGTCGCACGACGCCGCGACGAACACCGGCATGCGCGTGCCGTTCGCGAGCGTGCCGGCGTCGGAGTCGATGAACACGCTCTCGTCCGTGATCTTGAATGGGCTGCCGTGGCCGACGAAGTTGAACAGGCCGACGCCCGAGTCGAGCGTCGAACGGATCTCGGAGCGCGCGCCGGGACGCGAACCGCCGGGGCCGCTCGCGTACGTGTGCAGGTAGACGTACTTGCGATCCACGTGCGCCGGAATGTGGTTGCGGTTCAGCTCGTCGGTCTGGCTCACGTGCGTCCAGCCGAGCGGATCGCAGTTCTCGCCCTGCAGGTCGTTGTCCGCGATCAGCATGACGTCGTTGCGGTACTCGCCGTACGGCACGTTCGTCTCGTAGAGCAGCACCTTGCGGCGCACCACGTCGAGCGCGGTCGCCGCGTCGTTCGCGGGCAGGCGGCCGCCGAAGAACTCGGGAATGAACAGCGTCGAGCTCGCGGCGTCGACGTTGAGCATCCAGTCGTCGGTCGCGAACTGGCGCTTGAGCCGGTAGTTGTCGTCGAAGCCGTTCTCATAGGTCGGCACGAGCGTGCCGGGCTGCCCCGCCGGTGCGCGGCCCGAGAGGTTCTTGAAGTCGTACGAGGCGTCGCCGAGCAGCGTCACGAACGTGGGGCGCGTGCTCCAGTTGTAGTAGGCGGCGCGCAGGAAGTTGCGGATCGCGGCCGGGTCGGTGCGGCCGCCGGAGAACTGGTCGTAGAGCGCCGAAACGGGGATCGCCTTCGTGAGGAACGGCCCGGTGCCCGTGAGCGGCAGGCGCTGCGTGCGCGCGACCGCGAGCGACTCGGCGGCCGCCTTGAACGCGTCGTAGTAGATGACGAGGTAGTCGGCGGCGTTGTCCGTGGCGCGCAGGTCCTGGAGGCTCGTGAACGGCGCGTCCGCGATGTTCGTGCGGGCGAGCCGCGCGAGCGTCACGAGCGAGTCGGCGAGCACGCGGAAGCGGCGCTCACCGGACTGCGCGGCGTCGAACGCGAGATGCCAGCCGTCGCCCGCCTGCGTCCACTGCCCCGCCGGCACCGTGATCTCGACGGGCTGCAGCGGATCGGTCACGTCGAAGAGCCGGGGCAGCAGCGAGCGCACGAACGGGCCGACTTCGTAGTGGAACGTGCCCGCGGCAGCCGGCGAGTGGAACTCGAGCTGGTCGTTCTCGGGCTTGAGGAAACGCTGGTAGTGGATCTCGAACCACGCGAGCGCGCTCTTGTCCACGCGGCCCGGGCAGTTCGGCGTCGAGACCGACGGCACGAGGACGTTGACGGCGTTGCCGTAGCGGCGCAGGAACGTGGTGGTCGTGTCGAGCGTCACCTGCCCGCCGCGGCGGGCGAGGAAGCTGAACCAGCGCGCGCGCGGGAACGCGAGCGCCGAACCGTTCACCGTGACGTCGAGGTAGTGGTCGGGCTCGTCGTCGGGGCAGTTGCCGAACTCGGAGTTGTCCGTGAGCCCCCACTGGCGCAGCCGGAACCGCGCCGCCTGCGTCGTGTCGGCGTACGGCAGGTCCACCGTCACGGGGAGCGAGTTGCCGGGCGACATGATCGTCCAGAACCACTTCTCCCAGAACAGCGTGCTCGTGCGCGGCGTGGCGTCGGGCGCGTAGGTCAGGTCGCGCTCGAAGTGCGCGCGCTCGAGCGTCGTCGTCACGGGCACCGGGTTCGCGCCCGGCTGCAGCGTGCCGTCCGCCGTCGCGATGCGCAGCGGCGCGCCGAGCGACGTGTCGTCTCCCACGGGCACGAACGTGAGGTAGTAGTAGTTGTTCTTGTCGTAGGGGTGGTTCAGGTAGAGCGTGTCCGGCAGCGACGCGTCGAAGTCGTCCGCCCAGCCGTTCGGGCCCTGCGCGAAGAAGTAGAAGTAGTCGGTGTTCCACGAGAACTTGCCGTCGGCCGCGGCGTTCGTCGGCGGCGCCGGGTTGCTCGTGTCGAACGTGCCGATCGCGACCTGCCGGTAGTCGCACGTGTCGCAGAAGCTGTCCTGCGGAATGATCGGGTAGCCGGGCAGCGTCACGAGACGCAACCGGTCGAAGTTCACCTCGGAGCCGTCGGCGAAGAGCGCGAGGCCGCGCAGGCTCGAGAAGTCCACGGTGTAGAAGCCGGCCTCCTGCACCGCGAACTTGATCCACGTGTGACCGGCGAAGCGGCTCGTCGTGGGCACGGTCACGATCTGCGCGGCCTGCGGCGTCAGCCCCATGCGGCGCGCGGCGGCGGCCAGCGTGCGCGTGTCGGTGCGGCGCCACGCCTTGCCCTGCTCGTAGTTCACGAGCGACTGGCGGTAGACCGGCTCGAACGGATCGTCCGGCTCGACCGGCGCGCCGAGTGCACCCATCGGCTGCACCTGCACGTCCACGTCGACGCGGCGCGCGAGCGTGAGCCGGCGCGCGGCCGGCTCGTACGCGGCCGGCGAGATCTCGATGTAGGCGATGCGCTGGTTGCGCACCCAGGTGACGTCGAGCAGCCGCGCCGCGACCGGGGTCGCGCTGCCCGCGACGCCGTAGCGCGCGAGGTTCCGCGCCGGGATCGCCGCGTTCTCCCCCACCGGCTGCGGCGACAGCGTCAGGTCTTCCTGCGTCGCGAGGTCGCTCGCCACGGCGTTCACGCGCACGTCGCCGAGCGGCGGCACCGCGACCGTGAGGATGCGCACCGGCAGCGCCGGACCGCCGCCCTCGCCGCGCAGGGCGTAGCCGGGCAGGTCCATGCGCACGAGCTTCTCGCGCGGATCGAGCGTCACGAAGGCCGGCTCGGGCACGGGCACCGTGAAGCGGACCGATCCGGGCGTCGCGGGCGCGAGCCGGACGTCGGCCGCCGCCGTGCGGGCCGGCACTGGTGCGGGCGCCGAGTCGGTCACCGGCGCGGCGACGAGCGGCGCAGCGAAGAGCGAGAGGAACGCCACCGCGAGCGCGGAGGACGCGAACCGCGCGGAGCTTCGAACCATGTCGGGACCCCGTCCGGGTTTCAGAACTTCTCCGCCTCGTCCACCAGCATCACGGGAATGTCGTCCACCACCTTGTAGCGCAGGCGGCAGGCGTTGCAGGTCAGCGTGTGGGCGGAAGCGTCGTAGGCCAGGTCGCCCTTGCAGGCCGGGCACACGAGAATGCTGAGCAGATCGGTACTCAGAGCCATGCCACTCCTCGACGGATACGGAGGAAAGCTTTCAACCGGGGTCACGACAGGCGCGAGGACTCTAGCAACGCGCAATTTCGAGGGTCAAGCCGTGCTCTCGTGATACACGCCGATCCGGCGGAAGCGCTCGGCCCGGGTGCGGACGAGTTCGTCGGGTGCTACCCCGTCGAAGCGCGCGAGGTTCTCGCGAAGTGCCGTGGACAGCGTCGCCGCGCAGGCGTCCCAGTCGCGGTGCGCGCCGCCGACGGGCTCCGGCAGCACCTCGTCCACGATGCCCAGCGCCAGCTGGTCCTGTGCGGCCAGCCGCAAGGCCTCGGCGGCCTTGGCGCCCTGCTTGCCGTCGCGCCACAGGATCGCGGCGCAGCCTTCGGGTGAAATGACCGAGTAGACCGAGTTCTCGAACATGAGCACGCGGTCGGCCACCGCGATCGCGAGCGCGCCGCCCGAGCCGCCTTCGCCGATCACGACGGTCACGATGGGCACACCGAAGGTCGCCATCTCGCGCAGGTTCACCGCGATCGCCTCGGCCTGGCCGCGCTCTTCCGCGCCGAGCCCGGGGTAGGCGCCGGAGGTGTCCACGAGCGTCACGACGGGGACGCGGAAGCGGTCGGCCATCTGCATCAGGCGGAGCGCCTTGCGATAGCCTTCGGGGTTCGCCATGCCGAACCGGCGCATGAGGTTCTCGCGCGTGTCGCGGCCTTTCTGCTGGCCGATGACCATGACCGGCCGGCCCTCGAAGTACGCGAGCCCGCCCACGATCGCGGGATCATCGGCGAAGTGACGGTCGCCGTGCAGCTCGCGGAAATCGGTGAAGCAGCGCTGGATGTAGTCGAGCGAATACGGCCGGCGCGGATGACGCGCGATCTGCACGCGCTGGTAGCGCGTGAGGTTCGCGTAGATCTCGCGGCGCATCTCCTCGGCCTTGCGCTCGAGCTCGTCGAGCTCGCCGCCCGCGGCCATGCCGCGCTCCTCGGCGCTCGCGCGCAGTTCCTGGATCTTCTGCTCCAACTCCAGCACCGGCTTCTCGAAATCCAGCCAGACCGTCACGAAGCCCCCTTTCCCCAGCGCACGCGGCACATGGGCGCCCGCTCCTTGATGCGCGGGATCAAGCCATCCTGCGAGCCGACGCGCAAGCGGCGCGAACGCATCGCCACGCGCGAGTGATCCGGCCTCACGATGTGCAGGTATACCTCAGAATCGCCTGGGAACGCAGAAAGCGCTTCGTCGATGCCCGCGAGGCGCTCCTCGGTGATGTCCTCGGCGCGCAGTTCGACGTGCAGCGCCGGACGGAACTGCTCGCGCCCCTGCTCCCACGGGCGCACCTCCGAAACGAGCAGCTGGGCGCCGCGTTCCTCGCGCACCTCGATGCGGCCCGAGACGACGATGATGGCGTCGGCCGTCACGAGCGGGCGCGCCGTCTCCCAGGCTTCGGGAAAGAACGTGCACTCGGCGCGGCCGGCGAGATCCTCGATCGCGACGATGGCCATGAGCTTGCCGGCCTTGGTCGTGATCGGCTTGATGTGGCTCACGATGCCGACGATGCGCACCTCGGAGCCGTCGCCGCGCTCGAGCGCCTGCGTGATGCTGCAGGTCGCGATGCGCTCGATCTCCTCCCGCAGGTGTTCGAGCGGGTGCCCGGAGAGGTAGAAGCCGAGCACTTCCTTCTCCTTCGCGCCCTTGTCGCGCTGGTCCCACGCGGGCACGACCGGCAGCGCCGGCGCCGAGACGGCGAGCGAAGCGCCGGCGTCGTCGCCGCCGCCGAACAGGCTCGACGGGCCGCTCGCCTTCTCGCGGTGCACGGTGGACGCGTGGTCGAGCGCGAGCGCCGCGCCCGCGAACAGCGATTCGCGCGACGCGTTCAGCCCGTCGCACGCGCCCGCCATGACGAGCGACTCGAGCACCTTGCGATTGAACGAGCCCGCGGCGACGCGCGAGGTGAGGTCGAACACGTCGCGGAACGCGCCGCCTTCGTCGCGTGCCGCGACGAGCGCCTCGATCGCGCCCTGCCCCACGTTGCGCACCGCTCCGAGGCCGATGCGGATCTTGCCGTCCTCGAGCGTGAACTTGTAGTTCGACTTGTTCACGTCGGGCGGCAGCAGCTCGATGCCGAGCCGGCGGACTTCCTCGATGAGCGTCAGCACGCGGACGCTGTCGCTCATTTCGGAAGTCATCGTCGCGGCCATGAACGCGGCCGGCCAGTGCCCCTTGAGGTACGCGCACTGGTACGCGACGAGCGCGTACGCGGCCGAGTGCGACTTGTTGAAGCCGTACCCGGCGAACTTCTCCATCGTCGTGAAGATCTTGTCCGCGATCTTCTCGGGGATGTGAGAAGCCTTCGCGCAGCCTTCGATGAACTGCACGCGCTTCTTCGCCATCTCCTCGACGATCTTCTTGCCCATCGCGCGGCGCAGCTCGTCGGCCTGTGCCATCGAGAAGCCCGCCAGATCGTGCGCCGAGGCCATGACCTGCTCCTGGTACACGAACACGCCGTACGTGCCCTCGAGGATGGGCTTCAGCTTGGGATGGTCGTACTTCGCCACCTGCCGCCCGTGCTTGCAGTCGATGAAGTACGGAATGTTCTCCATCGGACCGGGGCGGTAGAGCGCGTTCATGGCGACCAGGTCTTCGAAGACCGTGGGCTTGAGCTTCTTCATGTAGTCGCGCATGCCCGCGGATTCGAACTGGAAGATCGCGACCGTGTCGCCGTCCTGGAACACCTTGTACGCGGCCGGGTCGGTCAGCTCGAGCGCATGCCAGTCCACGTCGACGCCATGGTGCTGCTTCACGAGGCGCACGCACTCGTCGAGCACGGACAGCGTGCGCAGCCCGAGGAAGTCCATCTTGAGCAGGCCGGACTTCTCGACCGACTTCATGTCCCACTGCGTGGTGGTCGAGCCGTCCTTCTGGCGGTAGAGCGGCACGTAGTCGAGCAGCGGCCCCGGCGTGATGAGCACGCCGGCCGCATGCGTCGACGCGTGGCGCGCGAGGCCCTCGAGCACCTGAGCGGACTTGAGCCACTTCGCGTAGTTGCCGCCCTTCTCGGGCAGCGCACGCAGGTCGGGAGTCTGTTCGAGCGCCTTGTCGAGCGTCATGCCGAGGCCGTCGGGCACGAGCTTCGCCACGCGGTCCACCTCGGCGACCGGGAAACCGAGCGCGCGGCCGGTGTCGCGCACCACGCCCTTCGCGCCCATCGTGCCGAACGTGATGATCTGCGTGACGTTCGTCTCGCCGTACTTGCGCTTCACGTACTCGATCACTTCGCCGCGCCGGAGATCGTCGAAGTCGATGTCGATATCGGGCATGGACACGCGCTCGGGATTCAGGAAGCGCTCGAAGATCAGCTGGTGCTTGAGCGGGTCCACGTCCGTGATGCGCAGCGCGAACGCCACGAGCGAGCCGGCGGCCGAGCCACGGCCCGGGCCGACGCCGATGCCGTTCTCGCGCGCGAACGCGATGAAGTCACGCACGATCAGGAAGTACGACGCGAATCCCATCTTGCAGATGACGTCGAGTTCGTAGGCGAAACGCTGCCTGCAGGCGTCGCCCAGTTCCGAGCCCATGCGCGCGTGCAGTTCCTTCCACGCCAGGTCGCGGAAGTACTCGTCGGTGTTGGCCCAGCCCTCGGGGAGCGGGAACTCGGGCAGCAGCGGCTTGCCGAAGTCCATCTTGAGATTGCAGCGCTCGGCGACGGCCAGCGTGTTGAGCAGCGCCTGCGGCTGGTCCGAGAACGCGTGCTGCATCTCGTCGGGCGAACGGAAGTGCAGCTCGGCGACCGCGCGCATGCGCTGCGCGTCGTCCACGTTCTTGCCCGTCTGGATGCAGATGAGCACGTCCTGCGCTTCGGTGTGGTCCTTCTCGAGGTAGTGGCAGTCGTTCGTCGCGACGAGCGGCAGTCCGGTCTTCGCGGCGAGCGCGGCCACCTTGGAGCGGATCTTCGTCTCGATGTCGAGCCCGTGGTTCTGGATCTCGAGGAAGAAGTTCTCGGCGCCGAAAATGTCGCGATACATCATCGCGGTCTTGAGCGCGTCGTCGTCGCGGTCCTCGAGCAGGTCGTACGCGATCTCGCCCTTGGGGCAGGCGGACAGCGCGAGGAGGCCGGCCGAGTACTTCGACAGCAGCTCGTGATCCACGCGCGGCTTGTAGTAGAAGCCCTCGAGGTACGCGAGCGAGGAAAGCCGCATGAGGTTGCGGAAGCCCGCCTCGTCGCGCGCGAGCAGCACGAGGTGGTGCGCCACGTCACCGGGCTTCCTGGTCGCGCGCCCGTTGCGCGTGACGTAGGCCTCCATGCCCACGATCGGTTTCACGCCCGCCTTCTTGGCGTCGTTGTAGAACTCGACCGCGCCGAACATCGAGCCGTGGTCGGTCAGCGCGAGCGCCGGCATGTTCAGCTTGGCGGCCTTCTTGACCATCGCGGGGATGGTCGAGGCGCCGTCGAGCAGCGAGTAGTCGCTGTGGTTGTGGAGATGTACGAAGTCGGAATGCTTCATGGGCGCGTCCTGCGCGATGCCGGTTCCGGATGGTGGACGCCCGGACGCCCGCTCGGGGGTTCGGGGGCCGGAGCGCGGCGGCGCCAGACGAGGCGCGCGCGCTCAGCGGGATGGATTCACTTCACGCGCGGAATCTAGCACAAAGGTCCCGCGCGTCCGCGTCACGAGTCCGGCGCGGTCGGTGGCCACCACTTCATAGGAGTGGCGCCCCTTCGCCGGCGGCAGGAGCGGACGCCAGCGCAGCTGGCGCTCCTCCGGATCCCACTCGCTCGGCACGGGCTGGCCGTCCACCACGAAGCGCGTCAGGCGCGCGTCGATACCCGACAGCGCGTCGCTCACCTGCGCGACGAGCTGCCAGCGCGAGTAGGCGCCGGCGCTCGCGCGCCGCGGCGGCTTCGCCGTGCGCACCACGGGCGGCGCGACGTCGCGCAGGAGCGCGAACTCGCCGAGCGTGCTCGTTTCGGCCTGGTACCAGCGACCGGCGGTGTCGAAGCTCGCGCGCTGGAACTCCCAGTCGCCGTCGGAATCGCGGCGATACAGGCCCACACCTTCGCGCGGATGATGCGCTCGCAGGCGCAGCGCGATCCCGATGGGTTTCGCCAGTGGCAAACGGCGCGGCTCCACGCGAAGGTAGTTCAGCGTCCAGCGGCGGTCGGTCGCGCGATTCGGCATGTACGAGGTGACGATCGACGAAGGCTCGAACACGCCGCCGGGCGGGATCGAGAACTTCGAGTCGTCGTTCGGAAGGATCAGCCGGTCCTCTCCCGCGCGCCAAGTCATGCACGAGAACCCCGACGAGCAGGTCGAGCTGTCGGGCCGGGTGCCGAGCATCCAGAAGCTGTCGTCATTGGGCAGCGTTCCCGCCGGCACGATCGCGCTCCAGGCCTGTCCGTCCCACGTCGCGCGCTCACCCGTCGAGTCTGGCCAGCCGACGTGGGCGATGCGTGCGTCGCGCAGCCCGGCAAACTCGTCGCCACCGACCCACTTGAGGCGCACCCGCAGCAGATCGCCGCCGGGCAGCGAGGCGACATCCCACCACGGATAGCCGCGGTCCTCGGGCTCGTCCTCGTCGGAAGACTTCGGCCGCGGCTTGCGCTCGTCCACCGCGTCGGCGAGCTCATCGGCCGTGCGCGGCGCGCGCAGCCACAGCGTGCGCGTGCTCTCGCGGCCGTTCACGTCGCGCGCGCGCACGAGCAGCGGCCGGGCCGCCTCGCCGGGCGAGACCACGAGCGTGCCGCCCGTGACGCCCTCGGGCACGTTCGTGCGCAGGAAACGCGGGCGCGCTCCGGGCGCGGCCCACAGGATCATGCCGCCGTTCGCCGCGGCGCCGTTCACGCGGCCGCGATCCACGAGCCAGTCGAGCTGCGCCATCTCTCCGGCCCACGAGATGCTGTCGAGCCGCGCCTCGATCGTCCAACCGCTCCACTCGATCGCCGTGCTCCACGCCGGCACATCCCCCGCGCCCGCCAGCCCAGAGCGCGCGCGCACGATCGCGCGCGCCGCGCCGCGCACGACGATCGTGTCGCTCATGCCCGGGCGCCAGGTGAACGGCGACGCCCGGCGTTCGACGCGCGCGCCGAGCGAGATCGTCTCGAGCACGACCGACTCGATCACCGGCGCGCCGTCGTCGCGCGGCATCGACAGTCCCGCGCGCAGCGGCGAGAGCGCGAAGTCGCCGTGGCGCACTTCGACGTGCAGGTGCGGAGCGCCCGCGCCGGACTCGCCGCTCCACGCGAGCGTCTCGCCGGAAGCGAAGCGGAATCGCCCGGCGGGCGGCCACAGGTCCTGCTCGTACTGCGCCACCGCGCGCTGCACGGAGTCCACGTACGCCGCGAGCGCGGGTGCGAACGCGTCGAGATGCCCGAACACGAACAGCCGTCCGTCGGCCGCGCGCACGTACAAGGAGCGGCCGTAGCCGACGCCGCTCGCGCGCACGCGCTCGACCGTGCACGCGAGCGGCGCGCGCACCGGGGCGCCCACGCGCCCGCCGGTCGAAAGGTCGAGCCCCGCGTGGAAGTGATTCGAACGCAGCTCGCCGAACCCACCCGTGAGGCGCATCGAGGCGAGCGGCGCGACCTCGACCGGGCGGTCCAGCGGCGCCGCCAAGGGACCGGAAAGCCCCTCGGCCCGGGCGACGGCCACACCGCAGGAAGCAACGGCGAACGCGAGAAGCCATTGCATCGCGCATGCGCGAAACGGGAATGCGCTCCCGTGGATTGTGCAGCTTGCCCGCTTAGTGATTGCCAATGCGTGCCTCCGAGTCGCCGCCGGCGCCTCCCGGACGAATGGCACCGGGGTTGCTGACTCCACCGGTAGACCGAACCGGGCTCCTGGCTTGGAGGCCCGCACCCCCCTCGGCAATCGCATCACACAGGAGGCCATCCGTGAAGTCGAACAAGATGATTGTTTTTGCGCTGATCCTCGGCGCCACCGTCTTCGCCCTCTCGAGCTGCGGCAAGACCACCTCGAGCGTTTCGACCGTGACTCCGCCCCCGACGCTCGACACCACGCCCCCGGCCGCTCCGACCGGCGTGCACGGCTGGTACGACATCGCCGGCGGCCGAGACTACCTCAGCTGGACGCTCAGCTCCTCGGCGGACGTGCTCGCGTACGAAGTCTACGTCGTTCCTTCGGGCGGCACGCCCTCGCTGATCGCCTCGTTCGACGCGACCATCGACGTCATGGCGCTCCCGATCGTCGGCACCGACGGTTCCGAGGTCTACCGCGTCCGTGCGGTCGACGCCGCCGGCAACACCTCCGCCTACTCGTCCAGCGTCATCGTCGAGCGTCACGGCTGGCAGGGTGGCGGCACGCTCGACACCGGCGACGGCGGCAAGGGCAACATCGTCGACTGATCGACTCAACGCAGCAGTACGACGCGCGTCTCGGTGTGGCGGGAGCCACTCTCGAGGCGTGCGAAGTACAGACCGGCCGGGACCAGGCGACTCTCTGCGTCCCGGCCGTTCCATTCCCAGGTCCCGCCCAGCTCGCCGGCGAGCCGCACGCGCAGCACCTGCCGCCCGCCGAGGTCGTAGAGCGAAAGCACGGCCGGACCCGACGCGGCGTCGCCGAGCTGCCACGTGAAGACCACCGGCAGCCGTGACGGGCGCGACGAGGGCGCGAGCGCGAGCCCCGTGCGCGCACCCAGCGCGCCACCCATCGGCGTCACCACGCTCACGGCGTTCGAAAGGTCCGAGGTCGAAAGCGCCGCGTCGGTCGCCCGCAGCGCGAAGTACCAGCGCTTGCCGCGCGCGAGGCCGTTCACGACGAGCGATTCGGGCGCGCCCGCGTCCGCGGTGGCGGCGCGCTGCCAGAGCATGGGCGCGGCGTCGAAGTTCCCGTCCGTGACCGGCACCAGGTTCGCGACGATCGTGTAGTGGTCCGGCCGGCCGGACGCGCCGTCGTCGCCCGTGGCGGTCCAGCGCAGCGTGACGACGGTGTCGCGCAGTGCGCCGACGCGCAGGTCGGTCACCGGGCCGGGCCGCAGGCCCGGCGTTCTCACGGTGTCCACGTTGGACAGCGCGCTCGCGAGCCCCGCGTCGTCACGCACGCGCAGCGCGAAGAAGTACGTGCGTCCTTCCTGCAGCCCGGTGACGTCCGCCTGCATGAGCGCGCCGCTGCTGTCGGGCGTGCCCACCGGCCACTGCGCGGCGAGCAGGAAGCTCGTTTCGTCGAGCGGCGTGGTCGTGTAGCGCAGGTCCACGGACGCGGCGCGGCCCGTGAGGCTGTCGTCCCCCGTCATCGTCCAGGTCACGCGCGCGCTCCTCGTCCCCGTCGCCTGCGCGAGCACGTCGGCGACCGGCGCCGGGCGCGTCACGTCGAGCGGCGCGATCGTGCCGGGACTGCTGCGATCGGCCGTGCGCGCGTTGTCGCCACGCACGGTCGGCCAGAAGACATTGGCGGCGTTCCACGAGGCCGCGCCCGCGTCGAACGCGTAGAACGCCGAGTCGCCGGTCGCGACGCCCATCGCGATCTCGGTCGCGCCGTCGCCGTCGAGCTCGGACACGTTCGGCGCCACGCCCGCGAGTCCCGGCCGCGGGAAGCCCGGCACGGCGCGGGCGCTGTCGTCGTACGCGACGAAGCCCGCGCTCGTGAACCAGCCCACGCACGCGCGCCCGCCGTTCATCATCGGCCCCATGACGAGCGCGCCGCCGGGCGCCGCCGTCAGCGTGAGCGGCCAGCCCGTGCGCGCGAGCGCGACGCCGCTCGAGTCCACGGCGCGCAGCTGCAGCGGATTGCTGATCGCGACGAGCACTTCGTCGACGCCGTCGCCGTCGAGGTCGCCCGCGATCGGGTCCTGCGAGGGATTGCCGGTGTAGGTGTTCGACCAGCGGACGTTGCCCGCGGCCGTGATCGCGTCCATGCGGCCGCTGCCCGCGACGATCACCGCGGTCTCGCGCCGCGTGCCGAGCGCCACCACGATCGGCGCGCGCGACGCCGTGGGCGCCGCGACCGGCCAGCCTTGCAGTTCGGCGCCGCCGGACGTGAACGCGTGCAGCACCGAGTTGCCGTCGAGGAACACGATCTCGCGTCCCGGCTGCGCGTCGAGATCCGCGAGCGCGACCGAGCCGCCGAGCACGCCGCTCACGTACGGGAATCCCGCGAGCACCGCGCCGTTCGTGCGCATCGCCCAGACCACGCCGTCGGACGACACCGCGACGATTTCGGGCACGGCGTCGCCGTCGAGGTCGCCCACGCTCGCGACCAGCGTGCCTCCGAGCCCCGTGCGCGGCCAGCCCGGCAGCGCAGCGCCGTTCGCGTCGAAGCCGGCGATCATGCCGCCCGCGCAGCCCACGAAGATGCCGATGCGGCCGTTGCCGATCGGCGCCGCCGCCGGATGACCGGCGGGCGCGTTCGGCAGCGCGGCGCGCCAGAGCGTGTCGCCGAACGCACCTTCGAGTGCGACCAGCTGGCGATCGCTCGTCGCGAACACGACGCGCGAGGTGCCGTCGTTGAGCCGCAGCGCGACCGGAGCGCCCACGCTGCGCGCCTTCGTGCGCGTCGCGAACGACGTCGGCGGATCGGTGAGCGCGCGCAGCACGTTGAGCCGTCCGGTACCGATGTTCAGGTAGAGCGGGTTGATCGCGTGGTGGTCGTCCGCCGTCTCGCGCACGCGCAGCGCGGCGCCGATCGCCGTGTACGGATCGCGCCCCTGCGCACGGCGCTGCGCCTGCATGAGCGCGACGGCGCCCGTCACCTGCGGCGCGGCGAACGACGTGCCCACGAGGCCGCCGCGGTAGTCCGGCTGGCGATAGCCGAGCGAGTCCGGGCCCGTGCCCTGCACGAACGTGCTCGTGATGCCGACCGCCTGCGCGCACAGGTCGAGCCACGTGCCGCGCGTGCTGTTCGCCCACATGACGTCCGTGCTGTCGACGCCCGCGACCGAGATCACGTCCTCGCGCTGGCCGAGATAGGTGCCCGACGAGATGCGGTTGCCCGACGCGTTCACGAACACGACGCCTGCGCGCACGGCGTTCGTGACCGCGGCCCCGAGGCCGTTCTGGTCGAGCGACTCCCACGAGCAGTTGAGCACGCTCGCGCCCATGCGCGTCGCATAAGCGATCGCGCGCGCCGCGGCGAGCATGTCGACGCCCGCCGCCGGACGCACGCCGGTCGCGTACGCGCACCGCACCGGCAGCAGCCGCACGTTGGGCACCATGCCGGCGATGCCGCTCGCGTTGTGCACCAGCGCACCGATGATGCCCGAGACCGCCGTGCCGTGGCCGGCCACGTCGCTCGGGTCGTTGTCCTTGCCCGAGCCGTCCTCGCCCGTCGGCACCGAGAAGCCGAGCGAGTCCACGAAGTCCCAGCCGCTCACGTCGTCCACGAAGCCGTTCGCGTCGTCGTCCACACCCGCGACGCCGCCCGCCTCGGCCCAGTTCACGAACAGGTTGCCGTGCCCGCCCGCGGCCGTTCCGCCCAGGTCCGGGTGCCACGCGAGCAGTCCCGTGTCGAGGATGCCCACGACGATCGACGTGTCGCCGCGCTGCACGTCCCACGCGTCGAGCGCGCGGTCGTCGTGGCGCGGCGTCGTCCACTCGTACATCCACTTCTGGCGCGCGAAGAGCGAGTCGTCCGGTGGCGCGGCCGAAACCGGGAGCACGGCGATCGGGTCCGCGCTCAGCACTTCGGGCAGCGCGCGGAAGCGATCGAGCGCGTCCTCCAGCGACACGCCCGCGCCGAGGTGCACGACGTGAAACGCGCTCAGGTCGGTGCCGCCCGAACCCGGCGTCTCGCCCACGAATTCGGGCTCGAAGCCGCGCGCGCCGAGCGCGAAAGCGACCGCGTCCACCGCTCCCACGCCGAGCTGCGCGGTCACACCGCCCCGCGGACTCGCCGATGCGCGCGTGAGCGCGGTGCGCGTGGCGCGTGCGGCGCTCGCGGCGGCGGGCGCCAGCTGCAGCTCGATCACGTCGCCGCGATAGAAAGGAGGCGCGATCGGGCTGTCCGGCCGGGAGACCGGCAGGTCGAGCGCGGCGGCGCCGGCGGCGGTGGCCGCGGCGAGCAGCAGGACGATCGTGGCGAGCGTTACGCGCATGAGGGGAAAAGGGAGCGCGACCGTGCGGCGTCCCCATGACGCCGAGCCCGGTCGCGCGGCGGCCAGTGTAGCGTGCCGCGCGCGGGCCTCGCTACGGCGGAATGCAAGAGAAACGCAGGCTCGCCGGTTTCCTTGACTGCCCGCAGGGGCACGGCGACACTGCCGCCGGTTTCGCCACCCTCCCACGTGAACGCGGCGAGCCCCTTCCCTTCAACCACGCGGATACCATGTCCCAGAACGATCGCGATCGGCTGCGCCAGATGCTCCTCGACCGCTCGATGCGTTTCGGCGAGTTCGTGCTGAGCTCCGGCGCCACGTCCAACTATTACATCGACGTCCGCAAGACCAGCCTGCATCCCGAGGGGCTCAAGCTCATCGCCAAGCTCTTCTGGCAGCAGCTCGAGAACGACAACGTGACCGCCGTCGGCGGCCTCACGCTGGGCGCCGACCCCCTGGTGGCCGGTGTCATGTGGTGGAGCCACGAGATGGGCAAGCCCATGGAGGGCTTCCTCGTCCGCAAGAGCACGAAGGACCACGGCATGCGCGGGCAGGTCGAGGGCAACCTCGCCGGCCACAAGCGCGTCGCAATCCTCGATGACGTGATCACGAGCGGCGAGAGCGCGCTGATCGCCGCCGAGGCCGCGGAGTCGTACAAGGCCGAAGTCGTGCGGGTGCTGGCCGTGGTGGACCGCGGCCAGGGCGCTCCGCAGATCTTCAGCCAGCGCGGCTACAACTTCACGCCGCTCTTCGGCATCACCGACCTGCTGCCCGCGGGCAAGTAGAGCCGTTTCCGGTCGCGGCCGCCGGGCGCAACGCGCCCCGGCGGCCGTGGTCGCCCCCCCGTTCTGCACAGCAAAGCGCCGTCCCCACCCGGCCGATAACGTGCGCGGCACGCGCTCACGTTTCCCCTTCCCCGAGCATCGGACACAAGGATGTACGAGAGACATTTCGGCCTGCGTGAAAACCCGTTCCCCGCGGGACACCAGCTGCGGTTCCTCTACCCGAGCCGCGAGCACCAGGAAGCGCGCGCCCATCTGCGCTACGGGATCGAGAACCGCGAGCCCTTCGTGCTCATCACCGGCGAAGTGGGCACCGGCAAGACCACCGCGCTCTACGACGCGCTCGCCGAGTGGGGCTCGCAGGTCACCGTCGCGCTCATCACGAACTCGGCGCTGAGCCGGCAGGAGCTGCTCGAGGAGATCTGCCTGCGCTTCGGGCTCACGCCCGCGCCAGGGCTGAGCAAGCCGCAGATGCTCGCGGCGCTCGAGCGCCACCTGTCCGCCGTGCGCAATCGCGGCGAGCACGCCGTGCTGCTGCTCGACGAGTCGCAGAACCTGCCCGTCGAGCTGCTCGAGGAGATCCGCCTGCTCTCGAACACCGAGATCCAGGGCGAGAAGCTCCTGCAGATCTTCCTCGTGGGCCAGCCCGAGCTCGAGGCCAAGCTCGCGCGCCCCGAACTGCGGCAGCTGCGCCAGCGCATCACCGTGCACTACCGGCTGAACCCGCTTTCGCCCGAAGAGACCACGGGCTACATCCATCACCGCCTCGCCGTCGCGGGCGGCAACGCCATCTCGACCTTCCCGCCCGACGCGTGCCGCGCGGTGTACCGCGTGACGCACGGCATCCCGCGCGAGATCAACACCGTCGCCGCGCAGGCGCTGCTCACCGCGTACGCCGACGGCGCGAAGTCCGTGCGCCCCGAGCACGTGTCGAGCGTCGCGAGCGAGACCGAGTTCCGCAGCGTGCTCGGCGCGCCGGCCGAAGCGATCGATCCCGCGCCCGTCGTGCTCCCGCCGCCGCCGGCCGCCGCTGCGCCGGTCGCACCCGTTGCGCCGGTGACGCCCGCGCCGCCTCCGCCGCCCGCGGAGAGCGAGCCCGTCGCGCCCGCCGTGATCGAGGAGCGCACGCCGGTGCCCACGTGGACACCGCCCGAGCTGGCGAGCGAGCCTGTCGCCGCGTTCACGCCGCCCGTGCTGCCCCTTCTGCCCGAGGAACCGGTCGCACAGGATCCCGCGCGGCCCGACCTGCAGCCGCTGCCGCACGTCGAGGACGAAAGCGACCTCGACGTGGTGGAGAAGCAGGAACTCGACGCGTGGACGCGCGCCGCGCAGGAACTGCTCGAGGCCAAGCGCCGCAGCGATGCCGCCGATGCTGCACCTGAGTCGCCCGCCGAGGCGCCGGACGCGAGCGCCCCGCGCTTCCCCACCGCGGGCGAACTCGCCGCGATGGGCTCGACCGCCGATCCCACGCGTTCCGATCTCTCCGGCCTGCCCGCGCGGCTGCGCGAGAAGATCGAGGACGACATCGCCGCCGAGGAACGGCAGGGCACCGTGATGCCGTGGCTGCTCGGCGTGGCGGCCGTGGCCGCGATCGTCGTGGCGGTCGTGCTGCTGCAGCGTTTCCAGGTGATCGATGTGCCGTTCCTGCGACCGCTCGCGGGCGTGAGCGCCCCGGCCGATTCGCTGCAGGCGCGCACGAACGAATCCGCGCAGGCGGCGGTGACCGCGGACTCCGTGGCCGTCGCCGACAGTGTCGCCGCCGTGGCGGACACGAACGCCGTGGTGGTGCCGCACGACTCGACGATCGCGACCAAGACGAAGCCGTTTCCCGTGACTCCGGCGCCGGCGGCCGCACCCGTCGCGGCCACGCCCGCTCCCGCGGCCGCGCCGACGTCGGTGTTCGGCATCGGCGTGGCGGCGTTCCTCGATCGCGATCGCGCGGAAGCCGAGCGCACGCGGCTCGCGGGCTCGACCGGGCTCGAGGCGAACATCTATCCCTTCCGCGACGGCACGACGACCATGTACCGGCTCGTCGTGGGCCGCTTCACGAGCAACGCCGCCGCCGAGCGCAAGGCGAACGAACTCATGCAGAAGGACCTCGTGCGCGAGGCCCGCGTGATGGTCGTGGGCGGCGGAGCGCGCTGACGAAGCTTTTGCAGTGCGCACGCCCGGCCCGCTTGAAATCCGGGCCCTGCTCCGGTTATGTTGCGCGCCCTTCCAAGAGTGCCTGGTGCGTCCCTATCGTCTAGGGGTCAGGACACCGCCCTTTCACGGCGGTAACACGGGTTCAAATCCCGTTGGGGACGCCACTCCCTTCAGCAAGAAGCCCCGTCGCGCGAGGTCGCCGCGACGGGGCTTCTTATTACCGGCAACTGGCGACACTCACCCTCCCTGCCAGCCCTCGCTCGCCTCTCCGTCGCCGCCCGGCGTGGGCCGGCTCGTGGTCAGCGTCGCGCCCGTGCTCGCGGCGATCACCAGCGCCACCGCGAGGCACTGACTCGGCGACAGGCGCTCGTGAAGGAAGAGCCAGCCGGCGATCGCGGCGACCGCGGGCTCCAGGCTCATCAGGATGCCGAACGTGCGCGCGGGCAGTGCCTTCAGCGCGACCATCTCCAGCGTGTAGGGAATCGCGCTCGACAACAGCGCCACGCCGATGCCGGCCGCGGCCAGAGCAGGAGTCAACCGCAGGAACCCGCCCGTCGCCACCGCGGCAGGCAACGCCACGAACGACGCGAAGACCATCCCGATCGCCACGGCGTCGCCGCCGGGCACCATCCGCGACACTCGGCCACCGAGCACGATGTACGCCGCCCAGCACGCCCCTGCGCCAAGAGCGAGCAGCACGCCCAGCGGATCGACTCCACCGCCCGCCCATGGCGTGATCAGCGCGATACCCGCGGCGGCCAACAACACCCACGCCAAGTCCACCGCGCGCCGCGACCCGGCCACCGCAAGCCCCAGGGGACCGACGAACTCCAGCGTCACCGCGAGCCCGAGCGGAATGCGTGAGAGCGAGAGGTAGAAGACGAGGTTCATCATGCCGAGCACGAGGCCGTACAGCACCAGCGCGCGCCATTGCTCGGCCGTGGTGCGACGCCGCCACGGGCGAAACGCCGCCACGAGGATCACCGCGGAGAAGCCCACGCGCAGTCCGCACGTGCCCATCGCGCCGAGCACGGGAAACAATCCCTTCGCGAGCGCAGCGCCGCCCTGCACGCTGACGATGGCGCCGAGAATCGCCGGGATGGGAGGAATGGGCGGACGGATCGATGATCGCTTCTCGCGCATCGTCGGGTTCATCCGTTCCAGATACAGCCCGCCGCACTCGCGTGCAAGCGTGATCGGCCCGCCCCGCTCACCTAGCGACCACCACCCGCGCCGTCCGCCCGCCGCCGGCAAACCGCAGCCGCGCGAAGTACACGCCGCTCGGCACCGCGGCGCCTCCGCCCGCACGCAGGTCCCAGGTCACGTCCGTGCGCCCGACCGGCAGCGCGCCCGCGAACGGGGTCGCCATGCGCCGGCCCTGCGCGTCGAACACTTCGAGCTTCGCCTCGAGCGCCAGCGGCGAGTCGATCGCGAATCGCACTGCGGCCGTGCCGGGCGAATGGTCGAGCAGCGCGAGCGTCAGCGCGCGCGCGGGTGATCGGTACTCGTCCACGGACGTCACGTTCGGCACGGACAGCGTGAAGTTCGTGCCGTTCCACACGACGCGCGTCCACGAGATCGCCATCTCGTTGATCGACCACGCCGTGAACCCGCCGAGGTACTCCGCGTTCGCGACGCGCAGGTGCTCGCTGCCGCTCCACCCGTACGACGTCGGCACGCCGTTCAGGTAATCGCGCAGGACCGTCGGACCGCTCCAGTTGGCGGCGCTCGTGTCGGCGGGACTCGCGCCCGGCGTGAGCGACAGGAACCGGATCGTCGTGCCGCCGTTCTCCCCCGGTGGCGAACCCGCGTTCGTGAACATGAGCCGCCAGTGATTCTTCGTGCCGTTCGCCGAGAACACGTGCGGTCCTTCGAGCTGCGGAATGCCGGTCACGCGCCGCAGGGTCTTCGGGAAATAGCCGAGGTCGTGCCACTGGTCGAAGTTCGCGGAGTCGCTCCGCGCGACACCCACGGCCATGGCGCCGCGATTGAGCCGCGCGTCGATCGAATCGTGCGCGCCGTAGTACATGAGCAGCCGCCCGGCGTGCTCGGGGTCGTGCATCACGAACGCGTCGCGGAACTGCGTCTGCCCCAGGTACACGGGCGGATCGGGCACCGCCCACTTCGTGCGCGAGGCTTCCCACACCATCGGGCGGGTGGAGTCCCACACGGTGTTGCTCGTGTCGAGCACGGACGTGGTCGCGTAGCCGATGCGCTGGTCGTTCTGCTCGTCCACGCCGGTGTAGAACATGTACGTGCGCCCGTTCGCCTCGACCAGGCTGGGCGCCCAGACGTGCCGGCGGTTCCACCACGTCGTGTCCACCGCGAACGCGAGCGTGTCCACGACCCAGTGGGCCATGTCGCCCGACCACGCGTGGCCGAACGTGTTCTCACCGCTGTGCACGCCGCCCGTGCGCTGGTAGATCAGGTGGAAGAGCTGGCGCAGGCGCGGCGTCACGATCGTGGTGTCGGGCAGCGAGAGCGTGTCGTAGTGCGTGACCACGTTGTGCAGCCAGGTGAACTCCTTGGTCGACACGTTGCGGTCCGGGTCGTGGAAGCTCCAGAGGTTCGGCGTGGTCTCGACGGTCACCGGGTACACGGGATCGCTGCTGTCCCCGTGAGCGAGGCCCGCCGCCATGACGAGTGCGAGGGCCGCGAGCAGCAGCGTGGAGAGACGGCGACGGAGCGCGTTCGCACGCCCCTCCCCTGGCGGCGCCGGTACCGGCACGCGCGATCGGGACCATGAGCACATGCGCCGATCCCTCCTTCCATCCGTGGAGGTGAGCATCGATCGAGGCTCGGGGGGCAGCCGTGGCTCCCGCTTCGCCACCGGAACCGGCGGCGGGACGAGCGGCAGCATAGTCGATTCGGTCCGGCGCGAGCGAGGGCGTCGAGACCAACCGACTCCGGGATGACCGCCACGCGCCCCCTCGCGTATCCTGCCGCCCCATGCGCAACGCGATCATCGCTCTGTACACGCACACGTACGGCCGTCCGCCGCACGCCATCGAACGCATCGCCGCGGACGGTTCGCAGCGCGTCTACTGGCGCATGCGCGCGGCCGACGGCGGCACGGTCGTCGGCGGTTTCGGCCCCGACGCCGACGAGAACCGCACGTTCCTCGCCTACTCGCGCGCACTGCGCGCCGCGAGCCTGCCGGTTCCCGAGATCTTCGCCGAGGACCTGAACCTCGGCCTCTGGATCGAGGAGGACCTCGGCGACACGACGCTCTTCGCCGCGCTGTCCAGGGCGCGCAAGGACGCGGCGCCGGGCGAGTTCCCTGCCAGCGCGCTCACCGCCTACGAGCGCGTCGTCGCGCTGCTGCCGCGCATCCAGTCGCGCGGCGCGAAGGCCGTGGACTTCTCGCTCGCGTATCCGCGTCCGGCGTTCGACGAGCAGTCGATGATGTGGGACCTGAACTACTTCAAGTACCACTTCCTCAAGCTCGCGCACGTGCCGTTCCGCGAGCAGCCGCTCGAGGACGACTTCCGCAAGCTCGTCACGCACCTGCTCGCGGCCGACACGTCGTTCTTCCTGTATCGCGACTTCCAGTCGCGGAACATCCTGCTGCGTGACGGCGAGCCGTGGCTCGTGGACTACCAGGGCGGACGGCGCGGCGCGGCGCAGTACGACATCGCCTCGCTGCTCTACGACGGCAAGGCGGACCTGCCGGATTCCGTGCGCGACCACCTGCTCCGCCACTACCTCGACGCGTTCGAGGCCGAGACCGGCGGCCGGCGCGAGGAGTTCCTGAACTTCTATCCCGGCTACGTGCTCGTGCGCATCATGCAGGCGATGGGCGCGTACGGTTACCGGGGCTTCTTCGAGCGCAAGCCGCGCTTCCTCGAGAGCGTGCCGCACCAGGCGCGCAACATCGCCGGGCTGCTCGCGAAGGGCCTGCCGATCGAGCTGCCCGAGATCGAGCGCGCGTTCCGGCACATCGTCGCCGAGTGGGCCGAGCGCCCGCGCCCGATCGAACCGCCGAAGGGCCTGCGCGTGCACGTCGCCTCGTTCAGCTATCGCGACGGCGTGCCCGCCGACGAGTCGGGCAACGGCGGCGGCTTCGCGTTCGACTGCCGCTCGCTCTCGAATCCCGGGCGCCGTCCCGAACTCTCGGGCCGGATCGGCACCGACCCGGCCATCGCGCGCTTCCTCGAGGCGCTGCCGGAGACCGAGAAGTTCTGGCGTCACGTGGCCGGGCTCGTGGACGCGCACGTCACCAACTTCCGCGAGCGCAACTTCACCGACTTCAGCGTCTCGTTCGGCTGCACGGGCGGCCAGCACCGCTCGGTCTACTTCGCCGAGCGCCTCACGCGCTGGCTGCACGAGCGCCATCCCGACGTGACCGTGGACCTGCGCCACACCGCGGAAGCACGCTGGAAGCTGGCGGGCGACCTGTCCCCTCTCAAGAGCGCGCCAGCGGCGCGCAGACGTGCCGACGACCGGGTGACCGACGGCATGATCTTCGCGGCCGGGCTCGGCACGCGGCTGGGCGAACTCGGCGCGACGACGCCCAAAGCGCTCATCGAGGTCGGCGGGCTCACGATGCTCGAGCACACCGCGCGCGCGCTCGTCGCCGCGGGCGCCGGGCGGCTCGTGGTCAACGTGCACCATCACGCCGGGGCGATCGAGCAGTTCCTCGCGACGCACGACCTCGGGGCGGAAGTGATCGTGAGCCGCGAGGTCGAACGCCCGCTCGAGACCGGCGGCGGCCTCTGGCACGCGCGCGAGCACTTCCGTCGCGAGGGCCCGATCCTCGCCCACAACGTGGACGTGATCCTGGACGCCGACCTGGGCGCACTGCTCGACGAGCACCGCGCGAGCGGCGCGCTCGCGACGCTCGCCGTGCAGGAGCGCGAGACCAAGCGCTACCTGCTCTTCGACGACGACGGCCTCTTCGGCCGCGAGGACCGCGCGAGGGGCGAGCGCACCGAAGCGCGCCCGCCGCGCGGCGCCGTGCGCGCGTACGCGTTCTCGGGCGTGCACGCGTGCTCGCCCGAACTGCTCGATCAAGTGACCGAGCGCGGCGCGTTCGCGCTCCCGCCGCTGTGGCTGCGGCTCGCGGCCGCGGGACATGCGATCCGGCCGTGGCTCGTGCCTGGGGAACGCTGGTACGAGATCGGCAGTCCCGAACGGCTCGCCGCGGCGCGCACGGCGCTGGAGTCCCGAGCGGGTTGACGCACCGCGCCCCCCCTTCGGGCTCCCGTTCGCTTTCGCCTCCGCGATACGTTTGAAGTATGAACCAGTGCACCACTGGAATCACTTCGCGCACGACTCGGCCCGCACCTCGGAGGGACTTCTCGTGAGACACCCCATGTTCCTCGGCATCGCCCTCATGCTCCTCGTCCTCGTGCCCCCGGCCCACGGCGCCGTCGTCGAATGGAATGCCGCGAGCGGCAGCCCGCCGGACTCCGTCTGCCCGGCCTGGACGAAGATCACGAACGGCGGCGCCGCCACGTTCATCGGGGACGTCTTCCGGATCGCGACGACGAGTTGCTCCCAGAACGTGCTCTACCTCCAGAGCGACACGTCCATCGCGATCCCCGACACGCTCGTGCTCGAGGCGCGCCTCGCCGTGGACCAGGGCACCGAGTGCGTCGGCCCGTGCGGGCACTACCGGCAGGTGGCGGCGCTCAACGTCACGACCGCGCCCCACTTCGGCTCGCTCTGCTTCGTCGCGCCCGGGGAGGTGATGCTCGTGACGAACCCGTGCGGCGCCGCGCTCACCGCCGCCGCTTCGACCTCCGGCATGCACACCTATCGCGTCCGGATCGTGAACGGCACGAGCGTGACGGTGTACCAGGCTGGTGTGCCGCTCCTGTCCGGATCGGCCTACACGTCCGCCTCGGACCACTCCCCGACGCCGCGCGTGCTCTGGGGCGACGGCTCGTCGCTCGCCTGGGGGACGACGCGCTGGGAATGGGTGCGCCACAACGCGCACGCCGACGGCTGTGCGACGACGTCCGTGACCCCGGGCTCGCGCGGCGGCGCGCGCTCGGGCGCGGCACCGAATCCGTTCCGGCGCGCGACGACGCTGCACTTCACGACCACGCCTTCGGGGAGCGTTCGCGTGGTGCTCTACGACATCGGCGGCCGTCGCGTCCGGCAGCTCGAATCGCCGGCCGGTGCCGCGGGCGCACGGACCGTCGAATGGGATGGTCTCGACTCGAATGGCCGCCGCGTCCGGCCGGGCACGTACTACTTCCGCACGCCCGACGACCCGGCCGCGAACCCCGGCGTGGTGATCCGGATCGAGTAGGTCGGGTCTCGCAGGGCAATCGAAACGCCCCGGGAGTGTTTCGCTCCCGGGGCGTTCGTGCGTCCTGATCGCGGCGTCAGCCCTTCAGCGCCACCAGCACTTCGTCGAGCATCTTCTTGGCGTCGCCGAACAGCATCCGGTTGTTTTCCTTGTAGAAGAGCGGGTTGTCCACACCCGCGTAGCCCGACGCCATCGAGCGCTTCATCACGATCGACGTCTTCGCCTTCCACACCTGGAGCACCGGCATGCCGGCGATCGGGCTCGTCGGATCGTCCTCGGCGGCCGGGTTCACGATGTCGTTCGCGCCGATCACCATCGCGACATCGGTGTCGGGGAAGTCGTCGTTGAGCTCCTCCATTTCGAGCACGATGTCGTACGGCACCTTCGCCTCGGCGAGCAGCACGTTCATGTGCCCCGGCATGCGGCCGGCGACCGGATGGATGCCGAACCGGACGTTGACGCCCTTCTCGCGCAGGAGCTTCGTGATCTCGAACACCGTGTGCTGCGCCTGCGCCACGGCCATGCCGTAGCCCGGCACGAGGATGACGTTCTTCGCGTCACGCAGCAGTTCGGCCGTCTCGGCCGACGTGATCGGCGTGACCTCGCCCGCGGGCACCGCGCCCGCGGCCGGCGCCGCACCGCCCTCGGTGCCGAAGCCGCCGGCGATCACCGAGAAGAACTGGCGGTTCATCGCCTTGCACATGATGTACGAGAGGATCGCGCCGCTCGAACCCACCAGCGCGCCGGTCACGATGAGCAGGTCGTTCGACAGCATGAAGCCCGTCGCGGCGGCCGCCCAGCCGGAGTAGCTGTTGAGCATCGAGACGACGACCGGCATGTCCGCGCCGCCGATCGCCATGACCATGTGCACGCCGAAGAGCAGCGCGATCGCGGTCATCACGTAGAGCGGGACCATGCCCTGCGACACTTCGTGCGCGCCCGCGAACTGCACGCCGAACCAGATCACCACGCCGAGCGCGATCAGGTTGAGGAAGTGCCGCCCCGGGAGGATGACCGGCTTGCCGCTGATCTTGCCCGCGAGCTTGCCGAACGCGACGATCGAGCCCGAGAACGTGACGGCGCCGATCAGGATGCCGACGTACGTCTCGATCAGGTGCACCATGTGCTCGTCCGCCGGCAGGTTCGCCGACGCGGCCGGGTCGATGTAGTTCGCGTAGCCGACGAACACGGCGGCGAGACCGACGAGGCTGTGCATGAGCGCGACGAGTTCGGGCATCTGCGTCATCTTCACGGTCCGCGCCGCGTAGATGCCGATGCTTCCGCCCACCGCCATGGCGCCGACGATCCAGCCCCAGCCCGCAGGCGTGACCTTCGGTCCGAAGATCGTGGCGAGCACGGCGATCGCCATGCCGATGATGCCGTACTGGTTGCCGCGGCGGCTCGTTTCGGGATGCGAGAGTCCGCCGAGGCTCATGATGAACAGGATGGTCGCGCCGATGTAGGCGACCGTGGCGAGGGGCTGCGAGAGCAGTGAAGTCGTGTTCATGGCGGCCCCCTACTTCCGGAACATGTCGAGCATGCGACGCGTCACCGCGAAGCCGCCGAACATGTTGATGGTCACGAGGACGATGCTCGCCACCGCGAGGCCGAGGATCCAGCCCACGGGACGAACCACGGAAGCGCCTTCACCGAGCAGCGGCGGCGCGACCTGCACGAGCGCACCGAGCACGATGATGCTGGAGATCGCGTTGGTCACGCTCATGAGCGGCGTATGCAGCGCCGCCGTGACGTTCCACACGACCATGTAGCCCACGAAGCACGCGAGCACGAACACCGTGAAATGCGACAAGAACGCCGAGGGCGCTCCGGCGCCGATCAGGTAGAAGAGCACCGCGACGACGCCGAACTGGATGCCCGTCTCCTTCCAGGACGCCGGCGCCTGCACCGCGCCGTGACCGTGTCCGCCCTTCTTCTCGGCGGGCTTCGCCGCGGCGGCCGGAGGTGCGGGAGGAGCGGCGACCGGCTTCGGAGCCGGCGGCGGCCACGTGATCGCGCCTTCCTTGATCACCGTGAGGCCGCGGATCGCCTCGTCCTCCATGTTCACGTCGACCGTGCCGTCCTTCGCCTTGCACAGCTCCTCGGTGAGGCGGAACAGGTTCGTGGCGTAGAGCGACGACGACTGCTTGGCGAGACGGCTGGCGAGGTCGGTGTAGCCGACGATCGTCACGCCGTGCTTCACGACCGCCTTGCCCGGCTCGGTCAGTTCGCAGTTGCCGCCCTGCTCGGCGGCCATGTCCACGATGACGCTGCCCGGCTTCATGCTCTGCACCATCTCGGCCGTGATGAGCCGCGGCGCGGGCTTACCCGGGATGAGCGCGGTCGTGATGATGATGTCCACTTCGCGGGCCTGCTTCGCGTACATCTCGCGCTGGGCCTTCTGGAAGCCTTCGGACATCACCTTCGCGTAGCCGCCGCCACCGGAGCCTTCCTCGTCGTAGTCCACCTTCACGAACTCGCCGCCGAGCGAGACGACCTGGTCGGCCACTTCGGCACGCGTGTCGTTCGCGCGCACGATCGCGCCGAGGTTCGCGGCGGTGCCGATCGCGGCGAGACCGGCGACGCCGGCGCCGGCGACGAACACCTTCGCCGGCGGGATCTTGCCGGCGGCCGTGATCTGGCCGTTGAAGAAGCGGCCGAACGCGTTCGCGGCTTCGACGACGGCGCGATAGCCACTCACGCCGGCCATGGACGTGAGCGCGTCCATCTTCTGCGCGCGGCTGAGCTGGCGCGGCAGCGAGTCGATCGCGAGCACCGTGGTCTTCTTGGCCGCGAGCGCCTGCATGAGGTCGGGGTTCTGCGCGGGCCAGATGAAGGAAATGAGCGTGCCGCCTTCGCGCATGAGGGCGACCTCGTCGAGCGAGGGCGGTCGCACCTTGAAGACGATGTCCGAACCCGACCACAGCGCGGCCGCCGAGTCCGCGATCGTCGCGCCGGCGGCACGGTAGCTGGCGTCGTCGCAGTTCGCCGCGTCACCCGCTCCGCTCTGCACCATCACCGAGAAGCCCAGCTTGATCAGCTTCTCGACCACTTCGGGCACGGTGGCGACGCGCTTCTCGAGCGGCGCCAGTTCCGTGGGTATTCCGATCACCAATGCCATATAGGTCCCCCCGAAAGTGCCTCATGTCGGCCGAGGCCCGGAGTTCCGATGCGTCCGGCGCGCCCGCTTGAGCGGCGTGCCTTCACGCGGTGGGATGACGTGTAACCGAGGTGGCGTTGCCGCCGCCGGTGGGGCGCAGTAAAGGAGTGCGGTGAGGGAAGCCCCAACCTCCCGCATGCTGGCCCGGCCCACGGGGATGCGTCAACTGGTCCGGGAGGCGCAGTCGAATGTGCACGGACTGTCATGCCGGCGGGCCGGCAGGCCGGCAGGCCGTCTCGACTCCCGGACCACGGCGCACGGGGACGCGCGCCCCGCGGCGGCTCTCGTCCCTACCGCTGGACCTGGCCGAGCAGGTAGTCCGCCAGGAGGTGCTCCACCCGCGCGCGCTGCTCGGCGCTCAGGTGCCGCGCACCCCGGACCGTGCCGACGCAGCGCTCGCTGCCGCACTCGCAGTCGAACGGCGAAGCCATGTCGTACTCGGTCGTGTTGTAGTCGAACGTCACGCCCTCGCCCTCGAGGATGTCGCGCGTCGCGATCACCTCGCGGTCGCGGATGAACACCGTGGGCTCGCAGTGATGATCGAGGTAGCGCCAGAAGTACTTGCGCACGAGTTCGAACTCGTCGCGCGCGCAGTCCTGGTCGAGGTGCAGCTCGGGGCCGACCTGCACGGAGTACCGGGTCGGCGCGGGATGCTCGCGGCCGACGAGCGTGAACACGCGCGTGCCGCGCGGAATGGGGCGGATGGCGACGAGATGGCGGCCGTTCTCGCCCACGTGCACGCCCACGAACTCGGAATCGCAACGCAGCAGTTTGCCCGAGGCGCGAAGCTGCCCCGGGGCCGTCTCGGTGACACGCGAACCTGCGGCCAAGAGTCCACCCTCCGTGGTGTCGAAAGCTCCCTGCGGGCCGCCCGCGTCGGAACGCGATACCGGACGCGAGCGGTGAAGCATGCGGTGCGGGACGATGCCGCACTTTCCACGATGTGCCCGCGATTTCCAAGTACTCGATGCGTTCGAGTGCGCACACTTCCTGATCGTGGAACCGGAGCGGCGTGCGGCTCGCCGCTATTCCTTGCCGGATCCGTCGCCACCGCGCGGCGAAAGCGCTCGAATCAGGTCCGCGCTCGCGTGCGTCTCACGCGCGATCTGCAGCGCCCACTCCCTCGCTTCGCGCGTGCGCGTTTCGTCGCCTCCCCGCCGCACTTCGTCCGCGTACCGCTTCGCGAGGTCGGCGATGTTGTCCCGCATGTACTCGGTGTACGCACGCCGGATGGGGCTGTGGTCGCGGGCGCCGACGTAGGACGTCCCCGCCGCGGCCCGATCGAGCCAGTCGAAGCTCGCTCGCACGCGCGCGGTGTCGATGTCCGCCTCGACACGTCCGGCCACGTGCTCCCCGAACGGCCCGCGGAACACCTCGCGGCGCGGCGTGCCGGGCGCATAGGCATCCTCCTGGAGCCCGAGCGCCACGGTGAGCGGTCGGCCGAACCGGGCTTCGCGGACGGCCTCGAGCCACGCGCCCATCACCAGCTGGTGCGCCACGACCGGAACACCCTTCAGGGCGAGCGCTCCGGGCAGAGGCGGAAGTTCCGAGTCGTCGCCGGCCAGGACCAGCGCATGACGAGCCCGCACGAAGCGGCGGTACCATGCGAGGTCGAGCATGCCCACGTTGAGCACCGCGACGTCGGGCCGGAGTGCTTCGGTCTCCTGCAGCGCGACGAGGGGATAGGTGTCCATGTCGCCGTTGCACACGATCACGGCGCGCTCGGGGAGCGACCGGATCACCCATCGCGCGTATGCGAGAAGTCCCGGCGTGAGGAAGCCGGTGCTCACCATGGCGCGCAGGGAGCGCTTCTCGAGTGCGAGGTCACCCCGCTCCATGGCCTGGATCCAGAGCCCGGGCCACGCGTCGCACGAAGTCGAGTCGCACTCGACGGATCGCAGAAGGTGCGTCCACGTGCTTTCGGCGTTCGTGCGCTCCCAGCCCGAATAGACCGGGTTGTACGTGTCCCCGAGCACGTCTTCCGCGAATGCGTGCCGCGGATCGAGCGCGAGCGCGCGCCGCGCCGACCGCTCGGCCTCGTCGTATTTGCCGAGCCGGCGCTGGCAGCTCGCGAGCCAGGCGAGCGCGTCCGCGTCCCTTGGCGACTGGCGCGCGCTCTTCTGCAGCATCGGAAGCGCGCGTTCGAGATCGTTCGTGAGGAAGACCTGCACGGCCGGGTCGTCCGCGCGCGGAAGCGCGGGCGGCAGCGCGGACGCTGGCGAAGACAGCAGCAGCGCGAACACGACGAGACGGCAAAGACGCGAGAGCGACACGATGCCCCCCACTCGATGACGGCGGCCGAAGGCCAGCGGACGTGCGCCACCCTACTCCTCCGGACGGACACGCTCCACGCCCGCGACCGACCGCCGAGGCAAGGAATGCCGAGCCGGCCCGCTCGGCGCTGCTTCGAACCTGCTCGACATCCCCCGCGCGTTGCCCGATTCTCCCGCGCCACATTCCCCCGTCCCGGCGCTCGCCCGGGATCCGACACGACCGGGGAACACACATGGCTTCGACCGAGAAGAAGACCTTCGGACAGCAGATGCGCGCGCTGCACCGCGACATCGGTTTCGTCACCGCCGGACTCACGCTGCTGTTCGCGCTCAGCGGGATCGCGCAGATCTTCCGCGACACGAACTTCCTGCAGCGCGAGATCCACACGCCCGTACAGCTCGAGCCGGGGCTCACGCCCGAGGCACTCGCGCCCGCGCTCAAGATGCGCGAGGTGCGGGTCGAGCGGACCGAAGGCACCGTGCTGTACTTCCGCGGCGGCTCGTACGACGGCGCGACCGGCCAGGCGGATCGCATCCAGAAGGAATGGCTCTTCCCCTTCGACCGCATGACCGAACTGCACACCTCGCGCAGCGGCATGCCCATCCACTGGGTGACGCTCGCGTACGGGAGCATGCTGCTGTTCATGGCGTGCTCGTCGTTCTTCATGTTCAAGGGCGGCAGCCCGCTGCAGAAGCGCGGCCTCGTGCTGGCGGCGGCGGGCGTGATCGTCGCGCTGATCGCGCTGTTCCTCACACCGGTTGGCTGAACCGCGAACGACATTTGCACTCCGAAGAGCTGCGGCGCCTGAAGTAGATTGGGCGCCGCAGCTCTTCGACTTTCCCCCGTCCCCCTCGCCGGCCGCTCACGGAGGAACCATGGCGAAGCTCCAGCTCTTCTACGCCACCAACCGCAATCATCTCGGCGACGACCGCTGGCACCCGACGGGCTACGGCCGGAACTTCAGCGCCGACGGCATGGAGAACCTCCGCTTCGGCCGGCTCACCCTGACCGCGAGCGACGCGAAGCTGAAAGCCGCGATGTCGGCCGAGAGCGCCGGTGCGGCGGTCAACGGCAGCAGGCTCGGCGACTACCTCGAGCCGCTCGTCGAGGGCGCGGCGATCGAAGCGTACGAAGAGAAGATCGATCCACGCGTCTCGCAGGAATCGCAGAAGAACATCGTGCTGGGTTCGGCCGCGTTCTTCGCGGACCTCCAGGACCTCATGATGGGCGGCACCGACACGCTGATCTACATCCACGGTTTCAACGTGTCGTGGAAAGGCGCCGTCTCGTCCGCGCTCGCGCTGCAGGCTTCGCTCAACCGTACCGACGGCACGGATCCGCGGCAGAAGGTGAACGTGGTGCTGTTCACGTGGCCGTCTGACGGCATGGCGCTGCCGCTCGTGTCGTACAAGTCCGATCGCAGCGAGGCCGCGGGCTCCGGGCATGCGGTCGGGCGCGCGTTCCTCAAGCTGCGCGACTTTCTCGCGCGGCTCAACGACCGCGCGACCGGCGAGCCCGTCTGCGGGCAGGACATCCACCTGCTCTGCCACTCGATGGGCAACTACGTCCTGCAGAACGCGCTCAAGCGCATGGACGAGTACACGCCGGGCAACGCGCTGCCGCGGCTCTTCGAGCACATCTTCCTGTGCGCGCCGGACGTGGACGACAACGTGCTCGAGATCGGCGCGCCGCTCGGCCGCGTGCACGAGCTCGCGCGCGGCGTGACCGTTTATCACAACCGCGGCGACAAGGCGATGTACGTCTCCGACTACACGAAGGGCAACCCCGAACGCCTCGGCACCAACGGCGCGGCGCATCCGGCGACGCTGCACAACAAGGTGCACCAGGTGGACTGCAGCGCGTTCGCGGGCGAGGGCACGGACTTCGTGCAGCACTCCTATTTCAACTCGGGCCTGCCCAACCTCGACATCCGGCATTCGATCGAAGGGCTCGCGCACGAGGACAAACGCCGCAACCGCCGCCGCAAGGGCGACCTGCCGAACGTGTGGGAGCTGGTCCGCAAGCGTTCGTGAAGCGATCGGCCGCTCCCCCGGTTCGGGGAGCGGCCGATTCCTTTCGCGGCGAGACGCCTACCGTGCGATCACGACACGCGTGACGTCGGTGCGCCCGCGCGACTCGAAGCGCACGAAGTACAGGCCGGGCGCGAGCGGCCGGCCCGCGTCGCCGTCTCCCGCCCACTCGACCACGTGCTCGCCGGCCTGCCAGCGTCCGCGCGAGAGCGTCCGCACACGCGCACCGCGCACGTCGTACACCGCGAGCTCGGCGTCCGCCGCTTCGGTGAGCGTCCATGCGAGCCGGGTGCGCGCCGCGAACGGCGACGGACTCGCCGCCATCCGCTTCGCCACGAGCGGCGCCTCGCCCGTGCCGAGCCACGCCTGGTCCACCGCGAGCGCGTACGTGCCGGACTTCGACCGCTCCGACGCGCCGGTCTTGAACACCGCGAGCGCGTAGCGGCCGGGCGTCACGACGTCGAACTCGAGGTGCTCGTGCGCACCGGCGGGCGCCACCCAGGACTCGGCGACGTCCTCGCCGTCGCTGCGGTTCTGGTACGGACGTGGTCCGCCGTAGACCGCGGCGCCCCAGTCCACGCTGCCGGTCTGGTTCACGACGTCGATCACGTGATGCCCCGCGGCGAAGTCGAACGCGTGCAGGTGCACGAGATGCTCGGCGCCGAGCGTGAACGGCCCCGACACGCCGCTCGGCCGCAGCGTCGCCGCGGCGAGCTCCGCCGAATAGCTCGCCGTGTCCTCCGCGGCGCGCAGCACGCCGACGTCGAAGGCGCGGTAGCCCGTCGCACCGAAGTTCACGAGCACGAGATCGGTCGCATCCCCGGCCCACGCGGAGAACGCGCGCGGATCGTCGAAGCCCGTCGAGGCGTTCGTCGCGACGTCGTGCAGCTGCACGTCGACGTCCGACCCCGCGCGCGGCGTCACCGCGACCGCGGCCCAGCCGGCCGTGTTGCCGCTCGTGAAGACGGGTGTACGGATGCCGTCCGCCGAATACGACGGCGTGGTCGTGGTGTCGGCCCACTCCCAGCCCGACGTCGGCCCGCCGTTCGTGCCCTTGCGCCACAGCGGCGTCGCGAGCGCGGACGCCGGCGGCGTCCACACCCACTGGCGGCCCCAGCGGTTGTTCGATTCGTCGAGCTCGGCGATGAGCGACGTCGGGTCGGCGTTCACGCCCAGCATGTGACGACCCGCCGGGAACGTGAACGGCCCGAAGTTCACCGACGTCGCGGTGCCGACGCCGCTGAACGAGTAGAGCTGGTTGTCGATCAGCCCCGCGTCGAGCAGCCGGTTCACGTTGACGATGCCCGTGGAGCCCGCGCTCAGGTCCTGCATCGCCGTGTTGAGCCAGGTCGAGCCGGCATCGCCGGGAAGCGTCGTCGGCGCCGGCACGAAGGACGCCGACGCGTCGTTCGCGGCGCGCGGCACGATCGTGCCCGCCCAGCCCGCGGGCCGCGCGGGCGCGACGTCGGGTTTGAGCGGCGCGATCTTCAGCGTGAACGTGACGCCGGCCCAGCCGTCCCTGGGATTGCGGTAGAAGACGAGGTGATGGAATCCCGAGGCCGCCGGCACGACGGGCAGTTCCGCGTAGCCCGTGGTGTCCGTGGCGACCTTCGCGTCGTAGGTCGAGAGCGTGCCGGACGTCATCGTGTTCGAGACCCACAGCGCGTAGATCGGGCCCGTTCCCGCGGTGACGCGGACGCGCACGACCTGGGCGGTCGTGTTCGCGAGGCTCAGCGTGCGCAGCGCCATCATGATGCTGTCCGCGAGCGTGATGGTCACCGAGTCGCCCGTGACGAGCGAGGCCGCGGGCGCCGCCGCGATGCCCGCGAGGTAATCGTGCGTGGCGCCGTTCGCGTTGACCACGCCCACGTCGTACGCGCTGGCGGAGACGAGCCGCTGGTTCGTGAACACGGCGTCCAGCTCCCCCGTCGGCCGCGAGGAGTAGGCGAGCCGGGCGCGGAACCCGCCGTCGCTCGTGGACGTCGAGTGTGCGTGCAGCGAGAGGTTCACGTTCTCGGCCGGGTCGACCGCGGCGCCCCAGACACCCGCGAACGTGTAGGCGATCGGCGGCGACACCGACGACACCGTGTACGCGAGCCCGTCACAGTTCACGTACTTGAGGGCGAAGAGGGACAGCCCACTCCACCCGGCGTAGGCCTGCGGCGGCGCGCGGCGGCGGACCTTGCTGCTGAACGTGATGTTCGACGCGGTCCAGTTGTACTGGGACGACTTGTCGTTGTTGGTCTCGACCGGCTCCTCGAGCGCTTCCTTCGCGTCCGACAGCACCTCGAGCGTGTGCAGGCCGCCGCGGATCGTGTACGGACCACGATTCAGGAGGTTGGTCCATCCGGTCGGCCCGACGAGCAACCCGACGCTCATCGAATCCACGAGCACGCCGTCCACGAGCAGACGGCTCTGCGTGAGTGCGGTCGCCTGGGACTCGCCGATGTTCGAGGTCTCGAAGTTGAGGTACGTCGAGCCGTTGCCGGTCAGCGAAGTCGTCAGCGCGCAGCTCGCCGACGTGGCGCCCGTCGTGTTGCGCGGGACGACGTACGAGGTCCACCCCGCGGGCGTCGCGCTCGAGAGGTCGGCCGGCAGTGCGACGCGGATCACGTAAGGCCCGGAGATCGCGCCGGCGCTGATGTTGCCCGCGCGGTCGATCGCCTGGACCTTCACGTACGTGTTGCCGGGCGAACGGGGCGGCAGGATCGCCGTCAGCTGCTCGAAGCGTGCGGTGGTCGATCCCGTGTTGTAGTCCGTGTACGTGAGCTGCGTCCACGGGCCGCTCGAGGTGTTCCCGTAGGACACGTAGTAGTAGGCGACACCCGAGAAGTCGTCCGTCGGCGCGGACCACGCGAGCGCGATCGTCGCGTCCGGCGAGGCGACGTTGAGCGCATGGTCCGTCGAGTGCACGTTCACGGGATTGCCCGGCGCGACGTCGTCCGCGAGTTCGTAGCGGCAGTTCGCGAACGTGCCCCACAGGTTGTTCGCGTTCAGCCCCGGGTTCTGCGACCGGAACGCCGTGATGAACTGCGCCGGCGTGTTGGGCTGCGCCGTCGCGAGCGCCTGGAGCACCGGCCCCGCGCCCAGATGCAGCGCATCGGCCGAGTACGCGGCCCCGTTGTCGTCGGCCTCGTCCTCGGAATCCGTGAGGTCGCGGAGCAGCGAGCCGAAGTTGCCCTCGGTGACGAACGCGTTCGCGAAGTACGGCGAGCCGTCGTCGGTGCACCGGTCGATCGACTCCGTGTCGCGCGGATCGTAGGCCGCCGTGCCGTAGAGCGACGCGTAGTCGCGCGTCGCCATGTCCGCGAGATAGTTCGCGAAGCCTTCGCTCACCGCCGTGCCGCCGTCCTCGGGGCACCAGCGGCAGTGGCCGGGATCGCCGTTGTCGTTGTTGCAGATCCCGTTGTCGTAGTCGAACGGAGGCGTGTAGCCGAGGGCTTCGTTCATGACGGCGTGCCCGTACTCGTGGGACACGGTCCCCTCGGAGCGCGCGTGCTTGAGGTTCTCGACGCCCGCGATCTCGCTCGGGATGTGCAGGTCGCCGCCGAACGGGTCGTAGTGCGCCCAGTCCCCGCTCGGCCATTCGATCGCCTGCCGGGCGATCGGGACCGAGGAGTGGTTGTGCCACCAGCGCCAGGCACGCGTCGCCGCGTTGCAGAGGTGCACCGCGAGATTCGTATAGTCGTCGGCCGGCTTGAGCGTGTGGAAGTTCACGTCGCTGCCGGTGAAGTCCACGCGCACGCTCGACTCGAAGGACCAGACGCTGTTCCAGGTGCCGTCCTGCACGTTGACCGCGCCGTTGATCGTCGCGACTTCCACGTAGAGGTCGGGCTCGGCCTCCGAACACGACACGTTCCAGTCGAAGTAGCCGTTCGCGTCCGTGCGGCCTTCGTAGAGCAGGTCGTCGAATCCGGTTTCCTGGTCGTACACCCGCACACGCACGTGGTCCGCGCCCAGCGTGATGACGCCGCTGTCGCTCTTCGACTTTCTCCGCTCGTACGCGACGCGTCCGTGCACTCGCACGATGTGGTTCGTCGCCGTCGCCTGCCGCTGGTCGCGGATCGGGCGCTCGAACGGCGAGGGCGCGGGCTCCGGCCCCGCGCCCGGATCGTCGTCCGACTCCGGCCCCAGCGCGATGGCCGGGAAGTCGGGTACGAGCACGGACTGGTTCGTACGGTGCATGCGGTCGAAGTGGCGCCGGGAGAGATCGAAGTACTCGGTCCACGTGTGCCCGTCCGCCTCGTAGCGGAACGTGATGCGCGCATCCTCGGTCGGAGCGGTGAGCGTGAGGTGCAGCGTGAGAGGCGTGTTCGCGGGCAACGGCAGCGAGTCGGGCGTGCCGCTCACGACGAGGCCACCGCCGCCGGCGCCCGAGGGCGCGCGCGGCGCCGTGAGCTGGAAGCCACGCAGCGTCGTCGCGTGATCGGCGTCGATCGTGACGTCCACGGCCATCGGAACGCCGGGAACGAGCGGACCGGTGAGCCCGGTGGGACGGACGCGGATGCCGGGGCCCATCGAGGCGTGTGCCGCGGCCGCCACCAACAGGAGCAGGCATGCGAGCGCCGCGGGAAGCGCGAGCCGGCGTTTCATCGGGCGCCTCCTTCGGGGTTCATGCCGAGTCGGGCGAGGCGCGGACGCAGGCGCTCACGCCGGTCCGAGAGCCGCTGCACGTCGTCCGTGCGGCGCAGGCGCTTCGCGCGCTCGATCTGCAGGGCGAGGAGGCGTGACTCGAAGACCAGCTTCTCCCCTTCGATCCGCCGCTGGAGCGCGGACTGCTCGGCGGCCGGCGCTGCGGCGAGCTGCTCGCGCAGCGCCGTGAGCGCGAGCGTGTGCTCGCGCCTCAGCACGCGCAGCCGGGCGGCGTCCGTCGCCGGGGCGTCCCGCCGGGTGGGCTCGAATCGCGTGACGCCGGGCGGGTCCCCGGCGTCGTGATCGGCGGCGTCGAGCGGCACTTCGGCCGCCAGGGCGGCGGTCGAAGCGAGCATCACGGCGAGGCTGGCGAACAGCGTGGCGCGGCGAAAGTCGGGCGACATGGCTCCTCCGGGCGGATGGGGTCCACCCGAAGAACGCCGCCCGCCCCCGGAACCGCACGCGCCGGAAGCTCCGTTCGCGGCGGCGAGCCGCGCCCTACTGCCAGCTCACGTCGTCCAGCCAGAACGTGACCGGTGCGCCCTGGCCGCCGAGCGTCCACCAGAAGCCGGTCTTGATCCGGCGCAGCGACTCGCCGCCGGCACGGATCTCGTAGCGCCGCCACTCGCGCGACAGCGTGACCTCGCGCTCGGCCTTCCCCGTGTCGAAGTGCTTCTTGTCGGGGCCGATCATCCCGAAGCCGAACTTCACGCGTTCGCCGCCGCGCGCGCCGCGCGCCCAGAACGACAACACGCGCGCTCCGGCCAGCTCCCAGCCACCCGCCCGGTCGCCCCAGTCGTTCGGCGGATCCTGCCACGCGACGCCGCACCAGCCCTCGAGCCGCGCGTACGAGAACTTCACGCACGTCGCGCCCGAGTGCGGCGACTCGGTCGAGCGTGCGTCCATCGTGAGCGACGTGTGATCGCCCATCCACCCGGACGGCGCGTACGACGGCACGGCGCCGTCGCCGATCACGACGAACGGCAGGTCCACCGGATCGGCCAGCGGTTCGTCGTTCGCGCCGCCCTTCACGCGCAGCGGCACGTTCGCGATCGCGCCGCCGCCCTGCCCGTCGTGCACGACGACCGAAAGCCGGTACCGGCCCACGCGCTTCGGCAGGCGGACTTCGGCGCCTCGCGCGTCGGCGTGCACGATCGCGCCCGCGTACGTGCGCGGCGCCGGGCGCACGTCGCCGCCGGTCTCGTACGACAATGCGTCGGCGCGCAGCGACCATTCCACGCGGAGCGAATCCCCCTCCGGGTCGCGCAGCGCGAGGCGCGCACGCACGAGTCCGCCCGGCTCGACGGCGGCCGGTCCTTCGAGCACGAGCGAGTCGATCGCCGGGCAGCGGTTCGCGCTCGGCCGCCCCGACCAGAGTTCCGTCATCGCGTCCACGGCGGCGAGCTTCGTGCCGTCGGGGAGCAGCATGCCGTACCACGTGGCGGTCGCCTCCTGCTTGGCGCCCCACGTGAACGCATACGAGCCGAGACAGAGCGCCGAGTCCGCGGTGAGCCGCGCATGCGTCGAGGCGTAACGCTCCGCCTTCGCGGTGCTCGACAGTTCCTCGACCGCGCCCCAGGCGTTGCGCCCGATCTCCCACGTGCCGGGCGGACCGTACTCGGTAACCACGTAAGGCTTCGTGCCGCCCGCGGCCCGATACCGCTCCGGAATCGAAGGCGCGCCGCCGTAGCTGTTGATGCCCATGATGTCGATGCTCGGGCAGAGCCGGTGCACGCTCTCGACGCGCTTCGCGCCGATGTCCGCGGTCACGGTCATGGTCGGATGGTCCGGGTCGAGCGCATGCGCGAGCGCGGCGGCCTGTTCGACCGCGGCCCAGATGCGCGGATTGCCGCCGTCCTCGTAGCCTTCCATCTCGTTGCCGATCGCCCACGCGAGCACCGCGGGATGTTCCTTGTATTTCAGGATCCCCTGCCGCACGCGCTCGAGCTGCGCGGCGACCTGCGCGCTGTCGCGGTAGTCGAACCCGTGACGCTCGTGGCCGAACCAGAAGCCCACGGTCACGGTGAGCCCGAGCCGCTGCGCCTCGTCGAGCCGCGGCCCGATGCCCTCGACGTCCCAGGTGCGGATGCTGTTGCCGCCGCTCGAGGCGAGCAGCGCGAGGCTGCCGTCGCCGCCCGCGCCCTTGATGGCGTACGGCGCGCCGCCGCGCAGCAGCTGCCAGCGGCCGGCCGACTGCACGAGCTGCACGCGCACCGCGCCGGCATCCGCGGTGCTCACGGCTGCAGCGCCCGTGACGAGAGCCGTCACGAGCAGCCACGCGAAGCCTCGCGCGTTCACCGGCACCACTGCTCCATCACGGATCGGGAGTTCGCGAGTGCTTCGCCCGCTTCCGGCACTTCGGGGCGGAACGCCTGAAAGTCGTGGTTCATCTCGGGCCACACGGGAAACGACATGCCCACCCCCTGCGATTTCGCCGCGTCCGCGAACTCGACGGACCCGTCGTGAAAGATCTTCGGCCCACCGGCCTGCCGCGCGGACGGCGGCAGCCCGCGCAGGTTCGCACACAACGGCGAGATGCGTGGATCGTGGCCGGGATGCCCACGCGATACCCCTCGCCGAGTCGCGTACAGCATGAAGGCGTTCGTGCGCGCTCGCCGAACAGGGTAGCCCGGATGTGCGCGGACGTGTTCCATGGCGCGCCCGACGTGGAGATCACGGCGCGCGATGTCGGCGCCCCACTCGGTCGCGCGAACGAGATGGCGCAGAATACCCACTGCTCACGATCAGGGGACACGGCGGTGAACGCATCCGCCGCGCGGATGACTCCGCGAGCGTGCGGGAGCTGGTGAGGCAGGGCGTGTCAGGTGCTCACGCTTCACAAAGTTTATCTCGGTGCGACGCACGTGAAAGTGCAGGCGCGAAGAATGGCATTGACACCCTCCAAGTGACGGTTGACGCTTTCCGGCAATCGGTCGCATCCATCCGCGACGAGCTGAAACCGACTCCCCACGAAGCTCGCCTCGAGCGCCGACGCCGATCCCCCGTTGCCTGGACTTCCATCTCGAGGGCGCCGCAAGCGCCCGAGGAGGGGCCGTGAGTCCGTGGTTCGCCTGGGGCACGCCGATGCTGCGCCGTGGGCTGATGCTTGCCGCGCTCGTCTCGATCGCCCGTATCGCCGAAGCTGGTCCGATCACCTTTTCGACGCCGTCGATGTACCGAGCGGGCTCTTCACCCAACAACGTCGCGATCGCCGACCTCAATCGTGACAGTGCGCCCGATCTCGTCGTCGCCGACTACGGCCCCGCCTCGAACACGATTTCGGTGTTCCTCAACACCGGGGCCGGCGGATTCGCCCCGCGCGTGACCTACCCCGCCGGCGTGAATCCCGTGTCGATCGCCGTAGGCGATCTCGACCGGGACGGAAATCCCGATCTGGTCGTGTCGAACTGGAGTTCGGCGAGCGTGTCCGTGTATCTCGGCAACGGGACCGGGGCATTCCCGACGCACACGAACTATGCCACCGGTGGCCGTCCGATCTCGGGCCGTCTCGCGTTCATGAACGCTGACGCTGTACTCGACCTCGTCGTGGCCGACTGGTCGAACAACGTGGTCAAGGTGATGCTCGGGAACGGCCTTGGTGGGTTCGGCGGTCCCTCGAGTTTCGCCGCCGGTTCGGGCGCCTACGGGATCGACCTCGGCGACGTGAACGGTGACGGCAGCGTCGACGTGATGGTCACGAACTTCGCCGGCAGCAACGTGTCTTTCCTGCCCGGCAACGGCGCGGGCGGTCTCGGAGCGAAGACCGACTTCCCGATGGGCCTGCACCCGAGCAGCGTCGCGCTCGCGGATTTCGACGGTGACGGCGATCTCGACGTGGCGACGGCGAACAACGCCGACAGCACGGTGTCGGTGCGGCTGGGCAATGGCGGTGGCGGTTTCGGAGCGAAGACCGACTACGCGTGCGCAGGCGGCCCCTTGTCCGTGCTCGCACAAGACTTCAATGGCGACGGCGTTCGAGATCTCGTCGTGAGCGCCTACACCGGCAACGCGCTGGCTCTGTATGAAGGCCAGGTCGGCGGCACGTTCGCGGCGGCGACGTTTCTCGCGTGTCCCGGCGGGCCGACGCGCATGGCGGCCGGCGACATCAACGGTGACGGCAAGCTCGACATCGCCGTCCCGCTCGGCACCAAAGACTCGGTCGAAGTGCGCTTCAACGCTTCGGCGCTGGTGCTCGTCCCGAGTGCGGAAAAGTCCACCTGCCCGCCGAGAGTGCGTCTTTCGAGCAACGGAGATTGCTGCTTCGACGTGATCGTGCGGAACGCAGCGGGCCAGTGGATCCCCGCCTGCCCGGTCACGGTGGATTTCTCGAGTTGTGCGGCGACGTTTTGCGGTCCCCCGCAGTACGGCACGACGATCGATGTCGTGAATCACACGGCGACGCGCAGCACGGACGACGACGGCAGCGTTCACTTCTGCCTGTGCGTGAACGTCGACCCGGGCTGCACCGTGACCATTCGCGCGAACGGCGTCACGCTGTGCAGCAACCTTCCCGTGGGCGACTGCGCCGCGAGCTGCGTGACTCCGGAGTGCTGCTCCGTGAAGCCGCGGTGGACCGATCCGGCGTTCGCCTCGTTCACAGGACAGATCGCGCTCGAGACCACGAGTGCGCTGAACGGCGCCGACTACGTGCTCACGGTTTTCGATCTCGAGCACGGCGTGCCGCCCGTCGGCGTGAACTGGGGCGGCGCCAACGGCACGATGTCCCGGTACAACGGGCCGGCCGATGGCACCGGACGTGGCATCTGGCGCGGAGACATCCTCGGCAGCGTGTTCGGAACGGCGATCGACGACGAGGGCAACGTCTACGTCTGCCAGACGTCGTGCTACTGGAATGACCTCGTGGCGACCCTTCCGAACGCCACGCCGGGCAGTGTCTACAAGATCGACAAGTTCACCGGGCAACCGACGACCTTCGCTTCCCTGCCCAACTTCGCCGACCCCAATGTGCCGATCGGCTCGTACCCGTGCCTCGGCAACATCACGTTCGACTGCGACCACCGGCAATTCTTCGTGAGCGATCTCGAAGACGGCAAGATCTACCGGCTCGACATGAGCGGCGCCCAGTTGGGTGTGGCGTACGATCCCGGTGCACCCGACAACGCCCAGCCGGGCTGGGCGCCCATCGGGGAGCGCGTGTGGGCCGTGGAGTACGCGGACGGGCGGCTCTACTACAGCCTCTGGCGCTGCGATCAGGGCACACCCGGCGTCGGCCCGAACCAGATCTGGTCGGTCGGGCTCAATGGTTCTGCGATCGACGCGGCGAGCGCGCAGCTGGAGATCACGCTTCCACCGTATTCGACGACTTGGTCGGCGCCGGTGAGCGACATCGAGTTCACACCCGACGGCCACCTCATGGCGGCGCAGCGCGGCATGTACAGCCCGACCGGCCCGAGCGCACACGCGGCTCGCCTGCTGCAGTTCGAGTGCGTGGGGGGAGACTGGCAGGCCAGTCCGACCACGTTCGTCGTCGGCACCTACGGCTCGCAGGCGAACTCCGCCGGCGGCGTCGCCGTGGACCACTCGACACCCGCGGGCACGCTCGGTCGCGTCTGGGCGAGCGGTGACGCCATCCGGTTCGGGCCGGACTACATTTACGGCATCGAGGGTATTCCGCAGACCGGCGGATCACCGACCAACAGCTACCTCATCGACAACGACGGTGCCGTCGGGTCGCAGGACAAGCTGAACCAGGGCGACGTGGAGATTCCTTGCCCGGCGCCGGTCTCCGCTCCGTGCCCCACGGGCGAAGTGCTCCACTACACCTTCGAGCAGAACTCCCCCGGCCTCGACGTCTCGGGGCATGGGCAGCACATCGTCATCGAAAATCCAAACCTCGTGGACAGCCGCTGTGGAAAAGCGATGCGATTCCTGCCGAACAACAACGTCCACGAGGCCTACGCGACGACCTCAGCGGCAGGGGATCTCACCGGCGCGATGTCGGCGACCGCGTGGATCCGCGTGCTCGGGCCGCAGTCGACGGACAACAACCCGTCCTGCACCGAGGGCACGATTTTCTGCAAAGGCGGCTCGAACTGGTTCCAGGTCGAAAAGAACAACGACCGGCTCGTGTTCCAGAACGAACCCAGCGGCTCGGAAGTGGCGATCGCGAACACGAACCTCCCGGTCGGCGTGTGGACGCTGGTCGGCTACGTGCGTGGGCCGGTCATGTCCGGCAGGCAGACGATCCAGTTCTACGTGAATGGCCTGCCTGTGCCGACGGTCGTGCTCGCCAACGGCGCGCCGAACGCGGACAACCAGCTGCACAACGCCGCGTTCGCGAGCAATCATTGGTTCATGCTCGGCAACTACGGCTTCCAGGACGACCCGGGCGCCTGTGAGTTCAATGGCGACATGGACGACGTCCGCATCTTCGACCGGGTGCTCACACCAGCGGAGATGGCGGGCATCGCCAACTGCCTCTGTCCCGACTCCACCACGGGCGAATTGCGGGGACGTGACTGGTACCAGGACGCCTTCCCGTTCAACGAGGATACGTTGCTCGTGGGAACCGCGGCGTTCGACACCACGACCGCGCTCATCGTGACGGGGCGCAACATCGCCCAGGTGACGAACAACGCGCAGCGCTTCGACATCGCGGGTGATTCGCTGACCGCTTGTGCGTGCGGCGATGGCACCCGGCTCGACCTCGTGTTCCGCATCCTGCCCGGGCCGGGCAACTACCGCGCCGGCACCACACGCACGTACCCGCTCGCACCGGGCATGCAGCTGCTCAAGCAGCCACAGTCGCAGACCGACCTCGTGGTGCCCGGCGACGGATCCTTCTGGGGGCAGTACCTCGCGGACAACGGGGTGTTCGGAACTCCCGGCGGTCACCCCGGCGGGCAGTGGAGCGAACAGGTCTGGAACAGCGCCCGCATGGACACCGCGGAAATCAACATCTTCCCCGTGAGCGGCGCGGGCGACTGGCCGAGAATCCAGAACTGCATCTTCTCCGGCACCTACCACGAGGACGATCCGAAGTACACGACGCTGGGCATTCTCAAGTTCCGGTGCTTCGTGATCGACACGACCCGGGCCCCCGAGGCCGGGCTCTCGAGCAACGTCCTGTGCGGCGACGGGAAGTACACGCCGCTCTATCCGAGCTGGCTCCTCTCGCTCCCGACTTCACACACCGGTTTCGACGGCAACGGCTTCACGCGCGAGTACACCAAGATCATCCCCGACGGCCTGCTCACGCCGGGCTCGCACGTGGAGTACTTCCTCCGCCGCTCGAAGCTGTCGAATCCTGCGGTGTTCTCGATGGTGCCGGACACGAACCGCGTCGTACCGCAGCTCAACGAGGGCTCCGCGCCCGGGACGAGTTGCAGCGACAACCAGGGTCGCAGTTCGCTGGACGGCCACCGCTGGCAGCAGTTCGGCGTGCTGCCGGACCGCTGGAAGGACGCGCAGTTCGGCGGGCGCGGCATGGCGTGCATGCTGTTCGTGGACCAGGCCGACGGACACGGCGACGAAACCGAATGGGTCAAGGCGGCCGATCGCATCGGCGCCACGCGTGCCGAGAAGTACGGCGCGCACAATGGCTGGCACCTGACCAAGCTCACGGACGATCCGAACGACCCCGCGCACTTCGTGCGGGCGCATCGGGGCCAGGCGGGGACCACCTGGGACCTGTACCAGGTGCGCAGCGTGGACGATCCCGTCGAGGGACATGCCGGAGCGATCGGCGGTCGTTTGGCGAATCGGACGGGCATGTACTGGGCGACGGGCAAGTCCGCGCGCGTCGCGCCGACTCCACACATGTTGCGGAAGTACTACCGCATCGTGAACGTGAGCACGGCCGAACTGCGGGACGGGATCTTCGGTCCGATCGTGAACCGCAGCCAGAACGACATCGCCATTCTCGACGACTTCCTCGTGGCTCCGGAGAAGTTCCCTCCGACGCGCGGGGTCTACCTCGCCGGTGACAACCTCGTCGAGGGCGAGTTTGCCTCGGGCCTCACGGCGCACACGGACTTCCTCCGCAATCGCATGGGTGTCGCACTGGGCGCTGGCGACTACGCGACGCTCAATGCCGAAAGCTGCCCACGTCTCCAGCTCACCGCCACGCTCATGGGTCCGTTCATGAACGTGTACAACGCGCGCAACCTGTTCGGCACATCGCTCGACGTGCTCGCGCTGTCGGGAACGGTGGCGTCGAACGTGACCGCCCAGTACCGCTCGACGTCGACGAGCACGCTGACGACGGCCTCCGTCGGCCATGTCGCCAACGTCTCGGAACCCTGGGTCGGGCTCGTCGACGGTTTCGGCATCCAGCACGTGTCGACCTTCGCGTGCTCGAGCCCGGCCGGCATCACCAATCACCGGCACGACGTGTTCGCGAACTGGTTCTACTCGATCTGCGAAGTCGCCGGCCCACCATGGGTCGTCACCGACGCCGAGAACGAAGTGATCGAAAATTCCCTCGCGGTGCGCAACAACCCGGCCCCACGCGGGTTCACGGGCATTCGACTCACGGTCGCGCGCCCGGATCGTGGCGAAATCGCGCTGTTCGATCTCGCTGGCCGTCGCGTGCGCACGTTGCGACGTGGCGCCTTCCTCCCCGGCACTCTCGACCTCGTTTGGGACGGCAACAACGACGCCGGTGCACGCATGCCCGCCGGCGTCTACTTCCTGCGCTTGCAGTTCGAGCAGTCGAAGTTCATGGCAAGACGGACTCTCGTGATGATCGAGTAGCTCGTTCCGCCGTGTAACTCGCCGCTCACGACCGCCTCGGCGCCACGCCGGGGCGGTCGTGCTTGCGGCTCCCCGCCGCGAGGCCGCGCCTGCGGTGTGATGGCTCCGGCGACGCGCTAGACTGCGCGCCGTCGCCGTCGCATCACCCACCCTGCGAGGACTCCCGTCATGACGTCCCCCGACTCGCCCGCACGCTTCCGGCCGCTCGACCCGAACCAGCGCCGCGTGCTCGGCGTGCTGATCGAGAAGGCGATGACCACGCCGGCCGGCTACCCGATGACCGTCAACGCGATCGTCACGGGCTGCAACCAGAAGAACAACCGCGACCCGATCACGACGCTCGACGACATCGACGTGGGCAACGCGCTCGTCGAGCTGGCGGAGATGGGCGCGGTCGCCGAGATCGACTGGATGGGGCGCTCGAGCAAGTACAAGCACAAGGCGTACGAGTGGCTCGGCGTGACGAAGGCCGAGCTCGCGGTGATGGGCGAACTGCTGCTCCGCGGCGCGCAGCAGCTCGGCGAGCTGCGCGCACGCGCCGACCGCATGGAGGCGATCGCCGATCTCGCCGCGCTCAAGCCGATCGTCGAAGGTCTCGTCGCGCGCGGTCTGATGATCGAGCTCACGCCGCCGGGACGCGGGCAGATGGTGACGCACGGCCTCGGGCTCCCGGGCGAGGTGCCGGCGATGTCGGACCACGCCGCGGAGCACGCCGCCGCGCCGGTCGCCCGAGCGGCGGCGCCCGCCGCGACGGACGAGGTCGCCGAACTCCGCGCCGAGCTGGCGCGCCTGACCGAACGTGTCGCGCGACTCGAGGCGCGGCTGCCGGTCGAGCCCGGCGAGGACTCCGGCGCGCGGGGCTGACGGGCGAATGACGAACCCCTCGCGGGCGAGTGCTCGTCCGCGAGGGGCCGGTGCTTCCCGGTACGCCGGGGTCAGGCCGTCTCGAGCGCCTTGGCCGGAACCGCGCGGTACATGTTCGGCGGCGGGTCGTTGATGATCTTCGGGTCCGAGTAGTACGTCGTCCCGTTGTTCACGACCGAGATCATGTAGTCGAACTCCATCGGCAACCCGCCCTTCGGCGTGTTGTCGTGGTCGTTCACGTTCATGCGCTGGCCGTTCTGCACGACGTTGATGTTGTCGAACGTGCCGTTGTTCGGGTTCGGCGACGTGGCCTTGATCGCGAAGCCCACGAACGAGGTGCCCGCGCTGGAGGCCGGATCGAGCACGAACTGGATCTGGCCGTTGCCGTGCATCGTCAGCGAATCCGGCGTGATGGACCACGTCGTCGCCGGACCGAGCCCGACGAGGTTGAACTTCACGGTGATCTGCGGGGGATCTCCGACCATGGTGTTCTCGTACAGCTTCTGGATCACGGGCATGGCGACCTCTCGTTTTCGGATGGATGGAATCCCGCTCGCGCGGGCCGAGTGGCGTCCCCCTCGAGACGCCCGGTGACGATACGCGTTCGCACGAAGACCTGCCCATGTCTTTTTGCGCGTGCTAGCTTGCCGGCATGGCTGCGAACTCGCTCGCACAATTCCGCATCCTCTCCCGCCTCGGCGCCGGTGGCATGGGCGAGGTGTTCCTGGCCGAGGACACGCGGCTCGGCCGCCGCGTGGCGCTCAAGGTCATCGCGCCCCGGCTGAGCGTGGACGCGGTGTTCCGCGAGCGCTTCCTGCAGGAGGCCCGCGCGGCCTCGGCGCTCGACCATCCGAACATCTGCGCCATCCACGGGATCGAGTTCGCGGACGACGGCCGCATGGCCATCGTGATGGCCTACTACGAAGGCGAAACGCTCGAACAGCGCCTGCGCGCGGGCGGGCTCGCGCTGGCCGAGGCGCTGGGTGTGACGGCCCAGGTGGCCGACGGGCTCGCGCGCGCCCACGAAGCCGGCATCGTGCACCGCGACATCAAGCCCACGAACATCATGATCACCGCCGACGGGCTCGTGAAGATTCTCGACTTCGGCGTCGCGCGCGTGACGGGCTCGGAGCTGACCGCGACCGGGGACGCCATCGGCACGCCGGCCTTCATGCCGCCCGAGCAGATCCGCGGCGAGTCCGTGGACGCGCGCGCCGACCTCTGGGCGCTCGGGGTCACGCTGTACACGCTCCTCACGGGGCAGCACCCGTTCCGTGCGGATTCCACGCACGGCCTCGTGTACGCGACACTCGAGCGCGAACCGGAGCCGCTCGCGGCGCTCGCACCGCACGTTCCGCCGTCCGTCGTCGCGCTCGTCGGGCGTTGCCTCGCCAAGCGCAAGGAGGACCGCGTCGCCGGGGCGCGCGAAATCGCCGACGCGCTCCGCGCCGCGCTCGCCGCGCTCCCGCCCGAAAGCGGATCGGCGCTCCCGCCCGCGGCGGCCGCGGCGCTGGCGCAGGGCTCGCGTCCCGCGCGCGGCCCGGCGCGCGAGGGCGTGCTCACGAGCGCACCCACGTTCCCGGTGGGCGCGGGCGCGCCGACCGGCGCGACCACGGTGCCGGCCGTGGCGACTTCGCGCCGCACGCCCTGGCTCTGGGCCGCACTCGGCGCCGCGCTCGCGATCGCCGCGGTCGTGCTGGTGCCGCGCGTGCTGCCGGAGCGCGGCGGCCTGCGCGTGGCCGTGCTGCCGGCCGTGGTCGAAGGTGCGCCCGATTCCCTCGCGCAGCGCCTGCGCATCGCCGCGGCCGAGGCCGCGCTCACCCGCGCGCTCGCGCCCCTGCGCGGCGTCACCGTCGTGGATCCGGCCGAACTGCGCGGACTGCCCGGCGGACCGGCCGCGGCCGCGATCGCGCTGCGTGCCGACGAGATGCTCGAAGCACGCCTCGTCGCCAACGGCGACGAATGGTTCGTCACGCTGCGCCGGCTTTCCGGGCGCGACGGCAAGCTGCTCGGCGTGCGCAGCTTCACCGCGCAGTCCGATCCCGCGCTCACGTTCGCGAACGCGCTCGGCATCGAGTCGGTGAACTTCTACCCGAAGCGCTCCTCGGGCCGCACGCCGGCGGTCCCGCAGGTGAGCCGCGCGGACTACGACGAGTACGTGCAGCTCTACCGGCTCGAGCGCGACCGCGAATCGGGCGGCCTCACCGCGGCCCAGTACCGTGAGCGCGTCCGCTCGCTCGCCGAGCGTGCTCCGCGCTTCGCGGACGCACAGATGCTGCTCGTGGACTACGCCCTGCGCGAACTGGCCACCACGCGCGACACCACCTTCCTGCCGCTCGTCGAAGCCGCCACGCGGCGCGCCGAGTCGGCCTCGCCCGACGATCCGCGTCTTCCCGTCGCGCGATTGCGCGTCGCGCTCGCGCGCGCCGACCTGCCCGACGCCCGCCGCCACGTCGAGGAACTCGCGCTGCGGCTGCCGGGCGATGCGGAAGTCGAGCGCTGGCGCGCGGTCGTCGCGGAACGCGAGGGTGATTTCGACGCCGCGCTGCGGCACCTGCGCGACGCCGTGGCACGGCGCCCTTCGCGCCGCATGCTGCAGGCGCTCGCCGACCTCGAGATGCGCCAGGGTCTCGTGCCCGAGGCGCGCGTGCACCTCGACACGCTGGTCGCGCGCTTCCCCACGGACCGCTATCCGCTCTCCAAGCTCGCGCAGCTCGAACTGCTGAACGGCGACCCGCTGCGCGCGGATTCGCTCTACTCGCGCCTCGTCGAATCGCAGCCCGGGCAGGTGCCCTCGCTCACGAACCGCGGCCTCGCGCGCATGCTGCACGGCGACTGGGCCGGCGCCGAGGCGGACTTCGCGGCGAGCATGGAGATGGCGCCGGACAATCTCGACATCGCGCTCAACCGCGCGGACTGCCTCGGGCTCACCGGGCGCACCGCGGAGGCCACGGCGCTCTACACGCGGATCGAAAAGGCGAGTCGAGCGGAGTCCGACGCCGGAGACGCGTTCAACCGGCTGCGTCGTGCGCAGTGCCTCGTGCGCACCGGCCGGGTGCGCGAGGCGCTCGCGCTCGCGGACGGCGCGCTCGCCGACGCCGCCGAGGACGGCGAAGCGCACTACGCCGCGGCGCTCGTCGACGCGCTGGGCGAGCGGCCCGACTCCGCGCTCGCGCGCTCGCGGCGCGCGCTCGCGCTCGGCGTCGGCCCGAGCTGGTTCGCGCTGCCGTGGTTCGACGCCGTGCGCCGGAACCCGGCGTTCGCGAAAGCGCTGGCGGCGAACTGAAATGAACCTGCCCTCCGTCCTCTCCGCCGTGGCGGGTGCCGCACTCGTGCTGGTGATCCTGTGGGACGCGTTCGAGACGATCCTCGTACCGCGTCGCATCGGACGTCGCGTGCGCCTCACGCGCTGGTTCTACGTCCTCGCGTGGCGGATCTGGCGTGCGCTCGCGCGCCGCGTCGAGAAGCCCGCCGATCGCGAGGCGATGCTCGGCTTCTTCGGCCCGCTTTCACTCCTCCTGCTGCTCGGCGTGTGGGCGATCGGCCTCATCGTCGCGTTCGCGCTGCTCGCGATGGCGACGCACGGCCCGAACGAGGCGCCGCGCGCGTTCACGACGTGGCTCTACATGAGCGGCGAGACGTTCTTCACGCTCGGGTTCGGCGACGTCACGCCCGCGACCGCGGCCGGGCGTGCGATCGCGGTGTTCGAGGCCGGTACGGGCTTCGGTTTCCTCGGCACGGTCGTGGGCTACCTGCCGACGATGTACGGCGGGTTCGCACAGCGGGAACTCGAGATTTCGCTCATGGACGCACGCGCCGGCTCGCCCCCGACCGCCGCCGAGTTCCTGCGCCGCACGCCGCCCTCGGAAAACGGAAGGCTTCGCGACGACCTGCTCGCGTCGTGGGAACGCTGGTCCGCACAATTGCTCGAGACGCACATCTCGTATCCGCAGCTCGCCTACTACCGCTCCCAGCACACGAACCAGTCCTGGCTCGCGGCGCTGGTCGCGATCCTCGACTCGACGGCGCTGCTGCTCGCACGCGGGAAGGAAGAGACGACGTCACAGGCGTCGCTCACGTTCGCCATGGCGCGCCATGCGCTCGTGGACGTGACGCAGATCTTCGTGCACGCGCTGCCCGCGGAGCGCGAGGACCGGCTCCCGACCGCGGCCTTCCGCCTGCTGCGCGAGCGGCTCGAGTCCGCGCCCGGCGCGCTGCCCGACGATCCCGGATTCGAATCGCGCCTCGCGGCGCTCCGCCTGCGCTACGAACCCTACGCGCAGGCGCTCGCGGCTCACCTGCTGTTCGAACTGCCGCCCTGGACGCACGAGGCGCCGCGCCGCGACAACTGGCAGGGCGGCCCGTGGGACAAGATGCTCTCGTCGCACCGTGAACCGGCCCACCGCAGCGAGGAGCACTTCGGATGAACTTCCCCGCGACCTTCCCCGTGCTCACGACCGAGCGGCTCGTGCTGCGCGGCATCGCCGACCACGACGCCGAAGCGATCTTCGAGATGGAGAGCGATCCGGTCGCGATGCGCTACTGGAGCCGCCCGCCGATGCGCGAGATGTCCGAGGCGATCGCCGCGCGCGAACGCGCCCGCACGTTCTTTCCCGAACGCACGGGCCTGCGCTGGTCGGTGACGCGCCCCGAGGACGACCGCGCGCTCGGCCAGGTGTCGTTGTTCTCGTTCGTCGAGCCGAGCGATCGCGCGGAGCTCGGCTACGGCCTCGCCCGGCGTCACTGGGGCCGGGGCTACGCGCACGAGGCGCTCGTCGCGGTCGTGGACTACGCCTTCGGACCGCTCGGCCTGCGCCGGCTCGAAGCGGACGCCGACCCTCGCAACACCGCTTCGGTGCGCGCGGTCGAGAAACTCGGCTTTCGCCTCGAGGGCACGCTGCGCGAGCGCTGGAAGGTCGGCGAAGAGATCTCCGACACCGCGCTCTTCGGACTGCTCGCGCACGAGTGGAAGGCACGGCGAAACGCGGGATAGGCGTCACGAAACAGCGCGATTTCGCTGGCCCCTTGCGGCACGCGCGTGCGAGCCTCGTGGCCGCCCACGCACTTCGGCGCACCCTCGAACCCCGTCTCCGTCCCGGGAGTCCCCATGCGTCCGCTCGCCCTCGCACTCGCCGCGTCACTGCTCGCCGCACCGTCCTCCGCCTTCGCCGCCTGCACCCCGGGCGTGTGCGCCGGCGCGTTCCACGGCGTCACGTTCGAGTCGTTCGCCCCCGGCACGGTGGTCGAAGGGCTCGGCGCGGTGGACCCGGACCTGCGCATCACGAGCGTCGCATGGGCGTTCGGCCCCGGCTGCCCGACGGGCACGTCACGCGTGATCGAGGAAGGCAACACGTTCCCGTACTCGAGCTACTCGACCGGCGCCGGCGTGAGCAACGGCTGCCTCGACGGCGTTCGCGGCATGGGCCATCCCGCGAACTGCGTGCTCGACTACGACTTCACGTTCGCGCCCGGCGTCACCGTGGGCTGCTTCGCGATCAAGCTCTTCGACTTCGGCGACTACTACCCGTACGGCGGCGCGGTGCACGGCGCGACGCTCACCGCCTACGACGCGAGCCATGCCGTCGTCGCCGTGGGCACGCTGACCGGTGCCGCCGCGGTGGACAGCACGAGCGGCGACGCGTGCCTGAGCCAGGCGGGCCTGCCCGGCAACTTCACGTTCTCGCTCGCGGGTACGGGCATCACGCGCGTGGAGCTGCGCTTCGGCCCGAGCCCCGATCCGAACGTCGGCTTCGACAGCATCGCGTTCTGCGAGACGAGCGCGGCCGTCGACGTGCGCCGGCGCTCGTGGGGCACGCTGAAGACCTTCGCGCGCTGAACGGCTCCGGCGCTCAGCCCTTCAGGTCCCAGCCCGGGCGGCCGAGGCCGCGCGTGGCGGCGATCTTGAGGCAGTCCGTGCAGCGGTCCATGGCCGGCGCCTTCGTGCCGAGGTGATCGCTCACGTTCGCGCCGCAGAGCGCGATCGGCCAGTCGGACTTGAGCACGAGGTGCGCGACGCGCTCGTTCGTCTTCGTGTCGTCGAGCACTTCCTCGAGCAGCGTGGCGACGGCGGTGTCCTTCGAGTCCTTCATGCGAGCCTCCCTCCCGGCGCGAACGGTTCGGCGCCGCGCGGGCATCCTGCCACACGCGGCGCCGTGCAAGAAACCTCCACCCTCTAGCTCTTCGCGGCGTTCCTCGCGTCGATCTCGGCCGCTTCGCGGCTCGCGCGCTGGTACCAGCACAGGAACAGGAAGAGCGTCTCGGCGCCGCCGACCATGAGCATCGAGCGCACGATGTTCGAGCTGCCCATGCCGTACGAGTGCATGCCCGTGCCGAGCACGAAGTTCACGCCCAGGTACGTCATGAGGATCGTCCAGAAGCCGACGATCGACCACAGCGCCACGCCGAACGCACCCATCTGGCCGTCGCTGCGCGCGTGCAGGATCGCCATGTAGGCGAGGAACGCGACGAGCGACCAGACTTCCTTCGGGTCCCAGCCCCAGTACGTGCCCCACGACTCGGACGCCCAGATCGAACCGGTGATGATGCCGGTCACGAGCAGGATCGAACCGACCATCAGGTACCAGTAGAGGATGTCGGCCCACTTCTGCACCGCGGCGCGGTCGTTCGGGCGGAACAGCTCCACGCCGAGCTGCGCGTGCGCGAGGAACGTGGCGATCGCGAACGTCGAGTAGCTCACCATGATGATCGGCACGTGGATGGCGAGCCACGGCGTCCCCGCGAGCACCGGCGGCATCGGATGGACGAACGGGTCCATCGGCAGCCGGTCGAGCAGGAACATCGTGAGCGCCGACATGGCCGCGGCGTTGAACGTCGGGATGCGGTTCTTGAAGAACATCGCGGCGACACCGAACAGCCCCACGCCCCAGCCGAGGAACATCATGGACTCGTACATGTTCGACGCGGGGATGCGGCCGGCGAACTGCCAGCGCACCGCGATGCCCCACGTCATCACGACGAAGCCCGCGACGAGCAGCACGATCGAGGCGAAGCGCAGCCGGAAGCGGTCACGTTCGAGCGTGAGTCCGGCGGCGATCGCCGCGGGCAGCAGCAGCCACCACGCGAGGCCGACCGGGTTCACCGCGTTGTAGCGCATCTCGGCGTCGATGAGCGCGCGCGACGGGTAGAATGGCGGCGGGTTGCGCCGCACCTCGGGCTCGATCGCCGTGAACGCCGCCGGGTCGGTGACGTTGGCGGGAGCCGTCCAGCGCGTCGCGCGATCGGCCGCGGGAACCGCGACGATGCCCGCGCCGCGCAGGTACGCGTCGAACACGGTGATGCGCTCGTCCAGCTTGAGCAGCGCCTTGTCGCCCGGCATCTGCGGCTGGTCGGCCTGTGAGCGTTCGATCGCCGGCCCGATCTCCTGGCGCAGCGCCGAACTCGCGAGCAGCTGGTTGAAGCTGACGTGCTTGACGCCCGGCGCGCCCACGAGCTGCGCGACGTGCGCGTCCACCTTGATGATCGGCGCTTCGAGCCAGCCGTGCTGGTCCATCTGCCAGCCCATGACCATCGCGACGGGATCGATGCCGCCGAACGCGCGCTGCCCGGTCACGACGCGCACGGCCTCACGCGCCTGCGTGTCGAACGGCATCTCGCGGCCGTCGTGCTGCACCGGCATGCGGCGCAGCGCCTCGACCATCGCCGGCGGCGCCACCTGCGGCGGGCCGTGCTGGTGGCCGTTCTGCGCGAACGCGTTCCCCGCGAGCACGGCCGAAGCCGCGCACGCCACGACGATCGCGGCGCGATGCACGATCGGGATGCCGATGCCCGTCTTCTTCGTCGCCGCGCGCACGCGTTCGGCCTCGCGGAACTGCATGATGCGCGTGAACAGCACGACGCACATGCCGAGGATCAGGAGGTAGAAGCCGTAGAAGACGATCGGCATGCCCGGGTCCTTCGACACCGACAGCACGGTCATCTCGCGGCCGTCCTCGACGTGATAGCTCGACTGGAAGAACGTGTAGCCGTGGTGCGTGAGCGGGTGGTTCATGTAGATCGCGGCCTTGCTCTCGCGTCCGTCGGCTTCGATGAGCGTGACACGGCTGCGGAAGTTCGCCGGCCGCATCGTGCCCGGGTAGTAGTCCATCTCGTACGCATCGAGCCGCACCGTGAACGGCAGCGGCATCGGCGCGCGGGCGAAGCCGCGCTGCTGGCGCTCGAACACCCGGGCGCTCTCGCCCTCCCACAGCTGCAGCTCGCCCGAGATGGCCTGCGTCAGGGTGACGAGCGCGCCGCCGAAGATGAGCAGCATCGAGGCGTGGGTGATGACGAAACCGATGCGCCAGCGGTTGCGGGGCCAGCGCTCCCACAGCGCCGCCACGATGTTCAGCGAGAACAACCCCTGCAGCGCGTAGAACCACATCGCGTTGTAGACGGACTGCGCGGCTTCGGTGCCGCGCATGGACTCGAGGATGGTCGCGTAGGACAGCACGATCGCGATCACGATCAGCAGGCCCACGGTCAGCTTCAGCGAAGCCAGTGCACGCATGTATGGATTCACGGAGGGTCTCCCCTTCAAGAAGTGCAGCGGTACATCGGAGGACGAGGCCGAGCGTAGTCCCTCGCGGGAGCGCGGCGCATTACTCCAAAGGGAGCATGTCCGGGCCGCACGGGCACCTGTATGGTTTCTGTCAACCGCGATGCTAAGCTTCACGGCAGGTGGCGCCGCTCCCATCCCCCGGGCCCCGGCGCAAATGCACACTCGGAGTCGCCGCCATGTTCCGCAACCCAACTGCTCTCACGCCCGGCGCAACGCGCCGTTCGGTTTTCCGCTTGTTCGCCGCGCTCTCGTTCGCCTGCCTCGCCGCGATCCCGACCAGCGCGAGCGCGCTCACCCTTCGCGACAGCAGCTTCGTCACCGACGGCGCCGTCCTGACGATGAAGTCCACGGGCTCGACGTTGTTCGTCGGCGGCTCGTTCACGCGCATCGGACCGTTCACGGGAAGTGCGGTCGTCCTTCCCACCGCGGACCCGAAGCCGGGCTTTCCCCGCCTGAACATCCCGTACTACTGGAACTCGCAGGTGCTGTGCGCCGCGAGCGACAGCACGGGTGGCTGGTTCCTCGGCGGCAGCTTCGTGCTCGCGCAGGGCCAGCCGCACGTGCGGATGCTGCACGTCCGCGCGGACGGCACGCTCGCGGACTGGGCGCCGGCGCCCAACGGCAACGTGAACGCGATGACCTTCGCCGGCGGCCGGCTGTACGTGACGGGTGCGTTCACGCAGATCGGTGGCGAATCGCGCAACGGCGTCGCGGCGATCGACACCGGCACCGCCGCGGCATTCGCGTGGAATCCCGTGCCGGCCACGGGAACGGTCCGGGACTTCCTGCTCGCGAACGGCAAGCTCTACGCCTACGGTTCGTTCCGCTCCATGAACGGTGAGCCGCGCGCGGCCATCGCGGCGTTCGACCCCGCGAGCGGCGCACTCCTCCCGGACGTTCCCTCCGGCCCCGACCGCCAGGCGAGCGGCCAATTGCTCTCGCTGGCCGCGAACAGCGACCGGCTATTCCTCTCGGGTGACTTCTCCTACCTCTCGCCGCCGACCGGATCGTTCGCGCGGCTCGACACCGTCTCCGGGAACCCGACGTCACCGTTCGAGGACGTCGTCGGCACCGTGCGCACGATCGTCCCCGACGGCAACGGCGGCTGGTTCTTCGGCGGCTCGGTCACGAACGCACGCGGCCAGGCGCGGACGAACCTGCTGCACGTGAACGCCGACGGCACGCTCGCGCCGTGGACGCCCTCGCCGAACGGCGAAGTGCGCGCGCTCGCGCTCTGCGGCGACACGCTCTTCGTCGGCGGCGCGTTCACGTACTGCGACGGCCAGTTCCGCCCCTACCTCGCCGCGTACCAGGCGAGCACGGGTGTGTTGCTGAGCGCCCCTCCCGCGCCGAGCAGCGTCGTGCACGCGCTCGTGCGGAGCGGCGACCGGCTGTTCGTGGGCGGCGCCTTCACGACCATGGGCGGCACCTCGCGCTACGGTCTCGCCTCGCTCGACTGGCGGCGCATGCTGCTCTCGGCGCAGCAGCCGTGGGGCTGTGGCAACGGCGTGAACGCACTGACCGCCTCCGCCACGGCGCTGTACGCCGGCGGCATCATCGGCGCGATCACTCCCGTCTCGAGCGGCTTCATGCACGCCGACACGGCGGGCACGATCACCTACACGGAACCGCTCGGCATCTCGGGAACGGGACAGGCCGTTGTGAGCGACGGCGCGGGCGGCTGGTACGTGGGCGGCTCGTTCGCCGCACCCGGCGTCTCCGTCACGAGCAACCTCCTGCACGTGCGCGCCGACGAAACGCTCGGCCCGCTCGCTCCGGACGTGAATGGAACGATTCTCGCGCTCCTGCGCTCGGGCACCACGCTCTACCTCGGCGGCACGTTCACCTCGGTGAACGGCTCGCCGCGTGCCGGGCTCGCGGCGATCGACGTCACGACGGGCGCGCTCCTGCCGTTCGACGCGGCGCTCTCCTCCGGCGCATCGGTGCGCGCGCTCACGCTGCTCGGCGATTCGCTCTACGTGGGCGGCGCCTTCACGGCCGCGGGCGGGCAGCCGCGCGCGTCCGCGGCGTGCGTGCAGGCCGCGACCGGCTCGCTCTTCGCGTGGGACCCGCAACTGTCACGCACGGGCGGCACGCCGAGCGTGCGCAAGTTCGTGCACTCGGGCGGCGTGCTGTGGACCGCGGGCCGCTTCTCGCACGCGGCGGGGCAGCCGCGCGGCAACGTCGCCGCGCTCGACGCGGTCACGGCCGCGCCCGGTGCGTGGACCGTGGACGTGATCACGGCGCAGGAGACGACGGTCGAAGTGCTCGGCAACACCGTGTTCGTGGGCGGCGACTTCGCGACCGTCAACGGCCAGCCCGTCTCCAATCTCGTCGCGCTCGACGCGACCACCGGCATCAAGCTCCCCACGTGGTCGGCCCAGCCCAACGGCGCGGTGCGCGTGCTGCAGCTGCACGGCGGCACGCTCTACCTGGGCGGCGAGTTCGACTTCGTGAACGCGGCGATGCGCATGCGCGTCGCCGCACTGAACGCCTCGACGGGAACGCTGCTGGGCTGGGCGCCGGTCGCGAACACGTTCGTGTACTCGATCGCGCGCGACGGGAATCGCGTCGCGATGGCGGGTGCGTTCGGCACGGGCAACTCGATCACGGTGCACAACGCCGTGGGCTTCAGTCTCGCCTCCGGACGCCCGAACGGTTTCGCGCCCAACGTGGACGGCGAGGTCACGGCGCTCGGCACGGCCGACGGCGTCGTGTACGTGGGCGGGAGCTTCGTCACGATCAACGCGGTCACGCGCGTGCGGCTCGGCGCGGTGGCGGAGAACGGCACGCTCACGTCGTGGGCGTCGCACAGCCCGGCGCTCGTGTACGCGCTCACGCCCTACGGCTCGCGGCTGTACGTCGGCGGTGAGATCAACGGCAAGGGCTCGATCCGCGCGATCAGCCGCGTGACGGGTTCGGCCGCGACGTGGAATCCCGCTCCGAGCGGCCCGATCTTCGCGCTCAACGCCGGTTCCTCGCTCACCGCGGGCGGCAACTGCGTGGGCTTCGGCGGCGCCTCGCGGTCGCTTCTCGGCTCGGTGACGATCGCGACCGGCGCGCCGACCACCTGGGCGCCCGTCATCAACTCGCCGCCCACGGCGCTGCTCTGGAACAACGGCACGCTCTTCGCCGGGGGCTCGTTCACCACGATCGCGTCGGCCTCGCACCGCTACCTCGCCGCGTGGAACACGAGCACGAACGCGCTGCTTCCCTTCGACCCCGTCCCGGACGGCGCCGTGAGCACGCTCGCGCTCGGGAGCGACACGCTATTCACCGGTGGCGCGTTCTCGAACATCGCCGGCTCGCCGCGGCTGCGCCTCGCAGCGTTCTCAGCCTCGTCGCTCGCGTTGCTGGGAGTCGACCCCGGCGTGAACGGCAACGTCGCCGTGCTCGAAGCGGACCGCGGCCGCATGCTGGTCGCCGGTGCCTTCACTTCCGTCGGCATGTCCGCGCGTGGCGGGCTCGCGGCAGTCGACCTGCGCACGGGATACGTGCGTCCGTGGGATCCGCGCACGTTCGGCAACGTGGACGACCTGCACCTGAGCAACGGTCGCGTCTACGCCGTGGGCACCTTCTTCCGCACGGAGGCGCCCGTGCGCAACCTCGCGGCGGCGTTCGACACCGCCACGGCGGAAGTGTCTCCGTGGGCGCCCGAGCCCGACGGGACGGTGTTCTCGATGGCCGAGCACGAAGGGACCTTCTATCTGGGCGGCGCGTTCTCCTCGGCCGGCGGAGCCGCGCGCACCTCGCTCGCGCAGGTGGACACCACGGCGGGACTCGCCACCGCGTGGAACCCCGGCACGAACGGCACGCCCATCCGCCTCGCGGTGGACTCGGGCACGCTGTTCGTCGGCGGCGCGTTCACGAGCGCCGGTGGCCAGCCGCGCGGCAACGGCGCGGCCTTCGACGCGACGACCGGCGTGCTCACGAGCTGGAATCCGTCGGCCAACAACCAGATCACGTCGTTCGCGTTCCAGCCCGGTGAGTTGTTCGTGGGCGGTGCGTTCACCTCGATCGGCGGAGCGAGCCGCCCGAAGCTCGCCCTTCTCTCGCGCACGACCGGGCTCGCCACCGCGTGGAACGCGGGCATGAGCAGTGGCGTGAGCGAGCAGGTGGACGTGCTCGACCTGAACAACGGCCTGCTCTTCGTGGGCGGAACGTTCGGCTCGGTCGCCAACGGCGCGTACGGCAGTTTCAACCTCGCGCTCCTCGACGCGCCGACGGGCGCGCCGATCGCATGGAGGCCGGATCCGTGGCAGGGCGTGCACGCGCTGTTGCGCGACCGGGGCACGCTGCACGTGGGCGGGTTCTTCTCGACGATCGCGAGCGAGGGGCATCCCTTCTATGCCGCGCTCCTCGACCCGTCCTACCAGCTCGAGTTGCTCGACGCACCGGCGGAACCCGCGGTGACGGCGTTCACGTTGGGCGCCCCCACTCCCAATCCCGCCCGCAACCGCAGCCGGCTCGCGTTCACGCTGCCCGCCGCCGGGGCCGTGCGCCTCGGGCTCTTCGACGTGACCGGCCGCCGCGTCGCCGCCCTGCTCTCGGGCGAACGGCTCGAGGCCGGCCGCCACGAGCACACGGTGGACGTCTCCCGGCAGGCACCGGGCCTCTACTGGTACCGGCTCGAGTACGGAGGACGCATTCTGGTGAGGTCCGTGACCGTGCGCCCGTAGTATCCTCACCGCCCGACTCTCCACACTTCCTGACCGATCTCCCAAGCCCCGGAGGATTCGTGCGGCCTTCCATCCGACCGCTCCTCGGCGCGCTGATCGCGGTGTCGTGCTTCGCCGCCGTCTCGCTCGCCGCCCACCGTCCCGAGTTCGACGCCGCGCTGTCCGCTCCCGGCCGCACGGCCCCCGCCACGCGCGCGAACGCGGCCGCCGATCCCGCCCTCGCGCGGCTCGCCCGCGTGCAGTCCACCGACGAGCGTTACGGCGTGCCGTCGTTCGTCTGGGGCGAGAGCCGAGTCGTGTACGCCCCGGGCGCGGCGACGCGCTTCCGCGCGCCGCGTGACGCCGACGCGGCGGCGCGCTCGTTCCTCGGCACGCTCGCGCCGCTCTACCGGCTCCAGCGCGCCGACGTCACGGGCGCGAAGCTGGTGCGTCTCGACGACCGCGGCACGGGCGCCATCCTCGCGAGCTATCGCCAGGAGATCGCCGGCATCGAGGTCTTCCGCGACGAGTTCCGCGTCTGCCTCGACCGCAATCTCGAACTGGTCGCGGTCGCCGGCTCGCTGCCCGGTCGCACGAACGCTCCGGCCGACGCCGAAGCCGCGTTCGCGCGGTCCTCGGCGAGCGCGGTCGCCTCGGCCCTCGCCGACTTCGGCTCGCTCGCGGTGCCGCCGGCGCTCGCGGCTCCCGGCGCTCCCGACGAAGCGGGCTACGAGCGCTATCCCGCGCCCGCCGAAGTACGCGAGCTCGGAGACGGGCTCGCCGTCGCGACCTCGCCGCGCGTGCGCAAGGTGTGGTTCCGGCTCGGCGACGCACTCGAGCCCGCGCACTACGTCGAGGTGATGGGCGAGACCGAGGCTTACGCCTACGTGTACTCGGCCGCCGACGGCCGGCTGCTGTTCCGCCACAGCATCATGGCGGACGCGGCCTTCAGCTATCGCGTCTGGGCGAACACCGCCTCGCCGTACCTCCCGATGGACGGGCCGCAGGGCGACGCGCCCTCGCCGCACCCGACCGGCCTGCCCGACTTCTACATGCCGCCGCTCACGGCGCCGAACCTGATCACGCTGCAGAACTCGCCGTTCTCGCGGAACGATCCCTGGCTCGCCCCGGGCGCCGGCGTCACGACGGGCAACAACGTGGACGCGTACGACGACATCGTCTCGCCCGACGGCTACACCGCCGGCGACGTGCGCCCGACCACGACGGCAGCCGGCGCGTTCGACCGCGTGTACGACACGAACCTGGGGCCCAGCGCGAGCACGAACCAGCGCATGGCCGCGGCGACCACGCTCTTCTACCTGAACAACTTCCTGCACGACTGGTTCTACGACTCCGGCTTCGACGAAGTCGCCGGCAACGCGCAGACCGACAACTTCGGCCGCGGCGGCGTCGCGGGTGACCCGATCCTCGCCGAGGGCGAGGATTACGGCGGCACGAACAACGCGAACATGTCCACGCCCGCCGACGGCGGCTCGCCGCGCATGCAGATGTACGTCTTCAATCCGCCCGTCAGCGCCTCGCTCACGGTGAGCGCCCCCGCGGCGATCGCCGGCGGCTACGCGGCCGGCGTGGCCACGGGTTTCGGGCCGCAGACGTTCAACGTCACGGGCCAGGTGGTCGCCGCCGTGGACGGCGTCGCTCCGACGCTCGACGGCTGCACGGCGATCACGAGCTCCGTGGTGGGTAAGATCGCCCTCATCGATCGCGGCACGTGCGGCTTCAGCGTGAAGGTCCAGAACGCCCAGACCGCCGGCGCGATCGGCGTCATCATCGTGGACAACACGGCGTCCTCCTCGCCGCCCGGGCTCGGCGGCACCGTCGCCGGCATCACGATTCCGTCGATCTCCGTGACCCAGGCGGTCGGCAACGCCATCCGCGCGCAGCTCGGCGCGGGCGTCACCGCGACGCTGCTGCGCCAGGCGCAGGTCCAGCGCGACGGCACGATCGACGGGCACATCGTGGCGCACGAGTGGGCGCACTACGTGAGCAACCGTCTCGTGGGCAACGCCGCGGGCCTGAGCAATCAGCAGGGCGGCGGCATGGGTGAAGGCTGGAGCGACTTCTTCTCGCTGCTCATGACCGTGCGTCCCGGCGACAACCTCGCGGGCTGCTGGGGCATGGCGGGCTACGCGCTCAGCGGCAACCTGGTCCCGCACAACTACTATTACTTCGGCATCCGCCGTTACCCCTACTCGACGGACATGACGAAGAACCCGCTCACGTTCAAGCACATCTCGGACGGCGTCGCGCTGCCCGTGGGCCCGCCGCTCAACGGCGATCCGAGCGGCGCCACGAACTCCGAGGTGCACCGCACCGGCGAAGTGTGGTGCACGATGCTGTGGGAGTGCTACGCGGCCCTGCTCGCGGACACCCCGCGCCTGACCTTCGCGCAGGCGCAGGACCGCATGAAGTCGTACGTGATCGGCGGGCTCAAGCTGACGCCCAACGCGCCGACGTTCACCGACGCGCGCGACGCGATCCTCGCCGTGGCGTACGCGAACGACCCGGCCGACTTCCAGCTGCTCGCGCAGGCGTTCGCCAAGCGCGGCCTCGGCTCGGGCGCGATCTCCCCCGCATCCGGCTCCACGAACAACGCGGGCGCGGTCGAGAGCTTCACGCTCGGCGGCAACCTCGCCATCCTCTCCGCCTCGCTCACCGACGACCTGCACGCCTGCGACTCGGACAGCTATCTCGACAACGGCGAAGTCGGCACGCTGCGGGTCGGCTTCCGCAACACGGGTGCGACGACCCTGTCGGCCACCACGGTGAGCGTCTCGTCGCCGAACCTGCACGTGCTCTTCCCGTCGGGCAACCTCTTCAACGTCGCGGCGAGCGCGCCGTTCACGTCGCTGGCGCAGGACATCCCGGTCGCGATCGACGGCGCGGCGGCGGGCGAACTGCTCGAGTTGTACGTCGCCGTGGACGATCCGGGCCTGCTGTCGCCGGGACCGCGGCTGCTCCTGCTGCGCGACTACGTGCATTCGGACGAAGGCACGTTCTTCACCGACGGCGCCGAGTCGCACCACACCACGTGGACGGCCGGCGGTTCGGGCGGCGATCCCTGGGCGCGGGCCGAAGTCGCCGCCTCGAGCCACGCCTACCACGTGCCCGGCGCGGGCGGCGCGGCCGACCTGCGTTTCACGAGCCCGCCGCTCACGCTGAGCCCGAGCACACCGTTCACCGTCACCTTCAAGCATCGCTGGTCGTTCGAGTACGACGCGTCGTTCGACTACGACGGCGGCGTGGTCGAACTGTCCACCGACGGCGGCACGACGTGGTCCGACGTCGGCGGCGTGTGCACGCCGGGCTACACCGGCACGATGTACAACGGCAGCGGCAATCCGCTCGGTGGACGCTCCGCATGGACCAAGGCCAGCGCGGGTTATCCCACGCCGATCAGCGCGACGCTGAACTTCGGCCTCACCTACGCGGGCCAGACCGTGAAGCTGCGCTTCCGGCACGCGGCGGACGCCGGCGTCGGCTCTCCGGGCTGGTGGATCGACGACGTCGCGGTGACCGGCGTCACTTCGGCGCCGTTCCTCGGGCTCGTCGCCGAGACCGAGCAGTGCCTCGCGCGCGGCGTGGACGACGCCATTCCGAGCCACGTGGCGCTCGCCCTCACGGGCGCGCATCCCTCGCGCGGCGGCGCGCAGCTGCGCTTCGCACTGCCGCAGGCGCAGCGCGTGCGGCTCACGCTGCACGATCTCGCGGGGCGTCTCGTGGCCACGCTGGCCGACGGCGAGTACGCCGCGGGCTGGCACGGCGCGTCGTTCACGCGCACCGCGAACGGTGAACGCCCGTCGTCGGGTGTGTATTTCGCCCGCATGCTGGTCGACGGGAAGCAGTACACGCAGCGCGTGGTCGTGTTGCGCTGACACACACGCGCACGAACGCGCGAAGGGCACGAAGGGCGCGAAGGGCCACGGCGGAACGAGCCGTGGCCCTTCGCCTTTCTGGCGGCGGCAGCACCACTGAACAATGCTCACCCTCACTGCACAGGAGACGGCATTCGTCGAAGAAATCCCCACGCCGACGGGCGGCGGTGCAATGCGTACTACTGCTCGCCATGCCCGATTGCCTATCGTGGTGGAGTCCGGTGGAGCTCGAACTGCGCTCCCCCGGTTCTCCGGCAGTTCATCGGGGCCCGCGAAGCGGGTCCGCGCTGTTCACGTCGGCCCTGCGCCGAATCCATCCACTCGAGGGAACCCCATGCGGAAGATCGCTACCACGCTGCGTCTCGCCGTCGCGATGCTCGCCCTGAGCGTCGCCGTCGCCTCCGCCCAGGCGCTCGTGTCCGAGCCCGCCCAGTTGGCCGGCGAGATCGACATCGACCTGATGAGCCGTCCGCAGATCACGCCCAACTCGACGGCGTTCGCCGGTGTCGTCTACGACAACTCGACGTCCGCGGCGAACACGGGCTTCTCCTCCACCTCGCTCACCTCGATCTGGGGTGACGAACTGTTCACGACGAACGCCGGCATCCTCTCGGGCCTCAAGTTCACGATCTTCAACTCGGGTTCGAGCCTCGGCAGCCTGCTCACCGCGAACTGCGCGATTTCGTTCTACGACGGCGCGACGGCCGCGTACCTCGGCGGCTTCACGACGAACGTGAACTTCGGCACCGGCCTCGCCAAGGGCTTCTACTCGTTCGTCAACGTCACGGGTCTCGACGTGCTCGCGATCACGCTCGGCACGACCGACGTGATCGTCACGCAGCAGGTGACCTCGAAGACCGGCACGGCCAACCGTCTCGGTTTCGTGTCGCTCGACCCGCCGACCGTGGGATCGAGCGATCCCGATTTCTACGCGAACTCGGCGACCGTCGGCGCCGCGGGCTGGTACACGCTTTCCGTGCCCGCCAATCTCGGGTACCAGGTGACGGTGGCCAACCTGCCGGTGCCCTCGCAGAAGTCCACGTGGGGCCGGCTGAAGTCGCTTTACCGATAACTCCCGCTTCACGCCGCACGCAGACGGCCGCCTTCCGGAACTCCGGAGGGCGGCCGCTCTGCACCGGGTCAGCGCACGTTCCCCGCGGGCCGCTCGGGCAGCACCGTGACCGCCGGGATCTCGGGCTCGAACAGCACCACCGGCAGCGCGGTCCGCTCGTTCACGCGCTCGGCCACCGCGATCGCGAACGCGCGCCCACCCGGAGCGGCGGCGCCTCCTCGCACATCCTCCGCCCTCAGCCGCAGATCCCCGACGGGATCGAAGCCGTGGCGCGCGAAGAACCGCCGCTTCGCCTCGGGGTGCGTGAGCATGCGCGGGTTCCAGATCTCGAGTCCGGGCTTCTCGCCGCGCAGCAGCTGGTACTCGATCAGGCGCTGGTGCAGGTCGCGCGGCCAGAAGACGATCCCGCGCTCGATCGGGATGCGCTCCCACTGCTCGTGCACGAACGCGTCGAGCCCCACGAACGTCGCGCGCGCCTCGACCGCGGTGCGCCAGCCGGTCGCGAGTCCCGGCAGCGCCGCGAGCGCCGCGACGCCCACGAGCGAGCGCGCGGCGACCACTCCGGCGCCACGCAGCGCCGTGAGCGCGCACGCGAGCGGCGCCAGGGCGAGTACGCCGAGCACGAGCGCGGGCAGGAAATACGCGCTCGGGTCCTCGACGCCGTAGCCGAACGCGAACAGCGCCTGTGCGGAGGCGATGCCGAGCAGCACGGCGAGCACCGCCCGCGCGCGGCCACCGGGCGTCAATGCCCACGCGAGCACCAGCGCCGCCAGTCCCGCGAAGAGCGGCGGGAACACGTGGCGCTCGATGAGGGCGCGGTCGAGCGGCTCGGGCGCGAACCGTCCGAAGTGCCCGGCGTACTGCGCGGCGCTCACGTGCGCCCACACGCCCGCCCAGCCCGGCCCCAGCGTGCGCCAGATCCCCGGGCCGTCGTGGCCCGCGTGCAGCCACAACCACACCGCGCAGGCGACCGGCAGCATCGCCGCGGCGGTGAGCACGCGCACGAGCGCGCCGCGCCGCTCGCGCGCCGGCACGCTCTCGAGCAAGTATGCGGCCGTGAGCGGCACCGAGAAGAACACCGACGTCGCGTGATGCGCGAGCCCGGCGCCCACGAGCACTCCCCACACGACGTGTTCGCGCACATCCGGCGCGCCGGGCCCGAGCAGGCGCCCGACGGCGAGCCACGTCAGCGCGAGCGCCCAGGCGACGTGCCACGAATACACCTCGGCCACGGTCGTCACCTGCGTCCACGCCGGGCCCAGGGCGATGAGGGCGACGCAGACGAGCGGGAGCGCGGTGCGCGCGGGGGTCCCGAGCACGCGCGAGGTCGCCGCGAAGCGCGCGGCGGTCGCGTGCAGCAGTCCCATCGCGACGCCACCGCCGAGTGCGCTGAAGGCGTTCGCCGCCCACGCCCCCGGCGCTCCCAGCGCGCGCAGCGCCGCGACGAATCCGTGCCCGAGCACGGTGTAGAGCACGTATCCCGTCGGGTGCGCGACACCGTTGGCGGCCAGCACGACCGTGAACTCGCTCGAGTCGCGGTCGCCCGAGACCGGCGGGGCGAGGAACAGGTAGGCGGCGAACGCGGCGAGCGCGACGGCGACCGAAATCACCCCATCGCCGTTTCGTTCGGGCGGTGGCGCCGCCTTCGGCGTGTCGTCACGAGCGCGCATGGCGGCGGATGCTACAGGATGCGCTCCACGAAAGCCCCGGAGCGCCGAAGTCCGGCAGGGGCGCCCTGTGCTCTTCGCCGCGCCCGCACGCGTGCCGCGGTCAGCGCGCCACCGGCGCGCGAAGCGGGTCGTCGCCGAGGGGCGAGCCGCAGCCGGGGTCGAGCACCGCGCCGCCGCACTGGAATACTTCACCGCTCCAGTCCCGTCACGTGCCGCCGACGGCAAGTCAGGCCACCCGCCGGCATCCGGCGGCATGCACGCAATCGGGATTCGGCACCGCTCCGCACGATTGGTACACTGATCGTATTCGGCCGCGCCGAAGTTCCCCCCGGATGGCGGCCTCCCAAGGAGCCGCCATGCCCGAGACTTCACGCTCGCCACTCACGGCCGTCCGCCGGCACGCGTCCGGTGCGGCCTGCCTCGCGTTCCTCGCCACGCTGATCTCTCCAGCCCTCGCGCGCGCCGCGGCTCCACTCGACAGCGTCTTCACGACCGACGGCTCGGTTTCGGCGGTCGCCACCACGGGCACGCGCACGTTCATCGGCGGCACGTTCAGCCGCGTCGGCCCGGTCACGGGCAACGTGCTGACGTTCCTGCCGGGCAACATCGATCCGGCACCGGGCTATCGGATGGTGTCCGCGCCCTCGCTCAACGTCAGCCTCGTGTACGCCTCGATTCCGGACGGCGCCGGTGGCTGGTTCGTGGGAGGGCACTTCTCACAGTGGCAGGGGCAGACGCGCCAGGGCCTCGTGCACGTGCTCGCGGATGGTTCGCTCTCACCGCTGGCCCCGGTGTTCACCGGCCCCAGCACACTGTCCGGCGTGCGCGCGCTCGCGCTCGTCGGCACACGGCTGTACGTCGGCGGCGACTTCACGACGGTGAACGGACAACCCTGCCGCCCGCTGCTCGCGTTCGAGAACGAATCGAGCGACCCGATCGCGTGGGATTCGGGCATCACCTCGCCCGTGTATGCGCTCGCGAGCGCCGGCGACACGCTGTACGCGGGCGGCACGTTCCGGCTTGTCGCCGGGCAGCAGCGCCCCGCGCTCGCGGCATTCGACGGCCCGACGGGCGCACTGCTGCCGATCGAGTACGCCGGACCCGATCCGGGGGCCAACATCACGGCGATCGGCGCCGGCGACGGAACACTGCGAGTATCCGGCACGCTCGCCTACCTCGGCGCCCCCACCGGCGGCGCCGCCTTCGTGGACACGACCACAGGCGCTGCGCTCGCGCCTCACTTCGACGTGAAGGGCGCCGTGCTGTCCGTCGTTCCCGACGGCGCGGGCGGCTGGTTCGTCGGCGGCGCGTTCTCGTCGCTTCACGGCATCCCGCGCGCGAACCTCGCGCACGTCGGCGCCGACGGCATGCCGACCAGCTGGGCGCCGTCGCCCAACGACACCGTGCACGCGCTCGTGCGCTCCGGCGACACGCTCTACGTGGGCGGCGACTTCACGCTGGCGAGCGCCGCGTCACGCTCACACTTCGCGGCGTACCTCGCGAGCACCGGCGATCTGCTGACCGGCACGCCCTCGGCGAACGCCCGCGTGAAGAGCATGCTCGTCTCGGGGCCGAACCTGATCGTGGGCGGGCCCTTCTCGTCCTTCGCCGGCATGCCCGCCGAAGGACTCGCTGCGATCGATCGCGACACGTGGGCACACGCCGCGAAGCAGCCGCCCGGCTGCGGACGCAGCGTGAACGCGCTGCTCGCCGCGCACGGCCGCGTCTACGTCGGCGGCGGATTCGCCGCGGTCACCACGCCCGCCAGCGGCCTCGGACTCTCGGACTCACTCGGGACGCTCGCCGAACCGCTGCCCTTGTTCGACGGAAACGTGCAGGCCATGGAGAGCGACGGCGCGGGCGGCTGGTTCGTGGGCGGCAGCTTCGCGTCCGTGGACGGTGTGGCGAAGCGCTCGCTCGTACACCTCCTTCCGGGCGGACAGCTGGACACCGCATGGGACGCCTCACTCCTTCCGACCGCCTCGGTGTTCTCGCTCGCACGGAGCGGCTCACGGCTTTACGTCGCGGGCTCGGCGCTGCGCACCGTGAACGCCCTCAGCGTGCCGCTCGTCGCGCTCGACGCGGCGACGGGCGCGCTCGTGCCCTGGAGCGGGACGATCACGCCCGACGCCGGCCTCACGTCGGTGTGCGCGAACGCGGACACCGTGTGGTTCGCAGGGTACTTCTCGACCGTCAACGGCCAGCCGCGCACGGCGCTCGGCTCCGTGCTCGCCTCGAACGGCCAGCTCACCTCGTGGGCTCCGGTCGTGACGATGTCGGCGAGCTCGCCGGCCGTCCTCGCCGTCCAGTATGCCAACGGTGTCGTGTATGCCGGTGGCGCCTTCTCGACCGTCGGCGGCCTCAACCGTTCGAGTTTCGCCGCGATCGGCGCCGTGACCGGCACGCCCACGACGCTCGTCGCGAACGTGACGTACACGGGCCCCGGTATCGTGCGGGCGCTCGAGGTCGGCCCCACGCACGTCTTCCTGGGCGGCTCGTTCACGGCCGTGAATGGTTCGCCTCGAGCGAACCTCGCGGGCTTCTCGCTCGCGAGCGGCGCGCTGCTCACGTGGAACGTGGCGCCGGACGCGCAGGTCCACGCGTTGTCGCTCTGGGGCAACAAGCTGTACGCGTGCGGGGACTTCACCACGATCGCCTCCACCTCGCGCGCCCGCGCCGCGGCCCTCAACGCCATCACGGGCGCACTCGACGCCTGGACCGTCTCGCCCGCGCCGTACGTGCGCGCGATCGAACGCTCGGGCGCCTCGGTCGCCTTCGGCGGCACGTTCGTCGCCGCGGCGAGCGTGGTGCGCGGCGGCGTCTGCGCGCTCGATCCGGCGACCTTCGCGGTGCTCCCGTTCACCGCGAACGCGAACGGCGAAGTGCGCGCGCTCGCGGCGACCGACGACAAGCTCTACGTCGGCGGACAGTTCACGAGCATCGGCGCCACGACGCGGCTGCGATTCGCGGAACTGACCACGGGCGGCACGCTCACTTCGTGGTCGCTTTCGCCCCCCATGACGGTGCACGCGATCGCGGTGCACGGCTCCCGCCTGTACCTCGGAGGCGAGAAGCAGCAAGCGGGCTACGTCGGAGCCTGGCAACGTTCGACGCACGCGCTCCAGTCCTGGAGCTGCACCCCGCTCGGCGTCGTGCGCCTCGTGGAGGCGGGCGACCGGCTGCTCGTCGCGGGCGCGTGCACGGGCATCGGCGGATCCACACGCACGAACGTCTGCGCAGTGCAGGCTGCGACCGGGACACCGCTTTCCTGGGCGCCGCGCTTCGACGCCCCGCCGAAACAGTGGCTCCTGCACGGCGGGCGCTGGTACGCGGGTGGAACGTTCACCGCGGTCAACGACACCATGCGCTACGGCATGGCGGCTTTCGCTCCCGGCTCGGGAGCGCTCCTGCCGTGGTGGCCGGGATTCAACGGCGCCGTGCACGCGTTCACGTTCGCACACGACACGCTGCTCGCGGGCGGGGCGTTCACGTCGGTCAACGGCACCCAGCATCGCTTCTTCGGCATGCTCGACGAGAGCGCCGGCGCCGCGCTCGGCGGCGAACACCCGGCCAATGGCGCCATCGAGTCCCTGTGCTTCTCGGGTGGCCGCGTGCTCGCGACGGGCAGCTTCAGCTCCTTCCCCATGGTCGAACGCACCGCCCTCGCGGCCCTCGACTCGGACGGCCGCGTTCTTCCCTGGAAGCCGAGTCTCACGGGCTCGGTGTTCGCGCTCGCGGTGCACGGCGCGAACGTGCACGCCGCTGGAAACTTCTGGGTGCTCGAGCCGCCGTTTCGCGACTTCGCGGCGGCGTTCGACACCGCGACCGCGGCCGTCGCACCGTGGGCTCCGCAACCGGACGGCACCGTCTACACCCTGAAGATCGCGGACGGCTTGGCGTGGCTCGGCGGCGCGTTCTCGCACGTCGGCCCCCTCGCGCGCAACAACCTCGCGCAGACCGACCTCTCCTCGGGCGCGGGCACGGCCTGGAATCCGAACGCGAACAATGCCGTCTTCGCGATCGCCAAGGAGGGCGGCGTCGTGTACGTGGGCGGCAACTTCACGAACGTCGGCGGACAGGCGCGCAATCGTATCGCGGCGATCGACGCCACGACGGGAGCGCCCTCGGCCTGGAACCCGAACGCGAGCAACACCGTGTACACCGTGCTCGCCACGAACGGTGCGGTGTATGCGGGCGGCGATTTCGCGACGATCGGCGGAGCCACCCGCCGGCGGCTCGCGGCTCTCTCCCCGGCGACCGGACTCGCCACGGCGTGGAATCCGGATCCGGACGGCACGGTGAACGTGCTCGACCTCCGCAACGGCCTGATGTTCGTCGGCGGGCTCTTCGGGACGTTCGGCAACGGCGCGTATCCGCGTACGCGGCTGGCGGTGCTCGATGCCGCCTCCGGCCTGCCCTCGCCGTTCATCGCGGACGCCAGCCAGAACGTCTACGGGTTCGCGCACGCGAACGGCACGTTGTACGTGGCGGGCGCGTTCACGACCATCGCCGGCCAGTCGCGCACGGGCGTCGCCGGCTTCGTCGACCCGAGCTGGAATCTCGAACTGCTCGACTCTCCGCGGTCCGAGCACGCCGGACTGGCACTCTTGCAAGCGGCACCGCAACCACTGCGTGGGCGCGGCGTGCTGCGTTTCACGCTGCCCGCGCCGGGGCGCGTGAAGCTCGCGCTCTACGACCTCGCGGGGCGCGAGGCCGCCTCGCTCCTCGACTCCGACGCACTGCCGGCGGGGATGCACGAGGTCGCGCTCGACGCGCGACGGATGCCATCGGGCGTGTACTGGGCCCGCCTGCAGTGGAACGGCGAGACGCGCGCCCAGCGCGTGGTCACGCTGCGCTGAGCGACTCGCGCGGAAGAACCAAGGGCCGCCGCGGGCATCACCCCGCGGCGGCCCTCTTCGTCTCGCCCACCCTTGAGGGCGGCCTCTTCCCGGCCTAATACGCGAACACCTGCGCCTGCAGCACGAACTGCCTGCCGTCGTCGGACTTGTCGCGCGTCAGCACCGCGTAGGCGGCCTTCACGTTGAACTTGTGCCCGCTCTCCCACCACGCCAGGCCGCCCAGCACCTTGCTCTCGTCGGCCTTCGCGGCGTCCGCATAGTCGCGGCTCGAGTACTGCACGAACGGCGTGATCTTTGCCTGATGGAAGTACCAGCCGGCCTCGGCCATGATCGCCGTCTGCTCGACCAGCCCGGGGAACCACTCGCCGCCGTCGTACTTCGTGACGTACACCTGCATCGTGAACGCATCCCCGCCCGCGACGGGCTGGTCCACGAACACGTCCGCACTCAGCGTGCGGTAGTCGCGCTGCACGTCACCGCCCGCGCCGAACGACCAGATCCGGCGCTTGCCCAGCGTCGTTCCCGTGTAGAGCAGCCCGGTGTCGGGCTCGAACGGGTAGTACGCCACGCGGAACGCGCCGCGGAAGGGCTGGCGCGCATCCGCCCCGCGCGCGCCCTGGAGCAGGCCGGCGCGGTACTCGAGATGACGGTCGCCGAGGTAACCGCGAGCGAGCACGCCGTAGTCGCGCCCGACCTTCGACTGCGTCGAGTCCCCCTGCAGGAACGAGTACGGACCGTAGTCGAGCGTCAGGTGCGTCGCCGCCGACTGGAGGCCGTTGTGCGATCCCGGCACGAGCAGCATGCCGGCGTCGACCTTGAACTCCGAGCGCACGGTGTAGGTCAGCGCGAGGTCCTGCAGGATCATCGTGTTGTCCTGCTTCCTGCCCGTCGAGAGCCCCTTGCCGAGGTTCGGCACGTCGGTGTCGGCGAAGAGCGAAATCCGATCGTTGACCTTGCCGCCGACGATGATCCGGAAGCGGCGCACGAACACGTTCTGCTGCCAGTCCTCGGTGTTCACGGGCTGGAGTTCCTCGGCCTGCATCTGGGCGAGCACGCCGAAGTTCAGCTTGGTCGAGCCGTCCGCGCTCACCATCTGCCACTGGGCGGAGGCCGGTGCCGCGGCGAGCAGCGCGGCAGCGGCCCACACGCACGTCACGAGTCGTTTCATGTCCTGCATTCCTTTCGTCACTCGGAGCCGACGTCGGCCCCGAAACAAGTGCGCAGATCGACGCTCCCGATGAGGTCCACCACCCGCCGTTCGCGCGGCGGCGGTGAGGCCCGGCTGGCGGAGGGTCACCTCATTTCTCCCTGTGCCTGCGAAGGAGCAGCGACCGGGTGAGGGCCTCCTCTGCGGTGAATATGCCTGCGGCCGGCCGGGCCGGGTATGACGGGCGTCATGCCGCAATGCGCCCGGCGGAGAATCGGCGGCACCCGTCGCAGGCGGGGTCGGCGCCGGCCCGAGTGCGCTGGCGTCAGCGCGCGTCTTCCTGGCGCGGCCGCAGGGGCAGCCACAGCCGCGCGACGCAGCCGCGCACGCCGTCGCGATTGGCGAGCGAGAGCGCACCGCCGTGCCCCTCGGCGATCTGGCGCGCGAGGGCGAGGCCGATGCCGCTGCCCTCGGGCTTGGTCGTGAAGAACGGCACGAACAGGTTCGCGCCGTCGGTGATGCCCGGGCCGTCGTCCACCACCTCGAGCACGAGGCCCGTGTCGTTCGCGCGCCAGCCGATCGACACTGCGCCGCCGGTCTCGCTTGCGGCGTCGGCGGCGTTGCGCACGAGATTGATGAGCAGCTGGTCGAGCTGGTCGCCGTCCGCCTGCAGCGTGACGCTCTCGCCGGGATGCACGTGCACGGCGAGGCGCGACTCGAGCGCCGCCGTGCGCCGCACCCACTCGCCCACGTCCACGGCGCCCGGGCGCGGAGCAGGCAGGCGTGCGAGCTGCGCGTAGGCGTGCAGGAAGCGCGCGAGCGAGCGGGCGCGCGCCTCGATCACCGCGAGTCCTTCGCGCAGGTCGGCTTCCGACGCCGCGGCCCCGGATCGTTCGATGCCGGACTGCAGGCTGCCCGCGAGCGACTGGATCGGCGCGAGCGAGTTGTTGATCTCGTGGCTCAGCACGCGGATCAGCCGCTGCCACGCGAGGCGCTCCTCGTCGCGCAGCGTGCGTCCGAGATCGGACACGACGAGCAGGTCGTGCGGGCGCCCCTCGTGCCGGTAGACGCCGCGCCGGATCTCGAACCGGCCCGAGCGCCCGCCCAGCGCGAGGTCGGCGATTCGCGGGGCCTCGCCCGCGAGCGCGCCCGACACGCCGAGCGAGACCGCCGAGCGACCGAGCGCGCGCTCGGCCGGTGTCGCGAGCCACTCCTCGCCCACGCGGTTCACCACGCGCAGCTTGCCGGAAGGGTCGAACGCGAACAGCGCCACGTCGATCGACTCCATCACCTGGCGCAGGAGCGAAGCCGCCTCGAACGCCTCGTAGCGCCGCTGGCGGCCCTGCTCGGCGAGGGCGTTCACCTCGAAGTACGCGAGCCCGAGCGAATCGAACGGGTCCGCGCCGCGGGCGCGGATGCTCGTGTCCCCCTCGCGCACGGCGGCGACGAGGTTCGCGAGCGTCTGCAGCGAGCGCGTCGCGCGTTCGCGCACGGCGAGCGCCCCGAGCAGCCAGCTCACGAGCACCGCGACGCCGAGCAGCATGCGCACGCCGAGGTCGGCCTGCCAGCGCGACAGCGCCACGATCGCGACCACCACCGCGGGCGCCCCGCCGGCCAAGGCGAGCCAGGTGACCCGCGCGTCGTACGAGAGCCGCGGCTTCTTCGGGCGTCCCACGCTCACGATCCGGCGGCCCGGATCCCGTGACGTTCGAGCCGCCGGTAGAGCGCGCTGCGCGACAGGCCGAGCGCGCGGGCCGCGAGGCTGACGTTGCCGTCGTGACGGGCGAGCGCGCGCTGGATGAGCAGCCGCTCGGCCTCGTCGAGCGTGAGCTTCTCGAGCGGCGGCGCGCCGTCGGCCGGAGCGCGCAGGCCGAGATCTTCCGTGCCCAGTTCCGCGTCTCGCGCGAGCAGCACGGCGCGCTCGACCGCGTGATCGAGTTCGCGCACGTTGCCCGGCCAGGGGTGCGCGAGCAGCGCCTGGAGCGCGGCCGGCGCGAACGACGTGACGCTCTTGCGGTAGCGCTTCGCGTGGCGGTGCAGGAAGAAGGCCGCGAGCGCGGGCACGTCCTCCGGACGTTCGCGCAGCGGCGGCAGCGCGATCTCGACCGTCTTGAGGCGGAAGAGCAGGTCCTCGCGGAATCGGCCCGCCGCGCACTCGGCGTGGAGGTCGGTGCTCGAGGCCGCGACGACGCGCACGTGCACGGCGCGCACGCGCGACGAGCCGAGCCGCTCGCACTCGCCGCTCTCGAGCACGCGCAGCAGCTTCGCCTGCTGCGCCGGCGTGACGCCCGAGAGATCGTCGAGGAACAACGTGCCCCCGTCGGCCAGTTCGAAGCGGCCCGCGCGCTCGCTCGTCGCGCCGGGAAAAGCGCCCTTCTCGTGGCCGAACAGCTCGCTCTCGAACGCCGCGTCGGAAAGCCCGCCCGCGTGCACGGCCACGAACGGCCGGTGCGCCCGGGCGCCGAGCGCGTGCACGAGCCGGGCGAACGTCTCCTTGCCCGTGCCGTGTTCGCCCGTGATCAGCACGGCGGCCTCACTCGGTGCGACGCGCTGCGCGAGGTCGAGCGCGGCGCGCATCGCCGCGGACTCGCACACGATCTCGGGCACGCCGTCGCGCCGCAGCAGCCGGTTCTCCTGCTCGAGCCGCGCGCCCCGCCGCAGCGCGGCCGCGAGTTCCACCTGCGTGCGCAGCGTCTGCAGGAGCCGGTCGTTGTCCCACGGCTTCTGCACGTAATCGCGCGCGCCGCGGCGCACCGCGGCGACCGCGCCGTCCACGCTGCCCCACGCCGTCATCACGACGACCGGCATCGCGGGATCGAGGGCGCGCAACCGTTCGATGAGGTCGAGTCCCTCCCCGCCGCTCGTCGTGTCGCGCGCGTAGTTCATGTCGAGCAGCGCGAGCGCGAAGTCCTTCTGCTCGACCGCGTGCAGCACGAGCGCGGGACTGGTCGCGGTCTCGACCGCGAAGCCCTCGCCGCGCAGCAGCATGCGCAGCGCGGCGAGCACGTCGGGATCGTCGTCGGCGACCAGGATGCGGACCGGCGTCTCGTTCAAGCGTTCGCTCCCATGGGGACGGGCGCCCCGCACGGCAGCGGGGCGGCCCGCAGGCTATCACGGCGGCCGGTCAGCGCCGCAGCCGCTGCAGGTCCTTGCGCGCCGGCTCGAGCCGCGAATCGAGCGCGAGCGCGGCCTGCAGCTCGGCGATCGCCTCGCTCCTGCGCCCCTGCTGCTCGAGCGCCTGCGCGAGCCGCCAGCGCGCCACCGCGGGCGCGGGCGCGGCCGGCTCGCTTTCCGCGGCGAGGTAGTGCCTCAGGTAGCGCTCGGCGCGCACGGGCTCGGCGCCGTCGCTCACGAGCTGGCGCCCGGCGGCGAACCAGGCGTCACGGCGGCCGTCCATCGCCGCCTCGGACTTCGCGAGCGTGGCCTCGAGTTCCTCCCAGCGCTTCCCGTGCGCCTGCACCGATGCGAGCACCTGCCACGGCGCGATGCGCCACGGCTCGAGCGCCGTGGCCTCGGCCGCGAGCTGCTCGGCGAGCGGGACGTCGCGCCGCGACACCGCCAGCCACTGCGCCAGCGCCGCCTTCGCGCGCGCACTCGCCGGGTCGGCCTCGACCGCCTTGCGCCAGCACTGTTCCGCGCGCGTCGTGTCCTCGGAGCGCAGTGCGTCCTGCGCGCGCATGCCCCAGCCGCGCACCGGGTCGGCGGCGACGAGCCGCTCGAGCAGCGCGGGGCGCTTCTTCCGGTCCCCGCCCGCGATCCCCGGCGCCATGCGGTGGAACTCGATCATCGCCACCAGCGACTCGACGTGGCTCGGATCGATCGCGAGAGCCGCCTCGGCCTCGCGCTTGAAGGCCCGGGCCGAGCCGAGCGCCTTCAGTGGCCCGGCCTCACGCGCGCGCAGGCCGTGGGCCTCGGACAACGCGTAGTGCGCGGCGGTGGATCCGGGAGCGGCCTTCACCGCGCGCTCGGCCGTCGCGATCGCTTCGTCGTACCGGCCCTCGAGCGCGCGCACGCGCGCGAGCACGGTGAGGGCGGTGGCGTCACTCCGCTGCGACGCCACCGCCGCGGCACGCCGGTAGGCGCCGCGCTCGTACAGCACGGCCGGATCGCCGTCCGCCCCGGCGAGGACCGGGGCGGCGGCGAGCATCAGCGACGACAGGATCGTGAAACGCTTCATGCGAGGGAACACTCCGGACGTCCGGGAGGCCATGTTCGCCCGGGCGTCAATCCGCCCGCAGCGCCAGCATCGGGTTCACGCGCGTGGCCCGCCAGGCCGGCACCCACGCCGCGATCAGTCCGGAGCATGCCAGAAGCAGCGTCACCGTGGTGTACGTCGGTGGATCGGTCGGGCTCACCCCCTGGATCGTCGCCGCCATGAAGCGCGTGACTCCGAAGGCCACGGCGAGCCCGATGGCGATGCCGATGGCGGTCAGCCGCAGCGCCTGCCCCACGACCATGCGCAGCACCATCGAGGCCTCCGCGCCGAGCGCCATCCGGATGCCGATCTCGCGGGTGCGCTGCGCCACGTTGTAGGCCATCACGCCGTACAACCCGATCGCCGCGATCACGAGCGCGAGCACGCCGAACACGCCGATCATCGAGGCGAACAGCCTGCGCACCCAGAGCGCGAAGCGGAACTGCTCGCGCATCGAGCGGATCTCGTAGACGGCGATGTCGGGATCGATCGCGCGCACGGCGCGGCGCAGCGCGGCCGCACCCTGCGCCCCCGAGCCCTTCGCCTCGACCACCCACCACAGCATCTGCCCCGGCTCCTGCGCGTGCGGCACCCACACGCTCCCCACGGGCGCTTCGTCGGATTCGACGCCCTGCACGACGTCACCCGTCACGCCCACGACGGTGACCCAGCCGAGCGAATCCGGCATGCCCGCGAGCCGCAGCCGCTGCCCGATGGGGTCGCGACCCGGGTAGAGCCGCTTGGCCGCCTGCTCGCTCACGAGCGCGACCCGCGCACTCGTCGAGTCGTCCTGCAGCGTGAAGTCGCGCCCCTTCCGGATCGGGATCCCGAGCGTCGCGAGCGCGCCGGGCATCGGCGTCCACATCGCGCAGTTCGGGCCGCTCACGTCGTCCTTCGCGTCCGGCGTGATCACCGTGCGGGTCCAGTTGTCGCGACCGAGCGGCAGGTTGTTGATCGCCGAGGCGGCGACCACACCCGGCTCGGCGAGCAAACGGCGCTGCAGCTCCGTGAAGAAGCGCACGCGCGAGGGCTCGTCCGGGTAGAGCGCGATCGGCAGCAGCACGCGCCCCGCGACGATGCCTTCGGTGCGCAGCTTCTTCCCGGCCTGGTCGTAGTGCATGAACGTGCGGATCATGAGCCCGGCCGCGATCAGCAGCACGATCGAGAACGCGATCTCCGCGACGATGAGCCCGTTGCGCAGCCGCTGCCCGCCGCGGGACGTGCCGGCCTGCGCCCCGCCTTCGCGGAGAGCCTCGACGAGATTGCCGTCGGAGGCGTGTAGCGCGGGCGCCAGCCCGAACACGACGCCGGCGAGCATGGTGAGCACCACCGTGTACGCGAGCACGGGACCATCGATGTCCCAGCGCAGGAACCACGGCAGTTCCATCGGGATGCCGCGCGGCCAGATGGTGTTGCCCCACATGCCGAGCGCGACGCCCGCGCCGCCGCCGAGCAGCGCGAGGAGCACGCTTTCGGTGAGCAGCTGGCGCACCACGCGACCGCGCGAAGCGCCGAGCGCGACGCGCAGTCCGATCTCGCGGCGGCGCGTCGCCGCCCGTGCGAGCAGGAGGTTCGCGACGTTCGCGCACGCGATCAGCAGCACGCACACGACCGCGAGGAGCATCACGATCATGAAAGGTCTCGGACCGCGGCTCCACCGCTCCTGGATGGCGAACGCCTCGACGCCCGTCTGCTTCATCTCCGGGTGCGCGGCCACGATCGACTTCCAGATCGCGTCGAGCTCGGCGTTCGCCTGTTCCCGCGAGACGCCCGGCTTGAGGCGCGCGGCGATGTTGAACAGGCCGTCGGTGCGGTTCTGGTCCTTCGCGTCGAAGCCGGCCGGGATCCAGAAGTCCTCGAGCTCCGGGAAGCGCACCTCCGGCGGCATCACGCCGACGATCTCGCGCGTGCGGCCGTTGAGCCGGAGGGTCTTGCCGAGCACGTCCGTGCGCCCGCCGAAGCGCGTCTTCCAGATGCGGTCGCTGATGATGACCTGCGTCCAGTTGCGCCCCCAGACTTCCTCGTCGGGCCGGAAGTTCTGGCCGAGCACGGGGGTCACGCCGAGCGCGGGCAGCACGCCCGCGGTGATGCTCGCACCGTGGAAGCGCTCGGGATCGCGGTCGAGCGTCACGATCGCCTGATGGTCCCAGTAGCCGCCGAACGCCGAGAACGACTTCGAACGATCCCGCAGTTCGAAGTAGTTCAGCCACGAGATCGGCTGGGTGTTGCCCGAGTGCAGCAGGTCGAGCTGGACGAGGGTCAGGAGGCGGTCGGGCTCCGGCAGGGGCCAGGGCCGGAACATGATCCCGTAGATCATGCTGAACATGCTCACGTTGACGCCGATGCCGAGCGCCATCACGGCCACGACGACGGCCGTGAAACCCGGAGTGCGGCGGAGCGAGCGCAGGGCGTAACGCAGGTCCTGGATCAAGGTGTCCATCGAGGGTCCCTTTCGCTCAGCGCTCGCGGCGCTCGTCCACGACGCGGCCGTCGAACAGGTGCACCGTGCGTTCGGCGTGACGCGCGAAGCGCGGATCGTGCGTGACCATGCAGATCGTCGAGCCCATGCCGTGCAGTTCGTGCAGCAGGTCCATCACCGCCTCGCCGTTCGTCGAGTCGAGGTTCCCCGTGGGTTCGTCGGCGAGCAGGATGAGCGGATCGCCGGCGAGCGCTCGCGCGACGGCGACACGCTGCTGCTGGCCGCCCGAGAGCTGCGCCGGCAGGTGGCGCGCACGATGCGCCATGCTCACGCGCTCGAGCGCCTCCCCGACCATGCGACGGCGCTCGGAAGCGCCGATGCCGCGGTACGTGAGCGGCAGTTCGACGTTCTCGAACACGGTGAGGTCGCCGATCAGGTTGAAGCTCTGGAACACGAACCCGATCTGCCGGTTCCGGATGCGCGCGCGCTCGGGAAACGAGAGGTTCTCGACCGGCACGCCGTCGAGCAGGTAGCGCCCGGACGAAGGCGTGTCGAGCAGCCCGAGGATCGACAGCAGCGTGGACTTGCCGCAGCCGGACGGCCCCGAGATGGCGACGTACTCGCCCTTGCGGATCTCGAGGTGCACGCCGGAGAGGGCGTGCGTCTCGACTTCGTCCGTCGTGAACACCTTGCACAGGTTCTCGAGCTGCAGCAGCGCCCGCGCGCTTTCGCGCGCGGCGCCGTGTGCCGCGGTGGCGGCCGGAGCGGGGCGTTCCTGGGTCGTCACGGTCATCCTTCCTCCTCGGAGCGGGGAGCGCCGGGGTGCTACTTCAGGGTCACTCGCGTCACCGTGTTCCACTGCGACATCTCGCTGAGGATCACGCGATCGCCTTCGTTCAATCCGCCACGGATCTCGACCACGTCGGCGGCGCCGCGCCCGACGCGCACGGTGACGCGCGTCGCGGTGCGGCCGCCCGGGTCGAGCCGGAACAGCTGCGTCTCGGCCTCGGTCGAGCCGTCCGCCGGACGGCCCACGTAGAGCGTGTTCGCGATCCGGTCGATCTCGATCGTGCCGTCCACCGACAGGTCCGGGCGCGCCGCACGCGGCAGCGTGCCGTCGAGCGAGACGTCCACCGCGACGGTGCCGCCCTGCACGGCGGGATCGACGCGCGAGACGTGGCCGTCCACGACGCCGTCGCGCGTGTCCACCTTCGCGCGCAGGCCGAGCGCGAGGTCGCGCGCCTGCGACTCCGGCACCATGAGCACGGCCTTGAGCCGGTCCTGGCCGGCGACGCGGGCGAGTTCCTGTCCCGGGTTCACCCACTGCCCGGGCTGGAGCGCGAGCGCCTGCACCACGCCCTTCTGTCCGGCGAGCACGGTCATGGACGAGACACGCTGGCGCTGGAACGCCGCGATCGAGCGCAGCCGGTCCACCTCGCTGCGGCGCAGTTCGAGCTGCGCGCGTGTCGCCTCCTCGACCACCTGCAGCCGGCGCAGTTCGCTTTCGTGCCGTTCCTTCGCTTCGGTCGCGCGATCCTGCGCGCGCTCGATGTCCATGCCGGACGTGAGCCCGTCGGCCGCGAGCCGCTGCGCGACCCGCACCTGGCGCTCGGCCTCGCGCAGCTCGGTGCGCGCCGCGGCGAGCGCGCTGACGACCGCGAGCCGCTGCGTCTCGAGCGAGGCGCGCTGCGTCGCGAGTTCGGCCTCGGCCAGCGTGAGCTGCCGCTCGGCGTCGAGCGCCTGCAGCTGCACGTCGGGGTTGCTCATCTCGAGCAGCACGCTGCCCGCCTCGACCTTCGTGCCCGGGCGCGCGACGATGCGCTCGATCCGTCCGGCGGTGAGCGCCGAGACGATGCGCAGGTCCTCGGGCACGAGCGTGCCGTTGCCGCGCACGTCGCGCCGCATCTCGCCGCGGCGCACGGTGTCGACGAGCAGCGTGGCGCGCTCGACCGTGGGCCCGGCCGGCTTGAGGCTCAGCAGCCCGATCGTGACGAGGGCGAGCGCGGCTCCTCCCCCGAGCAGGTAAGGCCAGCGCGCGCGACGCTTCTTCTGAATGGGAATGTCCATGGCCCCTCCGTGTGCCGCTTCGACGGAGAGGCCCGAGCCGGGGTTACACCTCCGGGCGCGCGGTGGACGAACTCTTCTTCAGCGCGTTGCGCCACAGACGCTTGCGCCGCCACTCCCGATCGGGAGCGGCGGCGCGAGGTGTCCGGTTGTGGGACGGCGATTCCCGAGGGCGGTCAGTGACGGCCCTCGGCGGCGCCCGCCGGGCCCTTGCCGACGGGGAGTTCCGTGCGGCGGCTCCAGTCCTCGTACGCGCCGTCGTAGAACACGACTTCGTGCCCGAGCGTGCGTGCGGCGACGTACGCGGCGCAGGCCTGGATCCCGATGTGGCAGTAGGTGACCACGGTGTCGCCCGGGCTCACGCCCGCGCGCGCGAAGAGGCGCCGGAGCTGTTTCGCGTCGCGGTAGCGGCCGAGTTCGCCGGTGAGCCACGTGTAGGGCACGTTGCCCGCGCCGGGCAGCCGGCCGGCACGCGGCATGTTCCCGGCGGCGAGCCCTTCGAAGAACTCGGGCGTGCGCGCGTCCACGACCGCGATGCGGGCCACGTCCGCGGGAGCGTGCGCGCGCAGCCACGCGGCGTCCACCACGCGCCCTGCGTCCGGACGCAGCGTGACGTGCCCGCCGCGCCCGGCGACCGAGTCGCGCGAAACCGGACGGCCTTCGTCGCGCCACGCGTCGATGCCGCCGTCCACGATCGAGGCGCGATCGCCGAGACCGTAGGCGTCGAGCGTCACGAGCAGCCGCGCCACGGTCGTGACCGGCCCGCCGGTGAGCACGATCCGGTCGCCGTCGCGCACACCCGCGGCCTCGAGCAGCGAATCGAAGCGCGCCTCGCCGGGCAGCTCGACGCTGAGGCTGTCGTGCGGACCGGCGTAAGCCGACCACGGCACGAAGCGCGCCCCCGGAACGTGACCGGCGTCGTAGTCGGCACGCGAGTTCGCCGCATGCAGCACGACCAGCGAAGTGTCGGAGAGATGCTGCTGCAGCCACGCGGTCGAGACGAGCGTCGGCGCGCGTCCCGCCGCTGCGGGGGAAGCCAGCGTGAACGTGGCGAGCAGCAGGGCGAGGCGTCGAAAGAGGTGCTTCCGCATGGACGTGTCCCTCCGTGGCGGCGTCCGCCGGTCGTTCCGGGGATGCGACGGGAAGCCGCCGCGAACAGGAGAGCACACGGTCCGTGCCGGGGACAATCCGCGACGGCAGCTCACGGCGCCGTGGGAATCGCGTCGCCGAGCGGTCCGCCGGCCTCGTCCCACGCTCGCGTCGCGAACCATTCCACGAGGTAGGTCGCGAAGTCCTCGTCGAGCGTGTGGTCGCCGCCGGTGAGCTGGTCGCGCAGCGCGAGCACCCGGGGCTCGGCCATCACCATGCCGGCGACGGCGGCTCGCGGCACTCCGCCGCGGCGCGCGCCGTGCGCGATCTCGCGCTCGAGCTGCAGCAGTTCGAGCGTTGCGGCGAGCCGCCGTTCGTCGTGCATCGGTGCGCCGTGACCGGGCACGATCACACGCGCGTCCAGCGCCGCGAGGTACTGCAGCGTGCGGATCCAGCCGTCGGGATGGCAGAAGAGCGCGAACGTGAGCGGATCGATCAGCAGGTCGCCCGTGGCGAGCACGCCCTCGCGCGGCAGCCACACGAACGCGTCGCCGGGCGTGATCGCGCGGTCCACGTGCAGCACGCGGATCTCGCGCCCGCCCGCGAAGATGGTGAGCGAATCGGTGAACGTCACGTTCGGCAGCGTGCGGCGGACGGCGCGCTTCTGCTCGAGGAAGAACCGGTCGCGCTCCGCGTGCGCGGCGAGTCGCGCGCGCCGCTCCCCCGTCGCGGTGTCGCGGCGCGACTCGACGGCGTGCAGGTGCCCGGGCAACTGCGACTCGAGCCCGTCCCGGTTGAACGCCTGGACCGGGCCGTCCATGAGCGCGCGCGTGCGCTCGTGCGCGACGATCTGCAGGCCCGGGAACGAGTCGCGGTAGACCTCGGCGCCGTACCAGTGGTCCCAGTGCCAGTGCGACAGCACGAGCCAGCGCACGGGCTGCTTCGTGATCGTGCGCAGCTTCGCGAGCACCGCACGCGCCGCCGCGGGGGTGCCGTTCGCGTCGAGCATCAGCACGCCTTCGCTCGTGACGATCGCGACCGAGTTGCCGTCGAGCCCGGCGTCGCCGTAGGGCTCGGTGCGGAACAGCCAGACGCCCGGCGCGGCTTCGCTCGCGGTGAGCGGCGGCGGTCCCGCAGGTGGCTCCGCCGCGCGTGCGGGCGGGACGGCGAGGCACAGCAGGGCGAACAGGACGAACGCATGGCGCGGCACGGCGATCTCCTCGAGGGGTGGGCACGTCACGGGTCCGGCACACCGTGCCTTCGTCGCACGCGACCGCTCCACGGTCGAGCCACCGGCGCGGCGCGCGCGCCACGCGTGCGGAAGAACTCGCGACGAACGCGCGCGGACGGGCGCACGGACGCGGGCCGTGCGGCGATTTCGTTCTCGCACGGCGCGCTTGCTCCGGGCTACGCTGGCGGGAACTGCCGTACTGGTCCGCAGCGACGAAGGTCCCGGAGGATGCATGAGCATGATGCCAGGAGTGGTTCGCGAAGAACGCGAAGGATTGTGGAAGCAGCTCTCGCAGCTGCCCCGCGCCTTCTGGATGCTCAACGTCATGGAGATGCTCGAGCGTCTCGCCTACTACGGCGTGCGCGTCGTGATCCCGATCTACATCGCGCAGGCCGACGAAGTGCACGGCCTGCACTTCACGCAGGCGCAGAAGGGCCAGATCTTCATGCTGTGGGCGCTCGTCCAGACGGGCGTCCCGATCTTCTCGGGCGGCTTCGCGGACCGCTACGGCTACAAGAAGACCATCGCGTTCTCGATCGCGATCAAGATCGCGGGCTACCTGCTCATGGCGACGCAGCGCGAGTTCTGGCCGTTCACGATCGGCTGCCTCGTGCTCGCGTTCGGCACCGCGATCTTCAAGCCCGGCGTGTGGGGCTCGCTCCAGACGACGCTCACCGAGCGCACCTCGGGCGTGGGCTGGGGACTCTTCTACATGCTCGTGAACGTCGGCGCGTTCCTCGGACCGCCGCTCGCCCACTTCCTGTACGGCTGGTCGTGGCCGACCGTGTTCTTCGGCTGCGCGGTGCTCGTGTCGCTCAACTTCGCGATGCTGTTCACCTACCCCGACATTCCGGCCGGCGGCAACCAGAAGGCGAACTTCCTCGAGACCGCGATGCACACGCTCTCGAACCTCTTCAACGTCCGGCTGCTCGTCTTCATCGCGATCATGTCGGGCTTCTGGCTCATGTTCATGCAGCTGTTCGACCTGCTCCCGAACTTCATCGTGGACTGGGTGGATTCCACCGCGATCGTGAAGTCGCTGCACCTGCCGGCGATGTTCGTCACGCAGTCGCCGCGCGGCCCGATGCTGGCGCAGGAGTGGATGATCAACCTCGACAGCCTGCTCATCGTGCTGTTCGTCGTCTGGATCTCGCATCTCGTCTCGCGCATGCGCCGGGTGACGAGCATCTTCCTCGGCATCGTGATCTCGTCGGCGGGCCTGCTCGCGGCCGGTTTCACGATGAGCGGCACCGCGTGCCTGCTCGGCATCGCACTGTTCGCGGTCGGCGAGATGCTCGCGAGCCCGAAGATGAACGAGTACCTCGGCGTGATCGCGCCCGAGGGCAAGAAGGGCCTGTACATGGGCTACGCGAACATGCCGACCGCGATCGGCTGGGCGTACGGCTCGTTCATGGCCGGCGATCTCTACGGCCGGATGGGCGAGAAGGCCGGGCTCGCGCTGCGCTACCTGCAGGAACACGGCGGGGTGCCGGCGGGCGTCGACCGCACGAACGCGATGGAGGCGCTGCAGCGCACGACGCACCTCGACCCGTCGGCCGCGACCACGCTGCTCTGGAACACCTACCACCCCTACCAGCTCTGGTACCCGTTCGTGGCCGTGGGGCTCGCCTCGGCGGTCGGCACGTGGGCCTACGCGAGATGGGTGAAGGCGGCCGAGGGCGACATCTGAGCGCCGCACCCACGCGTGCGAAGGCCCGCCGGACGAACCATCCGGCGGGCCTTTTCGCGTCGCGCGTTCACTTGCCGGCGAGGAAGTCCGCCCACGCGCGATAGAGCTTCTGCTTGCGGTCCATCCAGGACTGCACCTTGTTCGCCAGTTTCTCCTGCGCCGCGCCCGCGACCTTGCGCGCCTCGAACCACTGCTGCTCCTGCTTGAAGAGCCCGCCGTCGGAATCGTTGAGCGCCACGCCCGCGCGCCCGACGAGCGCCATCTCGAGCTGCGCCGCACGCACCGCCGCACGCGCCCAGTCGCCCCGCGCCTTGGCCTCGTCCATCGCGGCCTCCTCGACGTCCTCGGTCTTCTGGAAGAACTCGCGCATCGCCTCCTGGCGTTTCTTCTCCCCTTCGAAGCTCTGGCGCGTCGGCTCGTCCTTCGCGGTCTTGGCCGCCTTGATGCGCGCCTCGAGCACGTCGATTTCCCGCTTCTTGATCTCGACCGTGGCCTTGGCCTCCGCGCGGCGCTTCTTCGCCGCGGCGAGGTCGGCGTCCGCCGCCGAGATCACCAACGCGTGCTGGTCGAGTTCCTGCCGGATCGCGCCCTCGGCGCGCGGCGTCATCTGGTGAGGGCGCGCCGGCCGTGGCGAGTTCGCGCCGAGCAGGCTCGCGGGAGACTGCGGGGTCGCGGGCGGAGCGGGCGGCGGCGTGGGCGGCAGCGCCACGCTCGAATCGGGGACGGCCGCCGGCACTTCGGCCGGCGCGGACGAGGACGTCGAATCGGGAGCGGCGGGCGGGTCGGTCTGCGCGAGCGCGGCCGACGCCGCGACGAGCGACGCCGCGAGAACGAACGACGCCGTGAATCCGAAGCGGGACATGCTTCCTCCTTGAGGGTGTGGTTCGCGCGGGGCCGCGAACCTTCGAAGCCGGACTCGTGCTCGCCGCGTCGCATGGCGTGCGTCGTGTGCAGGCAGGATCGCGCAGGAGCTCGGCCTCGGGCGCGGGCATTGTCCACACGCCGGCGCGCTCGCGCAACGCGCCGGGCGGACCCGCGCGACTCCGCGCGGCTGGCCCCCTGCGGTCGCGCCGATTATGGTGCGACGCATGGAGCTTCTCGCCCTCTTCGCGCAGAACCTGCTGCCCGTGTTCCTCACCGCGGGCGCGGGCTGGCTGCTCGCGGCGCGCATGAAGACCGACCCGCGGCCGCTCGCGCAGATCGGGCTCTACGTGCTCGCCCCCGCGCTCATCCTCGACATCATCCTGCAGAACGCGCTTCCGCCCGGCGAGCAGCTGCGCATGATGGCGTTCTCGTTCTCGGCGCTCGCGGTGCCGGGACTGGCCGCCTTCGCGATCGCGCGCGCGCTGCGCTGGCCGCGCACGCGCACGAGCGCGCTCGTGCTCGCCTGCCTGCTCACCAACGCGGGCAACTACGGCATGTCGGTCAACCTGCTCGCGTTCGGCCCCGGCGCGCTGCCGCAGGCCTCGTTGTTCTTCCTCGCGTCCGCGATCGTGAGCTACACGGCGGGCATCTTCGTCGCGTCGCTCGGGCGCACCGGCCTGCGCGAGTCGCTCGCGGGACTCGTGCGCGTGCCGACCGTGTGGTCGGTCGTCGTGGCGTTCGCGATGACCGCCGCGAAGCTGCACCTGCCGGGCCCGGTGGCCACGTCGGTTCATCTTCTCTCGCAGGCGTGCATCCCCGTGTTCCTGCTCGTGCTCGGCATGCAGCTGCAGGGCGCGCGGCTCACCGGCCCCGTGCGCCCGATGCTGTTCGCGGCCGCGCTGCGCCTCGGGGGCGGCGCCGCCGCCGGCACCCTGCTCGCGCCGCTCTTCGGCCTCACCGGAGTGGCCCGTCAGGCCGGCGTGCTGCAGTCGTCCATGCCCACCGCGGTGCTCGCGGCGATCCTCGCGACCGAGTACGACGTCGAGCCCGGCTTCGTGACCTCGGTGGTGCTGCTCACCACCGTGCTCAGCCCGCTCACGCTCACGCCGATGATCGCGTGGTTGCGCGGCTGATCGCCGCCGCCGGCCGCTCTTCTCTGGACGCGGGCACGGCACGGGCGCAACCTTGCGCCGGAGCCCACGCCCAGCCGGCCCCTCGAGGTCCGAGCGCCATGCCTGCTTCGGTCGCACCCCTTGCACGCACGCTGCTGATCGCCGCGACGCTCTCGCTGTTCGCGCCGGCCGCCCGGGCCATCGCGGACGACCCTCTGCTGCCGATGATCCGTCGCACCGATCGCTACCTCCAGGAGCACGCGGTGGACGGCGTCACGATGGACTGGCGTTACTCCGTCATTCCGTCCGAGGAGATCCGCCAGACGGTGGTGTGTCAGCTGCTCGCGTACGTCGAGCTCGCGCGCCTCGACGCGCGGCCGCGCCTTCGCACGGAAATCGTCCGCCACGCCGACTTCCTCCTGCCACGGCTCGCCGACGTGCGTTCCTTCACGCCGTTCGACGGCATGCTCGCATACGCGCTACTCGGCGCGTTCGAGATCACGCGCGAGCCCCGGTTTCTCGAGGCGGGTACCGGGATCACGAACGACCTGCTCGCGATCCCGACGGGCGAGTGCGTGCTGAACGGCGGCCTCATGGTCGCCATGGCCACGGCGGAGTACGCATTCCTCACGGGCGATGTGCCCTCCCGCACGAAGACGCACGACATCGTCGCGCAGCTCGCCCCCTACCAGAACGACGACGGCAGCTTCCCGCACTGGTGCGTCGGCTCGAGGGACATTCATTACACCGGCTGGATGGCGATGGAGTTGATGCACATCCGGCGGCTGCAGGAGCGCGCCGCGTGCGACGACTACCTGCAGCGCATGTCGTGGTTCCTCGAGGGCCGTATCGACGCGAGCGGCCGCTCGGTCTACGAGGAGCCCTGCCCCGGCGTGCCCGGGTGCACGCTGTACTTCTACAGCCGCATGACCGGCTGTTCGTTCGACCTCGACAGCCGCGGCTGGACCGTCGAGCCCGCGTACGAGGCGCTGCTCTTCGACCACTTGGGTTCGGGCCAGTACGGACAGGTGATGGCGTTCCTCGACTCGCTCGAGGACGGCGGGACGATCGCCGACCTGTTCGGCTACTGGCCGCCGCCCGAGGATCCCGAATACCCGTGGACGATCGCCGACACGTCGGTCGTCTGCATGAGCATCAACCTGTGGGTGCTCGCGACCGCGGTCGCCGACCGCGTCGCACGCGGCTTGCCCGTGGACCTCGTGCTCGACGTGTACGACGCGGGCGGCCGGCGCGTGCGCCGGCTCGCCGGTGGGGTGTTCCGCGCCGGCACGCACGTGATTCCCTGGAACGGCCGTGACGATCGGGGCCGCACGTGCGGCCCCGGCGTGTACTTCGCGCGATTCGAAGGACCGGAACGGCACGACGCCGTGCGACTCGTGCGCGTGTGGTGACCGCCGGGGCACTCACGCGCACCATGCGAAGCGCCCCGGCCACGAGGACCGGGGCGCTTCGTGTGTGCGGCGAACCCGCGTGACGCGAACTATCGTGCGAACACGATCCGGCGCGTTTCGGACTGCGAGCCCACCTCGATGCGGCAGAAGTACATGCCCGCCTCGATGCGCGAGCCGGCGTCGTTGCGGCCGTCCCACTCGAGCTGGTGGCTGCCCGCTTCCATCAAGCGGCCCGCGGCCAGCGTGCGCACTTCACGGCCGGTGACGTCGTAGATGTGCAGCGACACGCGATCGTTGCGAGGCAGGTCGAAACCGATCGTCGTGCGGACCGAGAACGGGTTCGGCGAGTTCGGGCGCAGGAACGCGGTGCGGCCCGGCCCCGGCGTGGGCTCGACGCCCGCGACCGAGTTCGAGTCGTAGATCGCCGTCAGGAACTCGGGATGATCGATGAACGGGTTGCGGTTGTGCTGGAACGTGTAGATGGCGCCGTTGCGCATGCGTTCCTTCCAGCTCACCGGGTCGAGCGAGTGCCACTGCAGGTACTGCGCGACCGCCCACGGCTTCAGCTGCGCGTGCACGGTGGGATCACCGCCCGGCCACGCGGAGTCTTCGAAGAGGTAACGCGTCGCCATGTAGAAACTGGAGCGGATGCAGTCACCCTTGAACGCGTCGATGGGCTCGAACACGTTGCCCGTGAAGCCGGGCGTGGCGCTCGGACCGCTCTTGCTGCCGTTCATCGAAGTGTAGGTCGCGGTGGCCACGACGCCGTACGCGTCGTTGCTGCGCACGCCGTTCACCTTGCCGTCGGTCGGATAGATGTGGAACGCGTCCGAGACGGGCGGCGACACCTGGTTGAACCACGACTGCGGCGTCGAGTGCTCGCGGTTGTACGTGACCCCTTCGCTCGACGACACGTTGCCCGTCTGGCCGAAAGTGAACTCGTACGGCGGCGTGCCGCCGGGGATGTCGGAGTAGATGTCCCACACCTTGCCGTTCGGCTTGACGTCGGTGATCTGGAACCACGTGAGCAGCGACGAGTAGCTGACGACCGTGTGGCCCTTGATGATGTTGTGGAGCTTGATCATCAGCGCCGAGCCCTTGAGGCCCGCGGTGCCGTCGTAGTACCCGGCGGGAATCGTGACGTCGACGTAGTTGAAGGACTTCGTCGCGCCGATCGTGATGTCGCCCTGCAGGTCGGCGACACCGTTCACCGTGAGCGTGTTCGTGCCGGCCGTGAGGCCGCGGAACGTGACCCAGACCTGGTTCGTGTTCACGAGGTCGCGAATGGCGTTGACGGCCACCTTGGCGCCGATCGTGTAGTTGCTCGGCAGCTCCGCGCTCGCCTGCGCGACGGGCTCGCTGAAGAACACGAGCAGCGTCGAGTCGCTCATCTCACCGACCGAGGTGACCGTCGCCGGCGTGCCGCCACCACCGCCGCCACCGATCGTGTACGACTGGATGGCGGACTGCGTCGTGGCCGAATCGTCCTCGGCGGTGACGCGGTAGTAGATCACGACACCCGCGGCCTGACCGGGGATCTGCGAACTGGTGAGGTACGTGTTCCCGGTCGTGTTCACCATGCCGATGATGTTCGTGAGCGTCCCGGCCGTCGTGCCCCACGACAGCGTGACGGCGTTGATCGGCAGGCTGTTCGGGTCGGTCACCGTGGCCTGCACGTCCGTCGGCGTGCCGGCGGTCGGAGGCGCGGGAATCGTGACGACACCCGAGATGGTCGGGCCCTGGGCGGGAGGCGCGGAGCCGTTGTGCGAACCGGGCGAAGCGCTCGTGGCGAGCGTGACGGCGGTGGCGGTCCACTCGCTCGCCACGTAGCCGAGACTGCCGGTTCCCACGCTGGCGTTGCGAACGAGATCCTTGTCGGTGAAGTAGGCCGTGCTCGACCAGCAGGAATCGACGGTCACGCCGGAAGCGTTCTTCAACTTCGCGCCGTCATTGTTGCCGTTCCAGTTGTACGAACCCTGCCCCGCGACCGTGGTGGTCCACGCGGCGCTCGGGAAGTTCACCGTGAACGCCGTCGTGGGCGTCGTGTATCCGGCAACCTTCGCCTGGCCGGCGGCGATGGTGCCCGAGAGCGTCCAGGTGACCGTATTGCTGCTGGAGCCGTTGGCGATCGCCGACAGCGTCCAACCGGTCAGATCCACGGGACCGGGGCCGGAGTTGTAGATCTCGATGAACCGGTCGGTCTGGTAGTTCTGGAGCGGATCGCACATCTCGGAAATGAAGACCGCTGCCCGGGCGACCGGAGCGACGGCGGAGAGACTCAGGAGCGCGGCCGCGCAAAACGCGAGGAGCTTTCTCACAGAGGGGGCCACACCTTTCGGGATTGACCAGGCGGTCAGGGCCCTGCGGGGGCCGGGAACACCTGTTTCGGGGGTGATGCTCGGAGCGAAGCGAGAGTGAACAGGGTTTGAGCGCCCCAAGCATAGCCTTGGCGCCCTCGAAACCCGAAACGACAAATGCCGTCGCTACTCAACGGAAAGCCCCCGGAGCACACGGGAGAGTGCATTCTCAGGGCAAAATGCAACATTTTATCCTCGCGTTTGACCACGCATGGCGGCATCATCTTCCGCACGCCGTTGGGAAGCCCCCCCCTCGCGGGCTCCGCTCGCACTTCCCGGCCGTTCGATGCACCGCATCCCCAGTCCGTCGGACGAACACTGATTCGTCCTTCGGCGCACCATTCGACCGCATCCTGGGAAGGTTACGCATGCTCCGAAGGCTTCGCTCGATCGCCCTCTTCCTCCTCGCCGCGGCTTCCCTCGCCGCCGTGCGGGCTCAGGCGCAGGACGTCACGCTCGACGCTCCCGAGCTCACGCCGGTACTGGCCGGCCAGGGCAAGGTACGCGTCACGATCGAAGCCGGCGCTTCGGGCGCACCGGAGGGTTTCTCGGTGTGGTGGATGCCCCGCTCGCGCTTCGAGGAGTACGGCTCGAACTGGAACAACGTCCCGACGTGGGCCCGCCGCTCCGCCTCCTTCGTCGGCGAAGCCTCCTTGAACACGTGGGGCGAGCAGACGCAGAACTTCCAGCTCGGCGGCTACTCCCGGCTCGACGTGGAGCTCGGTGACCTGTTCGACGAGTCCGGCGTGCTCGGTGCCGTCGCGGACGAGCTTTCACCCGCCGTCGAGTACGTGATGACCGCGTTCGCGAACGCGCCGCAGGGCACGCACGCGGCCTTCTCGGCCGCCGTGTACAGCGTCACGCAGGTCAGTGGTGACAACTGCACGTACACGCAGGGCTACTGGAAGACGCACCCCGAGGCATGGCCGGTCAGCTCGCTGACGCTCGGCACGGTGAGCTACACGAAGACGCAGCTGCTCGCGATCCTCGCGCAGCCGGTGCAGGGGAACGGCCTGGTGTCGCTCGCCCGCCAGCTCATCGCGGCCAAGCTCAATCTCGCGGCCGGCGCCTCGCCCTCCGCGATCGCGAGCATCATCACGATGGCCGACGGCCTCATCGCCGGCCGCGTCGTGCCGCCGAACGGCTCGGGCTCGCGGACGACCTCGAGCACGAGCGTGATCACGCAGGCGCTCGACGACTTCAACAACGGCCTCTCGGGTCCCGGTCATTGCGGCTCGACGCCGGCGCGCGCGAGCACGTGGGGCTCGCTGAAGACGCTGCACCGCTAGAGCGCGGCTCCGGACGGACGCGAGGAAGCGCGAGGGGATCCACTCCTCTCGCGCTTCTTCATTTCACGGCGCGCGTGGTGCGGACCGGCACGAGCAGCACCCGCCATTTCACGTGCTCACTCGTCCGCTCGCGCGAAGCGAGCAGTCCGCCGAGCAGAGCGAAGTAGCTCGTGCGTGCATCCGTGCGGTCGAAGTACCAGAGCGGCTGCAGCCAGTTGCGATGGCGCTCGCCACTGCGCTCGTCACGGCCGAGCAGGTGGAGCACCCGCGTGCGCGTCGAACCGTCGCCCTGCCGTGTCTTCGAATAGACCGGCCACAGCACGTAGGTCCGCCGGTAGCCGTCCGGCCGCCGCAGGTAACCCGAGAGCGGCAGCAGGTGCAGTTCCGACCGCCCGGCGCCATTCTCGTACCACGCGATCGGCAACAGCGCGCGCGTGCGATGACCGTTCGCGGCGTCGCGCTGGAACCACGGTCCCACCCAGGTCGTGCGTCCCGCGCTGTCGACACCCGAGTACCAGAGCGGGACGATGCCGTGTCCGTGCGCGCGCGGACCGTGAAGCGTCACGAGCGGACCGTGGAAGCGCGTCACGTTGCCGGTGCGCGACTCGGTGATCCTCCCCCAGAAGGGCACGAGCATGCGGCGCTCGCCGAGCGAGTCGCGCCGGGAGTACCAGCTCGGAAACACCCACCGCTCGTGCATGCCGGGCGCGTGGCGTTCGTCGTACAGCGGGAAGACCCCGACGGTGCGTCGGTCCACTCCCGCATGCCGGTACCACGGGCCGACCCACTCCACCGTGTCGCGGGCACCGCGCCAGCGCACGTGCAGCGGCGTGATCATGCGCGCGTCGAGCCCGGGACGGCGCAGCGCGAAGTAGAGCGGCGGCACGGTGGTGAAGCGCGTCCGCTCGTCCTCGAGCCGGTAGTAGAGCGGCAGCACGCCGAACGCCGAGTAGCGCTCGCCGCGCCCCCACGACACGAACGGCCAGACGATCGAACCGCCCTCGTGCCGTGTCGAGTCGTCGCGCACCTCGCGGAACGACGCGTAGAACGGCCACGCCCCGGTCGAGCGCAGCCTCGCGGTGCGGTAGCGCCACCAGCCCGGCAACGCGATCGCGAGGTCTCGCTCGGGACGCTGCCAGCGCGCGAACACGGGGAGCAACGCGTCGAAGCGAGAATCGCCGCGCACGGGATCGCGCCACGAAGTCGAGACGTACGGTGGAAGCGAGGTCCACCCGCCCCGGGGGTCGTGGTGCTGGCCGTACACGAGCGCGGCGTTCCACCCGCCTGCGTCCGGCGCCGACCACGTGCGGAACGCCGCGAAGCCGCCTCCCCCCATGCCGGGGAGCACGCCGAGTTCGGTGGTCGAGAAGCCGCGCCCGGGCTCGGTGCGGCGATAGGCGAGCGGCGTGAGCTGCCAGGCATGCGTGCCGTTCTCGAAGCGCCGGTCGGTCCAGACCGGCGACCAGCGCTCGATCGTCACGCGGCCGTCGCGGCGGCGCGTGAAACCGACGAGCGGTGTGGCGAGCGAGACCTCGGTGAGGTTGCGGCGCGGGTCGCGGATGGCGCCGGTGAAGGGCCACAGGAGCCAGCGTTCGCGCCGGCCGTCCGACTGCTCGAACGCGCCCGTGAAGGGGAAGGCGAGGTAGTCCGCGCGCGTGCGCGGCGAACGGAAGCGTCCCGTGACCGGCCCGATCATGCGCAACGATCGGCCGTCGTCCCCGTCCCACTTCACGAAGAACGGCCACGCGAGCACGTCGTGAGAGGCGGCGCGCGGGGACTCGGCCGGCTCTCCCGCGGCGCGCGTGCCGATCGAGTCGGCCGCCCCGCTCGCGAGCAGCGCCGCGAGCGCCATGCCGGAGAGCGACGGCGTCACGACAAGCCGCGCTCCGTGACGAGGTAGGTCGCGAAGGTGCCGAGCCAGTGGGAGCCGGCGTAGTGCGTCGAGCGCGCGCCCTCGAGTCCCGCATCGCGATGGCGCGCCGCGGCGTCGTGCAACACGGCCGCGTGCGCGTGCGTGGCGTCGAGCGCCGACACCACGCCTTGGAGCATCCAGGCGCGGCTCAAGTTGAGGCCGTCGAGGTGAGCGAATTTGCCGTCGGCCCGATCGGGCGTGCGCGCGGGTGTGAGCCAGCGCCCGAGATCGGCGTCAGCCGGGGCGGGCAGGAAGCGCGCGAGCCACTCGCCGAACTCCTCGCGCGGCATGGCGCGCCGCAGGAGGTCGGCCTCGGCGAGCAGCGGCGAAAGGAAGTCGTGCGCGCTCGGCTCGTAGCGCACCGGCGCGTCGCGATCGGCACCGTACAGGCGCACGACGCGCTCGGCGATGCGCGCGCAGAGGTCGGGCTTGCCCGCGTCACGCGCCCAGTCGAAGAACAACCCGAGCGCGAACGCGCTCTGCGAGTGCTCGCCCGAACGCACGGGCCACGGCAGCTTCTCGAGCCACGCGAGCAGCCGCGTCGACGCGATCGATTCGAGCGGGGCGAGCGCGTTGCGCCAATGCGCGGAAGCCTCGTCGCCCTGCGTGCGGAACTCCGCCACCAGCTGCAGCAGCCACGCGAGTCCGTAGGGACGTTCGAAGCCCTCGCGGCCCGGTGCGCGCAGGAATGCCTCCTCGGCGGCCAGCTTGGCGTCCGTGAGCTGCATGGCGAGCAGCGTGCGCACGCGCGCGGCCCACGGCGCGTCGGGACACAGCCGCAGCGCACGCGCGAGCGTCCAGTGGCCGTGCACCGCCGAGTGCCAGTCGAACGCGCCCCGGAAGACGGGCGTGGCCAGCCGCGGCGCGACGGCGTCGGCGTCACGCGAGAGGACGGCCGAAAAGTGATACGGGTACTCGAGTTGGATGGCGGTCGTCGCCATCTCCACGAACGGCTTGAGCCGCTCGTGCCGCGCGGGTTCGGTCGTGCCGGACATGGCGGGCACGCTAGCGCCGCGCTCGGCCGGACCGCAAGGGCCCCCCGGCTCATCACACGGGTTCAGCCTCGCCCCCCGAAGCGCCGATAACCGCCGGGCCGGTCTCCCGGCCCGCACACCGGGCACTCCCACGAGAGGACACGCACGTGGACGCAGCGCGCATCGCCAGCATGAACACCGCTCCCGCGGACTTCCGCGCGGAACGCGACCTGCCCGCGGGCTTCGCGGCCTTCTTCGCGGAGCTGCACGCCGAGTTCACGCCGCGACAGAGAGCGCTGGCGTCGGCACGCATCGGGCGGCTCGCGCGCGCGCATCGAGACGGCGTGCTGCCCGATCACCTGCCGCCTTCCGAGGCGACGACCTCGGATTGGCGCATCGCCGTGCCCGCGTGGTGCGCGGACAAGCGCAACCAGATGACCGGTCCGGCCGACGACGGCGAACTGGTCGTCAAGATGCTGAACTCGGGCGCGCCCGGCGTGATGCTCGACCTCGAGGATTCGATGGCGAACTCGTGGGACTGCACGATGCGCGGAGTGGCGAACATCCTCGCCGCGCTCGAGGGCCGGCTCACGTACGCGGACGCCAAGCGCGGCCGCACGGTCGGCATCGAGCCGTCCGGCGTCGCGATCTGGAGCCGCGTGCGCGGGCTGCACCTTTCGCAGCTCGGCGTCACCGCCGACGGCTCGCCCGCGAGCGCGTCACTGTTCGACCTCGCGCTGATCGCGTTCCAGGTGGATCCGGCGAAGCTCCGTCATCCGCTCGCGTTCTACATCCCCAAGTCGGAGTCCGCCGAAGAGGCGCTGTGGTGGCGCGACGTCTTCCAGAAGGTCGCCGCCATGCGCGGCTGGCCGCACGACTACATCCGCTGCATGGCGCTCGTCGAGTCGCACCCGCTCGCCTACCAGATGGAGGAGTTCCTGTTCGCGCTGCGCGAACACATCGTGGGGCTGAACCTCGGGCGCTGGGACTACATGGCGAGCCTGATCCACTGGAACTTCGAGAATCCTTCGTGGGTGCTCCCCGACCGCAACACGATTCCGCACGACGTGCCGTTCTTCCAGCGCCTGCGCCACCTGCTCGTGGACATCTGCCACCGCCGCGGCGCGCTCGCGATCGGCGGCATGACCGCGCTCTACCCGAGCCGCACGGATGCCGAACTCAACACGCGCGCGCTCGCCGTGCTCGAGCAGGACAAGAAGAACGAGGCCGCGTGCTTCATGGACGGCGCGTGGACCGGGCATCCGGACCAGAACGCGATCGCCGTGGCGCAGTTTCCCGCGCCGAACCAGATCGCCGCGCGCCCCGCGACCGAACGCTATCCCGACCTGCGCCCCGTGCCGGTTGGCGTCGGCAAGCACACGGTCGCGGGCACGCGCGCCGCGGCGCGCATCACCGTGCGCTATCGCAACGGCGTGCTCAACGGGCGCGGCGCGAGCCTGCTCGACGGCTACATGGAGGACCTCGCGACCGACCGCATCTACCGCCTCATGCTCGCGCAGCGCATCCGCCATCGCGACGTGGTCGCGATCGAGGGCGCAGCCGTGCACGACTCGGCCTTCGTGTCGCGCTGCTGGGACGAGGAGCTCGCCGCGCTCGTCGCGGACCTGCCGTCCGGCCGCGACGTGGGAGACGCGGCCACGCTGACCGAAGCGCGGCGCCGGAGTGAAGAGATGATCGTTCGAGGATGGTTCGACCCCGTCTGAGCACCGGGGCCGAGCGCCCCCGTCACAGGGAGGATGTGCACATGTCCACGCCGAGAACCGCGGAGCAGATCCGCACGAGCTGGGAAACCGATCCGCGCTGGAAGGGCGTCGAGCGCCGCTACACGGCGGCCGACGTCGTGAAGCTGCGCGGCACCGTGCAGGTCGAGCACACGCTCGGACGCATGGGCGCGGAGCGGCTGTGGACGCTCATGCAGAACGAGCCGCCGGTGCGCGCCCTCGGGGCGCTCACCGGCAACATGGCGGTGCAACAGGTGGCCGCCGGCCTCAAGGGCATCTATCTCTCGGGCTGGCAGGTCGCGGCCGACGCGAACACCGCCGGGCAGATGTATCCCGACCAGAGCCTCTACCCCGTCGACTCGGTGCCGAACGTCGTGCGCCGCATCAACGCCGCGCTCACGCGCGCCGACCAGATCGCGCACCTCGAAGGCCGCTCGGACGTGCACTGGTTCGCGCCGATCGTCGCGGACGCCGAGGCCGGCTTCGGCGGCGACCTGAACGCGTACGAACTCATGAAGGCGCTCGTCGAAGCGGGCGCCGCGGGCGTGCACTTCGAGGACCAGCTCGCTTCCGCGAAGAAGTGCGGCCACATGGGCGGCAAGGTGCTCGTGCCGACGCGCGAGTTCGTGCAGAAGCTGCAGGCGGCGCGGCTCGCGGCCGACGTGCTCGACGTGCCGACCGTGCTCGTCGCGCGCACCGACGCGCACAGCGCCACGCTCATCACGTCCGACGTGGACGAGCGCGACCACGCGTTCCTCGAGCGCACGCGCACGGTGGAGGGATTCTGGAAGTACCGCGGCAGCCTCGAGGCCGCGATCGCCCGCGGCCTCGCGTATGCGCCCGTCGCCGACCTCGTGTGGTGCGAGACGAGCACGCCGGACCTCGACGAGGCGAAGCGCTTCGCCGAAGGCATCCACGCGCGGTACCCGGGCAAGCGCCTCGCGTACAACTGTTCGCCGTCCTTCAACTGGTCGAAGAAACTCGACGCCGCCACGATCGCGAAGTTCCAGCGCGAGCTGGGTGCGATGGGCTACGCCTTCCAGTTCGTGACGCTCGCGGGCTTCCACGCGCTCAACCTGTCCATGTTCGAGCTCGCGAGCGGCTATCGCGACGAGGCCATGACGGCGTACTCGCGGCTCCAGGACCGCGAGTTCGACCTGCAGAAGAGCGCGGGCTACGGCGCGGTGACGCACCAGAAGTTCGTCGGCACCGGCTGGTTCGACGCGCTGCAGGAGACGATCTCGGGCGGCGAGAGCAGCACCAAGGCGCTCGACGACTCGACCGAGAAGCACCAGTTCTGACCGTCGCGCGCCGCGACGAAAGACGAAGGCCCGCGGCATCGTCGCCGCGGGCCTTCGTGCGTCGTGCGGTGCGTCACCAGAGTCCGGGCACCCAGCGTGCGCTGGTCGCCATGCGGCGCGCCCAAGGCTCGCCGTGCTCGGCGAGCAGGATCGCGTCCTCGCGGCGGCTGCACCAGGCGGACGCCAGCACGGCCGGCAGCGTCAGCGCGAGCGCGCCCGGCGCCGAGCCCACGGCCATCGGCAGCGCCACGTAGAAGAGCATGCGCGCCGCGACGTCGGGCTGGCGCAGCGAAGCGATGCCGCGCCGCGTGCTCCAGCGCAACGCCATCGCCAGTCCCGCGAGCGCGATGCCGGCGACGTTCCCGGCGCCCTGCGCCCAGGCGCCGCCCGAGGGTTTGATCGTGAGATAGAAGACGAGCACGGAAAGGAAGATGAGCGCCCCGAGCCAGCGCGGCGGCTTCACGCGCGCGCGCAGTGGATCCCCACCTGCGCGACGCGCCGCGTGGTCCACGGCGCCGTACAGGGCGATCAGCGTGCCGCTCGTCCCGAATCGGAAGAGGTCGTTCTCGAAGATCATGTCTCGCTCCGGCCCGCCGCGCGATGCGGCGGTGTCGGCCCAGTATCGGCGGCGGAGGCGGCCCCTGAATCCTTCGGGGTTCCCGGAAGGGCGCCTCCGCCTCCAGACTCAGTCGCAGAGTACGGAATAGGTCTCGAAACGCGAAGTCATCGGCGGAGTGCGCCCCTCCTCACGGGCGGCGCGTACGTCGGCGAAGCCGCGCTTGTGGCCCTCGAGAAACTCGGGCGACTGCCGCCACGAGTCGAATGCGCCCGGATCGGACCATTCGCTCACGATGAGATAGTCCCCGCCCGGCGCCGAGGGCTTGAGCACGCGCATCGAGACGAAACCCGGGATGCGGTCGATCGCGTGGGCGCGGGTGCGGAAGAGTTCCTCGAAGCGCTCGACGTAGTCGCTCTCGCAGTGGATGTAGTTGACGGCGACGAACGCGATGGCGGGCTTGCCGGCGGCCGCGACGGCGGCCTCGGGAGTGGCGGTGGTGTGCATGAAGTCCTCGGGATGGAGAGAGGAACGGGTGTTCAACGCGGCGCGGGAACGAGGCAGCCGAGCCCGCAGGTCGAGCAGGCGTCGCTCGGCTCGCAGGAACGGCGGTAGGCGGCGTAGCGCTCCCGCAGCAACCCCGCGACTTCGGGGTCCTCGTGCAGGAGTTTGAGGAAGTCCACGAAGCGGCTCGTGGTGCCGGGACTGATGTCGTGCTCGATCAGGCAAGCTTCACTCTCGGCGGTCTCACGTTCGACCCCGAGCACTTCCTGCAGGAACGTGCGCAACACCTGGAAGCGGTGGTGCACCTCGCGCGCGGCGCGCTCGCCCGCGGGCGTGAGCAGCAGGAATCGAGCTTCGTCGTGCGCGATGAGCCCGCGCTGCTCGAGCGGGCGCAGGCCCACCGAGAGGGTCGCCGGGGCGACGCCGAGCGCACGCGCCACGTCCGCCATGCGGGCGTAGCCGCGCTGGTTGCGCAGGTCCCAGATGGCGCGCAGGTAGTGTTCGTGGCTGGGACTCAGCGGGCGCTGGGCCTGGTACTTCCCGAGCAACATGACGACTCCTTCGTGAAGGCTGCACTGCGTTAGTGCCACCTAATAGCAGGACCCATGGCGGGCTGTCCAACCTTTTCTTGGAGCCGCAAGCGCTCTTGCGGCTCCCACCCCCGGTCCGGCTAGTGTGCGCGCCATGCGCCCACCCCTCGCCCTCGCACTCGTCCTCTCGATCGCCCTCCCGGCCCACCGGACCGACGCCCGCGAAGTCCAGTACGTCCGCTCCGAGGGGCTGCGCGCCGAACTGGTCGTGCGCGGCCTGCGCTCGCCGGTCTTCGTCACCGCACCGGCGGGTGACCCGCGGCTGTTCGTCCTCGAGCAGCCCGGCCGCATCCGTGTCGTGCGCGACGGCAAGCTGCTCGAGCGGCCGTTCCTCGATCTCACGGACCGCGTCGGCTTCGGCGGCGAGCGTGGCCTGCTCGGGCTCGCGTTCCATCCGCTCTTCGCGCGCAACGGCTTCTTCTTCGTGAACTACACCGACAAGGACGGCGACACTCAGATCGTGCGCTTCAAGGCCGGGCCACTCTCCGACGTGGCGGATCGCGCGAGCGCCTCGCCGGTGCTGACGGTCGAGCAGCCGTATGCGAACCACAACGGCGGCATGATCGCCTTCGCACCCGACGGCATGCTCTGGGTCGGCATGGGTGACGGCGGCGCGGGCGGCGACCCGCACGGCAACGGCCAGGACCCCGCGACGCTGCTCGGCAAGATGCTGCGTCTGGACGTGGACCACCCGCCCTACACGGTGCCCGCCGACAATCCGTTCGTGCAGCGCAGCGGCGCACGGGCGGAGATCTGGGCGACGGGACTGCGCAATCCCTGGCGCTTCTCGTTCGACCGCGGCGCGCCGTACGTGTACGTCGCCGACGTCGGGCAGAACGCCTGGGAGGAAGTGAACGTCGCGAAGGTCACCGACGCCGGGCTCGACTACGGCTGGAACGCGCGCGAGGGACTGCACGCCTTCCGCGCCCCTCCCCTGCATCGGGGCACGACGGACCCCGTGCTCGAGTACGGGCACTCGGAGGGCTGTTCCGTGACCGGCGGCTACGTGTATCGCGGCCGCGCCATGCCCGCGCTCGCCGGCACGTACTTCTTCGCCGATTACTGCCGCGGCTGGATCCGCTCGTTCCGATGGAGCGAAGGGCGCGTGAGCGATCGACGCGAGTGGAACGTCGGACCGCTCGGCTCGATCACGAGCTTCGGTGAGGACGCGACGGGTGAGCTGTACGTGACGAGCGACGACGGCACGGTGCACCGCTTGGCGAGCGCTCCGCCCGCGAAGCCGCGCGCACGCGCGGGCTCGCGCCGCTGACGGCGGTCAGTCCGCGCGGGCCTCGACCGGCTCGCCGGCGGGCACGTCCGCGGCCGCGTCGTCCGCGCCCTCGTGCACGCGCAGCACGAGCAGCGTGCGGTCGTCCTGCGCTTCCTCCGCCCCGAGGTGCGCCTCGACCTCGTCGAGCAGCCGCGCGGTGATCGTGCGCGCGTCGAGCGGGCGGTCGAGTTCGCGTACGATCTCGGCGACACGCTGCTCGCCGAAGAGCTCGCCGTCGCGATTGGCCGCCTCGCTGATGCCGTCGGTGAAGAGTACGAGCACGTCGCCCGGCTGCAGATCCACGCGCTCGTGCTCGAGCTGGATGTCCTCGAGCACGCCGAGCAGCAGCCCGCCGCGCTCGAGGAACACCGTCGTGCCGTCGCTGCGCACGAGCGCAGGCCAGTTGTGCCCCGCGTTGCAGAACGTGAGGTGGCGGCCCGCGGCGTCCACGCGCGCGAGGAAGAACGTCGCGAACTGGTGCACGGCGGTGCTGCGGTACACGAGCGCGTTGATGTTGCGCAGGATCGTGCTCACGGGTTCGGCCGAACGCGAGTGTGTGCGGAGCGCGGCCTGCAGCATGGACGACATGAGCGCGGCCGGCACGCCCTTGCCCGCCACGTCCGCGATCGCGACGAGGAACGAGCCGTCCTCGCACGGCACGACGTCGTAGTAGTCGCCGCCGACCTGGCGCGACGAGATGTTGATCGCGTGCACCTCGCACCGTGGCATGACCGGGAACTCCGAGCGCAGGAACGTGCGCTGGATCTGGTGCGCGAGGTGCAGTTCCTCCTCGAGGCGCGCGACCTGCAGCCGGTCGCGCAGCAGGAGCGCGTTCTGCAGCGACACGGCCATCTGCGAGGCGAGTCCCTGCAGCAGCGTCTCGTCCTCGGACGTGTACTCGGTGCGCGTCAGCTTCTCGCCGAGCAGCACGAGCCCGAGCGTCTCGCCGCGCCAGCGCAGCGGCAGCATGAGTTCGCCGCCCAGCTTGTGCACGAGCAGTTCGCGGTCGGCGCGGCGCAGGCCGTCGATGGGATCGGCGAGCCGGAAGACGGCGCGCCCCTGCTCGAGACGGCCCGCGATCGAGGCGAGCTGCTGCATCGCCGCGTCGTCGAGCGGATCGCCCGCTCCGGCGCGCGAGACCGGACCCTGCGGCGTCACCGCGAGCACGTACGACGAGCGCAGCAGCAGCGCCTCGGTCATCGTGCGCGCCGCGCGAGTGAGCAGGTCGTCGAGATCGATCGTCGTCTGCAGTTCGCGGCCGAGCGCGCGCAGCACGTTGCGGTAGTCGCCGGGATCGCGCAGGAACATCTGGTCGAGCGACTCCTCGAGCCGGGCGATCGCGGGCTGGAACAGCGTGAGCGCCATGATCAGGAACACCGGTTCGACCACGCGCGCGTCGAGTCCGAAGGCCTTCGACACGTACGCGTTCACCTTCTCGACGACGAGCAGGTAGAAGCCGATCAGCACGGCCGAGGCGAGCGCGTAGAGGATGCCGCGGCGCGCGATGAGCTTCGCGTCGAGGAACTTGAACCGCACCATCGCGTACGCGATCGAGCCCGAGCCGAGCAGCAGCGCGGCGGTCGTGAGCAGGCTCTGCCATTCGCGCGAGAGCTTGAGCCCGAAGAGCGTGGGCACCGACGTGGCCGAGGCGTATAGCGCGAGGCAGCAGATGAGCCCGACCGTGATCGCGCCGATCTGCGCGCGGATGCGCGGTACCTGCGTGGTGCGCCAGCTGCCGAGCAGCAGGGCGATCGCCCCCGCGCCGAAACCGAGGTCGACGAGCGAGAACAACGACCGGTGCACGCCGAGCCACACGCGCGCGATGACGGCGAAGCCGCCGAACAGCGGGCGCACGGCCGCCGGCACCGACAGCACGGGGTCGGTCTCCGGCTTCCACATGCTCATGAGCAGCATGAGCAGGAAGTGGAAGACGTGCGGCGCGAACACGAGCAGCATGAAGCTCGGCGTGCGCAGGCCGCCCGGCAGCTCGATGCGGCGCGTGAACGCGCGCTCCTCGGGGAAGATGCTCGCAAGCAGGAAGGCGGTCGGGAAGAACAGCTCCCAGAGGTACGCCGCCGTCTCGGGCAGGGTCGCACCGGCCGAGCCCGCCGGCGCGAGCAGCGACAGCGCCGAGAGCACGGCGCCGAAGCCGCCGAAGAACAGCAGCAGCGACACGACGCGGTTGAGGCGCTGGCCGGGGTTCTCGCGCAGGATCACGAGCCCGAGCAGGAACACGAGCCCGCCCAGCACGAGATTGCCCGTCGCCAGTCCCGTCGCGTTGATCCACATGCCGCGGCCTGCCCCCTCCGTTGCGAGTGCCCGTGAGTCGCCCCACCGATACGGGTTTGCGCGCGCAGTGTTTCGGTCTCGGGAACAACCGTCAAGCGCCGAGAGCGCGGGCGCTCAACGCGTGAGCACGACGCGCCGGACGATCGCCGCTCCGCCGAGCCGGGCCCGCACGAAATAGACGCCGCTGGCCGCCGCTTCGCCGGAGTTCCCCCGCCCGTCCCAGTCGAACGCGTGCCTTCCGGCGACGAGTGCGCCGCGCGCCAGCGTGCGCACGCGGGCGCCGCGCAGATCGAACACCTCGAGCGCGCCGTCCGCCCCCGCCGGCACGTCGAACTGCAGCCGGACGGGCAGCTGCCCCGGGCGGGCGCCGAGGAGGCGCAGCGCGAACTCGCCCGGAACGGCCGGCTCCACGCCCGTGCTCGGCGGCGGATTCACGCGGAAGGGCGCGGACAGCCAGACGCCCGTGAGCGAGTCGGCGCTCCACGCGCTCACCTCGACCAGCGATCCGTCGCTCACCACCAACGGCGTCAGCACCCATGCGGGCGCGGGTGTCGAGGCGAGTGTGATCCAGGCCCGGCCGCCGTCGAGCGAGAGCGCGACCTCGTAGCGATCGGCGAGCGCCGGCGGCTGGAACGCGAGCGCCAGGGGCTTGCCGCTGAGCGCCTCGAGGCGCGGCAGGCCGTCGTCCCAGCCGGGCATCCCGGCCACTTCGAGCTCCGGACGAGACACCCGCACCAACACGCTGTCGGACAACCACGTGCGATCCCCCGCGAGCGCGACGAACGGAAGCCGGTGTTCGCCCTCGGGGAGGCGTCCGAGCACGTAGTCGAGAGCGTCGAACTCGAGCGTGACGCGCCCGGGTTCGTCCACGACCGGGGCGCCGGACGGGCGCACGCCGCCGAGCGTCGTGTGCCCGGGAGCCAGTTCCGTGAGCCCCGCTCCCGCCGGGCCGTGCACGCGTACCTGGCTGGCGTGCGCGAGGGAGCCGACGGTGCCCGGCGAAGCGGCGAGCGCCACGTTCGTGCGCGAGACCACCATGCGCGCACCGACGAGCCGGCTCGGCGCGGCGATGTCGTCGCTCACGAACTCGAGTGCGCCGCCGTACTCCCCGTCCGCATAGCCGCGCGCGCTCATCCCCACCTGCAGCGTGTCCTCGGCGCCGGGCGCGATCACGCCGCTGTCGGGCACGACCGAGAGCCACTCGGGCAGGCGCTGGATGCGCACGCGCAGTCCGGAGTGCGCGTACGGCGCGTCGTGCGCGAGCGTGAGCCCGCGCGTGCCGGTCTCGTCCTGGATGCCGATCGTCGCGCGATCGGCGGGACTCGCGACGCTCAGGTACTGGAAGTCGATCGCGCCGCTCGGCGACAGCAGCACCTGGAACGTGTACGGCCCGCCGACGGCGTAGTGCACGGCGTCACGCCACTCGAGGATGAAGCGCGAACCGTCGTAGTGCGCGTACGCCCGCCCCCCGCCCGTCGTCGTGCGCAGGTCGAGGTCGTCCCACCACGGCGCGATCAGGGCGCGCGGCACGGCCGCGGCCGTGTCGGGCAACGACACGTCGCGGAAACTCGAGCGGCGGTCGAGGAACGACAACCAGCCGTTCGTGCACACGTTCACGCTGCGGTAGACGCCGCCGTAGAACGGAAAATCGAACGGCAGCGCCACGTCCGTGCGCGTCGAGTCGTCGGCGCTGCCGAAGAGCCGCGTGCCCGTCGTGGCGATCTCCTGCCACTGGAACGCGGGCCCGCCGGGCGCGTCGCTGTCGGTCCAGCGGTAGCCCGCGGCGTCGGGTCCGCCCGCGCCGGACGTGTGCGGCACGCCCTCGGCCGCCGGCGCGCGCGTGCCCGAGACCGGCCCGGAGGTCTCGACGAGCGCGCGCCAGTGCAGCGGCGAGCCGCCCTCGTTGCGCAACCGCAGCGGCACGGTGCGGTCGCGCACGGCGTCGCCGATGCCGTTCGCGGTCACGAGGCGCAGCGAGTCGGCGCCGTACACCGCCACCGGCGGCGGCGCCGCCGAGCCGCGCAGCACGACGTGCAGCAGCCCCATGTCGGGATCGTCGCAGCCCACGTCGAGCGTCTGTTCGAACACTCCGCTCGCCCGTGGCGCGAACACGACCGGGAACGCCGCCGTCTCGCCGGGCAGCAGCGTGCGCGGCTCGAACGCGATCGCGAACGGCGCCTCGACACGGCGCCAGAGCAGGTGCAGCGCGTCCACGCCGTCGTTGCCGACGTTCAGCATGAGCGTGTCGGCGGCGCCCACGAAGACGTGGCCGAAGTCGAGCGTGTCGGGCCCGAAGCGCACGTCGGGCGCGCCCTCGACGCGCATCGTCACGGGAAGCGCGACGTCGGGTGCGAGCGGGTCGTTCGTGCGCACGTGCACGGCCCCCGTGTACGTGGCGGTCGGCAGCGCGCTCGCGTCGAGGCGCACGTGCGCGGTCGCCGTCGCGCCCGGGGCGAGGAAGCCCGAGGGCGGCGTCACCGTGAGCCACTGCCGCAGCGGCATGATGCGCACCGCGAGGCTGTCGCGCACGTAGTCCTGGTTGAAGCTCACCGTGAGCCCGATCGTGCGCGTCGTGTCCTGGACGCCCACGGTACAGTTGTTCCGCACGCCCGTCCCCGCGAGGTACTGGAAGCGGATCTCGCCCGAGGGATACAGGACCGTCTGGAACGTCTGCGCGGACGCGGGATCGGCGTAGCGCGGCACGTCGAGCCAGGTGACGACGAAGCGTCCGTCCACGAGCGCGGCGTATGCGCGCTTCGTGCTCGCGCCGAAGTTCAGGTCGTCCCAGCATGGCGCGATCATCGTGTGGACGCCGCGCGTCGAGGGCAGCCCCGAGTTCGTGAACGGCACCGGGTCGTTCCCGAACGTGAGGTAGCCGTTCGTGCTCACGCGCACGCTCGTGTGGCGGCGGCCGTAGAACGGGAACGAGAACCCGATCGGCACTTCGCCCGAGAGTTCGTCGTCACCGGTGAGCGCGACCGCGCGCTCGGGGCTCGCGACGTCCACCCACGCGAACGCCGGTCCACGCGGATCGGACGAATCGAGCCAGCGATACCCGAATGGATCCGGCCCGCCCGCGGCGTCCGCCTGCGGACCACGCGGCGCGCCGTCACGCCCTTTCGCGGGCTCTTCGTCGGGCCAGACGACCGTCGCCGACGCGCTGACCTCGAGCGCGGGCGTCGGCACGCTCCACTCGAGCGTGCCCGGCGAGTCGTTGCGCAGGACGAGCGCCTCCTCGACGGACTCGCCCGTGCGCAGGTCGGCTTCGAATGCGAGTGGGGCCACGCCGGCGCGCGGCGCCGGCAGCGTCGTGACGCGCACGGCGTTCGAGAGCGGCCCCGCGTTGCCGAACTCGTCGCGTGCACGCAGCGCCACGTAGACGTCGGCGCCGAGCGGCAGCCCGAACACGCGCACGTGCTCCGGGGCGCCCGACGGTTCGGGCGCACCCACGGCGCTCGGCGTCGCTTCCGCGAACGTGTTCGAGTCGATCGGCGAGGTGGACCAGCGCAGTTCGTAGCTCGTCGCACGCCCCGCCGGGCCGTCGTCACCGGTCGCGGTCCACGTGAAGTCGTACGAAGTCGAGCCGGGCTCCTCGGGTGCGAGGTCGGTCACCGCCCCGGGGGGGATCGTGTCGGGGTCGGCCGATGCGAGGAACAGGTTGAGCCGCGCCCCGCTCGCGACGCGACCGGCGAGCCACGGCAGCCGGTCCGCGGTCGACAGCAGGCGCGCGCGCAGCTGCGCCGGCCCCATGTCGGGAAAGCGTCCGAGCAGCAGCGCGCACGCACCGGAGACGAACGGCGCCGCCATCGACGTGCCCGAGAGGTACTGGTAGGTGCGCCCGGGCCAGGTCGAGTAGATGTCCACGCCGGGAGCGGCGATATCCACCGAAGACGCGCCCCAGTTCGAGAATGCGGCCAGCTGGTCGTCGCGATCGGTGGCCGCGACCGCGATCACGTTCGGCAGGTCGATGCTCGCCGGGTACTGCGGCACGACGTCGTTGTCGAGCCCGGAGTTGCCCGCCGCGGCCACGAAGACGATCCCGGCCTCGCCCGCCGCCGCGATCGCGTCGTGGAGCGCCTGCGAATACGGTCCACCACCCCACGAGTTGTTGAGCACGCGCACGTGCATGCGGACCGCGTACTGGATCGCGGCGATCGCGTCGGCGGTGTTGCCCGAGCCCGAGGCGCGCAGGAACTTGAGCGCCACGATCTTCGCGCGCCAGTTCACGCCCACGACGCCGATGCGGTTGTTGCCCGTGGCCGCGATCGTACCGGCGACGTGCGTGCCGTGACCGTTGTCGTCGGAAGGATCGCCGTCGCGGTTGGCGAAGTCGTATCCATGCACGTCGTCCACGTAGCCGTTGCCGTCGTCGTCGATCTGGTTGCCGACGACCTCCCCGGGATTCGTCCAGAGGTTCGCGAGCAGGTCGGGGTGCCCGACCTCGACACCGGAGTCGATGACGCCCACGAGCATCTCGGGGTCGCCGGTGAAGGCGTCCCACGCGGCCTCCGCGTGGATGTCCGCGCCGGGCGTACCGCCCGTCTGCCCGGCGTTGCGCAGCCCCCACAGCTGCGGGTAGGACGGATCGTTCGGCCGCGCGTCGGCGCTCCACAACCAGTTGGGCTCGGCGTACGCGACGTCGGCGCGCGCGCGCAGCGCGGCGACCGCGTCCTCGACGCGACCGGCGACGCGCAGTCGTTCGAGGCCCGGCACGTCGAAGCGCTCGACCAGCGTGGCGCCCAGGTCCTCGCGCAGCGCGGCACGGCGCGCCGCGCCCATCTCGGCGCGAAAGCGCACGAGCACCTCGCCAGGCTCGTAGGCGGGGGCCGCGGCGAACGCGGCCGACACCAGCGCCGGCAGGGCGAGCGACGACAGAAGCGCGAACAATCCTCTCGAACGGCGCATGTGCTCCCGGGGGTGCGAGCTTCCTCCCGAACGACCGCGGCCGGCGGTGCCGGATGGCGCGGCCCGCATGCGGAACGGGCGCGTCACCGGCCCGAAGACAGTAGGCCGTGACGCGCCCGCGGCGCCAGAACGAATGTGCGGCCTAGCGCTTCGCGCGGCCCCTCGAGCCCGGCTTGGTGTAGCGGGCGACGACGCGGGTCGTGATGCCGCCGCGCACGTTGAACAGGCCCGCGATCGTCATGCGGCGGGGCTTCACCGCCTTCACGAGGTCGTCGAGGATCTGGTTCGTGACCTGCTCGAAGTAGTGCCCCTCGTTGCGGAAGGCCCAGATGTAGAGCTTCAGCGACTTGAGCTCGACGCACAGCTTGTCGGGCGTGTAGAGCACGACGATGGTGCCGAAGTCGGGCTGGCCGGTGACGGGGCAGTTCGCGGTGTACTCGGGGCACTCGTGGCGGATGAGGTAGTCCCGGCCCGGGCTCGGGTTCGGGAACGTCACGAGGTGCTTGGAAGGCTTGGTCGACATGGCGGATGGATGCTCGCTGCTGGAGTGATGGCGGGGGACCGGCGCCGCTCGGGCGACCGACGAATCCGCGGGCGGTCCCGTCCGGGACCCTTTCGGCCCGGCACCATACCAGCGCGTCCCGGCGGGTCCAATGCCGGGAGGGCGAACGCCTGCTCAAGGCGCGCCCCCTTCCGGCCGATGAAACCCCTGCGACGACGGCCCCTCCGTCTGGCGAGACCTCTCCCGAGGAGGGCCAGTCGTGCCGTTTTCGATCCCCCATCCTGCCGACACACCGTTCGTCCTGATCGCGGACGACGAACCCGCCGTGCTCGAAGTGCTCCATTCCATGGCGCGCTCGCTCGGCTGGCAGCCCCTGCTCGCCAACACCGGCACCCAGGCGCTCGAGCTGTTCCGTGCGCACTTTCCCGCGATCGAGTGCGCGATCGTGGACCTGCACATGCCGGAAGTGGACGGGCTGCAGCTGCTCCACGAGATCCGCGCCCTGAACCCCGAGACGCGCGTGTTGCTCATGACCGGAGACTACGTCGAGGCGGACACGTTCGCCGGCGACGCCGACGAGCCGGACGGCCTGCTCTCGAAGCCCTTCTTCATGACCGACCTGCAGCAGGCGCTCACGCCCCCGCGGAGCGAAGCCGCGTGAACGAACCGCGCCCGGAGACCTCGATCGAATCCACCGCGGCGGCCATGCCGGCCGGCACGGCGGCCGAGCTGTTCGAAGCGAGCCTTCGCATCGTCCCGACGCTCGACCTGCGTGACGTGGGTGCGCAGCTGCTCGCGCCGCTCGTGCGCGCGACGTCCGCCAAGCGCGCGTCCCTCATGGTCATCAACCCCGAGACCGGCCGGCTGCGCATCGTCGCCGGGATGGGCCTGCGTCCCGAGCTGATCGGCCGCGACACCGAGTGGCGCCCGAACAGCATCTCCGAGTGGGTGTACCGCAAGCACCAGGGCCTCGTGCTCAACGGCGAGGTGCGCGGCGAAGCGCTGAACGGCACGGCCGAGCAGGCGATCGAGTCCGCGCTGTGCGTGCCGCTCGAGTCGCACGAAGGCATCCTCGGCGTGCTGAACCTCGCGCGCACCGCACCCGCACCCGTCTTCCAGAACGCCGACCTCGAGGCGCTGTCCGCCATGCTGCCCCCCGTCGCGGCCGCCATCGAGCGCGCGATGCAGGCTCAGCGCGCCGAGCAGCTCGCGCAGCAGCTGCGCGATTCGAGCGGGCTCTCGGGCCGCACGCTGCTGCCGACCGGCACGTTCGAGTCGCGCTTCTACGAGGTCGCCTACGCGCGGCTGGCGAGCGCGTACGAAGGTGGCGACACCGCCGACCGCGTCCCGCACGCGAACGGCGCGCAGTCGCTGCTCGTCGCGGACGTCGCGGGCGACGGGGTCGAGGCCGCGCTGACCGCGGCGTTCGTGCAGGGGCTGTTCGTCTCGGGCTGCACCGCCGAGGCCTCGCCCGCCGCGATCGTCTCGCGCATCGGCTCGGAGCTGCACCTGCGCTCGGGCGGACGGCGCACGACCGCGCTCTGGCTCGCGCAGCTCTCGCCCGGCGGCCTGCTCACGTGCACGAACGCCGGCTACCCGCCGCCGCTCTGGGTGCCTTCCGACGACAACCCCGTCTCGATGCTCGCGGGCAACACGCCGAGCGCGGGTACGTCGGCGCAGGACACGTTCGAGGACGAACAGGTGCGGTTGCTGCCCGGCGACCTCGTCGTCGCAGTGAGCGACGGCGTGCTCGGCGCACGCAACGTCATGGGCCAGACCTTCGGCTACGAGCGGCTCACGGAATATCTCGTGGAGTTGCGCCGCCAGCCGCTCGACCTCGTCGTGAACGACATCGTGAAGGCCATCCGCAACTGGAGCGGCCGCCCGGTTCCGACCGACGACGTCACGGTGCTCGCCATCCGGTTCACGCCCGGGCGCTGACGTACCGTTCGCGGTGCGCCGCGGATGCCCGCACCCGTTGCCCCGCGCTGGCTGCAGACGTCGCGCGCGTGGTAGCGTTCCCGCCCTCATGAAACGCGTCTTCCTCGAAACCTACGGCTGCCAGATGAACGTGGCCGACAGCGAACTCATGGCCGGTGTGCTCGAACGCGCCGGCATGGAGCTCGTGCCGCGCCCGGACGAAGCCGACGCGGTGATCCTGAACACCTGCGCGATCCGCGAGCACGCGGAGCTGCGCGTGCTCGGGCGTCTCGGGGAGTTCGCGCACCTGAAGATGAAGAACCCCGCGCTCGTGGTCGGCGTCGCCGGGTGCATGGCGCAGCACCTGCGCAAGAAGCTGCTCGACACCAAGCGCGTGCTCGACCTGGTCGTGGGACCCGACGGCTATCGCGACCTGCCCAACTTGCTCAAGAGCGCCGCTGGCGCCCCGGTCGCGGAGATTCGCCTCGATCGTGACGAGACCTACGGCGACCTCGAGCCCAAGCGCGTCGCCGGCGTGCGCGCGTGGGTGACCGTGCAGCGCGGCTGCGACAAGTTCTGCACGTACTGCGTCGTCCCCTACACGCGCGGCCGTGAGCGCAGCATCCCGCTCGCCGATCTCGTGCGGCAGGTGGAGCACGCCGCCGCCCGGGGCTTCTGCGAGATCGTGTTCCTCGGACAGACCGTGAACTCGTGGAAGCACGACACGAACGACTTCGCCGACCTGCTGCGCGCGGCGAACGGCGTGGCCGGCGTGAAGCGCATCCGCTTCACGTCACCGCATCCGAGCGACATGACCGACCGCGTGATCGCGGCGATGGCCGAGTGCGAGAAGGTCATGCCGCACGTGCACCTGCCGCTGCAGTCCGGCTCGGACCGAGTGCTGGACGCCATGAACCGCACGTACGACATGGCGACCTTCCGCGACGTGGTGGCGAAGCTGCGCGCGCGCGTGCCAAAGATGGCGCTCTCGACCGACGTGATCGTCGGCTTCCCCGGCGAGACCGAGGAGGAGTTCGAGATGACTTCCGCGTACCTGAAGGAGGCGCGCTTCGACAGCGCGTTCCTGTTCAAGTACTCCGCGCGCCCGGACACGAAGGCCTTCAAGTGGCCCGAGACCGTGACCGAGGACGAGAAGGGCCGCCGCCTGACGCGCCTGATCGACGAGCAGATGGCGATCTCGGCCGAGATCAACGACGCGCTTCTCGGCGCCGAAGTCGAGGTGCTGGTCGAGAACGTGAGCCACCGCGACGGCACGCAGCTCTACGGCAAGAGCGCGGAGTTCAAGACCGTCGTGTTCACCGACGACGGCACCCAGCCCGGCGAGCTCGCGCGCGTGAAGGTGGTCGGCACGACGCCAGTCACGCTGCTCGGCGAATCGCTGAAGAAGCCGCGGCAGGTACCGCTGGTGACGATCGGGTGACGAGGGACCTCAGTACATCACGCGCGGCAGCCTGTGTTCTGCCTTCATCTGGCGGACGTTGAACGTACCGGACTTCAGCCCCTGTTCGGCTGCGCGCGAGTACCACTCCAATGCTGCCTGCTCGTCCGTCGGCACCGCACGGCCGTAGTCATACATGTACCCGAGCGCGTTCTGTCCGTGGGCGTCGCCGAGTTCCGCCGCTGCGCGGAAGCATTGCAGTGCTGCCTCGTCGTCCCTCCGTACGAACTTGCCCTCCGCGTGCCTGCGCCCGAGTACGAAGTGGGCGGTCGGCCAGCCGTCCCGAGCGGCGGCATGAAGCAGGCGTTCCGCTTCGGCATGATCCATGGGCACTCCTTGGCCTTCGTCGTAGAGGATTCCGAGCTGCATCATCGCCCCGCCGTGACCGAGATCTGCGGCCTCCCGGAACCATCGGACCGCGGCCTCGTAGTCGCGTACGGCGCGACCATCGATGCACATGCAGCCGACTTCGTACTGCGCGTCGGCAAAGCCCTGGCGGGCGGACTTGAGGTACCACTGAAACGCTTTTCCCGTGCTGCGCTCGACGCCGAAGCCGAGGGTATGCGCTGCGCCCATGGAATACTGTGCCTCGCAGTGTCCCTGGTCCGCCGCCAGTGCAAGCCATCGCACCGCCTCCGCGGCATCGTGCTCCACGCCGTCGCCGCGCACGTACATCTGGCCTAGCGCGAACTGCGCGTCCGCCGAGTTTTCGCTCGCGAGTTCCAGCCAGACGCGGTGTGCCTTCGCGAAATCGCCGCTTTCCGCGGCGGCCAAGCCTTCATCGAATCGACGGTCGCCCATCTCCTCCCCCCCCCGGTTCCGCAGCGGCGAACATGCGGTCCGCCTGCTGCACTCAGTTGCCTGGAAACTCGAACGATCGCCGCTGGTCGAACTTCACGCCGCCCGTCGACGACTCCACCGTGAACGCCTCGTGCACGACACCGACGCCGTCCACCTGCACGTCGAACGTGCTGCTCACACCACAGCAGCCCGCGACATTGAACACCCACAGTCGCACCTCGTTGACCCCTGGCCGGCAATGCTCGGTGATGTCGATCCAGTCCGTCCGCCCGGGCTCGTGCCCAAGGGGCTTCCCGCCCGGGCCCTGCCCCCAGGCCGTGCGCAGCACTTCCAGCCCGTTCACGTAAAGCGCGCCGATGTCGTCGACGTTCGTGATGCGCGCCCGCACGACGTGCGGCGCGCCGGTCCCGTCGCTCCCGACCTCACCACCGCCCTCGGCCACCGTCGTGGCTTCTCCGGGCGATTCGGTGCCGGAGGCGGCTTCGGTCGTCCCGCCACCATCGCTCACCGGGGCGACACCGACGGGCGCCACACCGGCGGGGGCAGTCGTGGTCCTGCTCGCAGGCCTGTCCGTGAGCGGCGTGGCGAGGAGCGTCCCGGGAACGACCGCCTGGCGCACCGCCCAGCCGGGTTCGTCTTCCCAGCGACCTCGCGTGAGGCGGTACGAGTACTCGTGAAGCCCCGAATCCTCCACGTTGATGTTGAGCCGCAAAGGCACTCGGCCGCGCAGCAGCAGGGACAAGGTGTGTGTGCCATAGGGCACTTCGCGGACCTCGAGCGGCGTCATTCCGAGCTCGTTGCCGTCGATCAGCACTCGCGCGCGTGGAACGCTGCGGATCCGCCATACGGCCCTCGCCAGGGCCACCCGCATGTCGACCGAGGCGACCCGGCCCGCTTGCACGTCGAACTCGCGCATGTCGGTCGTCACGTACGGCCCGTTGTGCACGGAGAGTCTGTAGCGCCCGGGCGACAGGATCATCCACAGATGCGACTGGTTCGCCGAGCGCGCCTGCTGGTAAGCGGCCTCGAACGGCCGCGTGAGCCACAGCCAGTGCAGGTCCCACACCCCCGTGCTCCCCGTATTCCAGATGGGGCGCGACTGGGAGTCCGTGAGCTGGAACGACTGGCCCGGAGGCGCCCAAGCCTCGACGACCCCGAGTCGCGAAGCCGCGAGTGACCACATGCCGAAGCCGCTCGCGACCATGGCGGCGACCATCGCCGCGGCCGCCACGGGCGCGCTCACGCGGCGCAGCACTCGAGCCAGCTGACCGGGAAACCCGAGACCGGGGCCGCCGGGCAGGCCATGGAAGTGGTTCCGGCCGAGCAGCCAGCCCAGTGGGCCGAGCACACCGCGCGGCTCGAAGCGCGCGGTGTCCGTGCTGGGCGCCCGGCCGAGCGCGCTGCAGTGGAAGTAGCGGACGTGCCGGAAATCGTTCTCGACGCCGCGCACGAGATTGCCTTCGCCACTCGCGACAAGCCAGGCGCGCACCGCGCCCGAACTGCCCGTGTGCCGGCCCTTTTGCGCGCCACTCGACGTTTCGCCCTCGATTCGCCCGGCGATACCAAGCACGTCCGTCTTGGTCACGACGACCGCGATGGGCAGTGTGCTGATTTGGCCGCGCACTCCGAGGTGGCTGCGCAGCTGCTGAACCATGCGGTCGTAGACGAACTGCGGCGCTTCCGAACTCGGCATGCTGCGCGAGGAGGCGGGATCCCCGCCCGCTCGCAGTTCGGAACGAAGCTGTTCGAGCGAGAGGGGGTCGATCACGAACACGATGCCGTTGATGTACGAGTAGTACTCGTGCCCGTGCAGGGAATCGCTGCTCTCGAACAGCTCGCCCGCCGCATCGTAGGCGTGCACGAGCCGGCTGCCGTCGAGCGAGTTCCGCAGTTCGACCACGAACGCGTCAGGCGCGAGTTGCGTCGTCTTGAACACCAGCGAACCGGTCTCGAACGCCTTTCGGCACGATTCGAAGAACAGTTTGTCCTTGTCCTCGGGGAACCCGATCGACAGCCGGCGGGAGGCGGCGAGGCCCTGGATTTCGCTCACGCACGCCATGAGGAAGCTGGTCTTGCCCGCGGACGGCCCGCCGGCGATCGGCAGGTAGACCGACTTCGTGACGCCGGTGGCCGAGGTGAGCGGCCGGCCACAGCTGGCGTGCGGGCACTGGCTTGGCAGCTGATTGCGCCCGAACAGGAACAATGTGGGCAGTTTGTTGCCGCAGATGCAGCGCCGTCGGAACGTGCCGTAGCGACCGGGCTTCAGCTTGCGATGCTGTGCTCCGCACTTGGGGCAGAGATAGACCGGGAGCGCGATGCGCTTGTAGCAGCCCGCGTGCGGACAAGCGACGAAGATGCCGCTCACCAGCACGAACACCGACTCCAGCGCCCAGAAGAACAGGCCGGTGGCGAGCACGAGGGCCGCGATCGCCAGCACGATCGTGAGGTGCACGATCCCCAGGACGACGTGGAAGATCGCGCCCACGATCACGCAGGTTCCGGCGACCAGCGCGAACGTCACTCCGAGCGGCCAGGTGAGCAGGAATGCCGGATTCGTGAACAGCTGGGTGCCGGTCTTGATCAGCCACCGCACCATGATCGTGTCCAAGGCGACGCTGTGGATGACGATCTCGCGATAGTCGAGGAACGCCTTGCGGAAGAAATACTGCCGGTACGCCGGCTCCTTGCCCACGGGCACGTCGACGACTGGCTGCTCGGGTCCGAGCACGTACCAGATGGCCTTGAGGTAGCTGAACAGCGTGGCCGCCGCGACGACGATGCAGCCGATCTGGAGCAGCACCGGCAACGCGTGCTTGAAGAACCACATGATCGCCATCACGTACAGGACGATGATGATGATCCCGATCACGACCTGGGCCACGGCCTACCTCCGATTGGTGTTGCCGGTCCGCGTGGTGCCGACGAAGGGGGCGCGTCGACACCTGCTCCCGTGGAACCGAAACTTGAGCAAGCCCTCACGTCGCATGGCCGCTCACTTCCTTCCCGGAAGCAGGTAGCCTTCACGCTGCGCGAGCATCTCGAACGGCACGCCGGCCGCGGCGCTCAGCTGTTTGAGGACCACCGCGCGCAACAGGTTCTGCTCGTGCTCACCGAGCTGTGCGCCGTTGTGGAACGCCGTGAAGAACACACTGCCTTCGCCGTGGCGGAAGTTGATCATCAGCGGCATCCCGGCTGGGGCGACCCCGGAGCCGCATGCCGAGAGGCACACTTCGGTGTCCGGATCGCGTTCCTGGATCTGCGCCCAGGTCGCCATGTCGAACTTCACCGTGAGCGTGGGCCCGAGCACGCCACGCAGGTCCGTATTCACGACCGATGCCTGCGCGGTACCCGGCGCACCCGACAACGTGCACCGGAACTTCCCGGGGAACACCTTCTCGAGCCACGGGCCGACGTGGTCGGAGGCGTACAGCACGCCACCACGAGAGACGAAGGCCTCGATGGCTCTCGCGTCGGGAGCCGTCGCTCCGCAGTTGACGAAGACCAGATCCAGTGACTCATCGACCTTCCGGAGCGGTTGGAATGCCACGCGCATCGCTCGCAGGATCGCGCCGATGTCGTCGTAGTGGGGCTCGCTCACGGCGATGCGCAGGTCCTCCACCGTGCGTGGCGCTCGGTGCACCCAGGCCATGTCCTGCGGAACGGGGTGCGGGGTGACGGTGAGCGCAGCGCCCGAGCCGGCCACCCGGGCCGTGACCTGTACGACCCCGCTGGCGTCGTACGCGTACGCGATCTCGATCACCGACTTGCCCCGCTCGCCGTGCGGGATCCCACCGATCTCGTACTTGCCGACGAACGTGCAGTCGGCAGGCGACTCGCTCTCGCCCTGAGTGACGTACACGGCCGTCGTGTTGTCGCGGCCCGAACGCGTGCCCACCTCGAACGGCCGTACCTCGCTGCACGGTACCGGCCGGTTGCGGGGGATCAGTACACTGTTCACGTACCGATCGCGCTCCGCACTGACCGCGATCATGCCCAGGCTGTGACTCATCACGTCCCGGATGCGGCGTGAGGACAGCCGCGCACCCGCACCCGACGACGACGCCGACTGCGGCCCCGCGACCAGCTGGTGCGCCAGCAGCGCCGCGCCCAACGCCACGCTCTCGTCCGGGTGTACCGCGGTGCGCGGCGAGCGGCCCAGGAACCGTGTCACCAGTGCCTCGCACATCGGCATCCGTGTCGACCCACCCACCATCAGGATGCCGTCGAACGACTCGCGACCCAGCCCGCTCGCCGTGAGCACGGCGCTCATCAGCATCTCGGTCTGGGCCAGGAGGTCGAGCGTCAGCGTCTCGAATGTCGCACGATCGACCTCGATCCGCTCCATGGTGCCGCCGCAGCTCACCGTGACCGCGGCCTTCGTCAACCGCGAGAGCGAACGCTTCGCATCCTCCGCCCGCAGTCGCAGTTCGTGGTAGCTCTGCGGATCGCCCAGAGGGTCCGTGTCGTGACGCTCGCGGTAGCGCTCCGCGAGGTATTCGACCAGCCGGTCGTCCCAGTCCTTGCCGCCCAGCTGATGGTTCCCATCGGTCGCCACCACCTCGACCGCGTCCGCGTCCGAACGCACCACCGAGATGTCGAAAGTTCCGCCACCCAGGTCGTACACCATCAATGTTTCGGGGGTCTCGCGACGCCCGCCGCCGTACGCGAACGCCGCCGCCGTCGGCTCGTTGATCAACTGCAGGACTTCCAGCCCGGCCAGTTCGCCGGCCTGCCGCGTCGCATCGCGGGCCGCATTCAGGAAGTAAGCCGGCACAGTGATCACCGCGCGACGCACCGGACGGCCGAGCGCCGACTCGGCGTCCGCGCGCAGTTGTCTCAGGATCGCCGCCGACAATTCGACGGGACTTCGCCGCCGGCCAGCCAGCAGGTACTCCGTCTGCGTGCCCATCTCGAGCTTGAAGAACTTCCCGGTGTTGCCCTCTTCGAGCGCGAGTTGCTGGCGCGCGGTCTCGCCAACGACGACGCTGCCGTCCGTGGCGTACTGCACGACCGAAGGCGTCACCTTGCCACCCTCGGCATTCGGGATCACTTCCGCGCGCCCCTCCGGCGTCACCCACGCCACCGCCGAGTTCGTCGTCCCCAGATCGATCCCCACCACCACGTCGTCAGTCATCGCCTCACCCCCGGTTTCCACCCAGGCCGAACATCCGCAGGATCGCTTCGAGGAATCCCCCCCCGCCCGCCGCATGGCCACTGCCCGCGCGCGCACCGCCCCCGCCCGCGGGTGCTCCACCGCCGCGACCGCGCTGTGCGAGCCACGCTTCCCAGCGCGCGCGCGAAGTCGGACTGTCTTCCAGTGCGCGCGCGACGTCACCCAACTCGCGTCGCGACCAGCGCTCGACCACGTAGGCGAGGCCGCGTCCGGCCAGATAGCGGGCGACGGGCTCGTCTGCGCGCCGGGCGAGTGCTTCCCACGCCCGGTACGCACGGGCGAAACGCGCAGGCCGATCGAGTGGCGCGGCGTCGAGCTTTCCGCGCAATGCCTGCACGTAAGCCATGGCGAAGCGCTCGTCGCCGGTACTGCAGGCCTCCTCCAGGGCCCTCCCGTGCGCCACGTGGTCGGCAACCGAGACCAGATTGGCGGCGGCGAGATTCCGTAACGGCGTGGCGAGCCCCGGCGGCACCCGCAGCGCGCACGCCAACGACTGCCGCACGATACTCGCGGGATCGGCATCCGGACGCAGCGACGCGCTCGCGATCTCGAATGCTTCGAGGATGGTGGCGACGGCAGGGTCGCTCATCGCCTCGGGACGCACCCTCAACGCGGCGAGAAGCCGGTGGGCTTCCGGCCCCGGCTGCAGCAGGTCGCTGATCGTCCCAAGGCTTTCCGCGAGCCGCGCCGGGATCGAGGTGCCTGCGATGTCCTTGCCGGTCGGGCCGTCGAGGAGGCGGAGAGCCTCCTCCGGGCTGGGAGGCCCTTCGGTCCAGACCGCTTGGAATGCGTTGTCCAGGTCGGCGCCGGACGCCGCGATGCCGTGCCGCCTGAACGCGGCGAGGCAGTCCTGCAACGCAGCGAGCCGGGTGCCCGGCGCAGATTTCGCACGAAGCGCGACGAGCTGCAGGTAGAGCCCAACCGCCCGCCGCCCGAGCGCGTACTCCTCGAGTCTCGAGGCGACGTCGCTGCGCGACAGCACTGGCCCCAGTGCGGCGAATACGCCGGGTTCGCTCACCCTCGTCACGAGGTGATCCGCGAGCCCCTCGAGCACGTCGCGTCCGGCGGCCGTGGAGAGCACCGCCGCCATCCCTTCGCGCACGCGGGCCGAGCCGAGCGCGGGCCCGGCGAAGTGTTCCCCTGCGCGCCGCAACTGTTCGCTGGGCTCGTCGAAGTAGCCGAGATGCTCGCCGACGCACCAATACACTTCGGCTCGAGCGGCATCGAGCCCCGGCTTGGCTTGTTGCAGCCAGGCGCTGCGGCTGGGCCGCGCCAGCGCGAGTACCGATGCTGGAGACCGGCCGTGCAGGGCGGCAAGCAGTTCGCTGGGCGTGGCGGCGACGGCCGCCTCTCTCACGAGCCACTCGACCCAGTGGCGCTGCGTGGGCGCGTGCCGCGACGCAGTCGGCGGCTGCGCGAAGGACGCACGTACGATGCGCGCCGCCGCCTCGACCGTGCCGGGTTGGGACGCCCGGCCGTCGACGATCGACGCGAACACGCGCTGGAGCAGTTCTGGCGCCAGCGTCGTCATGTGCGCCGCGCACCACCCAGCGACCCCGGCCGTATCCCCTCCCCCGTCGAGTAGCCCGCGTGAAACGAGGTATGCCTCGAACGCGACGGCCAGTTCCTCGCCTGAAACCTCGGGGGCTGCCTGGAGGAGAAAGTCCGCGAACCCCGCAACCACCTCGGCGTGTCCGGCCGCGTAGGCATCCGTCACCGTGCGAGCGAAGCGTGATGGCGCCCGGCACGGGCTGAAACGACGGCCGACGAAATCGAAGACGGAAAACTGGTGCTCGATCTCGTGCGGTGCGAAACGGAACTCGGCGTCGGGAGTCGTGCCGGTGAGCAGCGCCTCGCTCTGATAGGGCGCACGCGTGTAGGTGGTGAAAGAGAGCGCGAGCGCGAGAGGTCGCGGCAAAGCGTAGGTCACCGCCGCGACCCACAGCGCGATCGACGCGGCGTCGTCCACCAGGATCATGCGCTTGCGGCTCGCGAGCGCCGCTTCGGCGGCCGTGATCATGGCCGGCAGATGCGCCGCACGGTCTCCGTGCGCGAGAAACTCGGTGACTCGTGCCGGATCAATCGCGCCACCCGCGGGAAGGTTCTCCAGCGCCGGCAACGATGTGGATTCCACGGCCTGCGCGCACCACACCGGCGAATCCCAGAGTTCGATCGGCAGCAGGTCGCGGAAATCGCTCGCCGGTTGCGGGGTCCATAGCGAGTGGGTGAAGTAGTTGCCGAACCGTCCCGAGTAGTCCTGCCCCACGTAGCGGGCGCACGCGAGCACCGCCGAACCGTCCGGCAGCGGCTGGAACACCAGCCCGACCGGGAACTGGCGAAGCTCGCTTTCGGTCGGGCGGCTCGGCGCGGACAAGGGAGGTACGTACAGCCCGATACGTTCGAGCAGCAGCAGGGTCTGCGGCGTGAGGCCGGACGATGCCGCGTTGAACTGGAATCCCATGCCCGAACGCAGGCCCATCGTGCAGGACGTGTAGTATGCCTGTTCGAGTTTCAACGTGATCCCCCCTTGCGGCCCGGCACGATCCCGAGTTCGTGGAGTATCCACAGGAAGGGATCCTCGACACGGAACGGGGCGACACCGAGCGGCAGGTGCCCCTGCGCGTCGGGTGGCGCACCCAGCGCCGAGACGCCGAAGTAGGAGTAGTTGTCGAAGTTGTGCCGCATGAACTGGTCGAGTCCCGCTCCGATCCACTCGTGCAGGTACGACCGCATGCTCGCATGCGTGCTCTGGGCACCGCCGATGTCGAAGTAGCCATCGTGATTCGATGCATGCCGCACCGGGGCACCCGGATCCATCAGGGGAAGCACGGCATCCATCTTCGAAAAGGCGAGCGCGACCGGCGCCTTCAAGCGGTCGGCGGGACGCAGGCGGTTGGACTCGCGAACGAGTTGCGCGACGCGTTCGATGATGTGTTGCGGCGGTGCGTCCTCGACCGGCAAGGGCACGCCGGGATCGACCTGCTGGCGAACCGCCGGAATCTGCAGCGGATCCAGCAGGAAGATGAGCCCGTCCGAGTTCGCGATGTAGCGCGTCTCGGTCGACATGAGGTCGATGTTCTTGAGGTCCTCGCCGGCCGTGTCGAAGAACACGAGCATGATGACGCGCACCTGGTTCGCGAAAAGCCCGTCGCGAGCGAAGCTCAGCCGGTAGACGAGCGGCAGTCGAACGCTGCTGCCGGCACGGGCGGAAGCGGTCGGGGGAATCGTCACCCGATCGACGTACAGGAAGCGCCTGAACTCGTTCAGGTAGCGAGTGCGAGTGGTTTCGTCGGCGGTGGCGAGCGAGGCGTTGAAGCTCATGCCGATACGCGTCTCGAGCTCGTGGATGAGCACCGCGATGTAGTGACTCTTGCCCACCTCCTTGGCGCCGATGATCGCGATCGTGCGGCTCTGCATCTCGGCGAACTGCGTCGGCAGGTCGTTGTGGCACTCCGGGCACACGGTCTTGGTCGTGGCCATGCCGCACGCGCACTTCGCCTTGCCCACGCGCCCGAACATGCCCGGCGGCGACGCGAACACGCGTGGCAGAACGGGAGGCGACAACAGCCGCTGGTAGCGCCCGAGCGCCTCGTCGGGGGCCGGGGCGCAGCGGGCGGGCTCGGGGTTGATGCAGCGGTATGCGATCGAGGAGGCCGGGTAGCGCTCGAAGCAGTACGGGCAGGTCAACGAAGCCATGGTCAACGGACCTCGAGCTGGTCGGGTGTGGGGTCCACGAGCCGAAATCGCTCGTACGACCGGGGATCGCGGAAGAAAGCACGCAGCGCGAAAGGCCGGCGCAGGCCGTCGAGCTTGAGGGTGTGGTTCGCGCCCGGCTTCACGTCGACGCTCAGCCCGGAGAAACTGGAAACGACGCGGCCGTCCTCGATGCGTCGTGGTTGGATGTTCGCGGGATTCGCGACGATCACGACTTCGGGCAGCGATTCGATGCGGGCACTGGCCCTGAACGTCACCGAGCGCGCCCCCAGGAGCGAGCGCGCGACCGCATAGCTCACGATGACCTGCGGCTGGGCTCGCAAGAGCGTTCGTGCGCCGGGCGCGATGCCCGGCGCGTAGTGCACGGCACCGTCGATCGGGCGCACCGCGAACACCACCACATGGTGTGGCTCGTCCGCAGGCGATTCGATGCGCACGCCGCCCTGGAGTTCGTACTCCGAGAGAGACACCCGACGGCGCTGCGCGGACGGGTCGTCGACATCGACCGCCGGACGGTCCTTGCGCCACGTGACGACCGCCTGCGTGCAGTCCACCGGCCACTGCCACTGCAGTTGGAGGTAGCGGCCGAGATCCTGACCCTTCAGGTTCGTCACGTCGGGGATGGCCACGAAACGCCGGTGCGCCCCGGGCACCGCGAGGTCGCCGACGATCGTGACCGCGAGGTAGTACACCAGCCCCGCGGGCGGCTGCGTGTCGAGCGCGGTGCCGGCGCCTTCGGCCGGGACCCGCGCGCCGAGCCCGGCAAGTTGCGCGGTCGGGATCGCACGGCCCCGCTCGACCGCGGGTGCCGTGGCCGCGCGCAGGATCGCGACGTCGCCGCGCGCCGGCGGGTTCCAGCGCACGCGCAGGCCGCTCGCATGCGCCTCGAGCTCGAGCGCGTCCACGGTCGGCGGTGGCGCGGTCGGGCGTGCACTCGCCACGACGCCCGGACTGAGAACCGCGTGGCCGTTCGCGTCCTGGTACTCGACCGACACGCGGTAATAGTGGATGACGTCGTTGTCGACGTCACGGTCGAGGAAGCCTTCTTCGCCGGCGGCGGAGATTTCGACACCATCCCCGGGCGCCGCCGGCGCCTGATCGCGCTGCCGGAACACGCGCACACGCGCACCCCGGCGTGGGGACTTCCAGCGGCCGTGCACCCGTCGGTCGCCCACTTCGAGTGTGAGATCCGCGACTTCGGCGGCGAGCAGTACCGGGCCGGCCGTCGCCGGCGGTGAGAAGACCCCGCCGCGCTCGGCGAACAGCGAGTACCACCTCGACACGCCGGCAGGCACGCCGGTGTCGCGATGACCGATGCCTTCCGTGCGGCACACGACCTGGCCGTCGGACGGCGAGGTCGGGGCCGCGCCCTCGCGCGCCACGAGCACGTAGCCGAACCTGCCTGCCGCAGGCGAGGCATCCCACGTCAGCACGACGTCGGCACCGCGGCACTCGGCGCGCAGGCGGACCGGGGGCTCGGGCCTGTATGCACGCAGGCCGCTCTCGGCGACGGTGTCGTCGACCGCGATCTCGAGCGCTTCCTGGTAGGCGAGCACCGCCTCGCGCGGCTTCTGCTGCGCGTCGAGAGCGCGCGCACGTTCGAGCGCCACGCGCAGCGCCGCCAGCTTCGTCTCGAGCTCCGCCGCCAGTTCCACCGTCGTGCGCCCGTCGCGGAACTTCACGCCCGCGGCTTCGGTCTCGAGCCGGGCCAGAAGGGCTTTGGCCCCGGCCAGCCGGCGCCCGCTCACATGCTCGTCGAACTGCCTCCGGAGGCTCGCCAGTTCGGCGACCCTCGTGGCGATCTCGGCGCGCAGTTTCGCCGGCTCACCCCCCGGTCCCCAGCGCCGCTCGGCTTCCGAGACGTGTCGCTCGGCATCCTCGAGGCGACCGGTCGCGAGCGCCGCACGCCCGAGTTCGACGCCGAGCGCGACCACGTGGGCGTCGTCGAACTCGAATCCGCAGGCGACGCAGGCGTCTTCCCCGCTCGGGCTGTCGGCCTCACAACGCGGGCACTTTCGCCACAGCGGATGCTCGCAGGTCGGGCAGCGCTGCTTGCCCTTCGGCTCGAGCACGATCGTGAAGCACGAGCGACAACGGTGCCCGCCGTCGGCGGCGCTGAACTCCACCGCGGCGCCGAGCTTGACCGCGAGCGCGAGGATCATGTCGACCGCATTTCGCTCGTCGAGCCCGGCCGCACGCCCGGAACGCAGGAGCTGCTCGAACTCGGCGCGGTAAATGCGCCCGTCCGACGCGGCGAGTTCGACGTCCAGCCGCAGTGTTTCGACCGCCTCCCAGCGGCGGGCCGCCTCATAGCGGGCCGGATCGTCGTCGATCAGGTGGACCTTCACCCGTCCGAGCAGCCGGTTTGCCTCGGCCTTGCGGTTGTCCGCAGGCTTCGGCCGCCAGAACTCCTCGGTCGCCTGATGTGCCGCGCGCAGGGCGGCCTTGTCCGGCGGTGGATCGCCGTCCTTGAGCTTGAAACCGAGGAAGGCATAGAGCGAATCGAACCCGAGCACGCCGAGGCTGCTGTTGATCTCGTTTCGCACCTGCTTGGGCAGGCCTTCTTCCACCGGCAGCGCCGGCGCGCTCGCGCGCAACGGCACCTTGCCCACACGCGCTTCGATCTCCGCCTCGGTGAGACCGAGCGCCTTTCCCCGCCGCAACAGTTCGTTTCGGTCCTCGGCGAAGAGGAATCCCTTCGCGGCGACGATCGCGAGTTGAGATTCGAACGACTTGAACTTCGCCGCTTCGCGCTTGCGCTGGGCGTCCTCCGCCACCGCTCGCGCCTGTGCCCTCACGGCGGGCTTGAGCAACATGTCGTCGTGCTGCCCGACGAGTTCGGCGTCGAGCAGACGCGAGATCAGCTTCGAATAGCGGATGTTCTGTTTCTCGCCGCGCCAGAACAACCGGACGCCCGCGATCGCCTTGCGGATGTCCTCCTCGTTCGAGACGTCGAACGGCAGCGCGTACAGCGTGAAGACGTCGGGAAGCGAACCGTCCTTGGCGAACGCCTCGACCGCAGGCCCCAGCACACGCTTGCGATAGTCCGCTTCCTCGAGCTTCCACATGACTCAGGACACCTCACCCTTGACGTTCTGGCTCAGCATCAGGCCGCGCGCCTTCGCGACCTCCTCGTCGCTGGACGTACCGGTGATCTTCACGTCGACTTTCAGCTCTCGGCCCGACGGCCGATGGGCCGCATGGCACAAGAGCAGCCCGTCCTCCGTCAGTGTCATGCGGACCTCGATCGGCGAGCCGGCGGGCAGGCCGGCGGGCAGGTCGGGGATCACACCGCGCGCGAGTTCCTTGTTGTCGCACAACTCCTTCGTGGCGACCTCGCCCGACTGCTCCATGACCTGGATCAGCACGCGGGTCTGGCCGGCATCGACAGTGCCGAACTCCTCGGTGACGTTCGCCGGCAACGGCGTGTTGCGCGGAATGAGGTGCGTGACTTCTTCGCCGCCCTTGCCGCCCTCGCGTTCCGGGTTCCAGATGCAGATCCCGAATGCCTTCGAGCACACGTTCGTCACCTTGCGCACCGCGGCCTGCAGCAGGCTCGCGCTGGAAAGGAACTCCATGCTCGGCGATTGAGAACCCAGCTCCTGCGCGGCCGCCTTGAGCGTCGCCTCATCCATCGCGGTGAGGTCGACGGCTTCCGCGGCGGTGCCGGTCTGCTGCGCGATCACCTCGCGCAGCTGCTTGCCCGCCAGCATGTGCATACCCATGAGCGCCGCGCCCTTGGCGACGGCGAGATCGGGTTCGAGCATCTGCGGCGAGAGGGCGAGCACCTCCTGAAGCCGGCGCGACACGATCGGCATCTTGCTCAGGCCGCCGACGAGCAGCATGCGGTCGATCTTGGCGAAACCGAGCGACGCGGCCTCTTCGACGACGCGGCGCGTGAAGCCGATCGTGCGCTCGAGCAGGGCCGAGGTCAGTTCCTCGAGCTTCGCCCGTGTCAGGTCGACGCGCGTGCGTTCACCACCGAAGGAGACCCAGACGGGAGCCTTCTCCTTCAGCGACAGTGCCTTCTTCGCCTCCTCGGCGAGGATGTACAGCTCCTGCACCACCGAAGGTTCGTCGAGCGGGTTGCCGAGCGCCGGGTGCTCGGCGCAGAACTGCTCCGCGAGATGATGGACGATCTGGTCGTCCCAGTCCTTGCCCCCGAGGTTGTGGTCTCCGTTCGTGCACACGACTCGGATTTCGTCGGGCTGGATCGAGATCACGGTGACGTCGAAGGTGCCGCCCCCGAGGTCGTACACCAGTACGACCTCGCTCTCGGTGGAACGCGTCACGCCGTAGTAGATCGCTGCAGCGGTCGGCTCGCTCAGCACGTAATGCACGTTCAGGTCCGCGATCTTGCCGGCCTGCTCCGTGGCGGTCCGTTCGGCTGTGCCGAAGTACGCCGGGCACGTGATCACGACGTCGGTGACGGGTTCACCGAGCGCCTGCTCGGCATCCTTTGCGAGCTGGCGCAACACGTACGCGGACACGTGCTCGGGTGTATAGGTCACGCCATCCGCTTCGATGATGGGGTCGGGCAGTCCCATGCTGCGCTTGAACAGCGTCCGCACTCGCTTTTCGTCGATCTTGGCGTAGTTCTTCGCCTGCTTGCCGACGACGATGTTGTCCTTGTTCTCGAAGTAGACGGCCGACGGCGTGGTCGGCTCGTTGTCCGAGTTCGGGATGACGACGGGCTTGCCGTTCTCGTCCACGTGGGCGATGCACGAATACGTGGTTCCGAGGTCGATTCCGAAGATGCGGCGCGCATTCATGGTGACTGCTCCTTCCTATGGAAACGTCCGTTTCAGGACGCGGATTCCGGATCGGTCTGCGGCGTGCCGGTGGCGGCCGCGGGTTCGTGGCGATGAACGTCGACTTCCAGCATGCGTACGGGCTTGAGCTCGCTCCGGAAGCCGATGCGAAGCACGCGCGCGATCTTCCGGTCGAGCGAGGGATCGACCGTCGGCACCACTTTGTATGCCCGGTGCAATCGAGCATCGAACGGATCGCCCGGGGCCGCGGTGTAGGGCTCCACACCCTGCCGATAAAGGACGTCCTGCACCGTGTCGCGAAACAGGCCGAAGTCGCGGGCGGCCGACTCACCGCGCTCGGCGTACCTCGCCGCGACCTGGTCGAGGTCGTCGTAGAGCCGGACGAGGTCGCGAAGCACCGGCATCATGGCCTGGATCAGCTCGCCGCCGCGCAACGACACGACCTCGTCGTGAAGGCGATCGACGCTTCGCTCCCGGTGCTCCGCGATGCGGTTCGTCTCGCGCAACTGGGCCCCGATGTCATCGAGACGGGCGACGAGGAGGTCCATCGCAGCTCCGGTCGGGTGGTCGGGCGCCGGTTCCTTCTCGCGCTGCGCCTCGGGCCCGGGCTCCGGTGGCCCGGCACCGGGTTCGGCGTCGGGAGCGGGCGCGTTCGTCGGCGTCGGCGAAGCGACGGTCGGATCATCGGCGGACATGCGAGACCTCCGGTTCGGCAAGGCGGTGGAAAGGCGAAGGCTTCAGGCCGGCGCGCATCACAGGCAACCCCGGCGGATCAGGAATCGGGCGAGCGCGAGCGCCGCAGCGCCCATGGCGAGAGCGACGACCGCGGCCCATGGGCTGCCGACTGGACCCGGCACGGTCAGTCCGACCACGCCGCTGAGCAAGAGCAGGCTCGCGAGCATGCCGAGCGCCTGCGCCGGATAGAGGTAGATCTCCCGGCAATGCTCGAGCCGTCGGCCGGCCACCGCGCCGAGCGTGCGATTGAACAGCCGCCAGGAGACCGCGAACACCAGCCCCATGCCGCGCAGCAGCGCGTTGAACAGCGCGTACAGGAAGAAGTCCCGCAGGCTCGACGGGCGGCCCCGTGACACCTCAGGATCTCCCGCTCTCGCGCCGAACCTGCTCGACGACGTGCATCGGCAGGTCGTCAATGCCCATCTGGTCCGCGCTGTCGAGGCGATGCCGGCCGTTCAGGACCCGCGTGCGTCCCTGCGCGTCGCGTTCGATCGTGATCGCGTCCTGGCCGTAGTACGAGTCGAAGGTGCGAGCCAACTGCCGTTCCCGGGGGTCGGCGCTGGCATGCAACCGGCGCAGATCGTCCGGTGTGCTCCCCGCGTCGAGCCGGCGGCGGACCTCCGGCAGCGAGCGCAGCGACGCGTCGATACTTTCGCGTGTGTACTTGTGGTGCTTCTGCGAGTCCCATGTCCCGGCGTACTCCGTACGGTCGACTCCCGAGACCTTTTCGTGCCGCACGCCACGGCCGACCCATTCGTACTCACGAGCGTCGGCCTCGCGTCGGGCCGCTTCGCCCGCGCGCTGCCATTGGCGCTGGAACTCACTCCGGTCGCCATGCGCTTCGGCGGCGCGACCGAGATTCCGCTCAGCGGCGCGCGCGTCGGCTGCGGCGTCGAGCCGAGTGGGCACGGCCTCACCCTGCGTGCGCCGCTGGAACTCGGCGTTGCTCTTGAGCGCCGAGGCGATGTGGGCGCGTTCGGCGGACTCCCCTTTTCGCCCGTCTTCGCCGGTCTCGGCGCGGCGCGCGCGCTGGGTCCCTTCGCGCAGCGACTTCTCGCCAGCGCCGGAGTCCGACCCGGCGCGCTTCGTGGTCCGCTTCTCTCCGGTTTCATCGGGTCGGTCGGTCACTGGCTTCCTCCTGGTTTCAGGCCCGGGACAGGCGAGTCGTGGCCCACCGCGCGTCGTCGCCCGACAGCCCCGCGTCCTGACAGAGATGTACGAACGTGCAGATCGCCAGCGCATCGAGGGAGGCCTCGGACGCACCGGACCATGCGCGGATTTGCGCGCGCATGGTCGCGCGCACACGCGCGAATCGGTCGTCACCGTCGCGCGCGTACTCCGTGGCCACAGCGCCCGAGAGCGATGCCTCGCCCGCGAGCGTCGCGCCTGCGAGACGCACCCCGCAGACGTTTCGGCAGGTCCCCTCGCAGGCCGCGTACGGACCATGAGGGCGCGCGCGCAGTTCGCGCAGACGGCGCGCCAGCCGCTGGGCTGCCGTGCGCGTTCCCGCGCCCGCCGAAGCCCTGCCACACTCCGCGAAGAGTTCGCCGACCAGCGTGCGGAAGGCGTCGACGAGGTCGTCATCGCGGCGTCGCGTGTCGGGCGACGACGCGGCACGGGTCACTCGGCCCTCGCCCCACTGCACGAGCATGCAGGTCAGCACTTCGTCGCGCTCGGCCGCACGTCCGCGCAGCGACGGCTCGGCCTGCTCCGCACGCGTGCGCAGCGCCGACCACATGACCGGGAACCCCTCGGCGTCGAGCAGGAGCGAAGCATCGAGCAGATCGAGCACGCGACGCACGCCCGGCCGCTGGGCGAGGTCACGCGCCGCGTCGGTGCGCAGGCACTTGCTCGGGCACGCGGCGCAACTCGAGTACTTCCCGAACGCGACATCGTGCTCGGCGCGCCAGGCCAGGTTCGCGGCGCGCAGTTGCGCCCCCGTCGGCGCCTTCGGATGTGCCTTCAGGGGCGCGACGCGCACCAATCCGGGACCGTCGAAGCCTTCGCAGAACACGACTGCTTCACCGGTGCCGAGCACCGCGAGATCCTCGCGCTGTGCCGGCGAGAGCTTCATCGAGGTGCCGAGCAGTTCGCGATCCTCGGCGGCCACCGTACGATGGACGAGTTTGAGCGCGGTGTTCTTGACCACGTCGGTCGTGAGCTTCGACGGAATCTGCTCCGCGACGACGATCCCCTCCCCGTAGGCACGGATCTCCGAAAGCATGTTCGCGAACACTTCGACGGCTTTCGCCTTCGTGTTGACGGCGTCCGGATTGCCGCCTTGGTCGGCGACGCGCGCGAGGAGCCGGTGGGCTTCCTCGAACAACGTCACGTGCCGCAGTTGCGAGCGGTCGTCACCAGCACGCGCCGCCGCGACGCGGTACTCGTAGAGGTTCATGAGGACGAGCGCGAGGACGAACGCCTTTTCCTCGTCGTCGGCAATGCCCTCGAGCTCGAGCACGACCGGGCGCTGCAGCAGTTCCGAAAGCGGTGTCGAACGCCAGCAGTCGAGAAACGCGCCCTTGCCACCGATCCGCAAGCTGCCGACCCGCGCCTTGAGTGCGGCCTTGATGTCCTGGGTGATCTTGGCGTCGTAGCCCATGGCGTCGACGACCGGATCGATCTTGGCCTCCAGGTCGGTCAACGTCGGGAAGTCGTCGGCAGTCCCGACTCCCCCTCGCCGCGTGTTGCGAAGAAGGTCCCAGCCGTGGTCGGCATAGACCTCGTGCAGGCAGCGCTCGAGAACCTGCGGCATGGGTGGGTACATCGGAAACGCGGCCTGGAAGGCCGCGCGCAGCAGGTCCAGGTGGACTTGCACGTTCGCGCCTGCGGGCACCTCGAACGGATTGATCCGCAGTGGCGACTCGGATTCCTCTCCGGGGGTGAACACGAGCAAGTGAGCCAACTCGGGATGACCGAGCAGCCCTCGATATTCGCGCTTGGCAGGCTCGATCACGAGGAACGGAACGGGATTCGGCCCCGCCGCCAGCTGCAGCAACAGCGAGCGACAGGTCGTGCTCTTGCCACTGCCCGTGACGCCCGCGATCATGACGTGCTTGCACAGCAGTTCGCGGTCGAAACTGCACGCCACTCCCGTTCCGCGCCCGAGGTCGGTGATCTCGCCGATCAGCAGGCTCGGCTCCACCGCCCGTGGGAGCGCGACCTGGAAGCGTGAGCGCCGCCGCACCCCGAACCCCGGGTACTCCTCCCCGGGCAGCGCGCAAAGCGCGGCGAGCCGCCGACCGCTCAGCGGCGTGACCAGCCCGCCGAACAATGGTTCGAGCAGTGGCTCGCCCGTCGCGGTATCGTCCGCACACACGAGCGGAGCGAGCGGTCGCAGCTGCAGCGCCAGTTCCGCCAACGGCGCCGGCAGGCGCTGCACCCGTACCGGCTCGATACGTGCGCCGTCCTCCGCGAACCACGCAGCGCCGGCCGCCGCCTGCACGCGCGCCAGGGTGACCTCGTCGCGGGCAGCGAGCGTGACGGTCGTGCGCCACAGCCCCGCTTCCGAAGACCTGCCGAGTTCCTCGAGGATGCGCTCGAGACCGCGCACATAGCGCTCGAGTGCGGGGTTCGCATGCTCGCTGGTGACGGTCTCACGCGTGCGAACGACGAGCGCCTGGTTGAGCTTGAGGAATGGTGTCATCTCGAGCACTTCCTCGAGCACCCGTGCGCGCAGTTGGCCGATCACCGATGCGGCCACCGGTTCCGCGACGAGTACGAACGCGAACTCCTCGGCGCCGATCGCCTGCGCGAGGGAATCGCCGACCGCCGTGGCCTGGCGGCCGGGGGCGCCGAGCAGCGTGGCCGCGAATGACAACTTCCGGAGCGACGAGCGCAGCGCGGCCGGATCGACGGCGCTCGTCCGTGCCCCGGGCAGCGCACCCGCCAGCGCGGCGCGGAACCGATCCGGCGCGCAGGCGGCCGATGACGTGCCGAGATGGACCGCCAGTTGCCCCCCGCTCACGGCCAACACATGTACGAATGGCGCGGAAGCAGACGCGAGAACCGAGAGCAGCCCGCCGAGCGCCGAATCCGATACATGCGCGGCCTCGGCTCGGCGTACGACGGAGTCGACGCGCTCGAGCACGAAGGGCGCACTCCACATCGAGGACTTCGCGCCCGACGCACCGGCGTCAGCCGACCACGTCACGGGCCGGTCGAGTCCGGCCCGTTCGAGCCGCGCGAGGCGGCGCGCTGCTTCTCGCGGATCAATCGCCTGCACGCTCATCCTCGCGTCTTCCGATGCCCACGGCGAGCGGGTGAACGAGTGTGGCACGCACGAAGCGGCGCAGCCATTCGTGGCGCGCGACCAGCCGCGCCACCGGTGGCGAGAGACGCTCGTAGCAAGCGATGAACAGGCGGCCCGCCGCCGTGCGTCTCAGGCGGCGGTCGCGAAATGCGCGCAAGACCGCGACCTCACTCGAGCCCTCGCCGGCGCAGGCCGTCGCGATGAAGCAGCGGCTGCGGTCGTTCACCCAACTCTGGGTGGTCTCGTTGAAGATGTTCTCGGCGACGATGACGCCACCGCGGTCGTGACCGTCGACGCGCACACGGTCGCCCACGTCGACGTGCCCACGGGTCTCACCCTTCAGGAACACCTGGACGACGAGGCCAACATCGTCGCGCACGCGCAACTTGAGCGTGGGAATCGGCGCCTTCGCCTCGGAGGACAGCAGGCGTTCGGGAGCGGCCACCGAGTTGCGCTCGACGACCTCCACTTCACCGATGACCGACGCTCGTCCCAAACATCCCCCGCGTCGCGGCGAGACGCCTCATCCATGTCGCCGCACGAAGACCAGGTCGTAGTGCTGCGCGGGCCACGCCGGTCATCGGGACGAAATGTCGCGGAATACCCGGATGCGCTCGCTCACAGCAGGAACTGATGCCCGGCGAGTGGTTCCGGCCATGCGGGTAGAGTCGGGATGTCGTGATTCGCACGCGCGGCCGGGATGCCCGCGAAGTCGTGCCGGCTCGAACTTCGGTTGCGGCACCAACCCCGAAGACATCACTCGTGGGATCGCCTGCCGACCAAACGGAGTCGCAGGCGCTGCGCAGGATACACCCGGAGCATGGCCCACGCGCCAAGGAATCACGCGGCTTGGCTGTGGCGCGGCCTGCCCGCGGGCCACCAGCGAGGGAATGAAACGTCCCTCGTCGGAACTCGGGCTTGCGAGGACGTGAAGCGGCACCCGACGCCTGTCCCCGGCCGGATTCCTGGCAGTTGCGAACTGCGGAGCCCGCGGCTCGCACGTCGCGCGCTCGCCAGTGTCGAGGTGCAGCCCGTTGCCATGCGACCCGACTTCCCCCCCGGCTCGAGCGGCAAGCCGCCGTTCTCGTTGCCCGGCCTACCTGCCGCCCGTCCCACCCTCACGCCCGCCGGCATCCGGCAGCACCACCAGATAGCGCTCGCGCAGCAGCTGCTGGTGATGCCGCTCGTGCCCGGCGATCAGGTAGGCGAGCGCGCGGCCGGTGATCGAACCTTTCCCCACCGGCAATCGGAATGCGAACTGCTCCGGTTCGGCACCGAGCACGAGTGCAACGGTACCGGCACGCACCGCGGCGAACTCGGCCATCACCTCGGCGAGCGTGCGGCTTTCGAACTTCGCCTCGACCACATAGGCGTTCGCGTCGAAGCCCGGCAGTGGCGTGGCGTCGGCACGCAGCGCGCGCAGGAGCCGGTACGACAACACGCGCTCGCAGTCGGCGAGATGACCGATCACCTCACGCACGCTCCACTTGTCGCCTGCGTAGCGCATCCCGGCATGCGCCTCGCCAAATGTGGCCACGAGCGCCTTCGTCACGTCCAGTTGCGCCGCCAGCATTGCGGCGAAGTCGGGCACGTCGGGCACGAGCGCGATCTCTGCGGCGAAGACTTCCGAGTGCTCGTCGGTGCCAGGACGCGGCACGGCGGGCCCCGCCCTCACGCTGCGGCGCGCGAGCGGCCCCGGATTGAGGCACACGACCGGCCGCTGGGCCTGCAGCGTGTCGAGGTGCGCTCTCAGCCGTTCGCGCAGCGCCTCGCGCTCTCCGTCCGCGGCGATGCCGAGGATCTCGCACGCACGGCGAAGCTCGGGCTCACCGGTGTTCGGATCCTCCGCGTACCGGATCGCGTCGTCCAGGTGCGGCATGTGTCGTTCCTCCCAAGACGTGGACCGCGGACGAGGGGGGCATCGGCGGAAGCAATCGCCTCCACGAACCGCGACGCAAGCTACCGCACTTCCACGCGCTCCCACGCCATCAGTCCCGCGCCCACCACGCCCGCCTTGTTGCCCAACTCCGCCGGCACGACGCGCAGTCTCGCCGTGTGCGAATGCTGCGCGTAGCGGTGCAGCGCGGCGACCACGGGCACGCGCAGCGTGTCGCCCGCCTGAGCAACGCCACCGCCGATCACGAGCACATCCGGGTTCACGACCTGCACGACGGCCGCGATCTGGTGGCCGAGCGCGTCGGTCATCTCCGCGATCAAACGCCGCGCGATCGCGTCGCCGCCCGCGGCGCGATCGAACACGTCGCGCGCCGAGCCGACCGCGAGCCCCGCGGCCTGCGCGCGATGCGTCAGCCCTTCGCCGCCCGACGTCGTCTCCGCGCAACCCTCGACGCCGCACTTACACCGCGGTCCGGAGGACCGCTGTCCCATGTGGGATATCTCGCCCGCGCCGCCCCATGCGCCGCGCAGCACGCGGCCGTCCACGACGATGCCACAGCCGATGCCGGTGCCCACGGTGATCGTCACGCTCACGCGCGCCCCGCGCGCCGCGCCCGCGAAGTGCTCACCGTACGCGGCACAGTTCGCGTCGTTGTCCGCGGCCACAGCCACGCCCAGCTCGCCCGCCAGTTGCGCCGCGAGCGCGAAGTCCTTCGGCAGCGCCAGGTGCGGCGTCTCGTCCACGAGCGCGCCGCTCGCGGGCTCGATCACGCCGGGGCAACCGATGCCGAGCGCCGCGGCGGGCAACCGCTCTCGCGCCGCCCCCACGAGCGTCCCGAGCAGCGCCTGTGCACTCTCGGCCGCGCGCGAGGGCACGCACGCGAAGTCGAGCAGCGCGCCGTCGCGCGTGACGCGCGCGACCTTGAGATCGGTGCCGCCCAGGTCGAGCGCGATCGTGTGCAGGGGGCCGGACATGGCGCGGGACGCTAACACAGCCCGCGCGGTGATTCCGCGCTGGACGCGCGCCGCCGCGGCGCGTCACATTGCGCGCCATGAACGCACTCTCCCGCACCGTGCTCGCCGCCGCGCTGATGCTGGGCGTGGCCGCCACCGACTCGCCGCGCCGCGCGCGCGCCGCCTCGGCCACCCACACCGTGCCCGGACTCTCGGGCCCGGTCGAGATCCTCACCGACCCCAACGGCATCCCGCACGTGCGCGCCGCGACGCTCGGCGACCTGTACGCGGGCTGGGGCTACGTCACCGCGCGCGACCGCATGTGGCAGCTCGCGCTCACCCGCGCGCAGGCGCGCGGCGAAGCGCACCGCTGGCTCGGCAACTCCGCGCTCGCGGGCGACGGCGGCGCGCAGCTCTTCCGGCTCCGAGAACGCGCCGCCGCGATCTGGGCGCGCGACCGCAAGGACCCGGCGCTCGCCGAAGCGCTGCAACGCTACGCCGACGGCATCAACGCGCGCATGGACGAATGCCGCCGCGGTGACGCCCCGTGGCCCGCGGAGCTCCGCCGCCTCAAAGCCACGCCGGAGGCGTGGAGCGCCGAAGACTCGGCGCTGCTCCTGCTCGCCATGGGCATCACGCTCGACCTCGACCTGCCCGAGCTGCGCGAGGACGAGCTGATCCGCAACTCGAGCCGCGAGGCCGACCGCGCGCGCCGCGTGTACGAGGACCGGCTGATCTTCGACACGATCCCCGACAGTGCGCATGTCGCCTCCGAGGGCTCGCGTGCCACCGGAGCCCCGGCGGCCGCGGCGCACGCCGAGCCCCCGTCGCTCCCCCGTTCCACGCTCGCCGCCACTTCGCGCGCGCTGCGCCAGCTGCAACCGTTCGGCCCGCGCGAGGCCGACGGCTCCGACCGCGCGAGCAACGAGATGGTGGTCGGCGCGGGCCGCAGCGCGAGCGGCAAGCCGATGCTCGCGAACGATCCGCACCTGGGACTCACCACGCCCGGCACGTTCCACATCGTGCACCTGTCGCTGCCCGGCACGGTCGAAGCGGTCGGCGCCGCCGTGCCCGGCCTGCCGATCGTCGCGAGCGGGCGCAACCGCGACTGCGCGTGGGGCGTCACCGCGCTCAGCGCCGACGTCGTGGACCTGTACGCCGACACGCTGTCGGCGAACGGCAAGCGCGTGCGCGGACCGCAGGGCTGGGTGGACGTGATCGAGAAGCCCTACGCGATGCAATACAAGGTGCTCGGCGTCGGACTGCCGATCCCCACGTTCGTGCAGGCGCGCCGCTACACGCCGCACGGCCCGGTCGTGGTGTTCGACCGCAAGAAGCGCGTCGCGCTCGCGATCCGCTGGAGCGCCATGGAGGACGAGCGCATCTCGCTCGTGAAGCTGGTCGGGCTCGAACGCTCGCGCAGCGCGGCCGAGGTCGCCGCGCGCGTGCGCACGCTCGTCACCCCGTGCTTCAACATCGCCGCCGCCGACCGCGCCGGCCACGCCGTCTACCAGACCGCCGGGCTCGTGCCCGTGCGCGAGTTCCCCTTCGAGCGCGGCACGCTGCCCGGCGACGGAAGGCACGAGTGGAGCGGCTTCGTGAGCCCGGACGCGATGCCCGCGTGGACCCTGGGCCCGCGCGACTTCGCCGTGAACGGCAACAACCGCCCGGGCGGCACGGGCCGCGCGTGGCAGCGTTTCGACTGGGCCGCCGACCGCGCCTCGCGCATGGCCGAGCGCCTCGCGGGTGACGCGAGCGTCACACGCGCCGACCTCGCGAGCGTGCAGAACGACGTCGTCTCGCTGTCCGCTCGCCGCACCGCGCCGCTGCTCGCGCAGCTCGTCGAGGGCGCGACGCTCACCTCGCGCGCGCGTGCCGCGCTCGATTCGCTGCGCGGCTGGGACTTCACCATGCGCCGCTCGCGCGTGGCCCCGACGATCAACCGCGCCTGGTGGAACGCCTACCTGCGACGAAGCGGCTTCGAGGGCTTCTCGGGCCTCGCGCTCGCCGCACTCACGGGCGAGGCGAAGGACGTGCTGAAGTCACCCAAGGGCGAGAAGGAGACGCCGCGCGCCGCCGCGCTCTTCGCGCTCGAGATGGCGTGCGACACGCTCGCCGCCAAGCTCGGCGACGACGTCGGCACATGGACCTGGGGCCGCGCCCACCGTGCGCGGTTCGTGCACGGGCTCGCCTCGCAGGGCGCGGACTTCAAGCGCGAGTTCGAGCCGCCGCTCACGGCCGAGGACGGCGACGGCAGCACCGTGAGCGTGGGCGGCACGCGCGCGCCGTGGAACTTCGACGTGCGCCACGGCCCGTGCTGGCGGCACGTCGTGGACCTCGCCGACACGGTCACGTCGCTCGGAGTCATCCCGCCGTGGAACTCCGAGGTGCGCCGCGACGCCGACCTGCGCGCGCTGTGGGCGAACCACGGCTACGTGCGGCTCGACATGGACTGGGAGCGCGTGAAGCGCGGCGCCGCCGACGCGACCACGCTGGACGCCGGAACGCCCCGCCGCTGATCGAGCGGCGAGGCGTTCGTTCGCGGCGCGGCGGTCGCGCGTGCGCGTCGCCGCGTCAGTCGCCGATGCGCATGCGCAGGCCGGCCGTGAACGCGCGGCCGGACGCCGGGAAGTAGACGGGCTCCAGCACGACGTAGCCGAGCGTCGCGTACTTCTCGTCCGTGACGTTGCGCACCGAGCCGAACAGCTCGACCGCGCCGACCGCCTGCGTGAGCGCGAGGTTCGCGACCGTGTAGTCGGGCACCGGGTACTCGTTCGCCTCGTCCGCCCACTGCCGGCCGACGTGCTGCAGCTCGAGCGTGACCGAGCCGTTCGAGCGGTGCTCGTACGACAGCCGCGCGAACAGCATGCGCTCGGGCACGCTGTTGATCTGCTTCTCGTCGTGGTCGCCGCCGTCGAACGTGGCCTTCGTCCACGCGCCGGAGAGCGAGCCCGAACGCCCGCGACGGCGCCGT
>JACRIW010000057.1 GCA_016215625.1 Candidatus Eiseniibacteriota bacterium | reverse complement strand
GCAGAGCGGCGTGTGGAACATGATCCTGCCGATCGCGGCGCTGTTCTTCGCCCCGACCGCGGGGCGACTGTCCGACAAGGTCGGCGCGCGCGTGCTCACCACGGCGGGCATGGCGATGACGGCGGCCGGCTTCTTCGTGCTGTCCGACGTGGGCGTCACGCCCGCCCGCGGGCACATGCTCGGCGGCATGGCATTGATCGGCGCCGGGCAGGGACTGTTCTCGGTTCCGAACGCGAGCGCGTTGCTGTCGCTCGTGCCACGCGAGCAGCTCGGCATCGCGTCCGGCCTTCAGGGCACGACGCGCAACCTCGGCATGACGGTGGGCGCCACGTTCATCGGGGCGATCATGGCGGCGCGCTACCTCGTGCGGGCCGGGCGGGTGCTCTCGAGCGGCGCCGGGACGCCCGTGAACCGTGCGGCGTTCGCGGCGAGCACGCACGACGCCTACCTCGTGCTGGCCGTCGTGGCGATCGTCGCGACCGTGCTGGCCGCCGTTCAGGACCGCGGGGCGAACGCGGCCTGAGCCGGGCGCCTGCCGTGTCCCACGGGCGGGTCCCCCGCGGCGCTCCGGAGTCGGGACCACCCGGGCACCGGGCCTCCCGAGCGAACCGTCCGTGGGTGTGCGGGGCGTACACAACCGTGGCAACTTGCCCACCCGGGTGGCGCATTCTTGCCCGGTGGCGTCCCGGAAGTTTGTCCTTGAGCGGCGAGCCCGGACGCATTCACAATCACTTATGTCATCGATGAGGGTGGGCAGCCGCGAGGAACGGTACTTGCAGCTACCCACGAGTGGCCGTCGGCCTGTGAGCCGGCGCCTCAAAGATGCGGCAGGAGCCTGAACGCGACAGTAAAGACCTGGGGTCGAGAACCCCCTGTCGCGGGAGGGTCGGAATCGGGAGATATGGCAACAAGCGCCTGACAGCCCACTTCTCTCCTGCGCACGCGGTCGGATCTGTGCAGATCCCTCCGCGAACAAGACGGATGCCGCCCGGTCCATGGCCGGGCGCTTTCGTTTTCCCGGCGAACGTCCTCCCGCCGCACCGTGCACGGCACTCGCGTCGCGCGCGCTTGCGTGGCCGGGAGGGCGACCGCACACTGCCCGCCCCATGAGAATGCTCCGGCTCGGACTCGCGCAGATCAACGTCACCGTCGGCGACCTCGACGGCAACTTCGCCAAGGTCGTGCAGGCGATCGCCGGCGCGCGCGAACGCGGCGTGGACGTGCTCGTGTTCCCCGAACTGGTCATGACGGGCTACCCGCCCGAGGACCTGCTGCTCAAGCCGGCGTTCATCTCCGCCGTGCTGCAGCGCACGCAGGACCTGCTGCCGCACACCGCGGGCATGACGGTCGTCGTGGGCACGCTCGAGCGCGACCGCGACCTCTACAACGCCGCCGCGGTGTTGCACGACGGCGCGTACGCGGGCAGCGCGCGCAAGATCTGGCTGCCGAACTACGGCGTGTTCGACGAGAAGCGCTACTTCGCGGCCGCCGAGCAGTGAGGCGTGTTCAGCCGCGGCGAGCTGCGCTTCGGCGTCAACGTCTGCGAGGACATCTGGGTCGAGGGTGGCCCGACCGAGGACCAGGTCGCGCGCGGTGGCGCCGAGCTGATCCTCAACCTCTCGGCCTCGCCGTATCACGCGGGCAAGGCCGAGGAGCGCCGCCGCATGATCGCGACGCGCGCCGCGGACAACCTCGCGGTCGTCGCCTACGTGAACCTGGTCGGCGGCCAGGACGAAGTGGTGTTCGACGGCGGCAGCATGGTGCTCGACCCGCGCGGCCGCGTGCTCGCGCAGGGCGCGCTGTTCGCCGAGGACCTCGTGATCGCCGACGTGAACCTGGACGACGTGTTCCACGCGCGGCTGCAGGACACGCGCCTGCGCCGCGGCCGCGACACCGAGGGCGCGGAGCCGATCGCGACGATCGAGCTGCCGATGCCCGCGGCGCCGCCGCCGCCCGCGCGCGCCGCGAGCGAGCCGCTGCCCGAGCGCGAGTCGTCCGAGAGCGCGGAGGTGTACGCCGCGCTCGTGCTGGGCACACGCGACTACGTGCGCAAGAACCGCTTCGACACCGTGACGCTCGGGCTTTCGGGCGGCATCGACTCCGCGCTCACCGCGTGCGTCGCGGTGGACGCGCTCGGCCCCGACAAGGTCGTCGGCGTGCTCATGCCGTCGGAGTTCACGTCGCAGGTCTCGCTCGACACCGCGCTCGAGCTGGGGCGGCGCCTCGGCATCCGCACGATGACGTTGCCGATCGCCGACGTGATGCGCGCGTACGAGGGCGCGCTGGCGGAGCCTTTCGCGGGGCGCGACTCGGACGTGACCGAGGAGAACCTGCAGGCGCGCATCCGCGGCAACTACCTGATGGCGCTGTCGAACAAGTTCGGCTGGCTCGTGCTCATCACCGGCAACAAGAGCGAGATGTCGGTCGGTTACAGCACGCTCTACGGCGACATGGCCGGCGGCTTCGGCGTGCTGAAGGACGTGTACAAGACGCAGGTCTACGAGCTGTCGCACTGGCGCAACGCGCACGTTCCGGCCGGCTCGGCCGGGCCAGCCGCCGCGCCGATCCCCGAGCTGACGATCACGCGAGCGCCGAGCGCCGAGCTGCGGCCCAACCAGACCGACCAGGACTCGCTTCCGCCCTACGACGAGCTGGACGCGATCCTGCGCCGCTACGTCGAGGAGGACCGCTCGATCGCCGAGATCGCCGCGCAGGGCTTCGCCGAGGCCACGGTGAGGCGCGTGGCGCGCATGGTGGACCTGGCCGAGTACAAGCGCCGGCAAAGTCCGCCCGGGGTCAAGATCACGACCCGGGCTTTCGGCAAGGACCGGCGCATCCCGATCACGAATGGGTGGCGGGGGTGACGCCCGGCATGCGACACTTTTCCCGCATGCACCGCCTCGTCCACACCCTCCTGCTCGTGGTGTTCCTCGCTTTCCAGGCGGGGCCGCTGCTTTCCGTGCTCCGCGAGTGCTGTCCCGAGGAGACCGCGGCCGAATGCGCGACGGATCACTGTGGCGAGGACTGTTCGTCGTGCACCTGCGCGGTGGACCGCACCGTGCTGACGCTGCCGATCGTTTCGCTCGCGCCGCCCGCCGCACCTGCGCGCGCGCACGCGCCGCATCGCGAGAGCACACCGCCCGAGCCGCACGCGGGCGACATCCTGCACGTCCCGAAGCCGGCACTCGCCTGACCTGACGCCGGGCCGTACGGCCTGCGTCCGCTCACGCTCGAGCTCCGCCGGGGCGGCATCGCGCCGCTCCCACGCACCCATGCTTCGCCGTCCGCCGCGCGCACCGCGGAAGGACGGCGGCACGCGCGCATGCCGGCGACGGCCTTCCTGCGCGCGCGACGCGATTTCGGGAGACGACCTTGAAGAACGTTCGACTGTTGCACGCCCTCGCGCTCGCCACGGCGCTGCTCGCCTTCGGCTGTGCGAAGCCCGCCGCCGACTCGCACGCGGGTCACGACCATGCGGCGGGTGATTCCCACGCCGCGGACACGGGAGCCACCGCCTCGACGGCAGGCGAGGCCGGTGCCGGAGGCACCGATCTCCTGATGTGCGGGGAGCATGGTGTCTTGGAAGCCATGTGCACCAAATGCAGCCCCGGGCTCATCCCCGCCTTCCAGGCGAAGGGCGACTGGTGCGCCGAGCACGGCCTGCCCGAGTCCGTCTGCCCGACCTGCCACCCCGAACGCGGCGGCAAGCCGGTGGACGAAGCCGCGCTGCCCGACGACGCCCCGCTCGACCGCTCCGTGCTGCAGTTCCGCACGCTGCAGTCGGCGCGCGACGCCGGGCTGCAGTTGGCGACCGTCGAGCGCGGACGCGCGCCGGCGGGCGTGATCGCCACGGCGACGATCGTCGCGGACGCCTCGCATCATGCGCTCGTGCACGCGAGCGCGCCGGGCGTCGTGCGCGCGATCTCCGCCGACGTCGGCGCACGCGTCGCCGCGGGCGCGCCGCTCGCGCGCATCGAGAGCGCGTCGGTCGCCGAGGCGCGGGCGCTGCTGCGCGCCGCACGCGCGCGCTACGACGCGAGCCGCGCCGCCTTCGCGCGCGAGAGCACGCTGCACCGCTCGGACCTCGCGAGCGCGCAGGACGAGCTGGCCGCGCGGCAGGAACTGGAATCCGCGCGCGGCGCCGTCGCCGCCGCGGCCGCGACGCTCGAGATGCACGGCGCCGCCGACCAGGGCGGCGGCAGCTATTTCGTGCGCTCGCCCATTTCCGGCGTCGTCACGCTGCGGCAGGCGCAGCTCGGCGTCATGGCGGACACCGAATCGCCGCTCTTCGAAGTCACCGACACGAACGCGCTCTGGGCCGAGATCGAGGTGCCCGAGACGCAGGCGTCGTTCGTGCGCGCGGGCCAGCGCGTCACGCTGCGCGTGCGCGGCGCGCGGCGTGAAGCCGCGGCGCGCGTCGAGTTCGTCTCGCCCGCGGTCGAGCCGCACACGCGCACGGTGCGCGTGCGCGCGCGGCTGCTCGATGCCGGCGCGGCCACGGGCGTGCGCCCGAACGCGTGGGCGGAAGCCGCCATCCACACCGACGGCGGCGAGCACACCGTGCTCGTGCCGCGCGAGGCGATCCAGGACGTGCGCGGCACCAAGCTCGCGTTCGTGCGGCTCGCCGAGGACCGCTTCGAGGTGCGCCGTCTCGAGACCGGGCCGTCGGAAGACGGGCTCGTCGCGGTGCACCGAGGGCTCGCCGGAGGCGAACAGGTCGTGACCACGGGCAGCTTCCTGCTCAAGACCGAAACCCTCAAGGAGAGCATCGGCGCGGGTTGCTGCGACGTCGAAGCTCCGAAGGGGCGCTGAGCGGCCATGCTCGAGAAACTCCTCCGCTTCTCCATCCGCCGCCGCCGGTTCGTCATCGCCGCGTCGGTGGTGCTCGCCCTCGCGGGCGCGCTCGCGTTCGCACGCCTCGAGTTCGACGCGTTCCCCGACACGACGGCCGTGCAGGTGCAGGTGAACACCGTCGTGCCCGCGCTCTCGCCGCTCGAGACCGAGCGGCAGGTCACGTTCCCGATCGAGCAGGCGCTTTCCGGACTGCCCGGTCTCGTCGAGGTGCGCTCGACGTCGCGCTTCGGGCTGTCGCAGGTCACGGTCGTCTTCCGCGAGCACACCGAGATGGCGCGCGCGCGCCAGAGCGTGAGCGAACGCCTGCAGACGGTCGAGCTGCCCGCCGGCATGGAGCGCCCGCAGTTGGGCCCCATCGCCACGGGCATGGGCGAGATTTTCAGCTACGTCGTGACCGGCGCGAACCGCTCGCTCGCCGAGCTGCGCACCATCCAGGACTGGATCGTGCGGCCGCAGCTGCGATCCGTGCCCGGCGTCGCCGAGGTGAACTCCTGGGGCGGCGACGTGCGCCAGGTGCAGGTCGCGGTGGACCTCGGCGCGCTCGTCTCGCGCGGGCTCGCGCTTTCCGAGCTCGTCGAGTCCATCGAACGGAACGCGTACAACGCCGGCGGCGGCACGCTCGACGCCGCGGGCGAGTCGCGCCTCGTGCAGGGACTCGGCGCGATCACGCGGCCCGAGGACATCGGCGACATGACGGTCGCGCTGCGCGAGGGCGTGCCCGTGCGCGTGCGCGACGTGGCGCGCGTGCTCGACGGCCGCGAGATCCGCCACGGCGCCGTGACCGCGGACGGCAAGGGCGAGACCGTGCTCGGCATCGCGTTCCTGCTGTCGGGCGAGAACAGCCGCGACGTGTCCCGGGCGTTGCGCGCGCGGCTCGACGAAGTGCGCCGCACGCTGCCCGCCGGCGTGCAGGTGGACACGGTGTACGACCGCACGACGCTCGTGGACCACGTGCTCGAGACCGTGCGGCGCAACCTGATCGAAGGCGCGCTGCTCGTGATCGCGGTGCTGCTCGTGGTCCTCGGGCAGCTGCGCGCCGGGCTCATCGTGGCGGCGGCGATCCCGCTGTCCATGCTGTTCGCGTTCGACCTCATGGTGCGCGTGGGGATCGCGGGTTCGCTCATGAGCCTCGGCGCGATCGACTTCGGGCTCATCGTGGACAGCTCGGTGATCATGGTCGAGAACGCCGTGCGGCGGCTCGCGGACGACGACGGCAAACGCCCGGTGGCCGACGTGATCGAGCAGGCGGCGATCGAAGTGCGCCGTCCGACGCTTTTCGGCGAGCTGATCATCCTGGCCGTGTACCTGCCGATCCTCACGCTCGAAGGTGTCGAGGGCCGGCTGTTCAAGCCGATGGCGCTCACGGTGATCTTCGCGCTGCTCGGCTCGCTCGTGCTGTCGCTCACGCTCGTGCCCGCGCTGTGCGCGTCGTTCCTGCGCCGCAGACCCGAACGGGTGCACCCCGTGGCGTCGCGGTTCGCGGCGGGCTATCGCGACGCGCTGCGCTGGTGCCTCGCGCGGCCGGTGCCGCTCACGGCGACGGCGGGCGTGCTCGTGTTGGCGGCGGCGCTCGGGTTCACGCAGCTCGGCTCGGAGTTCGTGCCGCGGCTCAACGAGGGCGCGATCGTGATCAACACCGTGCGGCTCGCGGGGGTCTCGCTGGGCGAGTCGGTGCGCTACGGCACGCGGATCGAGCAGGTGATCCGCCGTGAGTTCCCGGCCGAGGTGGACCGCGTGTGGACGCGCACGGGCTCCGCCGAGGTCGCGACCGACCCGATGGGCACCGAAGTCTCCGACGTGTTCGTGACGCTCACGCCGCGCGAGAAGTGGAAGAAGGCGCGCACGCAGGACGAACTCGTCGCGCGCATGCAGGGTGCGCTCGCGCACCTGCCCGGCATGCGCATGGTGTTCACGCAGCCGATCGAGCTGCGCGTGAACGAGATGGTCGCCGGCACGCGCGCCGACGTGGCGGTGAAGCTGTTCGGCGACGACTTCGAGATGCTCAAGGCCAAAGCCGTCGAGATCGAGGCGCAGCTGCGCGCGGTGCCCGGCGCCGCCGACGTGGTGGTCGAGCAGCTCACCGGGCAGCCGATGCTGCAGGTGAAGCTCGACCGCGCCGCGCTCGGCCGGCACGGCGTGCCTGCACGCGACGCGCTCGCGGTGATCGAGGCGCTCGGCCAGCGCCCGGTCGGGGTGCTGCACGAGGGCGAGATCCGCGTGCCGATCGTGGTCACGCTCGAGGGCGCCGACCGCATGGACGAGCAGCGGCTCGCGAACGCGCTCGTGACGACCGCCAGCGGGCAGCGCATCGCGCTCTCCGAGCTGGCGACGCTCGAGCTGGTGGACGGGCCCTCGGCGATCTCGCGCGAGTGGGCGAAGCGCCGGATCGTCGTGCAGGCGAACGTGCGCGGCCGCGACGTGGGCGGGTTCGTGGCCGAAGCGCGCACGCGCATCCACGAGCGCGTCGAGCTTCCGCCCGGCTGGTTCGTGCGCTGGGGCGGGCAGTTCGAGAACTTCGAACGCGCGCGCGCGCGGCTCGCGATCGTCGTGCCGGCAGCGCTCGCGCTGATCCTGTCGCTGCTCTGGCTCAGCTTCCGCCGGGTGACCGACGTGGCGCGCATCTTCGCCGCGGTGCCGTTCGCGCTCGTCGGCGGCGTGGCGGCGCTGGCCCTGCGCGGGCTGCCGTTCAGCATCTCGGCGGCGGTCGGGTTCATCGCGCTCTCGGGCGTGGCCGTGCTCAACGCGCTCGTCATGGTGAGCACCATTCGGCAGAATCTGGCCTCCGGCCAGTCGAGGGCCGCGGCGATCGAGGCCGCGGCCGAGCGCCGGTTGCGCCCCGTGCTCATGACCGCGCTGGTCGCCAGCCTC
>JACRIW010000059.1 GCA_016215625.1 Candidatus Eiseniibacteriota bacterium | reverse complement strand
GCGCCGAACCGCCGCTTCTCGAGGTGCGTCGCGTAGTGAGCGAGCGCGCGGGCGACCACCACCGCCGGGTCGCCGTTGCGCACGACGTGCGCGAGCAGGTCCTGCGCCCTTTTGAACGCGGCGAACTCCTCGTCGGTCAGGACCAGCTGGAGCCCGCGCTCGCCCTGCTGCGTGACGATCACGCGACCGCGCACCTGTCGATTCACATGCGCTGGCGCATGTTCGGTCAAGCCCGTGTCAGGCGAAGCGACGCCGCAGAGTTCGGAGAGCGAGACGTCGGCGGCAGGCGCGTCGTTCGATTCAGCGCTCGCTTCGCGCTCCCTCGCCTCGGTCGGCGAGCTCTGCGGCGATGTCGCAGGGCGCTTCGCGGCGAGCACGATGCGTCGCACTTCCAGCTTCGGCTGGTGTGTGACCGCGTCGAGAAGCGTCGCGGCATTCTCTTCGGTGAGCACCGGCGCGATCTCGCAGGCGTTCGAGACCGAGAGGCGCCCGTCGCTGATGCGCTCGAGGACCTCCGGGAACTTCCGTCCGAGGCGCGCGGCCTGCAGCCGGCGCAAAGTCTTCGCTTCCGACATCCGCAGGTGCTCGATGCAGTAGCGCTGCATGCACGAGTAGCCGGCTTCGAGGTAATCACCACGCGAGTCGATCAGCGCGATGAGCGCGAGGCCTTCGGCGAGTCGTGACTTCTCCTCGAGATCCACTTCCTCGAGGCGACGGCGGGCAGCCAGGGGCGACAGGTGATCGATGGCGAATCGAGACATCGCGCACTCCGCTTCGGGGGCGGGTGTGCGCGCTTTGTATCACGCATGTTTTCGAGCGCCGCAGCTGAGCGTGCACGCGAAAACGAGAGGCACGATGACAGCGCGCGAGCGAAGAGGCGCGAACGGCCGACACGCACGAAGCTCGCGCGATTGCACGCGGCGCAGAGAGAAGGTGTCGCGCTCGTGCTTCTCGCGGCGCGAAAGCCGTCAAGAACGCATTTCGCGAGTGACCTGCATCGACGTATTCACGACGCGAGCTGGCGGCAGTTTAGATGAGATGAAGCGGCAGCCTCCCGTCAGACGTGGTACCCGTAACCGGGTCCACCGGTTGTTCAGCGCGGTCAGCGCCGCAAGAACGGGGAGGCCAGCCGTGGAATACATCGGCATCGACGTCCACAAGAACGAGAGCCAGATCTGCCTGCTCACCGACGATGGCGAGATCATCGAGCGCCGAGTCGCAACCCGGCGCGATCGACTTGCTGAGGCTCTGGGAAGTCGCTCTCGAGCGCGGATCGTCATCGAGTCCTCAACGGAGAGCGAATGGGTGGCTCGTTGCCTCGAGAACCTTGGGCACGAGGTCGTCGTTGCGGACCCCAACTACGCGCCGATGTATGCGACGCGAAGCCGGCGAGTCAAGACTGACCGACGCGATGCGCAGGCGCTTATGGACGCCTGCCGCCTGGGGGCCTACCGAGCGGCGCATCGAACCTCTGACGAACAACGGCGGGTTCGCGCACTGCTCATCACTCGCGACACGTTGGTGCGAAGTCGCACCAGAATCATTCAGGTCCTTCGATCGTTACTTCGACGTGAGGGCATTCGAGTTCGAACCGGTGAGGCCGTCTACTTCGCGCGTCGCCTGGCAGAAGTTGAGCTGACACCGTGGCTCTCGTCCCTCGCTTCACCGCTTGTCGCTGTTCTGGAATCGGTGAACCACGAGCTCGGATCAATCGAGAGGGTGCTGAAAGGCATCGTTGAGAGCGATGCGAACGTGCGACGACTGTGCAGCGTGCCGGGCATTGGTCCCGTCACCGCCGCCGCATTCGTCTCCACGCTCGATCGAGTGGAGCGCTTTCGGAGCGCGCACGAAGTTGAAGCCTATCTCGGGCTTGTGCCTCGCGAATATAGCTCTGGGGAGAGACGACAACTCGGAGCGCTTACGAAGGCTGGCAACTCCCGGGTGCGATGGCTGCTCGTCGAGGCGTCGTGGATCATTCTGCGAACTAAGGGCGATAACACGCTCGCGTTGCGCGAGTGGGCCGGCCGAGTTGCTCTGCGTCGCGGAAGGTCGATCGCAGTCGTCGCTCTTGCCCGGCGGCTCGCCGGGATCCTGTACGCGATGTGGAGGGACAAGCAGGAGTTCGCACCGCTTTCGGCGCGCAAGCAGTCTCAGCAGACCGCGGCCGCCTAAGGCTGGCGCTGCCGCAACCCTTGGTGAAGTTCGAGAAAAGGGGCAGATGAGCGCGAGGTTTCCCATGGCTGCTGTTGAGGCCGGCAATTAGATTGCGCCTCCGCCCCATCGTACGGTTCTCATGCGCCGACGGCCCTAGGGTCGTCCTCGACGAGCGCGAACAGAAGGGTGAGGAACCTCGCCAAGGAGTCGCTCAGAGCCACACCGAGTGGAGGCAAGCCTGGCACCAAGACCGACCAAGGATCTGATTGCATTCGGTGGTTGACGGCGGGGGCCGCTTCACAGAGGGAAACCGCTGCTCTCCGCCACTCAGCGTTTCGCCTTCGCTCCCCGCCCCGTCGCCGCCCGCGCCTTCTGCTCTTCCGCCTTCACGATCACCTTCCCCTTCGCGCCCGCACGCAGTTTCACCTTCGCGAGCTTCACCGTCACCCCCATCAGCGCGGCGATGTCGGCGCGATCGACGTCCGCCGGTTTCGTCAGCACGACGTAGCGCACGGTCTTCCCGCTGCCCTGCAGCAGTCCCTTCGGCGCGCTCTTCGCGAGCGCCGCGCCCTGCCCGAACGACAAGCGCACCTCGTCCGGGTACAGCCCGATCGAGCACAGCCCTTCGTAGCCCTGTTCCGTCGCCGAGTAGGTGATCAGCAGCACGCCCTGGTTCGCGTACACGTAGACGATCTCGTTCAGCCCCGGCAGCCGCTTGCGCAGCTTCGCGCGCAGCGCCTTGCCGAACTTCGCGATCGCCGGCGAATACTTCGCGAAGTGGCTCGCCAACTGCCTCTCGGCGTTCGGCGCCCCCGGCGCCCTCGGCGCCCTCGGCGCCCCCGCAGGAGCCTTCGCCTTCGCGGCCGGCTTCGCCGCGGGATGCCCTAGCGCGACCGCCTGATCGAGCAGCGCCACCAGGTCGCGCTCGACGAAGTCGCGCGCCGTGCGCAACTTCACGTGGCGCACGTACGCGCCGCCGCCCGCGAGCAGCTCTTTCGGGTCCTTCAGCTTCGAGCCCGCCATGAACCCGAACTGCGTGTGGTCGGGCGCGGCGTACACGTAGGCGATCGGCCACTTGCCGTCCACCCAGCAGCCGTTGCCGTACTTCACCGCCTCTTCCAGGGACGGCGCGGCGCGCTTCACCAGCTTGCGCAGCGCACGGATCACGCTCTGGTTCGCAGCGGGCTGGTCCTCGAGGTACGCGTCGAAGCTCGGGTAGGACTTCATTCCGCTCACGGCTCCCCCACCATCGCGAGGACGTCCGCAGCCGTCTGCGTGGCGGCCTTTCCGGCCATCGCTTCGAGATCGCGCGCCGGCACGCTGGCCTTGAGCGCGGCGATCTTTTCCGCGAGTCCCGGCGCCATCGGATGTTCGATCACCACGCCCGCGCGCGAGCTGAGCGCGTCGGCGACCGCGGCCACCTTGAGCGCGCGTTCGGCGCGGCCCTCGGACGCCTCGACCGCCGCGATGCCGAGCAACGCCACGCCGACGCCGCGCGGACTGCCCACGGCTTCGTACGTGTACACCGCGCGGCGGAACGCGCGCATCGCTTCGCGCGCGTCGCCACGCGCGAGCGCCGTCCAGCCCATCTCGGAATGCACGCGCGCCACCTCGGGAATGTCGCCCACCGCGAGCAGGCGCTCGAGCGAACGCTCGTAGATCGCGATCGCGCCCGCCGTCTCGCCCTTCGCGAACGTCATCTGTGCGAGGAAGCTCAGCCCCACGCCGCAGCACTCGCCGTCGTCGAACGGCTCGCGCGCCGCGATCGCCTGCTGAACCAGCGCGAGCCCGTCCTCGAGCTTGCCCGACGCGAACAGCTGCAGGCTCTTCATGCAGCACGTGATCGCGTGAATGAAGCCGTCGACGTGGCCGAACATCGCGAGCGCCGCATCGAACGACTCGCCGGCCTCGGCGATCCGCCCCGTCGCGAGCTGGCAGTAGCCCATGCCCATCTGTCCTTCGCCCTGAATGGCGCGATCGCCGATCGCCGCGCCGTCGTCGCGCCCCGCGGCCCACTCGCGCAGCGAGCGCTCCCACTCGCCCGTCGTGGTCGAGACCATGCCGGCCGCGAGGTGCGCGAGCCCGCGCCCGCGGCTCGGGCCCCGCCTGGCGCCGAGCGCGATCGCGGCCTCGAGCGCTTCGCGCGCGGTCAGGTGCTGGCCGTTGATGTGCCAGTACCAGTCGAGCAGCCCGCACAGGAGCATCGCCTGCTCGACCGCGTCGACCTCGCCCGCGCGCGCGCACGACAGCAGCCAGGCGATCGCGGCGCCGAAGTTGGGATCCTCACGCCGCGCGCGGCGCATGCACTCGATCTGCCCCGCCGCGCGGATGCCCGCGGCGACCTCCTCGGCGTACTGCAGGAAGTACGCGGCGTGCCTGCGGCGCGCGGGCTCGGTCTCGTTGCTCGCGTGCAGCTGTTCGGCGGCGAACGCGCGGATCGTCTCGAGCAGCGCGTAGCGCTCGGCCGAGCCCACCACGCGCACGAGGCCCTTCTCGACGAGCGAGTCGAGCTGGTCGAGCGCCAGGTGGCGGTCGTCGTCCGAGTAGCAGACCTGCTCCATCGCGGCGAGCGTCCAGCCCTCGTGGAAGACGCTCAGCTTGCGCAGCAGGCGCTGTTCACCCGCGTCGAGAAGCGAGTAGCTCCAGCTGATCGTCGCGCGCAGCGTGCGCTGGCGCAGCGGCAGGTCGCGGTCGCCACTCGTCAACAGGTCGAGCGCACGGTCGAGCCGCTGCAGCACCGCGGCCGGATCGAGAATGCGCACGCGCGCGGCGGCCAGTTCGAGCGCGAGCGGCAGGCCGTCGAGCTTGCGGCAGATGTCGGCGATCGCGGCCGCGTTGGCGTCCGTCAGCGCGAAGCCCGGCTTGACCTTTTCCGCGCGCTGCGTGAAGAGCGCGACCGAAGGGCACGCGCGCAACGCGGCCAGTGAGCGCTCGCCCGCAGGGGGCAGGTCGAGCGGCGGCAGGCTGTACTCGGTCTCCGCGCCGACTTTGAGCGGCGCGCGGCTCGTGGCCACGCAGTGCAGGCCCGGACAGCGCGCGACGAGCGCGGCGACGTCCTCGGCCGAGTCGAGCACCTGCTCGAGGTTGTCGAGCACGAGCAGCACGCGCCGTTCGCCGATCACCGTCGCGAGCGCGTCCCGCGTGCTGCGGCCGTGCGCTTCGGGAATCGCGAGCGCCGTGGCGATCGCGGGAAGCACATCCGCTGCCGCGGTCACCGAGGCGAGCGAGACGAACGCCGCGCCGCCCGGGAACGCGTTCGCGAGCCGGCGGAACAGTTCGATCGCGAAACGCGTCTTGCCCGTGCCGCCGTAGCCCGTCACGGTCAACAGCCGCGCGCCTTCCTGCACGCGCGCGATCGCGCCCGCGAGCGCGTCCTCGCGCCCGAGCAGTTCGGTCGATGGCGCGGGCGGGGCGACGAACAGCTTGGGCGCTTCCACGCGGCCGCTGCCCACACGGCGCAGTTCGCTCACGAGGTCGCGCGCGGTCTGGAAGCGCGCGCCCGGGTCCTTCTCGAGACAGCGCTCGACGATGCGCGCGAGGTCCGCCGGCACGTCCGCACGCATCGCGGGCAACGGAGTCGGCGTCGCGGTCAGGATCGCGCTGCTCACGACGCCCATCGTGTGCCCCTGGAACGGGCGCTTCCCCGACGCCAGTTCGTAGAGCAGCACCCCGAACGCGAAGAGGTCCGTGCGCGCGTCGGAGTTCTCGCCGCGCACCTGCTCCGGCGCCATGTACGGCACGGTGCCCACGACCAGCCCCGGAGACGAAATCGGATCGGCCTGCGTCGGAGCGACCGTGGCGTCGAGTTCCGTGGCGGCGGCCGTGCTCTTCGCGAGCCCGAAGTCCAGCACCTTCACGCGCCCGTCGCGCGTGAGCATGACGTTCGCGGGCTTGAGGTCGCGGTGCACGACACCCTTCGCATGCGCGGCATCGAGGGCTTCCGCGAGCGCCACGGCCAGCTCGAGCACGCGCGCGAGCGGCATGCCGCCGTCCGGGATCTGCGCGGCGAGGCTGTCGCCCTCGACGAGCTCCATGGTGAGGAAGCGCACCCCTTCCACGTCCTCGACCGAATGCAGCACGACGATGTTCGGGTGGTTGAGTCCCGCGACCGTGCGTGCCTCGCGCTCGAAGCGCGCGAGCGCGGCGGCGTCCCGCGCGAGCGCGTCCGGCAGCACCTTGAGCGCGACGTCGCGCCCGAGGCGCGTGTCGCGCGCGCGGAACACTTCACCCATGCCGCCCGCGCCGATGCGCGCGAGGATTTCGTAGATGCCGAGCCGGGAACCCGTCGTGAGTCGCATCGGGCGACCCTAAGGGACGGCGCCCGCGACTCGCCAGAGCGAATACGCGCGCGTGCGGGCGGACGATGTGGCGCGCGGCCCTCTCGGGTGCGTACGATCCGGACCGAATCACGGCCGGACGTGTACCTGCCCGGACACCGTCCGGGCGCATCGGCAGCGCAACCGCTTGCCGTGCCGCCCTGACGCACGGGCACGGCCATTGCAGCACATTCGCACGTCATGTCCCCGGGATCCCCACGGGGATCCACGCAGTCGCGTCGCCCCACCGCTCCGGAGATTCGGCCGCATGACCTCGCTCCGCGTGCTCCGCACGCCCCCTGCCCCGCGTCGGGCGCTTCCGGCACTCGTTCGCGCCGCCCTGCTGGTGTGGGGGCTCACCTCGAACGCGCACGCCGACCCCGTCCGCGCCGTGCTCATGACGCACATCGAGGACAACACGCCCGCGGGCACGCTCGGCACCCTGCAGGCCCGCACGAGCTACGTCACGAACCGGACGGCGCTGCTCAACATGGCGCGCCTGTGCGATTCGCTCGACGTCCAGTGGACGCTGCAGCCCGACTGGAAGTTTCTCGAGGCCGCCCTCATCTACGAGGACGCGACGCTCACGTCCGGCACCGGCGGCAAGAACGTCCTGCGCTATCTCGCCGAGAATCGAGGGGTGCGCATCGACCCGCACTCCCACGAGAACGGCGGCTACAACTACACGGACGTCGCGCACCTGCTCGACTCGCTCGGCGTCGGCGGCAGCACGGTGATCGGCGGGCACATCTGGGACCCGGCGCTGCCGCAGTTCCAGGAGTGGGACCGCTTTCGCCGTCCGGTGCGCGGCCAGCGCTACCCCGGCGCACTCTGGCGTGGCGACCAGCTGATCGGCGCGGGAACGCCGAACCACGTGAACGATCCCCGGGTGAGCGGCATGTGGCGCCCGTGGAACCGCGATCACTACTTCGTGGACGCGCCGGACTCGAACATGATCGCGAGCGGAGCCTACGGCACGCTCGTCGCCGACCTCGCGGAGCTGATCGCCTACCAGCGCGCGGGGATCGTGCCCGCCGGGCGCCTGCTCACGTGGAACACGAACCTGCGTCCGAACGTCCTCACCGCGCCCGGCGGGCTCGCGGCGCTCGCCGACACCGTGCTCACGCCACTGCGCGCCTGGCGCGACAGCGGACTCGTCGTCCTCACGGATTTCCACGCGCTGCGCGACACCTGGCTCACGCAGTACGGCGGTGAAGGCTGGATGTTCGATGCGGCCGCAGCCGGCGTGCTGGACGCGGCGCCCGGCGTACCGTTCCGCGGTGGCGTGTCACTCGCGCCGTGCGCGCCCAACCCGGCGCGTGCGCGCACGACCGTGCGATTCACGCTCGGCGTTCCGGGACGCGTCCGGCTCGGCGTGTCCGACGTACTCGGCCGGCGGGTGGCCGTGCTCGCCGAAGGCGACTACGCGGCCGGCACGCACGCCGTCGACTGGGCGATCGGGCCGAAGGCGCCGGGCATGTACTTCGTCACGCTCGAGACACTCGCCGCGCCTCGCATCCGGCGCACGACCCGGCTGCTCGTCGTGCGCTGACCGGACGCGCGGGCGTCACGCCGTCGCCGCCCCCAGCGCGATCCGGATCATCGAGTCGAACGTCGTGCGGCGTTCGTCGGGCGAGAGGTGCTCGCCGCGGCGGATGTGGTCGCTCACGGTGAGCAGCGTCAGCGCCTTGGCGCCGAACTCCGCCGCCAGGCCGTAGAGCCCCGCGGCCTCCATCTCGACGCCGAGCACGTTCAGCTTCTCGCACAGGTCGAACACCTGCGGCTGCGGCGAGTAGAAGAGGTCGGTCGAGAACACGTTGCCCACGCGCACCGGAAGCTTGAGCGCACGCGCCGCGTTCACCGCCTTCTCGAGCAGCTCGAAGTCCGCGATCGCCGCGAAGTCGTGGTCCATGAAGCGCATGCGGTTGACCTTCGAGTCCGTCGAGGCGCCCGAGGCCACGATCACGTCACCGAGTTTCACGTCGGCCGCCAGCGCGCCGCACGAGCCCACGCGGATCAGCTTCTTCACGCCGTATTCCTTGACCAGCTCCGTCGCGTAGATCGAGATGGACGGGATGCCCATGCCGTGCGCCATCACCGACACGCGATGACCGTCGTACGTCCCCGTGTAGCCGTAGACGTTGCGGACGTCGGTGACGAGCTTCGGGTCCTTCAGGAACGTCTCGGCGATGTGCTTCGCGCGCAGCGGGTCACCGGGCATGAGGGCGACTTCGGCGAAGTCCCCCTTCTGGGCGCTGATGTGCGGAGTCGGCATGTCTTCTCGGGTCTCGAATGCGCCATCGGGCGCATCGGGCAGCGCCCCCTCCCCGCGCGCTTCGCGGGGGACGGCGTCTACGTCGGTAGCGGCCCGGGAGCCTACAGGAAGAACCGGCAAGGGCGCACGTGGGCGGAGGGCGGCGATCCCTCGCGAGCCCCCGCGCGGCGGGGTCGTCGCGAGGCATCGTGGCGGCGCGCAAGGTCCCCGAAACCGCTGCCGGCTTCGGGGGCCTTCGTGCGTTCGACGCGATTTCGTCCTTCGGGCTATTTCGCAAGATTGCTAAACTCGCCCCCGACGAGGAACCCTTGGTTCCCGTCGTGCTGTTCCGGGAGAAGTCGGGTCGGGTGCCCTACCTGGAGTGGGTGGACACGCTTCCGGCCGAGGTTCGCCTGCTCTGCCGCGCTCGCCTCTTCCAGCTTTCGCTCGACGGCCATGCGCTTCGTCGACCCGTCGCGGACTACCTCCGAAACGGCATCCACGAACTGCGCCTTCATCGGGGGCGTCGGCAGTACCGCATCCTCTACTTCTTCCATCGCAGAGAGGCGGTCGTCGTCTCTCACGGCATCCAGAAGTTCGGGGCAGCGGTGCCGCCGACCGAAATCGAGCGAGCCATTCGTCGCATGTGGGAGTTCGCCGCCGATCCGGCTGGGCGCACTCATGAGGAGCTTCCATGAGCACCAAGAAGCGCAAAGCCACGACCGACGCCCTCGAGATCATGGACCGCCGGTACTTCTCCGAGATGCCGGACTTCAAGGAGAAGCTCGAGGACGCCGTCCTCAGCATGAGTATCGCGACCGAAGTCTACGAACTCCGCACCCGCGCGAAGCTCACCCAGAAGCAGCTCGCCGAGCGCGTAGGAACGAGTCACACGGTGATCTCGCGTCTCGAGGACGCGGACTACCGCGGGCACTCGCTCAAGATGCTGCAGCGCATCGTGAAGGCGATGGGCTGCCGCATGGAGATCAACATCATCGGGCACCGGCGCCGGCGCCGGATCCCGGCGTGACGCACACGCGCCCCCGCGCCCCTACTTCTTCCGCGCCACGATCTCCAGCACCGCCGGGGTCAGCAGGAACGCGCCATTCGTGCGCTCGGCCGCGGCGAACGCGGCGCGCATCTCGGCCGCCCGCGCTTCGCTCACGCGCCCCAGGTCCACCAGCCGCTGCAGCCCGATCGCGACGAACGCGCGCGGCCACTCCCACCACCACTCGTCCGGCCGCGCCACCTCGCAGATCACGCGCTCGGAGACGATCTCGCAGCCCAGTTCGGGCAGCCAGCGGCCGAGGTCGAGCGCGATGTCGGGCTCGCCGCCGTTCTCGCGCCACGACGCCATGACTTCCGTGACGAACGACTCGAACGCCTCGCTGCGCGGCGAGAGCCGCCACGTGCGGTAGTCCACGTATTCGTGCACCACGAACGTGCCGCCGCTCTTGAGCGCGCCGATCGTGCGCTCGAGCAGCAGCCGCGGCTCGCGCACGAACGCGAACACCCAGCGCGCCCACGCGCCGTCGGCCTGCACGTCGGGCAACCCCTGCTCGTCGAGGTCGCGTTCGTGCGTTTCGATGTTCGCGAGCCCGCGCGCCGACGCGCCTGCTTCGAGCGCGTCGAGGAAGCGCCGCGAGCGGTCCACCGCGACCACGCGGCCGCGCTCGCGCGCGATCTGCGCGAGGTCGAACGACGCCCAGCCCGGACCACAGCCCACGTCGAGCAGGGTCTGCCCGGCGGTGAAGCCCGCCCGCGTCCACGCGGAGGTGCAGTGCGGGCGCCACACGGCGTGCTGCAGGCCGAGGCGGTTGAGTTCGTCGTCGTGCGTGCCCAGCACGTAATCGCGTTCGTTCGACACGGGTTCCTCCGGAAGTTCGCCGTCGTTCGTCCACCAGACGCGCGGCAACGTAACACCACGCACGCGGGAACGACGGCGGTTTCCGGAAGCGGCTATTCGACCGCCCGAACCGCCGCGACGAGCGCGGCACGATCGTCGGCCGCGCCCACCTGGCGGTGGCGCACGACGCCCTTCGCGTCGCAGATCGCGATCACCGCGGTGTGCGCGATCTCCATCTCGGCGTCCGGCCGGAAGCGCACGTCGAGCACCGCCGCGAGGGTGCGCATGTCGTCGGGCGACGACGCCATGAGCGTCCAGCGCGTCGTGTCGAGATCGTGCGCCGCCGCGAACGCGCGCAACGCCTCGGGCGTGTCGCGCTCGGGATCGAGCGAGAACAGCAGGAAGCGCGTGGACGTGCCCGCGGTCGTGCGCAGCGCGTCGTCGAGCGCCTTCAAGTCCGCCGCCGTGCGCGGGCAGACGGACTTGCAGTTCGTGTAGATCATGCTCGCGACGAACGGCTGCCCCGCGAAGTCGCGCAGGTGCCGCGTGCGGCCGCTCTGGTCCGTGAGCGGGAACTGCATCTCGAACAGCGACGGCCCCGAAGAAGTGTCCGCGGACGCCACGGCAGCCGACGCTCGCTTCGTACGTTGCGCGCAACCGCCCGCGGACGACGCCAGGATCGCGACGGCCAGCAGCAGCGCCGCCGCGCGCGTGAACCGGTGAAGGGTGCTCATGGCTTCTTCCCTCCCGTCGCGGCCACGTCACGCGCCGCGCGGAATCCCAGGTTGGCGGTCGTGTAGCGCGCCTGCAGGCTGGCGCGGAACGCGAACCGCATGAACGCGGCGTAGTCGCCGAAGTCGCCGGCGTTGCTCGCGCCCGCGCCGCAGTAGAGCCCGCGCTCGAGCGACGAGTCGCCGCGCGACTCGCCCGAGACCAGCGCGCTGTTGAAGTCGAGCGTCCACTCCCACACGAGCCCGTGCAGGTCCCACACGCCCCACGCGTTGCGGAACGTGCTTTCGACGCGCGGATGCACGTCCGGTGTCGGGTGCGAATAGAACTTCCGGATACGGTCGAGGAACTTCGGGTCGCGCGAAGCGTCGCGCCGCGTCTCGTCCGCGTTGCCGGCGCGCTCCCACTCGGCGACGGTCGGCAGGCGCTTGCCCTGCGCCTCGCACCACGCCCGTGCCGCGAACCACGACACCTCGACCACGGGCGCGTCGAGCGGTGCGCGCGGCCCCGGATCGAGATCGCCCGCCCAGCGTTTGAGGTAGCCCTCGTCCGCCCACAGCCGCGAGATCCGCGAGCGTCGCCACTCGGGGTGCTCGCGCACGAACGCGAGGAACTCGCCGTTCGTCACCGCGTGGCGGTCGAGTTCGAAGGCCGCCACGCGCACGGGCACGACGCGGCGCAGGATCGTGTCGCGGTTCGTGCCCGGCACGGGCTGGCGATAGAGCGGCCGGTACTCGCCTGCGGCGATGCGCGCCATCCCGGCAGCACCCGCCACGGCGGCACCGGCCGCGTGCGCGCCCACGAGAGCGGAAAAGACCACGGCGAGGGCGCCCACAACCGCCCCCGCTCGCATGGCCTTCATCGGACTCTCCTCGCGATGAGCTGCTACTTGCCCGCCGCCTTCTTCGCCGCGCGCACCTTCGCGACCTCGGCCGGCGTCACTTCGTGTCCCGCGTTGCCCCAGCTGTTGTACACGTAGGTCAGCACGTTGGCGATGTCTTCGTCCGCCAGGTTCAGCGCCGGCATCTGGCTGTTGAAGTCCTTGCCGTTCACGGTGACCTTGCCGCTCAGCCCGCCGATCGCGATGCCGATCGCGCGCGCCTTGTCGGCGTTGAGGAAGTCGGACCCGGCCAGCGGCGGGAACGCGCCCGGCAGGCCCGCGCCGCTCGGCTGGTGGCACGCCGCGCACACGTTGTTGAAGACGCGCTTGCCGCGCTCGATGCGTTCGCCCTTGTTGGCGGCGGGCGCCTGCGTCGGGGCCGCGCCGACGGACTGGATGGCGCCGCCTTCGGGCTGGTAGACCTCGTCGGACTGCTTGCCCGAGTACACGACCTTGTTCTCGCCGCCCTCGACCTTGAGCATGCCGAGCGAGCCCTTGTTGAACGTGCGGAAGATCGAATGGTCCACCAGGATGAACGTGCCCGGCGCCTCGACCTTGAACTCGACCACGCTCGAGCCGCCCGCGGGCACGAGCGTCGTCTGCACGTTCGTGTTCACGAGATCGCCGCCCTCGACGCGCACCTTGTCGAACACCTCGCCGATCACGTGGAAGCTCGACACGAGGTTCGGTCCGCCGTTGCCGACGTAGAGCCGCACGGTCTCGCCGACCTTCGCCTTGAGCGCGTTGTCGCCGGTGAGCGCGCCGACCGAGCCGTTGAACACGACGTACTCCGGTTCCTCACGCACGGCCTTCGCCATGTCGAACGGCTGCAGGCCCGGCTCGCCGTTGCGGCCGGCGGTGTAGAAGTCGCCCTGCATCACGTAGTACTCGTGGTCGACCTTCGGCAGCCCTTCCTTCGGCTCGACGAGGATGAGCCCGTACATGCCGTTGCCGATGTGCATGCCGACGGGCGCGGTCGCGCAGTGGTACACGTACAGGCCCTTGTTGAGCGCCTTGAACGAGAACACCGACGAGTGCCCGGGCGCCGTCATGCTCGAGGCCGCGCCGCCGCCGGGGCCGGTCACCGCGTGCAGGTCGATGTTGTGCGGCATGCTGTTCGAAGGGTGGTTCTCGAGGTGGAACTCGACTTCGTCGCCCTCGCGAACGCGGATGAACTTGCCGGGCACCGAGCCGCCGAAGGTCCAGAAGGTGTAGTCCACGCCGTCGGCGAGGCGCTTCACGACTTCCTTCACCTCGAGCTTCACGATCACCTTCGTCGCGTGCTTGCGCGTGATCGCGGGCGGGACGGCAGGCGCGTCGGTGAGCACGGCCTCCTCCGTGCCGGTCACTTTCTCGTCGATGGCGAGAAGCGCCGAAACGGTGTTCGAAGCGTTGGTCGAGCAGCCGGAAAGCACGAACAACGCCCACGTGAGCCCGGCCACGGCCATCGTCACGAAGGCGACACGAAGAACGCGAAGAGCGGATGATTTCATGGGGACTCCCCAGGTTGAGCGGTGGAGATGCGGCACTGCGCTGGAATCACCCTAGGCACGCCCACGGGCGCCCGTTATGACGGCGGTCATACTCCGCGCATTTTCGCCGCGGGAGGTCAGGGACGGCGCGCGAGCGTCCGTCCGCCGGCATCGACGGTCACCAGCTGGGCGCGTCCGGACTCCACCCGCACGCGCTCCCGCCACTCGAGCGTCACCCCGGCTCCACGGGGGTCCGCCAGCGGCTCGAACCGCACGTGCACGTCGTGCATGCCCCGCGACAACGGCAGGTCGCGCTCCACGTAGAGCGGACGATCGCCGCGCGCGCCCAACGGGCGCACTTCCTCGTCCACCACCTTCGTGCCGTCCACCCATGCACTCAAGCGGTAATGCAGGTAGATCGTGGTGCACTCTTCGGTATGGCGCATGTGCCGCGGCAAACGGGCGATCTCGGCCGCCGAGAGTGGCCGGCAGTCCTCATAGGACTGCCCGGGCAGCCGCCACGCGAGGCGAACGGCGCCGGTGGAGGGCTGCTCCCCCGCCGCGACCTGGCCCAGGGCGGCCACGCCGGCGAACAGCAGGGCGCCCGCCGCGGCGGCGAGCGCGGTCCGATGCGCCGGCCGCACGCGCCCGGCCACGTGGGCGCCGGCCCGCTCGACGCCGGCCCCGTGCGCGAAGCGCTCGAACGCCGCGACCGCCTCGTCGAGCTCGGCCGCCGTCGCGGTGAGCACGAAGACGCGCGTGGGATCGAGCGGTTGCTTGAGGTGCGGCGCGCGCCCGCCGGTCAGCCGTTCGATCGACAGGTCCGCGCCTTCGCGCGCGAGGCAGCGCGCCGGCGGGCAGCCCAGCACGCACACACCGGCGTGCTTCGCCGCGAGCGCCGCGACCGCACGCGGGTGCAGCGTGCCCGCGCAGTCCACGTGCGCGATCGTGAGGTTCCAGCCGCGCGCGCGCAGCGCCTGCGCGAGGCGCGGCGCGAGTTCGCTGCTCGCGCAGGAGGCGAGCGCGAAGGATTTGGAGCCCGCCGGCGCCTCCGGCGCCTGCCGAGCCGCGGGCTCGAGCGCGCGCAACGCGTACATCTGCGCGTGCCCCGCCCGGGAAGGCGGTCCCACCGCGAACGACTCGCACGAGGCCGCGCACGCGCCGCACGCGACGCAGCGGGCCGGGTCCACGAACGCCTTGCGATCCGGGCCACGGCCCGTGGTGTCGGCCACCATGTCGATCGCCTCGAACGGACAGTCGTGCACGCACTGCTCGCATGCGGTGCACGCGAGCGGGTTGACGACCGACTTCTCGGGCGCCAGCGCGCGGCGCGGCCGCCAGAACGACGGCACCACGATCGCGAGCAGCGACATCGCGAGCGGCACCGCCCACGCGACGACCGGCACGCTGCCCGCCGAGAGCGGCACCCACAGCGTGTAGAAGAGGTCGTACGTCGCGCGGTCGCCGAGCATCATCGCGTCGGCCGCGGGATCGAGCCGCGCCGGGTACACGAGCGACACGGCGACGCCCGTGAGCGCGAAGCCCCAGCGCAGCGCCGGCGAGGGAATCCACTTGCCACGGGCGAGCCGCAGCGTGTGCACCCAGATGGCCGCCGCCATGACGAGCGGCAGCGACATGTGCACGAACAGGTTCATGAAGAAGAAAGACGCCGGCGTGGTGGTCGCGCCGTTGAAGATGCGGCCGACCGGCGCCGCCATGAGGTGCAGCGAGTCGAAAAGCCTCGCCCCGACCGCGCCGAGCACGCGGCCGTGCGCGTCCCAGACGAGCACGTAGCCCGTCCAGCCACACACGAACATCATCCCGAGCAGCGCGAGTCCCGAGACCCACGCGAGCACGCGCGGCCCCCACGTGCGGCCCTCGAGCATCATGCGCAACGCGTGCAGCACCACGAACACGACCGCGAGGTCGGACGCGTAGCGGTGCAGCGCGCGCAGCCACCGCCCCGAGAGCGGCTGGGACTGCAGCTTCGCCACCGACTCGTACGGCAGGCCGACGCGGTAGAAGACGAGCAGGTAGATGCCCGTCGCGATCACGACGAGCAGCAGCCACACGAGCGACGGGCCCGTGTGGTAGAGCGGGTTCCACGCCGACCCGTAGAGCCGGTCGAAGAGCCGGTCGAGCGGCGCGTACCACGCGCGCAGCAGCGCCGCGGCGCCCGGCGTGCGCGCGCGCGCCGCCCCGGCGCGCTCGAGCACGAGCGGGCCGCGCGTGTCCCCGGGCGGCGCGCTCACGACGCCGTGCGGCAGCGCCGCACCGCGTCGGCGATCCAGCCCGACGGCGGGTTCTGGAACGTGTAGGCGATGCGCCCGTCCGCGTCGAGCACCATGACGAGCGGTGCGTGACTGACGTCGCCCGTGCGCAGGTCGCGCGCGCGGGCCACACCGAGCGTGTCGAGCAGCGCGCAGACCGCCTCGGGCGCGCCGGACAGCAACCGCGCCCCTTCGGGCACGCGGAACGTGGCCGCGAGCCCGGGCAGCGCCGCCGGCGTGTCGCGCCAGGGATCGAGCGTCACGAGCGCCATGCGCACCGGCGTGCCCCCGAGTTCCTCGCGCGCGCCCTCGAGCGTGCGCACGAGCATCGGGCACACGGTCGTGCAGTGCGCGAACACGAACGACAGCACGACCGGGCCGTGCGCGAGGTCGTCCTGCGTGAAGCGCGCGCCGGCCTGATCGACGAGCGCGAACGCCGGCACCGGTTTCGCCGTGCGCGGCCAGTCGGCGGGGAGCGGCCCCTCGAGCGTGGACGCGAACGAGACCGACTCGACCGCCTGCGCCGTGCGCATGCGCTTCGCGGCGAGCCCCACCTCACCCACGAAGAGCAGCACGAGCACGGCCGAGAGCAGGCGCGGTCCGCGCGAGTGCATCAGCAGCGGCAGCGACGACTTCATGTCGGCGCCGAACGCCGCCCACATCGTGCCGAGCATGAGCGCCGGCGCGAGCGTGAGCATGAGCCAGCCGTGCGGCGCCGGCATGCCGCCGGGACGCGAGCCGAAGCACGCGGACTGCGCCGCCGCGAGCCACGCCTCGGCGCCCGGCGGCGCGGGCACGAACGCGAATCCCCACCACACCACCACACCCACCACCCAGCAGAGCAGCAGCGTCGCCCCGGTGCGGGGCGACGTGCCGTCCGGAGAAGCCGCGTTCACGCGGTCACCCGACCTTCCAGAGGAAGGACAGCATCTTCCAGTTCGTGAAGTAGTAGACGATGAAGCAGACGAAGAAGATGGCGACGAGCACGACCGTGCCCTTCACGCCTTCGCGATGCTGGCGCTCGGCCACCTCGCCCGTGTGCACCTGCGCGGGCAGCTTGAGCACGCCCTGCGGGATGCCCGACGCGCCGGCCTTGATCGCCTCTTCCGTGACCGGCTTGCCGAAGAATACCGTCACGACCGCGATCGCGATGAACATGAGCGCGCCCACGGCCGCGAGCAGCCCGCCGACGCCGAAGAGCACCTGCACGAGCTCCGATGCCGGCGGCAGTTCGACCGGGAACGGCGAGCCCGCGAACGACGAGTCCCAGTGGCGGCGCGGCATGCCGAGGATGCCCATGAAGATCATGCCGAGCGCCATCGCCACGATGCCGCCGCCGAAGACGAACGGCTGCAGCCGGGCCATGCCCCAGAACGCGACGCGCTTGCGGAAGATGAGCGGAAGCACGTAGTACGTGACGGCCATGAACGCGAGCGTCGTGCCGCCCACCACGGTCGTGTGGAAGTGGCCCGGAACGCGGAGCGTGTTGTGGGCCATGATGTTGATCTGCTCGGTGCCGAGCGTGACGCCGGTGATGCCGCCCATGAAGCCGAAGATCACGAGCGAGAGCCACATGCCCGAGAAGCCGGGATCGCTCCAGGGCGCCTTGCGCAGCCACTCGAACAGGCCGTTCGTGTAGCCGCGCAGCCGCTGCCCGGTCTCGATGCCCGCGGGCACCGTGAAGCCGTGCACCATGCTCGCGAGCACCGCGAGGTACATCGCGTAGCTCGTGTTCCAGATCTTCCACGCCGAGCCCATGCCCGGATCCACGAGCAGGTGGTGCGCGGACGCCATCGAGATGAAGAGCACGTACAGCACGAACGCCATGCGGCTCACCTTCTCGTTCAGCACCACGCCGCCGACCGTGAGGCCGCCGAGCAGGTACCACACCGACACCATCGCCGCGACGTTGATCTGCTGCGACGAGTGCCCGAGTCCCCACCACACCATGCGGTAGACCTCGGGATCGATGTTCCCGATGTCCATGGACCAGAGCCACGTCGGGATGTACACGGCCGCGCCGTGCAGCAGCGTGATCACCGCGATGATCGCCGCCGTCGTCGCGCCGAACGTGACGAGCGGCACCGAGCCCGAGTAGGTCTTCTCCTTCTTCGCGACGACGAGCGAAGCGAAGAACAGGCTCACCGCGATCAGCGCCCCGACCGCGAACAGGATCACGCCGAGGTAGTAGTTCGGATGGGCCCGCAACGGTGGATACGACGTGAACAGCACGTCGGCGTTCCCCGTGAACACCATCCAGTCCACCATGCCCGCGCCCACGACCATGAGCGCGAACGCGCCCCACGCGAGCGTCGGCGCGGGCTGGCGGCAGCCGAGCACGACCGGCCCGGCGAAATAGAGGACGGCCATCTCGAAGAAGATGACCCAGAAGATCAGCATGTTCAGGCCGTGGGCCGTGAGGTAGCGGTAGTACTGGTCGGCGGGCAGCAGGTGCACGGCCTGCCAGCGCGTGAGCACCAGGCCGATCGCGGCCAGCGCACCGACGAGCATGGCCACCACCGCCACGACGGCGTTGGCCTGGATGAGCAGTTCGGAATCGCGGTTCACCTGGAGTCCCGTCACCGGGCATCGGCGGAACCGCTGGGCGAGGCTTTCGAGCGTCGCGCTCATGTTCCTTCCTTTCAGTCCTCGACGAGGACCTTGCCGACCATCAGGTGATGGCCGATGCCGCAGAACTCGTTGCAGATGATCCGGAAGTCACCCGAGCGGTTGGGCACCACGCGCAGGCCGTAGTCGTATCCGGGGATCACCTGGAAGTTGAGGTTGACGGGATACAGGCTGAAGCCGTGGTTCACGTCGGCGGAGGACAGGTGCAGCGTGTACTGCACCCCCTTCTTGAGCTTCAGCGCCGGGTACCACTGCCACTGGCGGCCGACGAGGTAGACGTCGGCGCCCGGCGGGGGCGCGACCATCGGCATGCCGCCCTCCTCGCCCACCTGGTACTCCTGCACGAAGCGCGCGACGCGCGCCTCGTAGGCTTCGGGCGTGACGCGATAGCGGATGCCGGAGGGATTCTGTCCGCCCTTGAAGTGCCAGAACGGCATCATCGCGAACAGCACCAGGCACCAGACGAACGCGATCGCGATCCAGGTCTTTTCCTGCTTGCCCGCCGGGGACCACCAGATGCCCTGCGGCGGCACGACTGCGGAATGAAACTCGTGCGTGGACATGCGGCCTCCGGTCAGGGCAGCGGGGCGGGCCGGAGCGACAGGATCTCGGCCAGTCCCCAGAGCGTGTAGAACGCGAGCATCACGACGATCCCCGCGACGAGCAGCAGGAACGGCTGGTCGAGCAGCTTCTGTCCGAGGGGCACCTTCTCCTCGTTCGATCCCGCCGGCTTTCGTTCGGACATGACGGCCTCCTTCGTGGAACCGCGGGGCCGCGTGAGGCGCCCCGGTCGCCGCGAAGGTGCCAGCGTGCGCCGGCCCGGCGTTATGACCGCCGTCATATCCGGGCACGAAAAAGCGCCCGGCCTTCGCGAACGATCGCGAGGGCCGGGCGCTGGGATACGAACGATCGGACGTCGGGCTTCGCTACCTGCCCGTGCGCGCCGAAACCGGCTGCGGTCCGCTCGGGACGTTCGCCGTGAGGTGGCACTGGTCGCAGCCGCTCGCGTTCACGCCACCGGCGGCGGTGAACACGAGGCCGAACGGCTGGTCGGAGCCGTGTGCGCGATGGCAGCTCAGGCAGAAGACGCCGTTGCGCGTCGCGTCCACGATGTGCGACGAGCCCCAGTCGCCCGAGTTGCTGGTCACCGGGCGCACGCGCGGCGTGGTCCCGAATCCCGATCCGACACCCGCGGTCCAGTGTGCAGGCACGGTGGTCCCCTTCGACTCGCCCTGCGCGATGTTGTTCGTGGACGCGCGTTCGCTGTCGTACGCGGGATGCCGCACGTGATTCCCGGTGCCCGTGGGATCGGTGTAGTACTCGCCGCTGAAGACGTGGTGGCAGTCGATGCAGATGCTCGAGGCCTCCCGCAGGGCGTCCGTGTCCAGGGTTCCGAACGCGACGTTCTCGCGCTCGTACTTCCGCATGCCCGTGGCGGCCGGGTTGACGAACAACCCCAGGTCGGGCGTGCCCTCGGGCCAGCTCGCCCACTGCAGGTTGCGGGC
>JACRIW010000056.1 GCA_016215625.1 Candidatus Eiseniibacteriota bacterium | reverse complement strand
CTCGACGAAGGCGAACATGCACACGTTCCAGCTGTCGGCCGAGGACTACGGCGTCCAGAACGACGGCGCGTATGCGAACACGGCGGCGGAAGTCGCTTCGCTGCTGCCCGCCGGCGGCGCGAACTTCAAGAACCCGTTCGACCGTTCGGTCGGTGCGAACAACGCCTGGAAGGACGTCGCGTCGTTCGCGGATCCGCTTCCGACCGCTTCGACCACGGCCGGCATCGTCGCCTACGCCGACACGTCGAACGCCCAGTACGCGATCTCGGGCCGTGGCAAGACCGCGGACCTGCCCATCACGCTGACCAGCGGCCAGTAGTACCTGCGTGGCGGGGCGGCTCCGGCCGCCCCGCCGCCTCCCGCGCGCAAGGGCGCGGGAACGCGAACGGACTCGCGACTCACCCATCCCGGGCCACCCGCCTCGCACCCTCGGGCCCCGCGGAGGAGACTTCGAAATGCGGAGCAACAGCCGAGGCTTCACGCTGATCGAACTGATGATCGTGGTCGTGATCATCGGTGTACTCGCCGCCATCGCGATCCCGAACTTCATCGCCATGACCGATCGCGCGCGCGAGGGCACCACCAAGTCCAACATGCACGGCTTCCAGGTCGCTGCGGAGGACTATTCGGTGGAGAACGACGGCGTGTACGCCACGTCCGCGGCCGCGGTCGCGACGCGGCTCCCGAGTGGCGGCGGAAACTTCCGCAACCCGTTCACGGGGAGCACCGGCAACGGTGGGGCGTACGAGTACGGCGCGTGGGCGGTGCCCCTCGTGACCTCGGGGGCCCGTGGCATCGTGGCGTACTCCGATTCCGCCGCCCAGCTGTACCAGATCGCCGGCCACGGCAAGACGGCCGACATCTCGATCATCCTGACCAGCGGCCGCTGAGCGCTTCGCGGCCTCTCGCGGGCGGTGGGCCCGCGCCGATGAAATGCCCACCAACGTGCGACCTGCGGTGCGTCGTGCGGCACAGGCGTTGCAATCCCGGCACGCGGTGGTTTCGGCGCAATCCCGCGCCGGTGTCGCAACGTCAAGTCCGCCAAAGGATTTCCCGCAGACATGGACACCCGATCGCACATGGAGGCCGCGCCTGACGCGGCCAACGCCCTTGCAGTCCGGCCGGAAGCTGGCCGTTCTTCCGGGCGAAGTGCACTCCCGTCCGCGGATTGCGCGGTCCGGATCTCCGGCCTCACCAAGACCTATCGGAGCAACTGGACGCTCAAGACCACGCGAGGGCTCGAGCACCTGAACCTCGAGGTGCAGCGGGGCGAAGTGTTCGGCTACCTCGGCCCGAACGGCGCCGGCAAGACGACCACGCTCAAGATCCTCACGGGCCTGCTCAAGCCGACGAGCGGCCACGCCTGGCTCCTCGGTGAGCCGATCGAGCACGTGCGCAGCCGCGTGCGGCTCGGCTTCCTGCCGGAGCAGCCGTACTTCTACGACTACCTGAACGGGGTCGAATACCTCGAGTTCGTGGCGCAGCTCTCGGGCATGCCGGGGCAGGAGGCCACGAAGGCCGCGCGCCGCTGGCTCGGACGCGTCGGCCTCGGTGACCGTGAGAAGCTCGTCCTGCGGAAATACTCGAAGGGCATGCTGCAGCGCCTCGGTCTCGCCGCGGCGCTCGTGCACGAGCCCGAACTCGTCATCCTCGACGAGCCGATGAGCGGGCTCGATCCGTTCGGCCGTCGCGACGTGCGCGACCTGATCCTCGAACAGCGCGAGCGCGGCGTCACGGTCATGTTCTCGTCGCACATCCTTCCCGACGTCGAGATGCTCTGCGACCGCGTCGCGATCCTCCTGCGCGGGCGCCTCGAGCGCGTCGCGACCGTCGGTGAACTCGTGAACGGCGCCGGAGCGCGCGTGGAGTTCCGCTGCGCGGGCGCGCCGATCCTCGAACTGCCCTCCGCGTGGAGCGCGCGCCTCACGCGCACGCAGCGCGCGGAAGAAACCCTCTTCACGCTCGGCGACGCGTCGCTCCAGCAGGAGGTGCTCGCGTGGCTCGTCTCGCAGCGTGTCGAGGTGCGTGCGGTGACCCCGCAGCGCAACACGCTCGAGGAACTCTTCATGGCGGCCGCGGAGTCGTCCGCCATTCACGCATCCCGCGAACGGAGGTCGGCATGAACGCCGTCCTGATCGCACAGAACACGTTCCGCGAGGCCATCCGTGACCGCGTGCTCGCGGGCATGGTCGTCGCCGGCCTGGTGCTCCTGGCGATCGCGCAGGTCGCGCGTCCGCTCGCGATGGGCGAGGGCGTGCGGTTGACCGTGGATCTCGGGCTGTCGTCCGTCACCATGCTCGGCCTGCTCGTCGTGATGCTCGTCGGCACGAGCCTCGTCGCGAAGGAGATCGAGCGCCGCACGATCTTCAACCTGCTGTCGCGCCCGCTGCCGCGGCCCGTGTACCTGATCGGCAAGTGGGCCGGCCTGAGCGGCGCGCTGTGGGTGGTCTCCGCCGTGCTGGGCTTCGCGCTCTGGGGCGTGCTCGCGCTGCTGGGGCGGGGCGCTTACTGGGCTCCGATCGCGCAGTCCGTGTACCTCGCGGGCCTCGAGCTCACGGTCGTGACCGCGCTGGCCGTGATGTTCTCCGCGCTCTCGACTCCCGTGCTCTCCTCGCTCTACACGCTCGGCTTCTTCCTCGCCGGACAGTGGTGCGACGACCTGCGCACGTTCGCGCTCCGCGCCCCCGATTCGCTGCGCCACCTGCTGGAGTTCGTCGCCAACGTCCTGCCGAACCTTTCGCTGTTCAACATGCGCACGCTCGCCGCGGTGGGCGAGACCACGACCGCGCTGCACCTTTCGCTCGCGAGCGGCTACGCGCTGCTCTACTGCGGCTGCGTGCTCGCGCTCGGCGCCGCGGCGTTCGAGTCGAGGGATTTCCGGTGAGCGTCGCGCTCGCGCGTCCCGCCGCCGTCCGCCCGCTCCGCGTGCGGATGATCGTGGCGTGGGGGATCGCGCTCGCGCTCGGCGCCGCGGTGTATCACCTCGCGGACTTCGCCGCGCGCACGCTGCCGCGCAGCTCGCCGCTCGAGGAACTGGCCTACTACCCGTCGGGCCGCAACGTGCGCGTCGCCTCGCTCGGTCACGGAGAAGTCGCCGCCGACGTGGCGTGGCTGCGCGCGGTGCAGTACTACGGCGCACACCGGAAGAAGGACAACCGTTTCGAGCACCTCGAGCACGTCTTCGACATCCTGACGACGCTTTCCCCGCGGTTCGAGAGCGCCTACGTGTTCGGCGCCTTCGCGCTCGCCCAAGAGGGGCAGGACTTCCCGGCGGCCGAGCGGCTGATCCTCAAGGGGCTCGAGAACAATCCGCGCAGCGGGCGTCTCGCCTTCGAGGCCGGCTTCCTCTACTACGTGAAGCCCAACGGCCGGGACCTCGTGCACGCCGCCGAATACTTCGAACTCGCCGCGCGCCTGCCCGGCGCGCCCGCAAGTGCCCGCGAGTTCGCCGCCTTCAGCCACCAGAACACCGGCAGCCTCGCGGTGGCCTGGCAGCTGTGGAAGCAGATCCGCGAGACGACCGGGAACCAGTACCTGAAGGAACTGGCCGAGAAGGAGATGGGCCGCATCCAGACGGCGCTGGAGACGGGCCGCGCGGACCTGGTCAAGGCCCGGCTCGGCACGCCCCGAGTCGTGCTCCATTGAGTCGCGCAGCCCGCAACGCCGGGGACCCGGAAGGAAGGGACATGCAACACCCCGTGAAAAACGCACTTCAGATTCCGGCGCAGTCTGACGATTCAAGGCACGGCAGGCAGAGCGAAGTGTGCCAGTCGTTGTCGCTCTCCAGGTCGAGGACGGATGCGTCGTCACAGGCGACGTCGAGCATGCCGGCCAGGACCCGCACCGCTTTCAGGGAGTGAAACCCATGCTCTTCGGCAAAAAGCAGTCGCTCGTCGGATTGGACATCGGCAGCCACAGCATCAAGGTGGTCGAGCTGGAAGCCCAGTCCAACAAGACCTTCCGCCTCGTGAACTGGGGGATCTCGCAGCCGATGGCCGAAGCCATCGTCGACGGCGAGATCATGGACCGCCAGCTCGTGACCGACGCGATCTCCAACCTTCTCGAATCGCGCGGCATCAAGGCGCGCACGGTGGCGGCGGCGGTGTCCGGCCGCGCCGTGATCGTGAAGAAGATCCTCATGAACAAGCTGTCGGCGGACGACGCGCAGCAGGCCATCTACTGGGAGGCCGAGCAGCACGTCCCGTACGACATCAACGACGTCTCGCTGGACTTCGAGATCCTCGGTGACGCGCCGGCCGATCCGAAGCAGATGCAGGTGCTGCTCGTCGCCGCGAAGAAGGACATGGTGATGTCCTTCAGCGATCTCATCCGCGAAGCCGGCCTGACGCCGGCCGTCGTGGACGTCGACTCGTTCGCGGCGCAGAACGCGATCGAGGCGAACTACGAGTTCGCCCCGGACGAGGTCGTCGCGGTCCTGAACATCGGATCCGAGATGACGAACATCAACATCATCCAGTCCGGTGTGCCGTACTTCACGAAGGACCTGCAGGTGGGCGGCAACACGTTCACCGAGGCCGTGCAGCGCAAGTTCAACCTCAGCCAGGCCGAAGCGGCCGCCGCGGTGCGCGGCGAGTCGGGCCCCGGCCTCGAGGTCGCGCCGGTCATCGAGCAGGCCTGCGAAGGCATCGCGACCGCGCTCGAGCGCGCGCAGGCCTTCCTGCGCACGTCGGGTGAGGCGGGCGCGATCAGCCGCATCCTCGTGTGCGGCGGCAGCGCGCTGACGCCCGGTGTGCCCGAGTTCCTGAACCGTCGTTTCAGCGTGCCGGCGGAGATCGTCAATCCGCTGTCGCGCGTGCAGTACGACCCGGCCCTGTTCGCGGGGCAGGACGTGGCGAAGGTGGCGCCCCTTCTCACGGTCGGTATCGGTCTGGCGTTGCGCCGACAGGGGGACAAGAAATGATTCGCGTCAATCTCCTGCCGCGCGAGGAAAAGGCCCAGCGCAAGTCCTTCTCGATCGACCTCAAGATGGGAGACATGGTGCTCCCCGGGGCGATTCTCGGACTCGCCACCCTGGTCATCGCCGGCACCGTGATGTCGCAGCGCACCGCCGTCACCGGGCTCGAGAAGTCGATCGAGCAGGTGGACAACGAATCGCGGGCGCTCGCGCCGCAGATCGCGCGCGTGAACCAGCTCGCGCAGGAGCGAGCGGAGCTCGACCTGCGCATGGGCATCATTCACCGCCTCGAATCGGGACGTACGCAGAGCGTTCGGCTCATGGATGAGCTCGCGAAGTGCGTTCCGGACCACCTCTGGCTGACGGGGGCGACGCAGGATGCCGGCTCCACCCTCAGCCTGGAGGGGGTCACCTATTCCAACCTGGTCGTGTCGGATTTCATGGCCCGCCTCGAACGCTCGGACCTCTTCGGCAACGTCGAGCTGTCCGTGGCCGAGAAGGGCAACGTGACCGACAAGACCGTCGTGAAGTTCCGGCTCACCTGCCAGGTGACCCCGGACCCGAGCGCCAACTAGAAGGGAACGCGACATGGCCAACCTGGACCTCAAGAGCCCGGCCGTGCAGAAGCTGTTCCTCGCGATCTTCCTCGCGGGTGCGGCGCTGGGCTTCTTCTACTTCACGCACTTCCTGCCGTTCGGCTTCCAGAACGGCAAGGAGCACATCGCCACGCTGCGCGCCGACTACGAGAAGAAGTCCTCGGAACTCGCCCGCGCCCGCGCTTCGGTGGCCGACCTGCCGCGCTTCGAGGCCGAGTACGACCAGCTGCACCAGCGCTGGGAGCTCGCGTCCGAACTGCTTCCGGCCGACCGCCAGCTGTCGGTGCTGCTCCGCAAGATCACGCTCGCCGGCCAGCAGACCGGCGTGCAGTTCGTGATGTTCAAGCCCGCGGGCCAGAAGCCGTCCGAGTACCACACGGAGATGCCCGTGCAGATCTCCGTGACGGGCAACTACCACGACGTCGGTTCGTTCCTCGCGGAGCTCTCGAACCTGCGCCGGATCGTGACGGTCTCGAACCTCAAGCTCACCACGAACCTCAAGTCGGACGACGGCTCGACCACGGCGGAGTTCGTGGCTTCGGCCTACAGCCTCAACACGGCGCCGGCCGCGGCTGCTGCGAACCAGGGAGGTGCCAATGGCCGGAAGTCCTAACTTCGTCGCGAAGCTCGTCGAGCACGTGAAGCGCTCGGTCGTGAATCGCGTGATCGCGCTCGTCGCCGTGCTCGTGCTGGGCGGCGCCAGCTACGCGATCAAGATGGTCACGGGCGGCTCGCACTCGCAGGACGCTCCGGCGGCCGCGACGGCCTCGGCCACCAAGCCGGTGCAGGTCGCGAACACCGCGGCTTCCGCCGCTCCCGTGGAACAGCCGGTGACGGCCGAACCGGCCGCGACCGAAGGCGGCGCCGCGGTCGTGCACGCGGTGACGCAGGACCCCGTGTCGCAGCCGGCCGAGCCGGCGCACATGGAGGACCACCTCACGTACCAGTACAACGCGCTCGGCCGCCGCGATCCTTTCCAGTCGCTCGTGGAGGGTGATTTCGTCGGCGCGGACGTGGGTGGGGACGCTCCGCTCGACGTCGGCGGCATCAAGATCGTCGGTGTGGTGTGGGGAGCCACGGACCAGTTCGCTCTGGCCGAGGACGTGCGTGGCAACAGCTTCGTGCTTCGCAAGGGTGACAAGGTGCAGAACGGCTACGTCGAAGCGCTCCGGCGCGACGCGGTGGTCGTGAACCTGACGGCGGAAGGGCAGACTCAGTCGGTGGTGATTCCACTGGTGCGGAAGGGAGATTCGAATGCTCGCTAAGAAGGCCATCCTCGGCCTCGTTCTGGCGGCCGGCCTCGTGCTGGCCATGATTCCGGCTTCGGCCGGAGCGCAGCAGTCCACGGCCAGTTCGCAGGTGGGCCTGGTGCGGACCGGCGGCGGCAGCTTCAGCCTCGACGTCGAAGGCGCCGACCTGCGGACCGTGCTTCGCGCGATCTCGGAGTTCAGCGGCCGCAACATCATCATGGGCCAGAACGTCAAGGCCACCGTCAAGATCAACCTGCGCAACGTCGCCTGGCAGGACGCGCTCAAGGCCGTGCTCCGCGCGAGCGGTCTTGACTACGTCGAGGACGGCTCGGTCATCCGTGTGGACGACGCCGCCAAGCTCAACGCCGAGAAGGTCGAGCGTGAGACGGCGAACGCCCGCACGCTCGAGCTCGTGCCGCTCGAGACGCGCATCGTGAAGCTGAACTACGCGAACGCGCAGGAACTGGCGACGCCGCTGCAGCCGGCGCTCACCAAGCGCGGCTCGATCCAGGTCGAGAAGCGCACGAACTCGCTCATCATCACCGACCTCGCGGCGAACCTCGACGCGGTCGCGAAGATGGCGATGGACCTCGATTCCACCACGCCGCAGATCGAGATCACCGCGAAGCTCGTGGACGTGGACGCCTCGGCGCTCCGCAGCCTGGGCATCGAGTGGAACGTCGGTCCGACGGACGGTGCGGACGCCGAGTTCTTCTCGGAGACCGGCCCGAACCCGCCGAGCTTCCCGAACCCGGACCGCTCGAAGGAGAGCGCGATCGGTGTCGAGCAGAACTCGGGTATCGCGAACCCGTCGAACCGCCTGACCTACGGCATCTCGCGCAACTGGGGTTTCGTCGAAGTCCAGCTGCAGTCGCTCGAGGAGAACCGCAAGGCGAACATCATCTCGAACCCGCGCATCACCACGGTGGACAACCGTGAGGCGAAGATCGTCGTGGGCCAGAAGATTCCGCTCATCGTGCAGGACGTCGCCGGCAACCCGGTGTCGCAGCTGCAGACGATCGGCATCCAGCTCAAGGTGACGCCGCACCTGACGCAGGACAAGAAGATCATCATGGACCTGCACCCCGAGGTCAGCGACCTCTCGACGCAGTCCACGGTGCAGGGCGGCATCATCATCAACACCTCCGAAGCCGACACCCGCGTCATGGTGGACGACGGCCAGACGGCCGTCATCGGCGGGCTCATCCGCACGAACGAGTCCACCGTGCGCAGCGGTGTGCCGATCCTGAAGGACATGCCGCTCCTGCGGTACCTCTTCAGCTCGGAGAGCACCGTCAAGCAGAACCGCGAGCTCATCATCTTCGTGACCCCGCGCCTGATCACGACGCTCGCGTCGAACTGACCTTCCGCATCCCTTCCGTCACCCGGCGCCGCCGGTCCTCATCGGGGACCGGCGGTCGCCGTTTCCGCCCCGGCGGTTGCCGCATGCGAAGCCGCCGGGCTAGGCTCGGACACATGAAGAAGAAGAAGGAAGCGAAGCCGGTCGCCCTCGTGGGGCTCATGGGCTCCGGCAAGACGGAAACCGCCCGCGCGCTCGCACGCGACCTGGGCGCGTCCGTGGCGGACCTCGACGCGATGCTCGAAGCGGTCGAGGGACTGAGCGTCGCGGAACTGTTCGCGCGCTCGGGCGAGGCGTGGTTCCGTGCCCGCGAGAGCGAACTGCTCGCGCAGGCCGTGGCGAGCGGTGTGCGCGTGATCGCCACCGGTGGCGGCGTCGTGCTCGACGAAGCGCGCCGGCGACTGCTCCGCGAGGCCTGCGACACCGTGTGGCTCGAGGTTTCGCCGGCCGAGGCCGCGCGCCGCGTGGCCGGTTCGCCCGGCTCGCGCCCGCTGCTGGCCGGTGGTGCGCCCGAGGAGCGGCTGTCGGCGCTGCTCGCCGAACGTTCCGCGCTGTACGCGGAGGTCGCCGCGCACCGCGTCTTCACGGACGGGCGCACGCCTCGTGAGGTGGCGGCGCTCGTGCGCGAGTGGCTGGCGTCGCGCAAGTGAGGACATCCCGGAGCGCCCGGCGGGGCGATGCCTCGGTCGGGGCGATCGTGTTCGCGTCGCTGCTCGCGCTCGTGCCCGGCTGTGCGCGCGCGCCGCGAGGGGTGCCGTCGTTCGACGCGATTTCCGTGCGTCACGCCGAGGGCCGGGCGCGCCGTGAGGCCGTGCTCGGGGCGATGCGCGCCGACGTGGTCCTGCGGCTCGACGGACGCGCGACGGGCAGGCTTCCGGCATTCGCGGCGTCGGTCGCGATCGCCGCGCCGGATCGCGTGCGGCTGCAGGCGCACGCGCTGCTCGGCGTCGTGCTCGACGCCGCGGTGCGCGAGGACTCCGTGCTCGTGCGCCTGCCCGGCGAACGCGCGGCGTTCCTCCTCGGCGGGGCGGGCGAGTCGCTCGGCGTCACGCGTCCGGCCGCGTTCGTCGCACGCGTGCTCGCCGCGACCTGGCGTCCGCCCGCCGGCGCCTGGGGTGCCGCGCGCGCGGACTCGGCCGGTTGCACGGTCGCCTGGCGCGACGGCGCCGACTCGCTGGAACTGTCCGTGGACGCGTCCGGACGGCCGCACACGCTGCGGTTCGAGCGCGGTGTGCACGTCGTGCACGTGCACTACGAGGAGTGGCAGAGCGTCCGCGGCCGGGAGTTCCCGACCGCACTGAGCGTGCGCGACGACGAAGGCTGGGTTCGCGCGCGCGTGCGCGTCGAGGATCTGCGATTCTCCGCGCGCGCGGATGAAGACTGGTTCGAGTGGCGTATACCCTCCACCACGCGCGTCCTCACGTGGAGCGACATTCGCGATCTCATCCGGCAGGAGGTGCAGCAGCCATGACGCACCGGCGTTCCTTCGTCCTCGTCCTCGTTCTCGCGCTCGTCGCGGCGGCGGCGACCGCCGTCCCCGCGCGAGCGCTCGAAAGCTCGCGCGTGCTCGAGCGCGAACTCGGCTCTTCCGGCCGCGCGGAGGCCCACCTGCGCTATGCGACCGCCGGCATGGGAGGCGGGGCGCGCACGGTGAACGCGTTGCTCGCGCTGGAGCTTCCCGAGCGCGCCCGGCTCGACGTGACGAGCACGGGCGAGAAGATCGTCACCCGCCCCGACGGCGGGGAGTGGCTCCAGCCCTCGCTCAGGCAGATGCTGAAGTTCCGTCCGCAGCAGGCCGCGGCCGCGCTGCGCTGGTGGAAAGTGCTGCTGGGCGACGATTCACGTGCCCGCGAGCGCCGCACCGGCGAACACACCTACGTGGTCACGCTGCTGGGTCCGGGAGGGGCACCCGAGGACAGCGCCGAGGTCACGCTCAACTCGCGCGGCCTGCCGTTGCGGCTGGCCGCGCCGGCGGGTTCGCCCGACGCGCAGGTCTACCGGCTCGAGGGCTGGCGCTTCATGCGCCCGCGCGGCCCTGCGGGCTTCAAGCTGGCCGCGCCGGCGGGCTACGAGGTCGTGTCGCTGCCGTAGCGGCGGCGTCTCTTCCACGCTTCGTGCGCCGCCTGCGCGCTCGCGCGCAACTGATTGCGCCCGAGAGCGAAAGCGCCCCGCGTTCTTGACGCTCTCGCGCGCGCTCCGGCATGCTGCCGCCCGTCATGCGCGTGATTTCGGGGGAGTACGGAGGGCGCCGTCTCGAGGCGCCGCGGGGGCTGAAGACGCGGCCCACGTCCGACCGTGTCCGCGAGGCGCTCTTCATGTCGTTCGGGGACATGACCGGCTGGACCGTGCTCGACTTCTTCGCCGGCAGCGGCGCGCAGGGCATCGAGGCGCTCTCGCGCGGCGCGGATTTCGCACACTTCGTGGATTCCGGACGCCCCGCGCTCGAGTGCATCGCCGCAAACCTGCGCACGCTGCAGCTCGAGGACCGCGCGAAAGTCTGGCCCTTCAAGCTGCCCTCGGGAGTCGCCCGGCTGGCCGAGGTGGTCGCCGGGTGCGACCTCGTACTGGCGGATCCGCCTTATGGAGGGCAGGATGCGCGGGCGATCCTCGCTGCGCTGGGGGAGTGCCGGTTCAAGCCCGGCGTGGTCGTCGCGTTGGAACGTCACCAGAAGGACGAAGTGCCGTCCGAGGCCGGAGCGCTCACGCTCGTGCGCGAGCGCCGTTACGGCGAGACGGTCGTCAATCTCTACGGGGCGCGGCCGCTCGCGCCGGAGGACGGCTCTTCCTCATGAAGCAGGTCAGGCACGATCGCGTGGCCCTGTTCCCGGGCAGTTTCGACCCGTTCACGAACGGGCACCTCGATCTCGTGCGCCGCGCCGCGGCGCTCTTCGGCAAGGTCATCGTGGCGGTGGCGCACAACCCCGCGAAGACTTCGCTGTTCACTCCCGAGGAGCGGGTGAAGCTGATCCGCGAATCGGTGGCGCGGCTCCCGAACGTCGAAGTGATCTACTTCGCCGGTCTCGTGGTGCATTGCGCCGACCAGTACCAGGCCCAGGTGATCATCCGCGGCATCCGGGCCGTCAGTGACTTCGAGTTCGAGTTCCAGATGGCGCTCATGAACCGCCGCCTGTCGCCCGACCTCGAGGTCGTGTTCCTCATGCCCAGCCAGGAGTACACGTACCTGAACTCCACGCTGGTGAAGGAAGTCGCCAAACATGGTGGCCGGATCCGGGGGCTCGTACCTCCACCGGTCGAGAAGCGGCTGCTGGCGAAGTTCGGCCGCGTTCGCCCCGCCGCCGCGAGAAAGAAGAAGAAGGCATGAGCCAGATCATGGAACGCATCCGCCGCATGGCGGCTGCGAAGAAGCAGAGACTGATCTTCGCCGAGGCGAACGACGAGCGCATCGTCGCGGCCGCGGCGAAGCTCGCGCGCGACCAGGTCGCGCACGTGACGCTGATCGGTCCGATCGAGGAAGCGCGCGCGACCGCGCGCAAGGCCGACGTCAACCTCGGCTCGGTCGAGCTGGTCGAGTCGGGCTCCGAGGACTCGCTCGCGCGTACGCGCGCGGCGCTCAAGGCCGCGCGGGGCGAACGCCTCGGCGCCGCCGACCTCGAGAAGTACGCCGCGGACCCGGTCTTCCAGGCCGCCGCCCGCGTACGCGACGGCCTCGGCGACTGCTTCGTCGCGGGCGCCTCGCGCACGACCGCGGACGTGCTGCGCGCCGCGCTGTGGTTGATCGGTTTGCGCGCCGGGGTGAAGAGCGTGTCCTCGTTCTTCCTCATGGTGCTGCCGGCCGAGGGCGGCAAGGAGCGCCTGCTCACGTTCGCGGACTGCGCCGTGCTGCCGGACCCGACGCCCGAGCAGCTCGCGGAGATCGCCGTGCTGTCCGCCGAGCATCACCAGAAGCTCACGCAGGAAGTGCCGCACGTCGCGATGCTGTCGTTCTCGACGCGTGGCAGCGCCGAGCATCCGCACGTGGTGAAGGTGCGCGAGGCGACGGCGCTCGCGAAGGCGCGCCGCCCCGAGTTCCACATCGACGGTGAACTGCAGCTCGATGCGGCGATCGTGCCCTCGGTCGGGCAGCGCAAGGCGAAGGACTCCGTGGTCGCGGGACACGCGAACGTGCTCGTGTTCCCGGATCTCGACGCGGGCAACATCGGTTACAAGCTCGCGCAGCGTCTCGGCGGAGCGGCCGCGATCGGGCCGATGTTGCAGGGACTGGCGAAACAGGCGAACGACCTCTCGCGCGGATGCAGCGTCGAGGAGGTCGTGGACACGGCGACGGTGGCGTGCGTGCTCGCCGCCGGCTCGCTCTGAGACGAAGAAGAAGGAGGACGCGGACGCGATGCCGACGTACGACTACCGCTGCGACAACGAGCACACGTTCGAGGAGTTCCACAGCATGAGCGACGAGACGCCGCGCATGTGTCCGACGTGCGGCGCGCCGGCGCGCAAGGTGCCCGGCGGCGGCGGGGGCTTCCTGTTCAAGGGTTCCGGCTTCTACATCACCGACTACCGCAGTTCCTCCTACAAGGAGGGGGCGAAGGCCGACAAGCCGTCGTCCGGCGGCGGGGATTCGAAGCCGTCGAAGGGTGATTGAGGGCCGATTGGGACCGCATCTCACGCGCTTCCTCTTCACGTCGCACGGTGCGGGCTGGCCGGATCCCGGCCAGCCCGTCGCCGTCCGCGCCGACCAGGTGCTGCTCGACGAGGACACGCTCGACGCGATGCTCGCGTTCGAGGCGCTGCGCCAGGGCCGGCACCGATGCGAGCTCGCGCTCGTCGCTCCGGCGCGCGAAGCGTCGGGACCCGACGCGCACGAGGACCAGCGCTACCTCATGAGCGCGGCCGCCGCTTCGGGCGCAACCTTCGTTCGGCCCGGCGCGGGCCCGGTCGCGAGCGTGCATCGGCGCCGGTTCGCGGCGCCCGGGCGCTCGCTCGCCGCCGCCTCGCCCGGGTGCGACGGGGCAGGGGCG
>JACRIW010000013.1 GCA_016215625.1 Candidatus Eiseniibacteriota bacterium | reverse complement strand
TCGCCTGGCCGATGTACGCGATCGCGCTCGTGCTGCTCGGCGATTCGCTCGCGACCGCGCCGCACCCGGCGGCGAAGCGCGACTCCACGCGCGTCCCGGCGCCCGACACCACGGAGGCCGCCGGTGACTAGGCTGCGACGGCCGCATCTCGACTGGCCGCTCGCGCTCGCCGTCGCCGGGCTCGTCGGCATCGGCCTGCTCACGGTGTACAGCGCCACGAGCATCCCCGGCGCGCACCAGGGACTGTGGATGAAACAGCTCGCGTGGTGCGCGCTGGCGTTCGGAGCGGCGTGGGTGGTGGCCGCGATCCACTACCGTCTCTACGACTCGCTCGCCTGGCCGATGTACGCGATCGCGCTCGTGCTGCTCGTGGCCGTGCTCGTCGTGGGCACGAGCAAGATGGGCGCGAAGCGCTGGATCGAGATCGGGCCGCTGCAGTTCCAGCCGAGCGAGCTCGCGAAGATCGCGACCACGTTCGTGCTCGCGCGGTTCTTCGACCACGCGCGGCTCGACCTGAACAAGGTGCGCTGGTGGCTGCCGCCGCTGTTCATCGCGCTCGTGCCGTTCGTGCTCGTCGCCAAGGAGCCGGATCTCGGCACCGGGCTGTCGTTCCCGGTGATGCTCGTCGCCATGTACTTCTGGGCGGGCATGCCGCTCGGCCGGCTGCTGCTCGGGCTCTCGCCGGTGTTCAACGTGGCGCTGTTCTTCGTCACCGGCAGCATCTGGTGGTTCGTCGGGCTGTTCGTGGGGCTGCTCGCGTTCGCGCGGCCGAAGATCACCATGCTCGTCGGCATCCTCGCGATCAACGCCGCGGTCGCCGTGGCGCTGCCGCAGATGTGGAACCACCTCCACGACTACCAGAAGCGCCGCATCGAGACGTTCCTCAACCCGGACCACGACCCCTACGGCGCCGGTTACCAGATCATCCAGTCGAAGATCGCGATCGGCTCGGGCGGCGTGACGGGCAAGGGCTACCTCAAGGGTTCGCAGAAGGCGCTCTCGTTCCTGCCCATGCGGCACACGGACTTCATCTATTCGGTCGTGGGCGAGGAGGGCGGCTTCCTCGGGGCCGCGGTCGTGGTGTTACTGTACGGCGTCGTCGTCCTCCGCGGTTACCGCCTCGCCGCGGTGGCACGCGACGGCTTCGCGGGGCTCGTCGCCATCGGCGTCGTGACCGCGTTGTTCTTCCACATCATGGTCAACATGCTCATGACCGTGGGGTGGGCGCCGGTCACCGGCGTGCCGCTGCCGTTCCTCTCGTACGGCGGCACCGCCCTCATCGTGAACTGCGTCCAGATCGGCCTGCTCCAGAACGTGGCGCTCCGGCGCCGGGAGTATTGATGTTCCCGGAACTCTTCCAGATCGGCCCGATTCACCTGCACTCGTACGGCGCCATGATGGCCGTCGCGTTCCTCGTGGGCACCTCGCTCGGGCTGCGTGAAGCCAGGCGCCTCGGGCTGAACGAGGACTCGCTCGTGAACGTGATCCTCGTGACGCTCGTCGCCGCGATCCTCGGCGCGCGGGCGCTCTACGTGATGGAGCACCTGCAGCAGTTCCGGCGCGAATGGGGCAGCGTGCTCGCGCTCTGGCAGGGCGGGCTCACGCTCTACGGCGGCATTGTCGCCGGCACGTTCGCAGGGCTCGTGACCGCGAAGCGGATCGGCATGCCGCGCTGGCTGGTCGCGGACGCGCTCACGCCGTCGCTCGCGCTCGGCACGATGTTCGGCCGCATCGGCTGCTACCTCAACGGCTGCTGCTACGGCCGCCCGACGACGCTGCCGTGGGGCGTGCACTTCCCGCGCGAGTCGTTCGCCTTCTTCGAGTTCGGCGACACGCCGGTGCATCCCTCGCAGCTCTACAACGCCGCGGTCGGGTTCGTGCTCTTCGCGGTGCTGTGGGCGCGGCGCAAGCACTTCAAGGTGCCGGGCGTGCTGTTCTGGACCTTCATCATCGGCTTCGCGCTCGCGCGGATCGGCGTGGACCTCACGCGCAACTACGAGGCCGAGGCCGTGCTCATGAAGACGCCGTGGCTCGAGCTGACCGAGAGCCAGATCACGAGCGTCGCGATGGCGCTGTTCGGACTGCTCATGATCCTGCGCCTGCGCCACGCCGGTCCCGAGGACGCACGCGCATGACGCACGTGCAGACCGCCGTGCTGGGCGATCCGCTCGCGTACACGCTGTCGCCGGTCCTGCACCGCGCGGGCTGCGCCGCGCTCGGCATCACGTGCGAGGCGAGCGCCGTGCGCACGCCGCCCGAGCGCCTCGGCGAGACGCTGCGCGAGCTGGCCGCGCGCGGGCTCGTCGGCTGCAACCTCACGCACCCGCTCAAGGAGCACGCGCTCGACCAGGTCGAGAAGGCGTCGCTGTCCGCCGAGCGCGCGCGCTCGGTGAACAAGATCGTCTTCCGCGAAGACGGCTGGTGGGGGGAGACCACGGACGGGCCGGGGTTCCTCGACCTGCTCAAGGAGAAGCACTTCGACCCGGCGCGCCAGCGTGTCGTGCTGCTCGGCGCCGGCGGGGCCGCCCGCTCGCTCGCCGTGGCGCTGTACTGGGCCGGCTGCCGCGACGTGACGGTGAGCGCGCGCCGCCCGAAGGACGCGAAGTTCGCCTGGGGCGAGGGGCTCGACGAGCGCTTCCTCGGCTGGCGCTCGGCGGAGGAGCGCGACGCGCTCGGCGAGGCCACGGTGGTCGTGAACTGCACCCCGCTCGGCGCCGACGAACTGCCCGTCGCGATCGACCGCATCGCCCCCGGAGCGTTCGTTGTGGACCTGACTTACGGTCCCGAGCTCACGCCGTGGGTGAGGGCGGCGCGGGCCGCCGGCCGGGAGTCGGCCGACGGGCTAGGGCTGCTCGTGCACCAGGCGCGCCGCGCGCTCACGCTGTGGCTCGGGCAGGAAGTCCCGATCGAGCCAATGGCCGCCGCGGTGGGGTGGCCACGGTGAGCCTCCGGCTCGCCCCCTCGTTCGCCCCCTTCGTCCGCTCGCTCACCCGGCCGCTGCTCGACTTCGTGCTGCCCCAGCGCTGTCCCGGCTGCGGCGCGGCCGCGGCGCCCGAACGGCTGCTCTGCGAGCGCTGCCTCGCGCTGGTTCCCCGGCTTTCGACCGCGCTGTGCGCGCGCTGCCTCGTGGCGGGCGGCGACGGCTCACCCTGCTCGCGCCACGCGGGCTTCGCGGTGCACGCGCCGTGGCAGCTCGACGAGCGTTCGCGCGCGGTCGTGCACGCGCTCAAGTACGGCGAGCGGCCCTCGCTCGCGCGCGCGCTCGGCCCGGTGCTGGCGGGCGCGCTCCCGCGCGCGGCGCGGCGGGCGGACCTCGTGCTGGGCGTGCCGCTTCACGCCGTGCGGCGTCGCGAGCGCGGCTACGACCAGGCCGAGGCGCTGGCCGCCGCGCTGGCGTCCGCGATCGGGGCCCCGCACGCGACGGGGCTGCTCGTGCGCGTCCGCGCCACGTCCGCGCAGGCGCGGCTCGGGGGCGCCGCGCGACGGCGCCACCGCGCCGGGGCGGTCGCGGCGGCGGACCCCGCGGGGCGCGAGGGCCGGCGCGTGCTCCTCGTGGACGACGTCGTCACGACCGGCGCGACGCTGGAATCCGCGCTCGCCGTGCTGCGCGGGGCCGGAGCCCGGGCGGCCGGTGTGGCGCTCGCGTGGGCTCCGTAGGTAGGCTGCACGGACCGCCATCCCCTCGAGGCACATCCGAAGGACTCCCGTGTCCCATCTCCACATCCCCGACGGCGTACTGCCGCCTCTCGTCTGGATCGCCGGACTGCTGCTCGCCCTGGCCGGCGTGCTCGTGTCGGCCGCGTTCACGCGCGGCGCCGGCCCGCAGCGCATCGCGTTCCAGAGCGCGCTCGGCGGACTCATGCTCGCGGTCATGGCGATCCCGGTGCCCATCACGGCGTTCGACTACTGCATGACGCTCGCCGGTCCGGTGGGCATCCTGCTCGGCCCGGCGTCGACGTTCCAGGTGAGCTTCGTCGTCACGGTGATCCTCGCGCTCATGGGGCAGGGCGGCTTCACGGTGATCGGGCTCAACACGCTCGTGCTGGGGCTGGGGGCGATGTCCGCGCGGCCGGTGTACGGCGTGCTCGCGCGCCGCATGAAGCGCCCGCACGCCGTGGCGCTCTCGACGGCGTTCTCGCAGCTGCTCTCGAGCGCGCTCTGGATCGCGGTGCTCGCGGCGAGCGTGAAGCTTTCGCCCGCGACGGCGGCCGACGAGGAGGTGCACCACACGCTGCGCTGGCTGCAGGGCGGTGCGCTGGTGGCGCTGCTCGCGCCGCTGCTGCTCGTGGCGGTGGCCGTCGAATCGCTGCTCGCGCTGGGGCTGGCGCACTTCCTCGACCGCGTGCGCCCGGATTTGTTGCCGGGCGGCGCCTCCGGCGCCTCCGGCGCCGCGGTGCCCGGCGAAGCGCCGGAGGCGCGGTCGTGATCAACACCTTCGCCCAGATCGACCAGTACGCGAGCGCCGGGCACACCGCGTGGCATCGCGCGAGCGCGCTCTCCAAGCTGCTCTTCACGCTCGTCACCATCGGTGTGGCGGTGTTCACGCCGTCGTGGGGGCCGCTCCTCGTGTTCCTCGGCGTCGCCGTGCTGCTCGCGCTCACGGCCCGGCTGCCGCTCAAGCTCGTCGCGCTCGCCGCCACGGCGCCGCTCTTCTTCGCCGCGCTCTGGCTGCTCTCGCGCTGGAACGGCCGCCTCGACGAGGTCGCGGTCACCGCGCTGCGGCCGGTCGTCGCGAGTGTGGTCGCGCTCTGGCTCGTCGGCACGACGCCCTACCCGGACCTCTTCGCGCCGATCTCGCGCCTGCTGCCGCGCGTCGTGGGCGACAGCCTGTTCCTGACCTATCGCGCCGTGTTCGTGCTGCTGCAGCGGCTCGAGCGCCTGTGGCGCGCGCTCTTCCTGCGCGGCGCCCTCGGCGGCTCGCTGCGCCGCCGCGGCGAGCGCATGGGTGAAGCCGTCGGCACGGTCGTGCTGCACGGCTTCGAGCGCAGCCAGCGGCTCTACCAGGTCATGCACCTGCGCGGGCATTCCGGCCGCATCTGCGGCTGCCGTCACTGGCGCGATCTGCGCGCCGAGGACATCTGGGTCGTCGCCGCGTTCGCCGCCGTCGTGGCGTCGCGCATCCTGCTGGGGGAGGTGGGCCGTCCATGAGTGAACCGATCGTCCACGTGTCGTGCGTGCGGCACACGTATCCCGACCGTACGAGTGTGCACCTGTGCGGCCTCGACTTCGTGGTCGAGAAGGGCCAGCGCGTCGTCATCCTCGGACCGAACGGCTGCGGCAAGAGCACGCTGCTCTATCACATCCTCGGGCTGCTCGCGCCGCAGGAAGGCGACGTGCAGGTGTTCGGCGCCGACCCGGCCAAGCACTTCAGCAAGATCCGCGAGCGCGTCGGCGTGCTGCTGCAGAACGCCGACGAGCAGATCATCGCGCCGACCGTGTACGACGACGTCTCGTTCAGCCCGCGCAACTACGGCTACACCGACGCCGAGGTGGGCGAAAAGGTGAGCGTGGCGCTGCGCAAGGTGGGCATCGAGCACCTCGCGCACAAGGTCTGCCACTACCTCTCGGGCGGTGAGAAGCGCAAGGTCGCGCTCGCGGGCGCGCTCGTGCTCGAGCCCGAACTGCTCGTGCTCGACGAGCCGTTCGAAGGGCTCGATCCGGCGTCGCGCAACGACATCGTCGACCTGCTCAACCGGCTCAACCGCGAGCACGGCGTGTCGCTCGTCGTGGCGACGCACGACGTGCAGCTCGTGCAGCCGCTCGCGGACAAGGTGTACGTGCTCAAGCGCGGCGGCGAGATCCTCGCACAGGGCCCGCCGGCGGAGATCTTCCGCGACGTCGAGCTGCTCAAGCGCACGAACATCGAGGCGCCGGTGCTCGCCGAGCTGTTCCAGGTGCTCGAATCGCGCGGCGTGGACCTCGGCCGGCCCGAGAACGTGGAAGCGGCGGTGAAGGTGCTGCTCGCACGGATGGGAGCGGCGAAGCCGTGAGTCCCGATTTGTTCGGCATGGGCGACGACGACGGCGCCGCCGGCGCCTCCCCGGCGTACGGCGCCGGTCCGCTGGACGCGGCGTCTCCCACGGCTCCGCTCGCCGACCGCATGCGCCCGCGCACGTTCGAAGAGCTCGCCGGGCAGCAGCACCTGCTGCACGCGGGCAGCCCGATCGCGCTCATGCGCGACGGCCGCCACCTGTCGAGCATCGTGCTGTGGGGCCCTCCGGGCACCGGCAAGACGACCATCGCGCGCCTCGTCGCCCGCACCGCGGGCGCGCCGTTCGTGCAGATCTCGGCGGTGCTGTCCGGCGTGAAGGAAGTGAAGGAGGTCATGACGCTCGCCGCTGCGACGCGCAAGCGCACGGGCAAGCCGACCATCCTGTTCGTGGACGAGATCCACCGCTTCAACAAGGCGCAGCAGGACGCGTTCCTCGCGCACGTCGAGCGCGGTGACATCGTCTTCATCGGCGCCACGACCGAGAACCCGAGCTTCGAGGTGAACTCCGCGCTTCTCTCGCGTGCTCGAGTTCTCGTGTTGAAAGAACTGCAGCCCGCCGACATCCGCGCGCTGCTCGAGCGCGCGCTCACCTCCGAGCACGGCCTCGCGAACCGGGTCGCCGCCGAGAGCGAAGCGCTCGACCTGCTCGCGGCGGCGGCCGACGGCGACGCGCGCCGCGCGCTCACGACGCTCGAGATCGCCGCGGCCAGCGCCGAGGCGCAGGGGCGCGGCATCGTCGCCGACGACGTGCGCGAGGCGTTCGCGCGCCGCCACCTGCGCTACGACAAGGCGGGCGAGGAGCACTTCAACCTCATCAGCGCGCTGCACAAGTGCCTGCGCGATTCCGACGTGGACGCGTCGCTATACTGGTTCGGCCGCATGGTCGCGGCGGGCGAGGACCGGCTCTACATCGCGCGGCGCCTGGTGCGCTTCGCGAGCGAGGACGTGGGCGAGGCCGATCCGCAGTCGCTGCTCATCACGACGGCAGCGTTCGCCGCCTACCACCAGCTGGGATCGCCGGAGGGCGAGCTCGCGCTCGCGCAGGCCGTCGTGCACCTCGCGCTCGCGCCCAAGTCGAACGCGACGTACGTCGCGTACAAGGCGGTGATGGCCGAGATCGAGCAGTCGGGCTCGCTCCCTCCGCCGCTCGTCATCCGCAACGCGCCGACCGGACTGATGAAGGAACTCGGCTACGGCACGGGCTACGCGTACGCGCACGACGATCCGGAAGCGGCGAAGAAGCAGCCGCACCTGCCGGACGAGATCGCGGACCGGAAGTTCTATCCGAAGAAGCCCGGCGCCTCCGGCGCCGAAGGAGCGTAGGCGCCTACTCGCGCCAGGCGCGGCCGCCGCGGTAGGTGGCGCGCTGGCGTTCGAGGTAGGCGGTCGCGCTCGCGAGCCCGAGCCGGTGTGCCGCGGCGACCGCCGAGTCCGCCGCCGCGACGGCCTCCGCAAAGCGCCCGGCCTCGGCGTACGCGGCCGCGAGCGTGGCGGCGCTGCCGGCGTCCGAAAGTCCGGTGCCCGACAGTTCGCGCGCGAGCTCGGCCTGCTTCACCGCGAGCGCGCCGTCGCGGGCCGCGGCGTTCGTGCTGGTCGCGCGCAGCCACGCGGACTGGAGCAGCAGGGGAGCGTTCGGTGGCGAGAGCCGCAGCGCCTCGTCGAATCGCGCCGCGGCGTCGGTGGCACGACCGAGCCGCACGAGCGCCTCCGCCCACGCGGCCTGCGTGCTCCACTGCGTCGCGTCGAGCCGCGCCGAGCGCGCGAACGCCTCGACCGCGAGCGAGTCACGCCCGAGCTTCGCTTCGAGCTCGCCGACGTCGAACCAGCCGCGCGCCGTGGTCGCGGGCCCGAGTCCCGCGGTCGCGGTGGCGAGTGCTTCGTCGTTGCGGCCGAGCGAGCGCAGCACGAACACGAGACGCTCGCGCACCTCGGCGTTCCGCGGTTCGAGCGCGAGCGCCTCGCGGAACGGCGTCGCCGCGTCCGCGGGCCGGTTCGCCTTCATGTACGCGTTCCCCAGCCCCACGAGCGCCGTGACGTTGCCGGGCGCCACGCGTGCGGTGTGCGCGAAGAGCGTCTCGGAGTCCTTCCAGCGGGCGACCTGCCACGACGTCGAGAACGCGAGCACGACGCAGGCGCCGGCGAGCAGCCCCCGGATCGTGGGGCGCACGGCCGGCCAGCGCGCGCCGAGTTCGCCGAGGGTCCACACGAACGCGATCGCGAGCCCGATGGTGGGCAGGTAACTGTATCGGTCGGCCCAGCCCTGACGGCCGACCTGCACGATTCCCGACACGGGCACGAGCATGCCGAGGAACCACAGCGCGCCCACGAGCAGCCACGGACGCCGGCAGCGTTCGCGCCACGCGAGCGCGAGGCACGCGGCGATCGCCGTCACGGACGCGGCCACGGCCATCGGCGCGACGTGGGCGGGGAACGGATAGAACACGCCGAGCTTCACGGGCCAGACCGTCGCCCACACGTACCGCCACGGCGTGACGAGCGCGTTCGCGGCGCGCGTCGCGAACGGCAGCACGGAGCCTTCGCTCATCGCGCCGGTCGCGCGCTGCACCCACCAGGTGAGCGCGGCGAACACGAGCGCGATCGCGAAGAGCGGCGCCTTCTCGCGCAGCCGTGCGGCGAACGCGCCGCGTTGCGTGAACACCGGCCGGTCGAGCGGCCACGCGTCGAGCAGCAGCAGCACCGCGGGCGTGGTGACGAGCATGGGCTTGCTCGCGAGTCCCAGCGCGAGCGAAGCGCACACCATCGCGTAGCGCGCGGGCGAGGGCGCCTCGGTCCACCGCTTCCACGCGAGCAGCGTGAGCAGGAAGAAGAAGCCGCTCAGCACGTCCTTGCGCTCGGAGATCCACGCCACGGATTCCACGCGCAGCGGATGCAGCGCGAACAGCGCCGCGACGGCGAGCGAGCGCCACCACGCGCCGGTCAGCCGCCGCAGCACGAACAGCAGCAGCAGCGCGTTCGCGACGTGCAGGGCGAGGTTCACGAAGTGCGGTCCGGCGGGGTCGAGCCCGAAGGCCGCCACGTCGAGCAGGTGTGACCACGATGTGAGCGGGTGCCAATTGCCGCCGTGCGGCGCATGCAGGAACCACGCGAGGTTCTCGCGCGTGTGGCCGGTCGCGACGTGCGGGTTCTCGGTGACGTAGATGGGATCGTCGATCAGCACCCAGCCGTTGCCCCGCACGCCGGCGAAGGCGGCGAGCACGGCGATCGCGAGCGCGAGCGCGCTCGCGACGCGGACGGCGGTCGAGGGGTTGCGGGTCATTTGGGCAGTGTCACAGGTGTGGCGCCTCCGGCGCCACCGGCGCTCGAGGGGCCACCCGCGCCCTCGAGCACGTAGAGCTGCGTGTCCTCGTACGGGCTCACGTTCGTGCGCATGCCGGCCACCGCGCGCGCGCCGGTGATGCCCGGTAGGACATCCGAAAGGAAGTGCCGCGTCCACGCCAGCGTGTAGGCGTCGGAGTTCCAGCCGAGCGTTCCGGACGGCGCCGCGGGTGGCAGCGGCGAGAACTGCCGCGCGCTCGTGGGCGGCAGCGCGCCGAGCACGAACACGCGGCGCCCGGCCGCGAGCGTGGCGAGCGCGCGCGCGTTCACCTC
>JACRIW010000011.1 GCA_016215625.1 Candidatus Eiseniibacteriota bacterium | reverse complement strand
GTCGAGGTCTCCCGTGGGCTCGTCGGCGAGCAGCACCTTGGGATCGCTCACGAGCGCGCGCGCGATCGCGACGCGCTGCTCCTGTCCGCCCGAGAGCTGGCGCGGGTAGTGGCCGAGCCGGTCGCCGAGCCCGACGAGCTCGAGCGCGAACGTGGCGCGCTTGCGGCGCTCGGCGCCGTTCATCTTGTGGAGCAGCAGCGGGAGCTCGACGTTCTGCAGCGCCGTGAGCACGGGCATGAGGTTGTAGAGCTGGAAGATGTAGCCGATCGTGTTCGACCGCCAGCGCGCGAGATCGGCGCCACCGAGCCGGGCGATGTTCGTGCCCGCGACCGCGATGTCGCCCGAGGTCGGGCTGTCGATGCCGCCGATCAGGTTGAGCAGCGTGGTCTTGCCGCTGCCCGAGGGACCCATGAGCGCGACGAACTCGCCTTCCTCGATCCGCAGCGACAGGCCGTCGAGCACGGGGATCTGCTGCTGGTCGCGCTGGTAGACCTTGCGCAGGTCGGAGACTTCGATCCAGGCCATGAGGGGCTTCCTTTCGGGAATCGGTGGATCAGCGGCTCGCGAGCTTCACTCGCATGCCGTCCTTCAGCGTGGCGGGCGGCTGCAGCACGAGGCTTTCGCCCCCGGTCAGCCCCTGACGGATCTCGATCTTGTCTCCGCGCGTCGCGCCCACGTCCACGCTCACGCGCCGCACGGCGTCGTTCGCGACCACCCAGACGTGCGCGGAGCCGCTCTCCTGCACCACGGCCGCGGCCGGCGCGAGCACGCGGCGCGGCGCGGCGGCGCGATCGGCGCCGCGGCTCACGAACACGACCTTCGCGCCCATCTCGGAAAGAATGCGCGAGTCGCGGTCGAGGATGCTCACCTTCACGAGCACGGTCGCCTTCTGGCGGTCGGCGGTCGGCACGACCTGGCGCACGCGGCCGGTGAACGACGTGTCGGGGTAGGCGTCGAGCGTGATGCGCGCGTCCTGCCCGTTGCGCACCTGCGCGATGTACGCCTCGTTCACGTCCACCTCGACCTCGAGCGTCTGCAGGTCCGCCATCGTGACGATCGCGGTGCGCGTGAGCCCGCCGCCCGCGGACGACGGCGCGACGATCTCGCCGACTTCGGCGTCCTTGCGCAGCACGGTGCCCGCGAACGGCGCGACGACTCGCGTGTTCGCGAGGTTCGCCTCGGCGAGCCTCGCCTGTGCGCGCGCGCTCGCGAGCTGCGCGGTGAGCACCTCGACGCGCGTCTGCGATTCCTCGAGCGCGGACTCGGCCACGAGGTTCTCGCCGCGCAGCGACTGCGAGCGCTTGAGATCGCGCTTCGCCTGCGCGAGCTGCGCCTCGAACTGGCTCACGTTCGCCTGCGCGTTCGCGGCGGCCGCCGCGTACTCGGCGTCCTCGATGCGCGCGATCACGTCGCCCGTGTTCACGCGCGAGCCCTCGGTCACGCCGATCCACGCGAGCCGGCCGAGGATCTTGCTCGACACGGACGCCTTCGTGCGCGCGACCACGTAGCCGTTCGCGGTGATGCCGTCGCCGGTGGCGCTGCCGCCGCCCGTCGCCTCGGCGAGCCCGACCGTCACCGCGGGCGCGCCCTTGAGCATCCGGGGCAGGAACAGGAACGCGGCCACGGCGAGCGCCACCACGACCGCGACGACGGCGCCGAGCGGCATTCCCGAGCGGGAGGGAGGAGTGTTCGAACGATCGATCTTGAGCGCGGAGAGATCACTGGGCGGCGTCATGTGCGTCCCGGGGAAGGCGTGGAGTGTGTGGCAGAGTCCGGGCGGATGATTGCGACGGCGCTCGCGGGGGTCAAGCGCCGAGGGGTGGACGGTCGAAACCGGCGGACGGGCGGGCGCCGGGCCCGCGACCGGACTTGCCGAAGGTCCCGCGTTCGGATCCGCGCCCGCCTTGCCGCCTTCGTGTCCGATTGCCTATCCTGTCGCGCGTTCGTAGTGCCGCGCTGCTACCCAGCTCGCCGCCCGGCCCGAGGCCGAGCCCTACCCGGAGGAAGTCATGCCGTTCGTGATCGCCGAGCCCTGTGTCGGGGTGAAGGACAAGTCCTGCGTCGAAGTCTGCCCCGTGAACTGCATCTACGAGGGCGAGGACCAGTTCTACATCCATCCCGACGAGTGCATCGACTGCCAGGCGTGCGAAGCCGCGTGCCCGGTGCAGGCGATCTTCCCGGACAACGGCGTGCCCGAGAAGTGGACGAGCTTCACGGCCAAGAACCGCGCGTTCTTCGCCAAGTAGTCCGCGGCGTCCGAAACCCGAGCGTTCCGGCAAGGCGGCGCGTGATGCGCCGCCTTCCGTGTTCCGAGGAGCCCCGATGACCACGACCGCGTGTCCGAGCCGCGACGAAGCGCTCGCGCTGCTGCACGAGTGGATCGAGAACCCCGCGCTCCGCAAGCACTGCCTGTGCGTCGAGGCCGCCATGCGCGCGCACGCCGTGCGCGTCGGCGAGGATCCCGGGCGCTGGGGCGTCACCGGGCTCATCCACGACTTCGACTGGGAGCGTCATCCCGATCTCGAACGGCACCCCGTCGCCGGCGTCGCGGTGCTGCGCGAAAAGGGCTGGCCCGAGGACGTCTGTACCGCGGTGCTCGGGCACGCGTCGCACACCGGCGTCGCGCGCGAGACGCTCATGGCGAAGACGCTGTTCGCCGTGGACGAGCTGTGCGGCTTCATCGTCGCGTGTTCGCTCGTCCTGCCGGACAAGTCGGTCGCGAACCTCGAGGCGAAGTCGGTGAAGAAGAAGCTCGGCCGCGCGGACTTCGCACGCAACGTCAGCCGCGAGGACATCGTGCAGGGCGCCGCCGGACTGGGCGTCGACCTCGACGCACACGTCGCGTTCACGCTGGAGGCGCTCAAGGCCTCGCGGGAAGGGTGGGAGCGATGAGCACCCGGCCGTCTCCCGGGCAGCAGGTGCTGAAACTCTGGCGGCAGTGCTCCGGCCTGCCGTTCGGTCGCGAGCTGTTCATGCTCGCGTTCGGAAGCATGGTGCCGTACTCGGGCGCGCTCGGCGCGCGCGTGGAGTCGCTCGAGCCCGGGCACGTGATCGTGCGGCTGCGTGACCGCCGCGGCGTGCGCAATCACCTCGACAGCATCCACGCGCTCGCACTCGGCAACCTGGGCGAACTCGCGAGCGGGCTCGCGATGACGACCGCGCTGCCCGGTGGCATCCGCAGCATCGTGACCGGGCTGCACATCGAGTTCCGCAAGAAGGCGCGCGGGCTGCTGACCGCCGAGAGCCGCGTGACCGTGCCCGCGGTGACCGGCGAGGACGTCGAGCACGACGTGATCGCCGAGATCCGCGACGAGGCGAACGAGATCGTCGCCGTGATCACCGTGCGCTGGCGGCTCGGCCTGGTGCCCGCGTCGTGAGCGCGAACCTGCTCGACACGCCGCTCACGCGGCACGCGCGCATCGAGGTGCCGCTCATCGGCGGCGCGATGTACCCGTGCGGCAATCCCGAGCTGGTCGCGGCGGTGAGCGAAGCCGGCGGCATCGGCATCGTGCAGCCCGTGTCGCTGACGTACGTGCACAAGCGCGACTTCCGCGAAGGGCTGCGGTACATGCGCACGCTGACGAGCAAGCCGCTCGGCATGAACGCGCTGATCGAGAAGTCGTCGGCCGAGTACATGAAGCGCATGGAGCAGTGGGTGGACGTCGCGCTCGAGGAGGGCGTGCGGTTCTTCGTCACCTCGCTCGGCAATCCGCGCTGGGTCGCGGACAAGGCGCACGCGGTGGGCGGCGTGGTCTACCACGACGTGACCGAGGGCAAGTGGGCGGCGAAGGCCGTGCAGGGCGGCGTGGACGGACTGATCGCGGTCAACCGCCGCGCGGGCGGTCACGCCGGCGCGCGCGGCATGGAAGAGCTGCTCGCGGAACTGCAGCCCTTCGGCCTGCCGGTCGTGTGCGCGGGCGGCATCGGCGACGGCGCGGGCTTCGCCGCGGCGCTCAAGCTCGGCTACGCCGGCGTGCAGATGGGCACGCGCTTCATCGCGACGCCGGAGTGCAACGCGAGCGAGGCGTACAAGCGCGCGATCGTCGCGGCGTCCGAGGACGACGTCGTGCACTCCGAGCGCATCACCGGCGTGCCGGTCGCCGTGCTGAACACGCCGTGGGTGAAGCGCTCGGGCACGCAGGTGAACGCGTTCGAGCGCTGGATGATCAAGGGTCCCCGCACGAAGCACTGGATGCGCACGTGGTTCACGCTGCGATCCGTGTGGCTCATGAAGCGCGACGCGTACGATCCGCGCGAGGGCCGCGACGTGTGGCAGGCGGGCAAGAGCGTGGCGGCCATCCGTTCCATCGCGCCCGTCGCGGACATCGTGCGCGAGTGCCGGGAGGCGGTCATTCGGGCTTGAGGGCCATTCGGCCGCGTGTGCGACCGCGTTCGTCGGCCGTTGAGCCGCGAACGGCGCGCGCCGGCCCGTTCTCGGCATCGGCCGCCAACCTTTCGGTGTCCCGCGTGTATGGTGCGCGACGCTTTCCATCCTCCGGCTCCGCGCGCCACCACCGGCCGCGCTCACGGCCGCCGTCCCCGAACCGTGGAATCCCGTCGCCATGCGCCGCCTGATCGTCCTGTCGATCGTGCTTTCGTCGTTCGCCGCGTCTCCGTCCCCGGGCGCCGAGCGCCCCTCCGTGCCCGCCACGCGGATCGCGGGCAAGCTCCACGTGGACGGCCGGCTCGACGACGCCGCGTGGGCGGCCGCTCCCGCGATCGACGCGTTCCGGCTCGCCGGCGCGCGCGAGGGCCAGATCCCGGCCGAGAGCACGCTCGTGAAGGTGGTGTACGACGACGATCGCATCGTGTTCGGCATCTGGTGCAGCGCGCGGCGCCCGCTGCGCGCGAGCCTCACGCCGCGCGACCGCATCACGGACGGCGACCACATCTCGATGCACCTCGACACCGACGGCGACGGCCAGCGCGCGTACATCTTCGGAGTGAATCCCTACGGCGTGCAGCTGGACGGCGTGCTGACGGGCGACCCCGACTTCAAGTGGGACGCCGTGTGGGAGGCCGAAGCGCAGCGCGGCGACGGCGCGTGGACCGCCGAGATCGCGGTGCCCTTCCGCGCGATGCGGCTGCCGACGCACGCGACGCGGCCGTGGCGCCTGTGGATCCGGCGCGAGGTCTCGGCGTGGAACGAAGTGGCGTCGTGGCCGCTGCTGGTCGAGAGCCAGGCCGGCGGCGTGATGCTGCAGGCCGCCGACCTGACCGGCCTGGACGGGGTGAACGGCGGCAAGAACCTGACGGTCGAGCCGTACGTGTTCGGCGCGCTGCTCGGCACGCGCGCGTTCGACGGCGACGGCGTCGCGTCGCCGTGGTCGCACGGCGAGGCGGACGACGCCGGGCTCGACGTGCAGACCTCCGTCACGCCGTCGCTCGCGCTCAACGCCACGATCAATCCCGACTTCAGCCAGCTCGAGGCCGACCGCCTGCAGATCGGCGCGAACCGGCGCTTCCCGCTCTCGTACCCGGAGAAGCGTCCGTTCTTCCTCGAGGGCGGCGAGGTGTTCCAGTCGCCGCTCAACCTCGTCTATTCGCGCCGCATGAGCGACCCGGACTGGGGCCTCAAGTGGACCGGCCGCATCGGTGGCGTGCGCACCGGCACGCTCGTCGTGCGCGACGCCGGCGGCGCTTCGCTCGCGGGCGTGGGCGCGGGCCCGTGGGGGCTTTCGCAGCGCGGCACGTGGGCGCTCACGCGCGAGACGCTGCCGTACGGCAATGGTCAGGGCGTGGGATTGCTCTTCGCCGGTCACGTGCAGGACGCCGAGGACCCGGCGGCCGGCGGCACGAGCACCAGCAACGCGCTCATGGGGATCGACGCGCAGGGACGCTTTTCCGATCACTGGAGCTACGAGTCGCAGGCCGTCCGCTCGGAGTCGCGCTTCGACGTGGACGACGGCGAAGGCGGCCTCCGCCGCGAGTCGCCGGGCGGCGCGATGTGGGTGGCGAGACTTAATCACAGCAGCCGGGGTGCGGAAATCGGCCTCGGCTACCGCCACGTGGGCGAGCACTACCGCAATGAGATCGGCACCGAGAATCGCACCGGCGTGGACTACCGGCGCGTCAACGGTCAGCTGAACTTCTTTCCCAAGGCCGGCCCGTTCCAGCGCCTGTCGTTGCTACAGGGGTGCCTGCTCATTCACGACCACACGGGGCGCCTGGACTACGGCGAGTTCACGCCCAGCATCGACTGGGCGCTGCGCAGCAACCAGTTCGTGTGGACGGCCATGCAGTTCATGCGCGAGCACTGGCTGTCGCGCGACTACGACACGCCGCGCTTCCACGTGTACTACGAGAACAACGTCTGGCGCGCGGTGAGCTTCGCGGGCGACTTCGACGCGGGCACCGGCGTCTGGTACGGCGACGACGATGCGTCGTCGTACTCCGTGTGGCAGGAGACGTACGACCTGAGTGCGACCGTGCGACCCACGGCGTGGATCACGGTGGAGTCCACCGCGAACCACCTGCGGCTCGCGAATCACGCCGGCGATCCGTCACTCCTGAGCGTGTGGCTCGTCGGCGCCAAGACCACGGCGCAGTTCACGCGGCGCCTGTCGGTGCGGTTCTATCCGCAGTACGACAGCGACTCACGCCACATGGTGCTCAACGGGCTCGCCGGCTACGTGCTGCACCCGGGCACCGTGCTGTACGTGGGCGTGAACAGCGGCTGGGACGACGTGCAGCGCCGCGAGCACCTGACCTCGCGCCAGGTGTTCGCGAAGGCGTCCTACCGCTTCCAGCGGTGAGGGCGCTTCACGCCCCCGCGGCGGCCGCGCGCGCGGCTTCGCTGCTGCCCGTGCGGTAGCGCGACGGCGGCCCGGTCTCGCCCGCACGGCCGTTGAGGGCGTCGTCCCGGTTGCGGCTCGGCGCACCCTCGTGGCGCGCGTCGCCGCCGAAGCCCCACGCGCGCTCGACCACCAGTGTGAGCGCGCCGAGCGAGTCGTCCACGCGGCCTTCGGCGCGCACGATCTCCGCGCGCATCGCCGGCCCCCAGCGCGGATAGTCGCGCGGGAACAGCACGCACTCGGCGAGCCCGGACTCGTCGGCGAGCGTGGTGAAGAGCACGTGCCCGCCGGTCTTCGACTCCACGCGGCGCGACGCGCACGGGATGCCGACGACGCTCACGCGCCGCCCGACGTGGCGCTCGAGAGACGACGCGTCCACCGCGCCGCGCCGCACGTGCTCGGGCGCGAGCGCGCGCAGCGGATGCGCGGCGAACCACAGTCCGGTCGCCGCGAACTCGCCGCGCACGCGGTGCGCGAGCGCGAACTCCGCCAGCTCGGGCAGCGCCTCGCCGCCGGGCTTCGGCGCCGCCGCGGCGCCGGCGAGCGCACCGCCGTCCGCGAGCGACAGCGCGGGCGGCGGCGTGGAACGCGCCGAACGCATGCCGTGTCCCGCGCGCGCCGCCAGCGCCACGCCGATGCGGGCCTCGAGCAGGAGCGCGGCGCGCGCGCGCCGGGTCCAGTCGCAGGCGCCCGCGAGCACGAGCGCCTCGAGCTCGGGCGGTGTCGGGCGCACGCGGTCCATGAAGTCGGCGAACGACACGAACGGTCCCGCCGCCGCGCGCGTGGCGAGCAGCCGCTCGCCGGTCGCGTGCGACAGCCCGGTCACGCGGTGCAGCCCGACGCGCACCGTACCGCCCGCTCCGGCGAGCGAGCCCGGCGCGAGCGTCGAGTCCCAGCCACTCTCCTGCGCGCACGGCGGCGCGAACGCCACGCCGTGGCGTCGCAGGTCCTCGACGTGCACCCACGCGGGATACATGCCCGCGTGATGGTTGAGCACGCCCGCGCCCCACGCGGCGGGGAAGTGCGTCTTGAAGTACGCCGCCTGCCAGCCGAGCTTGCCGTAGCCCGCCGCGTGCGCCTTGCAGAACGCGTAGCCCGCGAAGCGCGTGAGGTCGCGCCAGACCGCGCGCGCCGACGGTTCGTCCACGCCCGTGCGCATCGCCTGCGCGAGGAACCCGCGCTCGAGGAAGCGGAACTCCTCGTCGTCGCGCGAGAGCGCGATCGCGCGGCGCAGCGTCTCGCCCTCGGCGAGCGGCAGTCCGCACAGCGCGGCGGCGACGCGCATGACGTCCTCTTCGTACAGCATGATGCCGTGCGTCTCGGCGAGCGTGGCGCGCAGCCGCTCGTGCGGGTACGCGATCGGCTCGAGCCCGCGCGCGCGGCGGCAGAACGCCTCCTTCATGCCCGACTCGGCCGGGCCCGGGCGCACGAGCGCGACCGCGGCGACCGTGTCGTCGAGCGTGCGCGCGCGCAGCATGCGCAGCAGGTGGCGCATGGCGGGCGACTCGAGCTGGAAGCAGTGCAGCGTGTCGCCGGTCGTGATGGTGCGAGCGGTGGCCGCGTCGTCTTCGGCGATCGCGTCGGGAGCGGGCGGCGGCGCGGCGCCCGCGACGCCCTCGCGTGCCGCACGGCTCGCCAGCGACACGCACTCGCCGATCGTCGTGATCGCGCGATTGCCCAGCAGGTCCATCTTCACGAGCCCGATCGCCTCGACCGCGCGCATCTCGAACTGCGAAACCACCACGCCCTTCGCCGCGCGCTCGAGCGGCAGGTAGTGCGTGAGTTCGCGGTCGGCGATCACGAGCCCGCCGCAGTGGAGGCCCAGGTGGCGCGGCGCGCCGGACAGCGTGGCGGCGAGCCGCAGCGCCTCGGCCACCCGCGTTTCGCGAAACTCGTCGGCGTTGCCCGCATGCAGCGTCTTCTCGAGCGCCGACGGATCGGGCAGCGCGCCGCGCGGGATGCGGCGCGCGAGCGCGTTCACGCGCGGCAGCGGCACGCCGAGCGCGGGCCCATGGTCGCGTGCGTCGAGATCATCGCGACGCGATCGTGACCGTACGTGTCGTACACGTGCGCGATCACTTCGTCGCGCCGCCGCCAGCACAGATCCACGTCGAGGTCGGGGCAGTCGCGCCGCTGCGGATGCAGGAAGCGCTCGAAGCAGAGCCCGTAGCGGATCGGGTCCACGTTCGTGACGCCGAGCAGGTACGACACGATCGAGCTGGCGCCCGAGCCGCGTCCGACGCTCGGGATGCCGCGCGAGCTCGCGAACGCGACGATGTTCGCGACGAGCAGGAAGTAGCCGGTGAAGCCCATGCGCGAGATGAGCGCCAGCTCACTTTCCATTCGCAGGAGCGCTGCCCTCCGGGCAGCCGGAGTCGGGTACCGCCTCCCGATCCCCGCAAGGGTGGCGGCGCGCAGCGCGCCGTCCTCGGTGACGCCTTCGGGGAGCGGGGCGCTGGGCAGGATGGGCACGCCCATCGGGATTTCGCAGCGGCAGCGGCGCACGAGCGCCTCGTTGTTCGCGAGCAGCGCTTCGGCGGCGTCGGCGCAGCCGCCGCCCGCGCACATCGCGCGCACGCGGCGCTCCCATTCGGCGGGCGAGGCGAGCCAGGCCTGGCTGTCGCAGAACGAGCCCGGCGGCATGCGCTCGATCAGTTCGCCCGCCGCCGCGGTCACCGCGACGCGGTGCGCTTCGTGATCGCCCGGGTCGCGCAGCATCACGTCGCCCGTCGCGACCGCCGGTACGCCGAGCTTCCACGCCGCGCCGAGCCGCTCGCGCAGCGCCGCACGCTCGCGCGGCAGTCCGCGCACGCCGAGCCACAGTCCGCCGCGGTGGGTGAGCGCGCGCGCGTGCTCGCCCTCGGCCGGAATCGCCGGCGGCACGCCCGCGGCGACCAGCGCCGCGGCGAGCGCGGGCGACTCGACGATCACGTGCAGCCCCGCGTGGCTCGCGCCGATCGCGCGCACGAGGTCGAACGAGTCGTCGAGCCGGCGCGCGGTGAGCAGCCCGCAGAGCGTGGCCCAGCCGCGCCGGTCCACCGGCAGCAGCAGCGCCGCCGTGCGTCCGTGCGTGAGTTCGGCGCCCGGCAGCGCCTGCAACGCCTGCGGCCCCGACTTGCCCGCGTGCTGCAGGAAGCGCACGGCCAGGTAGAGGTTGTCGCGGTCGGTCAGCGCGAGCGCGCCATAGCCCAGTTCGAGCGCGCGGTCGACGAGCTGCTCGGGACTCGCCGTCCCGGCCAGCAACGTGCCGTGCGAGCGCACGCGGAGCGGAGTGAAGGGAGAGATCGCCGGCCCCGCGGTTACTTCGTCAACGAAGACGTTCTCAGCACGAACCCGTACCGGTCGTGCTCGAGCCCGTCGGCGAGGTGCAGCGCGCGGCCGGACACGACCGCGCCGTGTCCGTAGCTGTCGCGCACGTCGTCGAGCGCGGCGCACAGCGCGGCGCGGCGCCCGGCTTCGGGCTCGTCGAACAGCGCGCCCTGCTCGGCCGCGTCGCGCACGAAGCCCGACAGCGTCACGCCGATCGCGTGCAGCGACACGCGCCGCGTGAACAGCCGCCCGAGCAGCTCGAGCGCGAGCGCCATGAGCACCGGATCCACCGCGCTCGGCGCGCGCAGCGTGCGCGACTGCTCGGCCGATTCGCCGTCGGAGTAGCGCAGCCGCACGCTCACCGTGCGCGCGGTCAGCCCCAGCTCGCGCGTCGCGCGGCAGGCGCGTCCCACGAGGTATTCGAGCATGCCCTCGACCTGCGCGGGCTCGGCGGTGTCGCGGTGGAACGACGTCTCGCGCGAGATCGTGACCGGGATCTCGCGCGCCACGACCGGCGCCGTGTCGCGCCCGCGGCAGCGCTCGTACAGGAGCCGGCCCGGCGCGCCGAACAGCGCTTCGAGCGCAGGCGAGGGGAACGCGCGCAGTTCGCCGATCGTGCGCACGTTCATCGAGCGCAGCGTGCGCGCGTGCGCGTGCCCGACGCCCGCGAGCTGTTCGATCGGCCGGTCCACGATGAACGCGTCGGCCTCGTGCGCGTGGAGCCGCGCGAGGCCGTCCGGCTTGACCGTCTTGCCGACGAGCTTCGCGAGCATGCGGTTGGGCCCGATGCCGCACGTGACCGTGATGCCCGTCTCGCGCGCGACCGCCTCGCGCAGCGCCTCGGCCGCGCGCACGAAGTCGCCGTGCACGCGCTCGGTGCCCGTGAGTTCGAGGTAGGCCTCGTCGAGGTAGGTCTCGACGTCGGGCGAGAGCGTGCGGCAGAGATCGAAGATGCGCTCGGCGAAGCAGCGGTAGACCTGCGCGTGCCCGGCGAGGACCACGGCGTCCGGGCACAGGCGCCTGGCTTCGGAGAGCGCCATGCCCGCCTTGAGACCGAACGCGCGCGCCTCGTACGAGCACGACGCGATCACGCCCGCGCCGACGATGACGGGCTTGCCGCGCAGCCGCGGGTCGCGCTGCTGCTCGATGGAGGCGAAGAACGCGTCGATGTCGGCGTGCAGGACGGTGCGCGGCTCGTGCTCGCCGCCACTGCCGCCACTGCCACTGCCACTGCCGCTCGGGTCGTCTTCACCGCTCGTGCGTGCGTCCGCAGGAAGATCCTGCGGGCGGGCTGCGCTGGCTGACCCGGCCATCCCCGCGATGCCGGCGCCGGGCGCACCCACGCCCGCATTCTGGTTGCGGTCTCCGCGCTCGATCGCGGCGCCTCGTCGCGGCGTCACGGGTGCCTGGATCGTGGCCGAAGGGCGAGGCGCGTCCTGCGCGCCGCCCGGCGCCGCGACCGAATGCGAAGACTGGGAGTGCATCAGCCCTCCAGTGAAACGGTGTCGAGCCACCACAGCAGGTCACCGCCCTGCAGCTGCAACTGGTAGACGTCGCCGTTCTCGTCGGTGACCGAGAAGTAGAAGCGAGGATGTTTGCCGGCCCGATCGATCCAGCGGGTGTTCACCTGCCGGACGCGGTGTTCGCGGCCGCGCCGGCGAAAGGCCACGGGAGTGACGGTGCCGCCGTGAAAGTCGGCGCGTACGGAGACGGGTTCGTCGAGGTGTTCGCTGCGCATGGAGGCTCGGGGCGCTCTTCGCTCTGCTCTGCATTTGCTCTGCTCGGGGATCTCGGGGGATCCCGCGGCGGCGAGGGGCTGCGGACCGCGTGCGCGGCACGTTACTGCACGGATGTGCAGTAGGGCAAGGGAGAAGTTTCGAGGACGAAGAAGAGGGGCGGCGAGCAGGAAGCGAACTCGCGTTGCTGCTCATGGCGCAGTGGAGCCGGGGTATGGACGAGCGTGCAGAGGGCGTGTAGTAAGGTGCGATCAAGAAAACTATCGACGCAGAATGCGAGGCATTGCCCTGGCGGCACGCCCTGCCGCAGGTCCAGATGCCCTCGGTACTGCGCTCGCATCCGGAGAAGCGAAATGACTGCTGTGGTCGCTCTTCAGCTTGGCCAAACGCTCACGGGCCCGCTCTTCAGCGAGCCGATGCGCGTCGAGACCGTGCAGCCGAACGGGCCGGCAAGCTGGATCGTGGGGCTCGTCGGGGTGCAGTCGGAGCGGTTCCGCCGGGTGACGCTCACGGTGGCGGACCTCGAGCACCTCAGTGCCGTGAGCGCCCAGTGCTCCTTCGACGGGGATGGACGCCTGCTGCGGCTGGGATTGCAAGCCTATGCGCTCGGTATCGCGTACGAGTTCGACCCGTACTTCGGGCTCTCCATTTCGCGAGTCGATCCGCTGCCACACCAGCTCGAGGCGGTCTACGACTACCTGCTGAAGCTCGCGCGCGTGCGCTTTCTGCTCGCCGACGATGCAGGCGCCGGAAAGACGATCATGTCGGGGCTGCTGATCCGTGAGCTGGAACTCCGTGGGCTCGCGGAGCGGATTCTGATCGTGTGCCCGGCGAATCTCGCCTTTCAGTGGCAACGAGAGCTCAAGGAGAAGTTCGACGCCAAGTTTCTCGTGATGAAGGGGCAGGACATCCGCGAGCAGTTCGGAGTCAATCAGTGGATGGAGCAGAGCCGCGTCATCACGTCACTCGACCTCGCCAAGCGAGACGAGATACTCCCGGGGTTGCGACAGGTGCACTGGGACCTTGTCATCGTGGACGAAGCGCATCGCATGTCGGCGTCGGATGAATCGCACAAGAGCCTGCGGTACAAGTTGGGCGAGCTGCTTCGCGACAGCTCGGACCACCTGCTTCTGCTCACGGCGACGCCTCACCGCGGTGATCCGCAGAACTTCAGCCTGTTCCTGCAGCTGCTCGATGCAGATGCCTATGCCGACGTGCGGTCGATTCGGGAAGCGATGAATCGGCGCCGGGCGCCCTTCTATCTGCGCCGCACCAAGGAAGCGATGGTCTACTTCCCCGAGCGTGGCGAAGACGGAGCGTGGGCGGCGCGGCCGATCTTCACGAAGCGCATTCCGCACACGGTCGAGTTTCAGATCGACGGGGCGGAGTTCGAGCTCTATCGAAACGTCACGCGCTTCGTGAAGCGCGAGAGCGCGCGCGCTGCCGCCGAGGGTGAGGACCCCCGTGCGCGAGCGATCGGCTTCCTGATGGCGCTGTACCAGCGACGACTCGCATCGAGCACGTTCGCGATGCGCCGTTCACTGGAAAACCGTGCACGGCGTCTCGAGGAAGGACTCAAGCGCGCGCAGGACCTGGTGCGGCACGCCCCGCCGGACATGCCCGATCCGCAAGAACTCGAGGAGATGGAAGAAGTCGAGCGCGAGCGGCTGGAGAGGATGCTCGAGGCGGTCACGCTCGCCGGCAACGCCGATCAGGTGCGCCATGAAGTAGAAGAGCTGAAGCGCCTGGCCACGGAAGCGAAGTTGGTCGAGGAGTCCGGCAGCGAGGCGAAGCTCTCGGAGCTCAAGGAGCTGCTTCAGAAACAGGGCTTCTACGATCATCCGGAGCAGCGGCTGCTGATCTTCACCGAGTTCAAGGACACGCTCGACTACCTCGTGGATCGACTCAAACTGTGGGGTTTTCGAGTCGGCACGATCCACGGCGGCATGAAGTCCGGATCGCGTGATGAGCCCGGCACACGCTTGCACGCCGAGCAACAGTTTCGGGAGGGCGTTATTCAGGTGCTCGTCGCGACCGAAGCGGCCGGTGAGGGCATCAATCTTCAGGTGTGCCACATCCTCTTCAACTACGACATTCCTTGGAACCCGAACCGGCTCGAGCAGCGCATGGGCCGCATTCATCGCTACGGCCAGCGCAAGGATTGCCTGATCTTCAACTTCGTGGCGACGAACACGATCGAAGGCAAGGTGCTGCAGCGACTCCACGAGAAGCTGCAGGAGATTCGCGACGCCCTCGATGATGACGCAGTATTCAACGTCGTCGGCGAAGTGCTGCCGGTCTCACACGTCGAGCGTGTGCTGCGCGACTACTACTCGGGCCGAATGGGAGATGCCGACCTCGAAGAGCGGCTGTTGCGCAACGTGGACGAGCGTCAGTTCCGAGACATTTGCAAGAACGCCCTCGAAGGCCTGGCGAGTAAGAAGCTGAATCTCGAGATGCTGATCGAGCGTCGCGCCCGAGCACAAGAACGGCGAGTGGTGCCGGAGACCATCGCGCGTTTTCTACGAGAGGCGGCGGAGTTCGTGCCGTGGACCTTGAAGCCTGTGCCTGAAGTGGCGCATGCCTTCGAGCCGACCCGCACGCCGGGGACGCTGCACAGCTACGAACAGGATGCCGACTGGAAACTGCCGGCACTCTCGGATCGATACCCGCGCTGCTCCACTGATCGTGAGACGGCCGAGACCGAGAAGCTGGAGTGGGTCACGCCCGGCCATCCCATGTTCGAAGCCATGCGTCGCCACACGCGGGCGAGATCGGCCGAGGACCTCGGAAAGGGCGCCACCTTCCATTCGCTGCAGCATGCGGTACCTGCGCGCCTCGACTTCTACCGTGCGCGAATCGTGGATGGGCTCGGGCAGGTGGTGCACGAACGCATGTTTGCCCTGGAGTTGGACGGACGGGGTGAGCCGCACCTTCAGGAACCCGGACAGCTCGGCAATTTCGAACCGACCGCGGTACCCGCCGAACTACCGGCAATCGCGCTGCTCCCCGAGGCGACCGAATGGCTGCACGAGCGTGTGCTTTCCCCGTTCCTCGAAGAGGCTCGTGCGGAGCGCCGCGGCGAAGTCGAGCGCATCGGTGCTCACGTGGAGCTGTCGCTCACCGAGCTGCTTCAACGCGCCGACCACGAGATCGGCAAAGCCTCGACCGAGGTCGAGCAGCAGGCGGTGGGAGCGGAGGGGCGACTTGCCATGGCGGAAGCTCGACATGCGGAGTTGCTCGCGCGTCGAGAGCGCCGTCGAACGGAGCTCGATCGTCAGCGTGCGCTGACATTGCAAGCGGTCGAGCGCATCGCCAGCGTGCTCGTTCTGCCGCATCCCGAACGCGAAACGCCCGAAGTTCGCCGACTGCAACCGAACTTCGAAACCGAGGCCATCGCGATGCGAGTGGTCATGGAGTGCGAAGAGGCGCTCGGGCGGCACGTCGAAGACGTTTCCAGCAAGAACCTCGGCTACGACGTGACCAGTCTCGATACCGCTTCGGGCGAACTGCGGCTCATCGAGGTCAAGGGTATCGGCGCAGCGACTGGAACAGTCTTGCTCACACCCAATGAACGCCGTGTCGCCGAGGATCGGCGCGACTGCTTCTGGCTTTACGTCGTCACCAACTGCAGTACGACGCCCGTGCTGCAGGAGCCGATTCGCGATCCCGCGCGCCTCGATTGGAACGAAGTCACGAAGGTGGCTCACTACTACCTGACCGTGAACGCGATGCAGCGCCCCATGAGTGTGCGTGAGGACCCGCCCCCGTTCGGAGATCCGTCGTGACGCCTGAGGATCTGGCCGGCCGGATCGCCAACGGCGAGACGCTGGCAGTCGAGTTCAAAGGAGAGGCCCGAGAACCGCTCTCGGATGGCGCACTCGTCGAGGCGGTAGTTTGTCTGGCCAATCGTCCAGACGGCGAGTCGGGCTGGCTGCTCATCGGCGTCGAGGACGACGGCCGAGTCACGGGTGCTCGCCCTCGGCACGGCAGTCGCACCGACGCCCAGCGCGTGCAGGTGCTCGTTGCAAATCGAACTCGCCCATCGGTGATGGTGCGAGCCGAGGTAATCGAGCTCGAGGACCAGGCTGTCTTGGTGATCGAAGTGCCTTCGATGGGAGTGCCGATCTCGACGTCCGATGGGCACTACGTTCGGCGTGCGATTGGCGGGGATGGGAAGCCCGCATGCCTTCCCATGCACTTTCACGAGATGCAGTCGCTTCAAGCCGACCGCGGGCTTCTCGACTACTCCGCGTTGCCGGTCGAGGGCGCGAAGTGGGAGGACCTCGACCCGCTCGAGATCGAGCGCTTCCGACGGTTCGTGCACGAGAGCCTCGGGCGTGGCGACTCCGCACTCATCGACTTGTCTGATCTTGATCTGGCGAAGGCGCTGGGAGCAGTGGAGGAGTGGCGAGGAGGGCATCGGATCCGCGTGCTTGGCCTTCTTCTCTTCGGACGTGAGGAGGCACTTCATCGGCTGTTGCCTACACACGAAGTCGCGTTCCAGGCCCTCTCTGGTGTGCGCGTGCAGGTGAACGATTTCTTCCGATGGCCACTGCTACGCCTCTTCGACGAGCTGCTGGCGCGTTTTCGTGCACGCAATACCGAACAGGAAGTGCTGGTCGGCATGGTTCGCGTCGGGGTGCCGGACTACGCCTCCGCGGCATTTCGCGAGGGAGTAGCCAATGCCCTGATCCATCGCGACTACACCCGTGTGGGCGCGGTTCACGTGCAGTGGCACGAGGACCGGGTCGAGATCACCAACCCCGGGGGCTTTCCCCAAGGCGTGCGGCTCGACAATTTGCTGGTAACTCAGCCCCGGCCGCGGAATCCGGCTCTCGCGGATGCGTTCAAGCGGGCGGGCATCGTCGAGCGTACCGGGCGCGGAATCGACACGATCTTCTTCGAGCAACTCCGGAATGGACGGCCCGCGCCGAACTACGAGCGAAGCAACGAGAGCGGTGTTGCACTGGTACTGCCTGGTGGGCGGGGAAATCTCGAGTTCGCACGACTTGTCGCTGAAGAGAGCCAAGCAGAGCGGCCGTTGGCTCTGGACGACCTGCTGTTGCTCAACGCCCTGTGGACGGACCGCCGACTTTCCACAGCAGAGGCGGCCGTACTCATTCAGAAGCCCGAGTCGGAGGCTCGTAGCCGCCTGCAGCGACTCGTCGAGGGAGGTCTTGTCGAGTCGCGGGGCGAGCGCAAGGGGCGCACCTGGCACCTCTCGGCCGCGACATATCGCCGACTGGGTGAGCACGCCGCCTACGTACGGCAACATGGCTTCGAGCCCATTCAGCATGAACAGATGATCCTGCAATACGTCTCCAGTCATGGCAGGATCACGCGCCGCGAGGCGGCGGGCCTCTGCCAACTCTCCCCCGATCAGGCCAAACGCGTTCTGGCCCGCCTTGTTGAGAGCCGCCGGCTCGCGCAGCACGGACAGCGCAAGGGCGCATTCTATGCGCTGCCACCCGAAGATATGGGCGCGCTCGCACCAGATATGGGCGCGCCCAAACCGACGTCCAAACCAGCGAAGCCCCGGAGCCGGGAATGATCCCCAAGGACTGCAAGCGACTCGCCGAAGTGGACTTCCCGATTGCGGAGGTGAGCAAACACGCCGTGCGGGAGAAGTCCATTCGGCATGGCCATCCGAGCACGCTGCACCTGTGGTGGGCAAGGAGGCCGCTGGCGTCGAGCCGCGCCATGCTGCTGGCGCTTCTTTGGCCAGATCCGTGTGACCCGCTTTGTCCGATCAAATTTAAGCAGGATGCGCGCGCACGGCTCCCAGAGATCTTGGGGACGGTTGGGCCCGACGACATAGATCTACGGCACGCGCTGATGCGATTCATCGCTGATTTCTCGAACTGGGCGAACGCGTCCAAGGGTTCTTTCCTAGACGTAAGCCGAGCTCTCGTAAAGGCCGCTCATGCGAGTGAAGGCGAAGCCTACGAGCCGCCGCTCGTCGTCGACCCGTTCTCTGGCGGCGGATCGATACCACTTGAGGCGCTGCGGGTTGGCTGTGACGCGTTCGCGAGCGACCTCAACCCAGTTGCGTGCCTGATTCTCAAGGTGATGCTTGAGGACATTCCTCGACATGGCCCAAACTTGGCAGAAGAGCTCCAGCGAGCAGGGGCGGAGATAAGGCGGCAAGCCGAAGCCGATTTGGCGTTGCTTTATCCGAAAGATCCGGACGGTTCGACGCCAGTTGCATATCTTTGGGCGCGCACGATTCGTTGTGAATCACCGAACTGCGGAGCAGAGATCCCGCTTGTGCGGTCCCTCTGGCTGTCAAAGAACGCAAACCGCAGGCGCGCGCTCCGAACTCGAGTGGAAAGACCCAACAATCGGCCGCCACAGGTCGAGTTCGAGATATTCGAACCGCTGACAGAGAAGGATGTATCTGGCGGAACCGTAGCCCGGGCAAAAGCAACCTGCCTCTGCTGCGGCGTCGTGTTGCCCCCGGAGCGCGTGCGAGCGCAACTCTCAGAGCAGCGGGGAGGGGCTGATGTGATTTTTGGCCCGGACGAGCAGCGCGCCGGCGGCGCGAAGCTAACCTCGGTCGTGGTGCTTCGCCCTGGAGAATCTGGGCGACATTATCGCCCGCCTACCAAGCGTGACTACGATGCCGTATTCGCTGCACAACGGCGCGTCGCGGGTCTGCTGCGAGATTGGGATGGGGCCGGGCGGCGGACCTTATGTCCGGTGCCCAATGAGCCCATTAGCGCAATTCGCCCTTCGCCAAATGCGCGCGGCCTATCTGCAGTGACGCGGTATGGAATGCGCTCCTTCGGCGACCTCTACTTCACGAGACAGCAGGCAACACTCGCAAGCCTCCTCCAGGCAGTTGAGCGGGGGGCATCGTCAGACGCAGTGGGTGTGATCATGGCGTTAGCGCTGAGCCGTTTGACGGACATCTACAACGCGATGTGTAGGTGGGAGAGCAGCAAGAGTCAGGTTCGCAATCTTTTCACGAGGCAGGCGATCGCGCTGGTTTGGGACCCCGCAGAGGCAAATCCACTTGGTGCACAGGCGGGCGACTTTTCGACGACTTTGGCAACAATGGTGAGAGTCGTTGGATCGCTTGCGATGCCGCGTACCGGTCAGGTCCAGCTTGCGGATGCAGGAGAGCACCCACTTCCTGATGAAGCCGTCAGCGTATGGTTCACCGATCCGCCCTACTACGATGCGATTCCGTACGCCGATCTATCAGACTTCTTTCTTGTCTGGCTGAAGCGCGCATCGAGCACCTCACAAGCCATGCGAGATCCATACACACCAGATAATGAGCTGGCCCCCAAGGAGCGCGAGTGCGTGTGGAATCGAGCGCATACCCATGAAGGAAGGCCAAAGGACAGGGAGTTCTTTGAGGCAAAGATTGGACAGGCCTTTCAGGAGGGGCGAAGGGTACTGAGTGCTGACGGGGTGGGCTGCGTGGTGTTCGCACACCAGACTACAGAGGGCTGGGAGGCCTTCCTCAGCGGGCTTACGGGGGCAGGCTGGACAGTTACAGCGTCATGGCCCATTGCGACAGAACTGGCTTCAAGAGCAAGGGCGCGAGACAACGCCTCGCTTGCCACTAGCGTTCACCTCGTTTGTCGCCCGCGGGATGCCGATGCGGGCATCGGCGACTGGGCCGATGTGCTCCGCGAGCTCCCGCACCGAGTCGCGAGCTGGATGGAGCGACTCCAGCGCGAGGGTGTTCGCGGCGCCGACCTCGTCTTCGCGTGCATCGGACCCGCGCTCGAGATCTTCAGCCGCTACTCGAGCGTCGAGACCGCGGAAGGGCGCGAGGTGAAGCTCGACGAATATCTCGCCAAAGTATGGGAGGTGGTCGGCCGCAGCGCGCTCACCCAGGTGCTCGGGGCAACCGAGGCCAGCAGCCATGACGGCGGGGTCAGCGCTGTAGAGGAAGACGCCCGGCTCACGGCGCTATTCCTCTGGACGCTGCAAGCCACTGATGTGGACGGTGAGACGGAGGATGTGGGCGCCGAGGACGACTCAGAAGAAGCAGAAGATGAAGACGACGAGGAGTCGGGCGCGCGGAACAAAACCAAGGGATTCACGCTGGTTCACGATGTCGTGCGCCGATTCGCTCAGCCGCTGGGCATCGAGTTGACGACCTGGGAAGGTCGCACGATCGAAACCAAGAAGGGTGTCGTGCGACTCCTGCCGGTGTCGGAGCGCGCCAAGAAGCTCTTTGGTGAGAACGGCGCGAGCGCGGTTGCGACACACCTCGAGTCAGCTTCGGCCGGAGGAGCGAATCCGC
>JACRIW010000054.1 GCA_016215625.1 Candidatus Eiseniibacteriota bacterium | reverse complement strand
TCCTGGTTGGTGAGCTTGCCCTTCAGCACGGCCCGGATCAGGCCCGGCCGCGGTGCTTCCTTCTGGCTCATCGTGAGGTGTCCCATGGGAGGACACTTTCACGTTGCAGTTAACCCGGACGGAATCATGTTGCAGTCACACACGACGTGCGCGCATGGCGGCCGCCGCTCCGGCTGGGCTATGGTCCCCGCCGCTCCGCTCGCCGCGCCGTCCGTTCCGGAGGTTCCCACCGTGTGCCCAGACGCCGATCCCCTCGCAGGACGCCGCGCCCGCGCGCCCGGCGCGATCGGTCTCGCTGTGTTCGTCGCGGCTCTGCTGGCGCCGCGCGTGGCGCTGCAGTGGGCAGGCCCGGACGCACAGCTGTCGCTCATGATGGACGATGCGTCGTACTACTTCGAGGCCGCGCGGCGTGCGCTCGCGGGCGGCACCTGGCCCTCGGCCGACGGCGTGCACCCGACCAACGGCTTCCATCCGCTGTACCTGCTCGTCGTGACGGCGGTGCAGGCGGCGGTGGGCGAGGGGCCGCGCGCGCTCGTGAGCGCGATGATGGCCTTCAACCTCGCGTGCAACTCGCTCGCGGTCGTGCTGCTCGCGCGGTTCGTCGTGTTCCGGGACGAGGACGGCCGGGGCGCGGCGGGCGTCGCCGCCGCCGTCCTGCTCGCGCTCAGCCCGGGCTGGCTCGTGCACGGCACGATCGGCGTGGAGAACAGCCTCTCGTCGTTGCTCGTGCTCGCGGCCGTGCTGCAGTGGGACCGTCGCTACGGCGGCGTGCCGCCGGCGGCCTCATGGGGGCGCGCGGCACGTGACGGCGCGCTGCTCGGCCTCGCGGCGCTGGGACGCAGCGACGCGCTGCTGCTCGCGGGCGTGTACGCGCTCGCCGGCGCGTGGCGCATGCGGCCCGCGCTCGGCCCGGCGGGCGCACTGCGCGAGGTCGTGGCCCTCGGCGCGGGCGCCGCCGCCGTGCTCGCGCCGTGGTGGATCGCCAACCTCGCGATGTTCGGCACGATCGCCCAGGACAGCGGCGTCGCGCTCGCGGCACGCTTCGCGCGCGATTACGGCCCGCACACCTCCGCCGTCTCGCTTCGCGCGGAGGCCACCGGCGTCGCGTTCTGGCTGTACCGATTCCTGTGGGCCGGCGGGCTCGTGCCGCTCACGGCATGGCTGCTCGCCGTCGCGATGCCGTTCGAACGGTTGCGCTCGGCCTCGCGCACCGGGCGCTCGCTCGTCGCCGTCGTCGTGCTCGCCGCCGCGAGCCTCCTTCTGCGGGCCAACGACCCGACCGACGTTCGCGACATCGGTCAGGCGGCGCTCGAGCTCGCGCTCGCGGTGCCGGCGTTCGGGTTCGGCCTCGTGTGCGCGCGGCCAGTCCGGGTGCGCATGCGCGCCGTGCACGGCGTGGCGTTCGCCGCGGCGGCGCTCACGGTGGCCGCGTACGCGATCGGCTTCCGCGGTTTCCAGGTCTGGTATGCGAGCGGCTTTTCGCTCGCCGCGGTGCTCTTCGCGGCGTGGGGCGCGCTCCCGGCGATGCTGCGCGGCCGCCGCGCGTTCACCGCGGCGCTGCTCGCGCTCCTGTGCGTGCAGTCCGCGCTCGTCGTGCGCGGCTGGCTCGAGCGCGGAGGGCGCGAGGGCATGGACCGCGCGCTGTTCGCGAACGGCGAGGCGCTGCGCGGCCGGCTCGAGGCCTTCGCGGCCTCGCGCGGCGGCGCCGTGAAGATCGGGTCGTTCGACTCGGGCGAGTTCGCCTTCCGCGTGCATCCGTTCCCGATCGTGAACGCGGACGGCGTCATGAACCACGCCGCCGCGGTCGCGATCCGCGACGGTTCGCTCGCACGCTGGATGCGCGCCGAGGGCGTCACGCACCTCGTCACGAGCCCGCTGCGCATCGCGCAGTACCGGCGTGTCGAGAACTTCCCGGCGGTGTACGACTCGGCGGCGAGCGCGGCGATCGGCATGGAGACGTACCTGCTCGACTGGGCCGGCGCGCCCGCCGGTCGTTGACGCTCCCCGGGCCCGTGTCTAACGTGCCGCGCGTGCCGGAACCCACCGCTCGGCCCCTCGCGGGCCCCATCACGGCTGTCGTCGTCACGTACGAGTCAGCCGCCACCCTCGATCGCTGCCTCGAGTGTCTCGCCGCCGCGGCGCCGCGCCGTGGCGTGCAGGTGGTCGTCGCAGACAACGCCAGCACCGACGGAAGCGCCGCGATCGCGGAGCGCCGGCTGGGCCCGGGAGGCGTCGTGCGTCTCGCGCGCAACGGCGGCTTCGCGGCCGGAGTGAACGCGGGTTTCGCGCGCGCTTCCGGCGATCTCGTCGCGGTGCTCAATCCGGACGTCGAAGTCCCCGCGGGCGGTCTCGACGCGCTGGCCGACGTGCTCGAGCGCCATCCGCGCGCCGCTCTCGCCGGACCGCGCACGCTCGGCCACGACGGCGTCGCCGAGCGCACCGTGGGACCGTTCCCGACCGCAGAGCGGGAGTGGGCGCACTCGTGGCTGCTCGATCACGCGGGCTGGCCGGGCCGCTTCGCACCGCAGCCGGATTCGACCGCTCGCGTGGATTGGGTCTCCGGGTGCGGCTGGCTGGTGCGCACGGACGCCGTGCGCGCGGTCGGGCCGCTCGACGAGGAGTACTTCATGTACTTCGAGGACGTGGACTACTGCCGGCGACTGCACGACGGCGGCTGGGACGTGCTGCACGTGCCCGAAGTGACGTGGAAGCACGGACTCGGCAAGGGCTCGAGCGGCACGGGCGCGCAGCCCGCCGACGGCGGGCTCGCGGCGGTGCGCTACTTCCGCAAGCACGTGCCGCAGCTTTCCGAGGCGCAGGTGCGCGGCATGCTCGTGCGCGGCTGGTGGCTGCGCCGGCTCTGGCGTGCGGCGCGCGCCGCACTCGGGCACGCCCCTTCGGCCGGGGTCGCGCGCCGCTACGCGATCGCGATCGAACAGGTGCGCGGGCGATGATTTTCGCGTACGACCTGCGCTACGCCTGCGATCATTTCGCGGGCATCGGCAAGCACGCCTACACGGTGTTCGACGAGATGCTCGCGTTGCCCGGCGACGAGCGCTGGCACGTGCTGTGGGATCCGCGCGAACGCAACACGCGCTACGACCTCGCTCCGTTCCGTGCGCATCCGCGCGTCGAGTGGGTCGAGCGTCCGTGGCACCCGATCCGTCCGTCGGGCGCGTGGCAGGTCGGGCGCTGGCTGCGGCGCACGCGGCCGGACGCCTACTTGAGCCCGTTCAGCCTGCGGCCGCTCTTCTCGGGCGTGCGGGAAGTGCTCACGTTGCACGACGTCTCGGCCATGCGTACGTCCCACATCCCGTCGCCGCTCGCGTACGCGCTCTACCGCGGCAGCCTGCTGCACGCGATCCGCGCCGACGCGATCGTCACCGTGAGCGAGTTCAGCCGCTCCGAGATCCTCGCCCTGCTCCCGGTCGATCCCGCTCGAGTGCACGCGATTCTCGAGGGTGTGCCGCGGGCCGAAGGCGACCCGCCGGCGCCCGTGCGCCCCGCGCGGCTCCGCAGCGAACGCTTCGCGCTCGTCGTGAGCGACAACCGCCCGCGCAAGAACCTCGAAGTGCTCGCGAAGGCCTGGGCGCTTCCCGACGGAGCGCCTGCGCTCGACCTCGTCGGTGTGGGGCCCGTGGACGAGCGCTTCCCCGCCCTCGAGCCGCGGAGCGCCGCGGCCGGCCGCGGCGCGATCGAGCGCCTCGGCTGGGTGTCTCCCGGCGAACTCGCCTGGCTCATGTCGCACGCGGAAGTACTGCTGCTGCCGAGCCTTTACGAGGGCTTCGGCTTTCCGCTGGTCGAGGCGATGGCCGAGGGCGTGCCGGCTCTCGTTTCCGACATCCCGGTCTTCCGCGAGGTGGGTGCGGACGCACCGATGTTCGCCGACGCGCACGATCCGCGGGCGTGGGCGGCGGCGCTGGCCCGGCTCCTCGCGGAGCCAGCCGTCCGCGAGCGCATGCGCGAGCGCGGGCGGGCGCGGGCGGCCGAACTGACCTACCGGAAGACCGCCGAGCGGACGCTCGAACTGCTCCGCCGGGTCGCGCGCTGAGCGTGGCTCGGGGAAGCACGGAACTTCGCGCTCACGGCCGCTGTAATTCTCCCGTGCGCCTTGTCACGTCGGCAGTTGACTCGCCCCTGCCGGGCCGACTAGCCTGCGTGGCCGTATCTGCGAATCGTGCCGGGTTGGGGCCGGGTGCGGTCGAACATCTTCGCGCAACTCCATCTTGCTTGGCGCTCAGTGAGGAGCATCCATGAGGGTCCTGGTCACAGGAGGTGCCGGCTTCATCGGTTCGCATCTGGCCGAGGAGCTGCTCCAGCGTGGGCACGAGGTCTGGGCACTCGACGACCTCTCCACGGGCCGGGTCGAAAACCTCGCGACCTTCCAGCGCCACCCCGGGTTCCGGTTCCTCGAGGGCAACGTCATGGACGGGGCGCTGGTCCACGGGCTCGTCGCCCAGTGTGACCGCGTCTACCACCTCGCCGCCGCCGTGGGCGTCAAGTACGTCCTCGAGAACCCGCTGCGCTCGCTCCTGACGAACATCCGCGGCACCGAAGTGGTGCTCGAAGCGTGCTCCGCCCACCGCCGCAAGGTGATGGTCACGTCGAGCAGCGAGGTTTACGGCAAGGGCGTCTCGGTCCCGTTCCACGAGGACGACGACCGTCTCATGGGCCCGACGCACAAGCTCCGCTGGTCCTACGCGGCGGGCAAGGCCGTCGACGAGTGCCTCGCGCAGGCGTACTTCCAGCAGCATCGCCTGCCGGTCGTGATCGTGCGCTGCTTCAACACGTGCGGTCCGCGCCAGTCGAGCGCGTACGGCATGGTCATTCCCAACATGGTGCAGCGCGCCATCGCCGGAGAGCCGATCCTCGTGTTCGGTGACGGTCAGCAGTCGCGCTGCTTCTCGGCCGTGTTCGACGTGGTGCGTGGCGCGCTCATGCTGATGGACAGCGCGGACGCCGAGGGCGAGGTCTTCAACGTCGGTTCCGACGAGGAAGTCACCGTGCTCGAACTGGCGCAGCGCATCAAGCGCCTCTGCCACAGCGACTCGGCCATCGAGTTCGTTCCCTACGAGCAGGTCTACGGCCGCTCGTTCGAGGACATGCGCCGGCGCGTGCCGGACCTTCGCAAGATCCGCCGCTACGTGGGCTATCGCCCGCAGGTCTCGCTCGATCGTCTGCTCGAAGTGACGATCCGCGACCACTGCGACCAGCTCGGGATTCCCTGCCCGATCGAAGCCACGACGGCCTGACGATCCGCGAAGGGGGGAGCCCCCTTCCTTGTCACTGGTCGCATTCCCCATCGCCCTGTTCGCCGCGCTCCTGACGACGCCGCTCATGCTGCGGCTCGCGTGGGCCACGGGCTATCTCGACCATCCCGAAGCGCGCAAGCTCCACACCTCCGCGACGGCGCTGCTCGGCGGCGCGGCGGTGTTCCTCGCGGCGCTCGTCGGCTGGGCGATCACCGTCTCGCGCATGCCCGTCGCGACCGGTGACTGGGAGGCCTACTACCTGCTCGCGGGCGCCGGCCTGGCGTTGGGCCTCGGGCTCTGGGACGACCGGTTCGGCATGCAGCCGAGCGTGAAGATGGTGGGGCAGGCCGCGGCCGCGACGCTCATCGTGTCGGCCGGCGTGGTGCCGGACACCGGGCTGCCGCTCGGCGTGACTGGGGCGCTCGCCATGATCGGCGTCATCGCGCTCATGAACGCGGTGAACTTCCTCGACAACATGAACGGCATGGTCGGCGGGCTCGCGCCCATCGCGCTGGCGGGCTTCGCGTGGATGAGCCTCGAGCGCGGCGCCAACGGGGTGGCGGCGGCGCAGCTCGCGCTGGCCGGCGCGTGCGTCGGCTTCCTTCCGTTCAACTTCCCGCGCGCCCGCATCTTCCTCGGTGACGCGGGCAGCCTCTTCCTCGGCTACTCGCTCGGCGCCTCGGCGCTGATCGCCATGCGCAGCCAGCCCCCGGGCTGGGCGCAGGTCGGGCCGCTGCTCGCGCTGGGCTATCCGGCGTTCGACATGATCTTCGTGATCATCACGCGCGTGCGCGACAAGAGCCCGGTCTACCAGGGCGGCAAGGACCACACGAACCACCGGCTCGCGACGCTCGTCCGCCAGCCCGCCCTGACCGTGGTGACCGTGTGGGCCGTGGCCGCGGCGCTCGCCGTGAGCGGTTTCGTGCTCACGCGCACGCCCGGCAGCGGGGTCTCCCCGCTGCTCGTCGCCGCCTGGGTGGTCGTGGCGCTGGTCGCCGGGCTGCGCCTGGCGGGTGTGCCGGTCGTCCGCCGCGCCTCCTGAGCCCCCCGAACGCCGCGTTTCCGGCCGGGCGGGCCCTTCGGGTATAGTCCCGCCCCGGCTTGTCCGAGCCAGCCCATTTCGCCGCCCCCGTTCCCGTGCGGGCGGCTCGCACCACCTCAACCGAACGGGTGACGTCTCCCATGTCCGACACGAACAACGCTGCGATGTATGGCCGCCCGACGAAGCGCAAGGTGAAGTACGGCGGTCCAGTGGCCACGACGGCCAACTCCGCTCCGGTCGGTCCGGTCGACGACCCCGCGCTGATCGCGAACGCCGCCGTCATCATCCGCAGCGCGACGCCCCCGCCGGCCGCGCCCGCGCCCCGCAAGGAGCGCGTGATGGCGGACCCGGACGAGCACGACTTCCGCTTCCGTGACCTCGTGACGTACATGGCCAAGGGTCTCGTGGATCACCCGGACGACGTCGCGGTCGAGATCGTGTCCGCGGGCGACGACGGCATCCTCGAACTGAGCGTCCATGCCGACGACATCGGCCACGTGATCGGCAAGCAGGGACGCACCGCGAAGTCGCTGCGACTCGCGCTCGGCGCCGCCGCCTCGCGCGTGGATCGCCGCATGGACCTGGAGATCGCCGACTGAAAAGCGTCCAGCTGGGCCGCCTCGGGCGGCCCCACGGCGTCGAGGGCGAGCAGTACCTCGACGGCTGCTCGCTGACCGCGGACGAACTGCGTGCGCTCGGCCGTGTCGAGTGGCGCCGCCGCGGTGCGGACGACCTGTCGCTCGTGTTCCACTCGGTGCGCCCGACGCACGACCGGCTGCTCGTCCGCTTCGCGGGCGTGCACTCGCGCGAGGACGCGGCGCAGCTCGTGAACGGCGACCTGTGGGTGGACTCGGCGAAGCTGCCGGATCCGGGCCCGGGCGTGGCATACACGTTCCAGGTCGTCGGCCTGCGTCTCGTGGGCACCGACGGCAAGGAGCTGGGCACGGTGCGCGAGATCATCGAGGTCGGGGACCGGCTGTTCTGCTCGGCGGGAAGCAGCAAGACGCTCCTGCCGATCCACACCCCGTACCTCAAGTCCGTGGACCTCGAGGGCGGCGTCATGACGATCGAGCTGCCGGCGGGGTTCGAGGAGCTGCTCTAGTGCGGCTCACCATCGTCACGATCTTCCCCGACTACTTCGCGGGAGCGCTCGCCGACGGCATGGTGCGCGTGGCGCTCGACAAGGCGAAGCTGCAGGTGGACGTCGTGAACCTGCGCGATCACACCGACGACCCGCACCGCACCGTGGACGACTCGCCCTTCGGCGGCGGCGCGGGCATGGTGCTCAAGGTCGAGCCCATCGACCGCGCGCTCGCCTCGGTGGGCGTGGGCGAGAAGGGCGCGCGGCCGCCGCGCACGCGCGTGCTGCTCACTTCGCCGCAGGGGCGCACGTTCACGCAGCGCACCGCGATCGAGTGGGCGATCCTCGATCACGTCGTGATCGTGTGCGGGCGCTACAAGGGCGTGGACGAGCGCGTGAGCGAGCACTTCATCGACGAGGAGTTCTCGATCGGCGACTTCGTGCTCTCGGGCGGCGAACCCGCGGCGCTCGTGGTGATGGACGCGCTCGCGCGGCTGCAGCCCGACGTCGTCGGCAAGTTCGACTCGGTCGAGAGCGACTCGTTCCACTCGGGGCTGCTCGACTGCGCGTACTGGACGCGGCCCGCGGAGTACAAGGGCTGGCCGGTGCCCGAGGTGCTGACGAGCGGGCACCACGCGAAGATCGAACGCGCACGCCGCGAGCAGGCGCTCGCGCGCACGTTCGAGCGCCGCCCGGACCTGCTCGAACACGCGGACCTGGACGGCGACGACCGCAAGTTCCTCGGAGGGCTGCAGCGCGCGAAGGAGGCCGCGAAGCGCGCCGCGGCATCCGGGGACGGCGACGCCGGGAGCGGCTCGTCGTGACGCCCTCCGCGACGCTCGCGAGAATCTCCGCCGTCTTCTTCGTGCTGCTCGTCGTCTCGCTCGGCGGCCCGATCGCGCCCATGGGCATTGCGTCGGTCGGCTGCGCGGTGTTCACGCTCGCGTGGCTCGTCGCGACGCCCGCGGCGAGCCGCCCGCGCTGGCCGGTCACGCCCGTGCAGCTCGCGACGTTCGGCTGGCTCGCGGCGTTCGTGATCGTCGGCGTCTTCTCGCTCGAGCCCGCGCGCAGCCTCGCGCGGCCGAACAAGTTCTTCATGCCGCTGCTCGTCGCGCTCGCCGCGCTGCACGGCGCCGACCGTCGCGCGGGCCGGCGCGCGCTCGCGGCCTACCTCGGCATGGGCGCGGCGACGGCGCTGTGGGGGCTCATCGCATGGTGGAGTCACGGGCACAGCTACCTGTGGCGCGCGCGCGGGCTGAGCCATCACTACATGACGTACGGCGGGCAGCTGCAGCTCGTGTTCCCGGTCGCGTGCGCGGTCGCGCTGCTCGCGCGTTCGCCGCGCTGGCGCTGGGGCGCCGCGCTCACGGTCGCGCTCACCGGCGCGGCGCTCGCGGCGACCTACACGCGCAGCTCGTGGCTCGGCGCGTTCGGTGGCGCGGGCGTGGTGCTCGGCTTCGTCTGGCCGGCGGGCGTCGCGGCGCTCGCGCTCATCGCGGCGGCCGCGGTCGCGTTCACGCCGGGCGATTTCGGCGACCGCCTGCGGCACATGTTCGATCCCGCGCACGGCTACAACGGCGAGCGGATCCTCATGTGGCGCGCGGGTGTGAAGATGTTCCTCGAGCGCCCGCTCACGGGCTTCGGCCTGCTCGACATGCACGGGCTGTACGACCGCTACATGGTGCCGGGCGCGACCGAGAAGGTCGGGCACCTGCACAACGCCTACGTGCAGATCGCCGCGACCATGGGGCTCACGGGCCTCGCGGCGTTCGGCTGGCTGTACACGACGCTGCTGCGCGCGGCGGCGCCGGGCGTGGCGTTCGCGCGGCGGTTGCGCGAACGGTCGGAGGACGAGCTGGCGATGGCGCTGCGCCTGGGCGCGTTCGCGGCGCTCGCGGGCTTCCTCGTGGCGGCGTGCTTCGAGTGGAACTTCGGCGACGAGGAGCTGCTCTACCACGTGTACACGCTCGTGGGTCTCGCGTGGGCGGCGCGCGGCTGGAGCGCGCAGGTGGACGGCGTCGCGGCGGAACGCGCGGACCACGCGGAGCCCGCCCGATGAGGCTCGATCCCGCGCTCGCGCGCTTCACGCGCCGCGTGCCGCGCTTCCGCGGCTGGCACCGCCTGCTCGAACCGCTGCGCCTGCACGACGTGCGCGCGTGGACGGGCCGCGCCGACCGCTGGATCGTGATCGACGACTTCGAGGGTGCGCTGCGCATGAAGCTCGACCGCGCCGCCTACATGGGCAGCCTCATCTACTGGCGCGGCATCCATTCGTTCGCGGAGGCCGCGATGGTGCGGCGTTTCCTGCCCGGGGACGGCGTGTTCCTCGACGTGGGCGCGAACCAGGGCGAGCTGACGCTCGTCGCGGCGCACCGCGCTCCGCGCGGGCGCGTGTACGCGTTCGAGCCCGTGCCGGAGTGGTTCGCGCGCCTCGAGGAGAACGTCGCGCTCAACGCGTTCACGCACGTGCGCGCGTTCCGGCTCGCGCTCTCCGACACGGAAGGCGAGGTCGAGATGTTCGCCTCGGCCGCCGGGCACGGCGACGCCGACTACAACGAAGGGCTCTCGTCGCTGCACCGCAGCGAGACGCGCAGCGTGTCCGTGGGCTCGTTCCCGACGCTGCCGCTCGACGCGTTCGCCGCGCGCGAAGGGCTCGACCGCATCGACCTGATCAAGATCGACGTCGAAGGCGCGGAGGAGCGCGTGCTGGCCGGCGGGCGCGAGACGCTCGCGCGGCTGCGGCCCGTGCTGGTCCTCGAGTGGAAGCCCGACGCGCTCGCCGACGCGGGCACGTCCGGCGACGGCCTGCTCGCCACGCTGCGTGCGCTCGGCTACGCGTGCTTCGAGGTGGATCCGTTCGCGCGCGTCCGCGAAGTGCCCGCGGGGCAGCGCCCGCGCCACGACACCCTGCTGGCCCGCCATGCGTCCGGCCGCTGACGGCGCCGCGATCCTCGGCTTCAAGACCGGCGCGGCGGCCTCGCAGTTCCTGCTGCTCGTCATGACCGCGCGGCTCTTCGGCGTCACGTTCCGCGGCGAGATCGCGCTGTTCGGCGCGACCATCAACCTCCTCGTGCTGGTCGTGGGCTTCGCGGGCGGCGCGTCGATCGTATACCTCGCGGCGAACGACCCGAGCCGGCGCCACCTGCGCCACCTGCTCGCGGCGAGCTACGCCTTCTGCGTCGCGATCCCGGTGCTCGTCGCGATCGGCGCGCGCGCGCTCGGCCGCTCGCTCGGCGCCGAGACGCCGCTCGTCGTGTTCGTCTCGGTGCTGCAGGCGATGCTGCTCGTGAACACGTACGTGCTCACCGCGGGGCGCGCCGTGTGGCAGGCGAGCCTGCTCGAGTTCCTGCGTCCGTTCGCGATCGTGGCGCTCGGCGCCGCGGTCGCGCTCACGCGCGGCTACCGCTCGAGCGCGGAGTTCTACCTCGTGTGGGGCGCCGCGGCGGTGCTGTCGCTCGCGGCGTCGCTGCCGTTCCTGCTCGCGCACTACCGCGCGCTCGCGCCCGAGCGCGAGGACGGCACGCGCGCGACGTTCGCGGGCGTGGCGCGGCGGCTCGTCGGGCTCGGCTCGCTCGCGCAGGCCTCGAACGTCGTGCAGTTCCTCAACTACCGCAGCCTGTTCTTCGCGCTCGAGCGCCACGCCGGGCTCGCGGCCGTCGGGCTGTTCTCGACCGCGGTGTCGCTCGCCGAGGTGCTGTGGATTCCCGCCAACAGCATCGCGGCACTGACGCTCAACCGCGTCTCGCGCGCGGCGTCCGAGCCCGCGACGCGCACGTTCGTGCTGCGCATGGCGCGCCTCGCGCTCGTGGCGATGCTCGTCGCCGCGGCGGTGGCCGCGGTCGTCCCGGTCGAGGGGCTCACGGGCCTGCTCGGGCGCGACTTCGGCGGCGTGCGCGCGCTGCTGCTGCAGCTGCTGCCGGGTGTCGTCGCGCTCGGGCTGAGCCTCGTGGCGAGTTCGTACAACGCCGGCCACGCGCTCTACTGGCGCAACCTGCAGGCCGCGCTCGCGGGGCTCGCGCTCACGGCGGCCGGCTACTTCGTGCTCATCCCGCGCATGGGCGCCGGCGGAGCGGTGCTCGCGATGAACCTCGCGTACCTCGCGATCACGCTCTGGCTGCTCGCGGGCTTCGTGACGCGCGAGCGCGTGTCGCTGCTCGAGTTCGTGCCCCGGCTCTCCGACCTGAACGCGCTGCGCGAGGGCCGACCGTGAACGTCTTCGCGATCCCCTCGTGGTATCCCGAGCCCGCGCGCGGGCTGCTCGGCGGCACGTTCCTGCACGAGGCGTTCCTCGCGATCGCCCGCCATCACGCGGACGTGAACCTCGACGTGGCGCTCTGGGGACAGGGCGATTTCGAGCTTTCGGGCGCCCGAGCGCGCGCGTGGCTCGCGCGGCCGCATCTCGTGACCGCCGCGCGGCCGGAACGCCGTGCGGTGGCGCCGAACCTGGTCGAGCACTACGCGCCGGTGTGGACGTGGCGCTTCGCCACGCGTCGCGGCAACGCGCCCGCCGTGCTGGCGGTGGTGCGCGCGCAGCTCGAGCGCTCGCGCCGCGAGCGCGGCCGCATCGACCTGATCCACGCGCACGTGAGTTTCCCCGCGGGCTGGCTCGCGATGCGGCTGTCGCGCGACACCGGCATTCCGTTCGTGCTCACCGAGCACATGAGTCCGTTCCCGTTCACGCACTTCGTGCGCGACGGCCGCGTCGTGCCCGAAGTGGCAGAGCCGTTGCGGCAGGCGCGGCGCGTCGTCGCGGTGAGCCGCGCGCTCGCCGCGCAGATCCGCGACGCGGTCGGTGTCGAGCCCGAAGTGATCCCGAACGGCGTGGACGAGGATTTCTTCACGCCGGGCCCTTCGCGTGGCGGGCCGTTCACGTTCCTCACGGTCGGGGCGATCGAAACGCAGAAGGGCATCGACGTGCTGATCGCCGCCGCGGGGCAGCTGCAGACGAACGCCGGCCGCGCGGCGCGCTTCCGTGTGGTGGGCGAAGGCCGCTTCCGCGGCCTGTACGAGCAGCTCGCGCGATCGCTCGTGCTCGGCAACCGCTTCGAGTGGCTCGGCGCGCTGCCGCGCGAACGCGTGCGCGACGAGATGCGCGCGTGCGACGCGTTCGTGCTGACGAGCCGGCACGAGAGCTTCGGCGTCGTGTACGCCGAGGCGCTCGCGTGCGGCAAGCCGGTGCTCGCGACGCACTGCGGCGGGCCCGAGGACATCGTCGGCGAAGGCGACGGCCTGCTCGTGCCCGTCGACGACGTCGCGGCCACGGCCGAAGCGCTCGACGCGCTCGCGCGCGGCGACGCGGCGTTCGACTCCGCGGCGATCCGCGCTTCGTTCGAGCGCCGGTTCGCCTCGCGCGCCGTCGCGGCGCGCACGGTCGCGCTGTATCGTGCCGCCACGGAGGTGGCCTGATGTGCGGCATCGCGGGATACGTCGGGCGGCCGGGTGCGGCTGCGCCGGCCGTGCAGCGCTGGGGTGAGACGCTCGCGCATCGCGGGCCCGACGACTTCGGGATCGCGGTGCTCGACCGCTCCGGCGTGAGCGTGGGCCGCGACGTCCCGCGCATCACGCCCGACTGCGACGCCGTGCTCTGGCACCGGCGGCTGTCCATCCTCGACCTGTCGCCCGCGGGCTGGCAGCCGATGAGCAGCCGCGACGGCCGCTGGCACCTCGTGCTCAACGGCGAGATCTACAACTACGTCGAGCTGCGCGAGGAGCTGAAGGCGCTCGGCGCGACGTTCCACTCGACCTCCGACACCGAAGTGCTGCTGGAAGCCTGGCAGCGCTGGGGCGCGGCCGTGCTGCCGCGGCTCGTGGGCATGTTCGCGTTCGCGATCCTCGACGTCCGCGAGCGCACGTTGACGCTCGCGCGCGATCCGTTCGGCATCAAGCCGCTCGTCTGGAGCGCCGGGCCCGGCTGGTTCGCGTTCGCCTCCGAGCCCAAGGCGCTGCTCGAGCTGCCCGGACTCTCGCGCAAGGTGGACGCGCAGCGCGTGTACGACTACGTGCGCTTCGGGCTCACCGATCACGGCGACGCCACGCTGCTCGAAGCGGTGCGCCAGCTGCCCGCGGCGCACGGGATGACGGTGCCTCTCGACGCGCCCGTGCCCGGCGCCCCGGTGCGCTACTGGGAGCTGCGCGCCGAGCAGACGTTCGAGGGCTCGTTCGACGACGCGGCGGCGCGCTTCCGCGAGCTGTTCCTCGACAGCGTGCGGCTGCACCTGCGCTCCGACGTGCCGGTGGGCGCGGCGCTCTCGGGCGGCATCGACTCGAGCGCGATCGTCACCGCGATGCGCGCGGTCGAGCCGAACCTCGAGCTGCACGCGTTCAGCTACGTCGCCGACGATCCGGCGCTTTCCGAGGAGCGCTGGGTGCGTCTCGTGGCCGAGCGCGCGAAGGCGGTCGTGCACACGACGCGCGCGAGCGCGGGCAGCCTGCAGTCCGGGCTCGCCGCATTGCTGCGCACGCAGGACGACCCGTTCGGCAGCACGAGCATCCACGCGCAGCACCGCGTGTTCGAGCTCGCGAAGCAGCACGGCATCACGGTGATGCTCGACGGCCAGGGCGCGGACGAGCTGCTCGGCGGCTACCTGCCGCACTCGGCGCTGCGCTTCGCGAGCCTCGTGCGGCAGGGCGACTGGGGCCGCGCGCTCTCGTACCTGCGCGTCGCGAGCCGCACGCCCGGACGGCGCGGGCTCGCGCTCTGGGCGGCCGAGTTCCTGGTTCCCCCCGTGCTGCAGGGACCGCTCCGCCGGCTGGTGGGGCAGGAGCTCGTGCCCGCGTGGCTCGACGCCGGGTGGTTCGCCGCGCGCGGCGTGCGCACGGACTCGGGCAAGTACACGTTCGGCCGCACGAACCGCGTGCAGGCCGAGCAGCTCGTGCGCGCGACCACGTGGTCGAGCCTGCCGATGCTGCTGCGCTACGAGGACCGCAACTCGATGGCGTGGTCCATCGAGAGCCGCGTGCCGTTCGTGACGCCGGCGCTCGCGGAGTTCGCCTTCAGCCTGCCCGAGGAGTACGTCATCGACGACACGGGGCTGTCGAAAGCGGTCTTCCGCCGCGCCATGCGCGGGCTCGTGCCGGACGAGATCCTCGACCGGCGCGACAAGATCGGCTTCGCGACGCCCGAGCACGACTGGCTGCTCGAACTCTCGCCGATGGTCGAGCGCCTCTTGTCGTCGGAGCGCGTCGCGCGCATGCCGGCGCTGCGCCCGGAGGTCATGCGCGCGCACTGGCGCGGCATGCTCGAGAAGCGCGTGCCGCGCGACTTCCGTGCGTGGCGCTGGCTCAACCTGATCGAGTGGGCCGAGCGCGTGGGAGCGGACTTCTCGTGAGCGGGAGCGCAGCGCGCGCGTCGCGCGACGAACTCGTGTTCGTCACCCAGTTCTTCCGGCCCGAGACGGGCGCCGGCGCGCGCCGGACGGCGGCGATGGCCGAGGCGCTGCACGAGCGCTTCGCGCTTTCCGTCCACACGCTCGAGCCCGGGTACCCCGAGCCCTCGCTCTACTCGCGCGAGGAGTGGGAGCGGGGCGACCGCGCGAGCGCGTATCCCGTACACCGCGGGCCCGCGTTCCGGCCGCACGACACGTCGCTCGTCCGCCGCGCGCTGCGCGAGATCGGCATGAGCGCCTCGCTCGTGCGCGGCGTGCTCGCGCGACGGCCGCGCGTGCTGCTCGTGAGCACGCCGTCCATGTTCCTCGCGCCGCTCGCGTGGGTGGCCGCGCGTTCGTGCGGCGCGCGCTTCGTGTGGGACCTGCGCGACCTCACGTGGCGCTACGCGCGCGAGAGCGCGCCCACGGGCGGCGTCACGCGCACGCTGCTCGGCGCGCTCGAAGGCTTCATGCTGTGGCTGCTGCGGCGCGCGGATCTCGTGATCGCCGCCACCGCCGGGCTCGCCGACGTGATCCGCGAGCAGGGCGTGCGCGAGGACCGGCTGGTGACGGTCACGAACGGCGTCGCGCAAAGCTTCCTCGCGCGCTTCGAGGGTGTGGCGGCGGCCGCGCCGAAGGCCGCGCCCGCCCGCCCGCGCGTCACCTACGTCGGGCTCATGGGTTACAACCACGGCATCGGCATCCTGCTCGACGTGGCGCGCGAGATGCCCGAGGCCGACTTCGTGCTGGTCGGCGACGGTCCCGAGCGTCCCGCGATCGAAGCGCGCACGAAGGCCGAGGGGATCGGGAACGTTTCGTTGCGTGGCTACGTGACGGACGCGGACGAGCTCGCGCGGCTGCAGCGCGAGAGCGACGTGCTCGTGAACCACACGCGCGGCACGCCGACGCTCGACCGCATCGTCTACCCGGCGAAGACGTTCGAGTACTTCGCGACCGGCCGGCCCACGGTGTACGCGGGCGCGGGCTACGCGGCCGACCTGTTCCGCGCACGCGACCTCGCGATCGTCGTGCCGCCGGGTGACCCCGCGGCGTTCGCGCGCGGCATCCGCGCTGTGCTCGCCGATCCGGCGGGCGCGGCCGAACGCGCGGCGCGCGCACGCGCGTTCGTCGAGATGGGCTACTGCCGCGAGCAGCTCATGGCCGGGCTCGCCGGCGAGCTCGCGCGCCGCTTCGGGAGCACGCGATGAACGCGCCGCGCACTCCGCGCGTGCCGCGCGTCGCCGTCGTGACCACCGTGCACCGCTGGGGCGATCCGCGCGTGTTCGAGCGCGAGACCGCCGCCTGGCTCGAGTGGGGCTGCGAGGTGCACGTGTTCGTGCCCGCCGCCGCGCCGCCGGCGCGCGAGGGGTGGAGCGACACGCCCCTGCTGCACGTGCACGCGCTGCCGCTGCCGAACGGGCGCTCGGAGCGCATGCGGCTCGCACTCGGCGTCGGCGATCGCGTCGCGGCGGTGGCGCGCGAGGGCGCGTTCGACCTCGTGCACTTCCACGACCCCGAACTCATTCTCGCGATGGCGGGGCTCGCGCTGCGCTGGCCGCGCACGTACTTCCTGTACGACATCCACGAGGACCTGCCGCTCGAGGTGTACTCGAAGGAGTGGATCCCGGCGTTCCTGCGACCGCTCGTCTCGGCGCTCACGAGCGCGATGTGGACCGGCGCGGCGGCGCTGTTCGAGGGCTTCGCGCCCGCGACCGAGGCGATCGCGCGCCGCTGGCCCGCGGGCCGCACGCGCATCGTGCACAACTATCCCAAGTCGCTCTTCGAGGCGCCGGAGGGAGCTCCCGCTCCGATCGACCGGGACCGGCTGCTGTTCGTGGGCGCGCTCACCGAAGTGCGCGGCATCCGCGAGATGCTCGGCGCGGTGCGGTCGCTGCGCGCGGCACATCCGTCGCTGCGGCTCGACCTGGTCGGCCCGATCAAGGACGCGTCGCTCGGCGAGCTCGTCGCCGCAGCCACCGCCCAGGGCTGGTGCCGGCACACGCCGTGGCTTCCGCCCGAGCAGCTCGCCGCGTTCTGCCGCGGCGCCGCGGTCGGGCTCGTGCCGTACCTGCCGATCCGCGATCACCTCGAGGCGCTGCCGACCAAGATCTTCGAGTACATGGCCATGGGCATCCCGATCCTCGCGAGCGACTTCCCGCTGTGGCGCGACCTGATCGCGAACAGCGGCTGCGGCCGCGTCGCGGCGCCGACCGAAACGGCGCTCGGCGAGGCGTTGCGCGCGATGCTCGCCGATCCGGCGGCGCTCGAGCGTTGCGCGGAGCGGGGGCGCAAGTCGTATCGTGCGGGCTTCCGGTGGGAGAGCGAACGCGAGCAACTGCGCTGGCACTTCGAGCGCGCCACGAGCGGGGAGCGCACATGAAGATCGTGACCGTGGTGGGCGCGCGCCCGCAGTTCGTGAAGGCGGCCGTGCTCTCGCGTGCGTTCGCCGCGCGCGGCGGCGCGATCCGCGAGGTGATCGTGCACACCGGGCAGCATCACGACCCGAACATGTCCGACGTGTTCTTCGAGGAGATGCGCCTTCCGAAGCCCGATCACCACCTGGGCGTCGCGGGCGGCAGTCACGGCGAGATGACGGGCCGCATGCTCGAGAAGCTCGAGCGTGTGCTGCTCGAGGAGCGCCCCGACTGGGTGCTCGTCTACGGCGACACGAACTCGACGCTCGCCGGGGCGCTCGCCGCGGCGAAGCTGCAGATCCGCGTCGCGCACGTGGAGTCGGGGCTGCGCTCGTACAACCGCGCGATGCCCGAGGAAGTGAACCGCGTGATGGCCGATCACGTCTCGAGCCTGCTGTTCGTGCCCACGCCGCGCGCGGTCGAGAACCTGCGCGAGGAAGGCATCGCGGGCGATCACGTGGTGCCGGTGGGCGACGTCATGTTCGACGCGGCGCGCCACTACGCCGCGCTCGCGACGCCTTCGCCCGCGGTGCGCGACTGGATGGCGGCCTCGGGCGGCGGCCACCTCGTGGCGACCGTGCACCGCGCCGAGAACACCGACGATCCCGCGCGCCTCGCGGCGATCCTCGGCGCGCTCGGCGACATTTCCGCGACGCGCCCTGTCGTGCTGCCGCTGCACCCGCGCACGCGCAAGGCGGCCGGCGCGTGGAGCCCGCCCGCGACGCTGCACGTGGTCGAGCCGCTCGGCTACCTCGACACGCTCTGCCTGCTGCGCGCGTCCGCCGGTGTGCTCACCGACAGCGGTGGCCTGCAGAAGGAAGCGTTCTTCTTCGGCAAGCCGTGCCTCGTGCTGCGGTCCGAGACCGAGTGGGTCGAGCTCGTGGACGGCGGGCACGCGCGGCTCGTGGGCGCCGATCGCGCACGCATCGTGAGCGAGGCGGCCGCGTTCCTGGGCCGCGACCTGGGCGAGGCGCCCGCGCTCTACGGCGACGGTCGCGCGGGCGAGCGCATCGTCGAGGCGCTGCTGCGCGCCTAGCGCCGCCGCGTCAGGCCCGGGCCGCCGCGCGCGACTCGCGCGCGAACGCAAGCACGTGCCCGTCGGGATCGCGCGCGTACGAGACGTCGTGCCCCCAGTCGCGCGGCGTGAGCGCGCTCAGCTCGGTCGCGCCCGCCTCGAGCGCGCGTGCGTGATGCGCGGCCGGGTCGCTCACGAGCAGGTACAGCTCGGCGCGCGCCACGCCGCGCGCGGACGCGGGATCGGCGAGCGCGTCGCCGAGCAGCCGCCGGATGCCCGCTTCGGGCATGAGCCCGAGCACCGCGTCGCCACCGAGCGCGAACTCGGTCATGCCGGGCACGTCGAGCCGGGGCGTGCGGCCCAGCACGTGCGTGTAGAAGGCCGTGCTCGCGCGCTGGTCGGCGACGTAGAAGATGAAGTGCGCGGCGCTCACGGGCCGTTCAGTACGCGCTGGCGTCGCGGAACACGCGGCCCACGGTGAGGAGCAGGATGCGCAGGTCGAACAGCAGCGACCAGTGCTCGATGTAGTAGAGGTCGTACTGGATGCGCTGCTCGAGCGGCGTGTCGCCGCGCAGGCCGTTGACCTGCGCCCAGCCCGTCATGCCGGCGCGCACGTGGTGGCGCAGCATGTAGCGCGGGATCGAGCCGCGGAAGCGGTCCACGTGCTCGGGCTGTTCGGGGCGCGGGCCCACGAGGCTCATGTCGCCCACGAACACGTTCCAGAGCTGCGGCAGCTCGTCGAGCGAGAGCTTGCGCAGCGTGGCGCCGAGCCGTGTGCGGCGCGGGTCATTTGCAACCGTCCAGGTCGCGCCTCCGGCGCTGTGCTCGGCCCGCATGCTGCGGAACTTGATCATGCGGAAGCGGCGGCCGTTGAGCCCGACGCGTTCCTGCGTGTAGAACACCGGCCCGGGCGAATCGAGGCGCACGAGGATCGCGAGGACGAGCAGCACCGGAGAGATCAGCACGAGCCCGATGCCCGAGCCGAAGAGATCGAACGCTCGCTTCACGACCGCGTTCCAGCCCTGCTCGGGGCTCTCCGTCACGAGCACGACCGGCATGCCGTCGAAGTCCTCGACGCTCGGGTTGAGGCGGTACGCCTGCGACAGGTCGGGCACGAGCCGCACCGCGGCGGTCGAGTCCGACAGCAGCTGCAGCGCACGCTCCTCGGCCTGCCACTCGGGGCGGGCGAGGGCGAGGTAGATGATCTGGATGCCGATCTCGTCGGCCACGCGCGGCAGGTCCTCGATCGAGCCGATCACCTCGACGCCGCGGATCTTCGTGCCCACGAGCGCGGGGTCCGGCGCGATGAGCCCGTGCACCGCGAGGCCGAAATCGCGATGACGGAGGATCTTGTCGAGCACGAGTTCGGCGAGCGGCCCGGTGCCCACCACGAGCACGTGGCGCAGGTTGCGCCCCTTGCGCCGCAGCGATCGCAGCCACGCGCGCAGCGTGATGCGGCTGGCGGCGAACAGCGCGATGGACGTGAAGAAGAACACCATGATGACGAGGCGCGACAGCTCGCCCCGCACGAGGTAGGAGCCGAGCGCCGCGAGCGCCGAGGTCACCGCCATGGACTGCGTGAGCGCGAGCAGTTCGTGGCCGAGCCGCGCGGTGCGCGCCGAGCGGTAGAGCCGGAACGAGCGCAGCACGAGCAGCGCCGTGGGCACGAGCACCGCGCACGTCCAGACGTAGAGCCGGAACGGCGGGATGCCGAGCGGGGCGTCGATGGGGAGCGCGAAGAACCGGAGCCAGTAGGCGAGGAACCACGCCCCGGCGACGATGGCGCCGTCCACGACGAACATGGCGGAGGCGAAGAGCTGGCGGCTGCGTGCGAACATTGCGCGGGACTGTAGTGCATGGGGCGCGGCGCGCGGAAACGGGGGCGGGGCGGGCCGCCGGCCCCAGGGCCGCGGCGCTCGCCGTCGCTCGTCATTTTCCGGGAGCGACGGCCTCCTTCCGGGTGTATGCCTTCCCACATGGACACGCCACGGCCTCGTCTTTCGCGCGTGCTCGCTTCCGCGCTGTGCGCGCTCGCGCTCGCGGGCTGCTCGACGAGTTCGTCCGTCGCGCCGGGGGCGAACCCGCAGCCGGCCGCGAACTCGCCCGTGAACCTCGTGCGCCGGATCGAGTGGGACTGGAACCAGCGCTCGGACGACTACGTGAGGCTGCTCACGGCCGACTTCCTCTATGTGCCGGCCGACGGGGATTCGGCGGGCAACGCCGGCAGGATCTGGAACCGTGAGGCCGAGAGTTTCGTCGCCCAGAGCATGTTCGCGCGCTCGGGCGTGTGGCCGCAGATGAACAGCCTGGCGTTCCAACTCGAGGGTGGCGAACTGATCGAGTCGCCCGATCCTCGCCCGGGCAAGCATCCGCGCTGGCACAAGGTCGTTTCCTCGAATGCCGAGGTCGCGGCGAACCTCACGCTCGAAGGCTCCACGCCGGAGGTCTACCTCCTCGCCGGACGCTTCACCTTCTACTGCGTGCGCGGGGACTCGGCGTGGATTCCGCTGGACCTCCAGTGGGAGGGGGTGACCCCGGACTCGACCCGGTGGTGGATCGAGCGCTGGGAGGACGCGACGACGGCTGCGACCGAGCCGGGGATGCACCCCGACCCGGCCCGGACCACGACGTTCACGGGGCTGAAGAACCTGTTCCTGCCCATCCGATAGCGGGCACTTCCGAGAAATCCGCGGGTCCGGCGGTGGCCGGCCGCGTCGCCGCGCCCTCCGGGAACCCATCGGGCGCGCCCGGCCCGGCCCGGGGCGACCCCCGAACTTTTCGCCCCCGGACCCGCACTTTTCGCCTTTCCGGCCTTCGGGCGGCTTGGCGGGAGCGCGGACTGTCGGCTATAGTCCGCCGCCGCATCCGCAGGCCCGTCCCACGGGCTCGATAGACGAGAAAGGAGCCCGCCATGGGCCTCATCCAGAAGATCGAAAACACCCAGCTGAAGTCCGACGTCCCGGACCTTCGCCCCGGCACCACCGTCGAGGTGAGCGTGCGAGTCGTCGAAGGCGACAAGACCCGCCAGCAGAAGTTCAAGGGCGAGGTGACGAACATCCGCGGCGCCGGCATGCGCAAGACCTTCACGGTCCGCAAGATCTCCGAGGGCATCGGGGTCGAGCGCACGTGGCCGATCCACTCGCCGTCGATCGCCGACATCAAGGTGCTCGGCCAGAAGCAGGTGCGCCGCGCCAAGCTCTTCTATCTGCGCAAGAAGAAGGGCAAGGCCGCTCGCCTGAAGGAAAAGGCGCTTCCGGGAGAATCGGGAGCGAAGTGACGCAGGTTCGCTGGCGCCGGTTGGCGCGCGCCGAGGCCGAGATGGCCGGGTCGCGCACGACGGTGGCCGGGGTGGACGAAGCCGGACGCGGGCCGCTCGCCGGTCCGGTGGTCGCCGCCGCGGTGGTGCTGGACCTGTCGCTGGAATGGGACGGTCTGGACGACAGCAAGCAGCTCACCGCTGCGAAGCGAGAAGCGTTGTACGCGCGGGTCCTGCAAGGGGCCCGCGCGTTTCGTTGGTGCGTGGTGGGACCGCGTGCGATCGACCGCGACAACATCCGCCGCGCGACGCTGTACGCCATGTCGCGCTCGGTGCGCGGGCTCGCGCTGAAGCCCGAGCTCGTGCTGGTGGACGGGAAAGACACCGCGCCCGGGCTCACGTGCGAGCAGCGCGCCGTGGTGGACGGCGACGCGACGTGCCTGTCGATCGCGGCCGCGAGCATCCTGGCGAAGGTCGTGCGCGACCGGATCATGACGCGGCTCGACCGCGTGTGGCCGGTGTACGGCTTCGCGAAGCACAAGGGCTACGGCAGCCCCGAGCACATGGCGGCGATCCGCGAGCACGGGCCCTGCCCGGCGCACCGGATGAGCTTCGCGCCGATGAACGCGCTGGAGCTGCCGCTGGTGTGAGGCGGGGCGGGCCTTCCGGCCCGCTCGCGCGCCCCCGTGCTACATTCCCGCGCACTGCACTCGCCCCCGCATCGCAGGTGAGTCATGGGGTTCGCGCAGGATCGCGGCCGCGCCGCCGAGGCGATGGCCGCGTCGTACCTGGAACTGATGGGCTGCCGCGTGGTGGCGCGCAACGCGCGACTGGGCGGTGTCGAGGTGGATCTCGTGGTGGACGATCTCGGCGTCACCGTGATCGCCGAAGTGCGCATGCGCGCACGCGGCGACTACGGAGGGGCCGCGCTCACCGTGGACCACCGCAAGCAGCAACGGCTCGTGCGCGCCGCGCTGGCGCTCGAGCAGCAGGGCGCACGCCGGGTGCGCGTGGACGTCGTGGCGGTGGACATCACGCCCGACGGCGCGACGCTCACGCACTACCGGAACGCCGTGACGGAGTGAGCACCCGAATACATGGTCCGATTGCCCCGCATCCCGCGACTGCCGCGCCTTCCCAGGGTGACGGACCTGCCGCGCGTGCCCGACCTCTCGCGCATCCCGCGGATCAAGCTGCCGCGCATGAACGCGCACTGGAAGGCGCGCCTGCGTGCGCAGCGCGCGTGGTGGCGGCGGCGCCTTCGCGCGCTGTCGGACGGGCACGAGGTGCTGTTCCCGGCCGAAGGCGGCGGCGTCGTCGGCGTGGCGACGCTGCACGACTCGACGGGCAAGGGGCCGCGCATCGCGGTGCTGCACGCGACCGCCGGCAGCGGGCACAAGAGCGCGGCGATCGCGCTCGCCAACGCACTCGCCGAACAGTCGCCCGACGCGATGGTGCGCGAAGTCGACACGCTGCTCTTCACGTCGCGGCTCTACCGCACGAGCTACTCGCAGGGCTACATCGCGGTCTCGAGCCGCGCGCCGCAGCTGTGGGGCACGATCTACGCGCTCTCCGAGCAGCAGCGCATCGTGCGCGCGCTCGCGCCGGGCCGCGAGGCGTTCGACCGGCTGTCACTGAGGCGCCTGCTGCGCGTCGTCGACCGCGAGAAGCCGGACGCGATCGTGTGCACGCACTTCCTGCCGGTCGAGGCGCTGTGGCCGCGCCGCCGTGCGAACAAGCTGCCCGTGCCGCTCTACGTGGTGATCACGGACTTCACCGCGAACCCGGTGTGGATCTACCCGCACGTGGACCGCTACTTCGTGGCGAGCGACCAGGTCGCGGACGAACTGCACGAACTGGGCGTGCCGCGCGAGCGCATCGAGGTCACCGGCATTCCCGTGGACCCGCGCTTCGGCCGCACGATCGGCCGCGAGGCCGCGCGCGCGCGCTTCGGGCTCAGCGCCACGGGACCGGTCGCGCTCGTCATGGGCGGCGGCAGCGGCGTGGGCCCGATGGCCGAACTGGCCGAGAAGCTGGTGGCGCTGCCGATGCGCCCCGAGGTCGTGGTCGTGTGCGGCACGAACGAGAAGCTGCGCCGCCAGCTCGAAGGTTCGATCGGCGCGCGGCACGGCCGGCTCAAGGCGCTCGGTTTCACGCACGAGGTGGACGCGCTGCTCGAGGCGGCGGACGTCGTGGTGAGCAAGGCGGGGGGGCTCACGTGTTCGGAGGCGCTCATCAAGCGCACGCCGCTCGTGGTGTTCCGTCCGACGCCGGGGCAGGAAGTGCGCAACGCGCAGTACCTCGAGTCCGGCGGCGCCGCGGTGCACGCGAGCACGGTCGAGGACGTCGCGCTCACGGTGGAGCGCTGGCTCGGCGATCCGGCCGCGCGTGAGCGCGTGCGCGAGAACGCGGGACGGCTCGCGCATCCGGGCGCCGCGGCGGACATCGCGCGGCGTGTGCTCGACGCGATCGGGAGCAAGCGGCGCAACGGGCGCTGAGCGGCGCTGCGACGCGCGTCTCGTCCCGCGCGGCGTCGCCCGGGCTGGTGCCGTTCCCGCTCCGATGCCACAATGAGCGCCCATGAAGATCCTCGTGACGGGCGCCAGCGGCTACATCGGCGGCAGGCTCGTGACCCGTCTGCTCGCCGAAGGGCACCAGGTGCGCTGCATGGCGCGCGATCCCTCGCGGCTCGAGGGCCGGCCGTGGCCCGGGGTCGAGATCGTCGCGGGTGACGCGCTCGTCGCGGAATCCCTCGGACCCGCCGTCGCGGGCGTGGACGTCGCCTACTACCTGATCCATTCGCTCGCCGCGGGTGAAGGCCGCTTCGAGGACATGGACCAGGTGGCCGCGCGCCAGTTCGGCGAGGCCGCCTCTCGCGCCGGGGTCCGCCAGGTGATCTACCTCGGCGGACTGGGTGAAACGCACGCGGCGCTCTCGAAGCACCTGCGCAGCCGGCAGGAGACGGGTGAGGCGCTGCGCGCGACCGGCGTCGCCGTGACGGAGTTCCGCGCCGCCGTCATCGTCGGCTCGGGCAGCCTGTCGTTCGAGATGATCCGCTATCTCACCGAGCGCGTGCCCGTGATGATCACGCCGCGCTGGGTCAACACGCGCTGCCAGCCCATCGCGGTGCGCGACGTGATCGCCTACCTCGTCGCGGCGCTCGGTCATCCCGGGAGCCTCGGGCGCATCTTCGAGATCGGCGGTCCGGAGGTGCTCACGTACGGCGGCATGATGCTCGGGTACGCGCGCGTGCGCGGGCTGTGGCGCTGGCTCGTCCCCGTGCCCGTGCTCACGCCGCGGCTGTCGTCGTACTGGGTGGACCTCGTCACGCCGATCCCGAAGGCGTACGCGCGCACGCTCGTGACGGGCATGAGCAACGAAGTGATCGTGCACGACGATGCGGCGGCCCGGCTGTTCGGTGTGCCGGCGACGCCCTACGACGAGGCCGTCCGGCTCGCGCTCGCGCGCATCGAACGCGGCGAGGTCGAGACCAGCTGGGCGGACTCGTTCCCTTCGAGCCCGCGCCAGCCCGGCGTGTCCCTCGAGGAGCGCGAGGGGCGCGTGTTCGAGCGGCGCACGGTCGCCGTCGAAGCGGGCGCCGCCGCCGTCTACAAGGTGTTCTCGGGAATCGGCGGACGGCGCGGCTGGTTCCACGCGAACTTCCTCTGGCACCTGCGGGGCCTGCTCGACCGGCTCGTGGGCGGTGTCGGCATGCGCCGGGGCCGGCGCGATCCCGACGACCTGCGCCCGGGTGACGCGCTGGACTTCTGGCGCGTCGAGTCGGTGGAGCCGGGGCGGAGCCTGCGCCTGCGCGCGGAGATGAAGGTGCCCGGGCGCGCCTGGCTCGTGTTCGAGGTCCGGGACGAGGGCGCAGGGCGCTCGCGCATGGTGCAGACCGCGGTGTTCGAGCCGCGCGGATTGTTCGGCGTGCTGTACTGGTACTCGCTCTACCCGATCCACCAGGTGATCTTCTCGGGCATGGCGGACGCGATTCGCCGCAGAGCGGAAGCCGCACGGTAGCTCGTCCGCGGCCGTGCCCGCCGCCGGCGCCCGTCAGCGGCCGCGCGCGATCCTCGCGAACGCTTCGAGGTCGTCGTAGCGGTCCTGCCACGTCGTGTACATGACCGCCGTCACGCCCTTCGTGCGGTCGAGCACGGGCAGCACGGCGCGCAGGTCCTCGGGCGAGCCGTCGTAGTAGCCGGCGTACACCTGCCGGTGCCCGCGCCCGGCGAACGCGCGCAGCGAAGGCTCGAGCTTGCCGTGGTTCCAGTTCGCGATCCCCAGTTTCGCGGGCAAGCGCGCCTGCACGCTCGCGAGGTCGCCGCGCACGAGGTAGTAGCCGGCGCCCGCGTTGTGCAGCGGGTCGACCATGTCGTTCCACACGAGCACGCGCGCGTCGCCCGCGGCTTCGAGGCACGCCTGCAGGTTCGCGGCGAGGATCGTCGCGACGTCCCGGCCCCCGCCCGTGCACGTGGCGTCGAGTCCCATCGCGCGGATCTCGTCGTGCATCAGGAACAGCGTGCGCGCGCCGAACAGCTCGCGCACGCGTGCGATCTCGTCGCGCTGGCGGCGGAGCACCGCGGTGTCGGCGAGGCACGCGGCCACCTGGGCGCGCAGCAGTACGGCGGCGTGATGCCAGCTCGCGCGCAGCCGCGTGCCGTCGGGACGGTTCAGGCGGATCGCGGGCGGCTCGTGCCAGAAGTCGAACTGCCCGCGCCACGGCCGCATGCCGAGCAGCGAGTCGCGCACGAACGGGAAGTCCCGGCCCTCGGCGAGTCCCTCGAACGTGAACGGCAGCCCGGGGCGGCGCACGAGATTCACGGGGCCGCACTCCTCGATCGCCCAGTCCGACCACGTGAGCGTGCCGCGGGCGCCACCGGCGACCGAGAACGTGACGCGCACGCGGCGCGCGTCCTGCGAGTTGAAGACGACGTGGCGTGACTCGTCGCCTCCGGCGCCGCCTTCTGCGGAAGGCGGCGGGACGACGGCGTGCGCCAGCTCGCGTCCGTCGGCGACCACGCGGATACGCGGCTCGCCGCGGAAGCCCTCGCCCGCGAGCTTCACGCGCACGTGGTAGCAGCGCCACGGCGACACCGGCACGTTCCAGCCGATGCGGCTCACGCCGTTGCCGGGGATCACCGCGCTCGTGCCGTTCAGGCGGACGAGCACGTCCGCCTCGTCCGGCTTCGCCGCGAGCGCGACCGGCGGGTCGGCGACCAGCCGCGCCACGCCGCCGCGCACTTCGAAGAGCGCGCCGCGCACGGGCACCGCCTCGGCGAGGTTCGGATCCATCGCGAGCATCGCGCCCTGCGCGCGTCCCACGAGCGACACGCCGGGGACGATCTCGAGCCCGAGCCGGCCCGCGAGCGAACGCAGCGTGCGCACGCGGGCGAAGTACGCGCCGTCCTGCGCCGCGAGCCGCGCGAACTTGGGGTCCACGAGCACGACGTGCGTGTAACCCGCCGCCGCGGCGCGCCGCCACACGGGCTCGATGCGCGCGAGCGCGCCCGTATCGGCGAGGTTCGCGCCCTGGTACAGCCACAGCTCGCGCGGCGCGGGCGCGGCCGTGGCGTCGCGCCACGGCGCGCGAGCCACGAGGAGCGCCAGCGCCGCCACGGCGGCCGAAAGCAGAAGGGCGAAACGTTTCATGGGCGCGCAGCGTAACGCACGGCACCCCCGGCGATGGAGTGTCGCTTCGACCTGTGGCAACCTGTCGCGCGTTCCCCGATCTCCCCGAAGACCGTTTCCCGGAGCTCTTCTCATGCGTCGCGCCCCTGTTTCGTTCGCCACTGTCCTCGGCCTCGCCCTCGCCCTCGCCTCCGCCATTCCCGCCCGTGCCGCGAAGATCGAAGGCTTCTTCCTCAAGATGGACCCGCTCAGCGAGGTCTCACGCCAGTTCGGCCGCCCCGGCTACGGCGGCGGGCTCGAGGTGGTGGGCGAACTGCCCGGCACCTACAAGCTGATGGCCGGCGTCGGCGGGCTCGAGGTCGTGAACCTGCTCTCGACCACGACCGAGTTCCGCGACGTCACGACGGGGCTGCGCATCGAGCAGCAGACGACCCAGAACTACGGCCGTCTCTACGTGGGCGGCCAGTTCGGCTCGCACAGCAGTGGCTTCCTGCGTCCCTACGTGGGCGCCAACGTCGCGCTCGTGTGGTACGGCATCAGCACGGACGTGGTCGTGCCCGACGACCGCGATCGCGAGAACGAGATCCGCCAGAACCTGCGCGACGAGAACGAGGTCGCCTTCGGCTGGGACGCGAACGCCGGTGTCGATCTCAACATGAACGACAAGTGGAGCGTGGACGTGGGTGTGCGCTACCTGCACTCGTACGGCGTCCCGCAGCAGCTCGGCGCGGGTTCGCGGCGCATCGAGCCGGACTACTTCCAGCTCAAGATCGGGGTGGGTTTCAATCCCGCGCGCCTCTGAGCGCCCTCGAACGGCAACGAGACGGCCGGCCGCCCTCGCGGGCTGCCGGCCGTTCGCATACTGCGGGAGTTGCTTGAGCGAGGTGTCATTCCCGGTCTCTCGCAGCAAGACCGGAGCGGGGAGGATGGATCCTCGACGCGCGGTGGTCGTTCTCTCGCCCCGTCCGATGCCCGGGGCGGCGCGCACGATTCGGGATTTTTTTCCCGGCCCCGTCGCGGCCCGGCGCTTGACCCTGCCGCGCGGCCGACCGTAGCGTGCGGCTCCCGAGTTCCCGCCACTTCCACCCGGCATCCGGTGACCCCAGTGCACACTTCGTTCGACACTCCCGAACTCATCCGGCGCACCCTCGCGGGCGAGCGCGTTCCGCTGGCGCGTGCCATCTCGTGGGTCGAGAACGAGGCGCCCGGTTCGGTCGAGCTGCTGGACGCCTGCTTCGAAAAGTCGGGGCGCGCGTTCCGGCTCGGCATCACCGGCCCTCCCGGCGCCGGCAAGAGCACGCTGGTCACACGGTTGGCGCAGGAGTACCGCCGCCGGGGCGAGACCGTGGCGATCGTGGCCGTGGACCCGACCAGCCCGTTCTCCGGGGGCGCACTGCTGGGCGACCGCGTCCGCATGACCGAGCTTTCCGGCGACCCGGGCGTGTTCATCCGCTCCATGGCGACCCGCGGGAGCATGGGCGGGCTCGCGGTGCACACCGCGCAGGTGTGCGACGTGCTCGACGCGGCCGGTTTCCAGCGCATCCTGATCGAGACCGTGGGCGTGGGGCAGAGCGAGCTCGAGGTGGCGCAAACCGCGGACAGCACCGCGGTCGTGCTCGTGCCCGAGTCCGGCGACGCCGTGCAGGCGATGAAGGCCGGCCTCATGGAGATCGCGGACGTGTTCGTGATCAACAAGGCCGACCGCGAGGGCGCCGAGCGCGCGTCGTTCGCGATCCGTTCGGCGCTCGAGCTGCGCGCGCACACGGCGTGGAAGATTCCCGTGCACCTCACGATCGCGTCGCAGAACGGCGGCGTGAGCGAGCTGGTGGACCGGTTCGAGGAGCACCTCGTGTTCCTGCGCGAGACCGGCACGCTCGAGGAGCGCCGCCGCGCGCGGCTCGAGCAGCGGCTGCAGGACCTGCTGCAGGCGCGGCTGTGGAACGCGTTCCGCGAGCGCGTCGGCGACGAGCGCTGGCGCGAGGCGCTGGCCGAACTGGCCCAGCGTCGCCGGACGCCGCACCAGGCGGCGGAGCTGCTCGCGGGATTGTAGGTACTACACTTCTTGTCGTTCTCGTCCTGCCACGTGCGGCACGTGCATGTCCTGCTGTCACGGAGAAGGCGGAGAGAAGCCCGCGGCGCGACTTCCGGCTCGATCCCGTGCCGCCGCTCCGGCCCGCGGCGCGTGTCCCGGGTGCGCCGGGCGGGTCGCAGTCGTGTTGTTCGCACCGGCTTGAAGTGAGGGCGAACAGCGGCGCGAATACTTTCGGTGTTTCTGCCGGAGTTCGGCCCTTCGCGGACCCTTCGTTGCAGTGAGACGCGGCAGCTCTCACTCGCCCGCACTCCCCGGCGGCGCGGGACCCCTCGTCCGATGCTTCGACCGAAGGAGTTTCGTCATGAAGAAAGCCCGCATGCTGCCCTCCGCCACGCCCTGGCTTCTCGTCGCTGCCGCGCTCACCCTGGGGGCGGGCGTCGTGATGGCCGACTCCGCAGGACGCACCGGCAAGGCGCAGTCCCCCAACGGCTGCAACTGCCACGGCACGACGCGCACGGCCGGGGTCACGGTGACGATCAGCGGTCCGCAGAACGTCGTCGTCAACAGCACGAACTCGTACACGGTGACGCTCCTCGGTGGACCGTCCGCGACGCAGGGTGGCTTCAACCTCAAGGCGAGCAACGGCACGCTCGTCGCGGGCGCGAACAATCGCATCTCGGGACTCGAGATGACGCACGTCAACGAGTTCAGCCGTTCGTGGACCTTCAGCTGGAAGGCGCCCGCCGTCGTGGGCACCAGCAACTTCTACGCGATCGGGCTCTCCACCGACGGATCCGGTGACGAAAGCGGCGACCAGTGGAACTGGTACGGCGGCGTGGTGAACACCGCGTTCCCGATCGTCGTGGCCAACGCGGCCGGTGTGGAGGACGAGGGCGCGCTCACGTGGCTCGCTCCGCCGTCGCCCAATCCCTGCGTCGGCCGCTCGGTCGTGTCGTTCTCGCTCGCCGCTCCCACGCACGTTCGGCTCGAACTGCTCGACACCGCAGGGCGAGTCGTGCGCACGCTGACCGACGCCTCGCTCCCCGCGGGCCGGCAGTCCGTGAGCTGGGACCGGCGCTCGGCGACCGGCGCGCGCGCCGCGGCCGGCGTGTACTTCGTGCGCATGAGCACGCCGCAGCGAGTGCTCACCACGCGCGTGACCGTGCTCGACTGATCGCGTTCCGGCATCGCGAAGCCCGGGGGCGAAGGTGGCTCCCGGGCTTCGGTGTGTGTGGGCATTTCGAGCTTGACGGGCCTGGCACCGCCTCGAGTTCGATCCCGTTGCGCGATCATCGAGTGCCGTTCGCTCGCGCGAGCTTCGTGCGTGTCGGCCGTTCGCGGCTCTCCGCTCGCGCGTTGTCATCGTGCCTCTCGTTTTCGCGTGCACGCTCAGCTGCGGCGCTCGAAAACATGCGTGATACAAAGGGTGCACACCCGCCCCCGAAGCGGAGTGCGCGATGTCTCGATTCGCCGTCGATCACCTGTCGCCCCTGGCCGCCCGCCGTCGCCTCGAGGAAGTGGATCTCGAGGAGAAGTCGCGACTCGCTGAAGGTCTCGCGCTCATCGCGTTGATCGACTCGCGTGGTGATTACCTTGAGGCCGGGTACTCGTGCATGCAGCGGTACTGCATCGAGCATCTGCGGATGTCGGAAGCGAAGACGCTGCGCCGACTGCAGGCCGCGCGCCTCGGGCGGAAGTTCCCGGAGGTCCTCGAGCGCATCAGCGACGGGCGCCTCTCGGTCTCGAACGCCTGCGAGATCGCGCCGGTGCTCACCGAAGAGAATGCCGCCGCGCTGCTCGACGCGGTCACACACCAGCCGAAGCTGGAAGTGCGACGCATCGTGCTCGCCGCGAAGCGCCCTGCGACATCGCCGCAGAGCTCGCCGACCGAGGCGAGGGAGCGCGAAGCGAGCGCCGAACCGCCGCTTCTCGAGGTGCGTCGCGTAGTGAGCGAGCGCGCGGGCGACCACCACCGCCGGGTCGCCGTTGCGCACGACGTGCGCGAGCAGGTCCTGCGCCCTTTTGAACGCGGCGAACTCCTCGTCGGTCAGG
>JACRIW010000055.1 GCA_016215625.1 Candidatus Eiseniibacteriota bacterium | reverse complement strand
GCGCGCGATGGAGAAAAGAGCTCGCCAAGAGCAAGACCGGCAGCACGCTCGACGTGCACAGCGTGCGCGTGCTCGATCCCGCGGCGTGCACGCGGCCGCTCGCCGACATCCAGCGCGAGCACGGCTGGCATGCGGTGTTCGCGCGCCGGCGCCGCGGCGACCACGTGACCGTGATGAATGCCCACGAGCCGCTGCAGGTGGGCGACCTCGTCACGATCGTCGCGACGCCCGAGGAGATCGCCCGCATCGTGGACGAGATCGGCGAGCCCGCCGAGGAGCAGATCGAGCTCGACCGCACCGATCTCGATTTCCGCCGCGTGTTCGTCTCGGACCCTTCGACCGCCGGCCGCCCCCTGAAGACGCTGCAGCTGCTGCAGCGTTTCGGCGCGCTCGTGACGCGCGTGCGCCGCGGCGACCTCGACCTGCTGCCGAGCCCGGACATGACGCTCGAGCTGGGCGATCGCGTGCGCGTCCTGGCGCCGCGGCCCCAGATGAAGGCGGTCGCCGCTTTCTTCGGCGATTCGTATCGCGCGCTCGCCGAGGTGGACGTGTTGAGCTTCGGGCTGGGCATCACCGCGGGATTGTTGCTCGGGCTCGTTCCTAGTCCGCTGCCGGGCGGCAGCGGGGGCAGCGGCGGCACGTTCCAGATCGGCGTCGCGGGTGGACCCCTGCTCGTGGGGCTCGCGCTCGGCGCGCTCGGCCGCAGCGGACCCGTGGTGTGGCAGCTGCCCTTCAGCGCCAACCTCACGCTGCGCCAGATCGGCATCACGCTGTTCCTCGCCGGCGTGGGCACGCGTTCCGGCTGGGTTTTCGCGCAGGCGCTGCACGAGCCCGGCGCCCTTTCGCTCGTGCTGGCGGGCGCCGTGGTCACGATGACGACGACGAGCCTGTCGCTGTTCGTCGGCCGCAAGCTGCTGCGCATTCCCGCCGCCAAGCTCTTCGGCATGGTGACCGGCATCCACACGCAGCCCGCCGCGCTCGCCTTTGCCACCGAGACCGCCGGCGACGACGGCCCCAACGCCGGCTACGCCGCGGTCTTCCCGTTCGCGACCATCTCGAAGATCATGCTCGCGCAGCTGCTGGTGGAGGTCCTGAAGTAGGGGACCCACGGCGGCGCGTGTCATGGCGCCGCGCTTGCGGTCGCGGGACTGGCGGACGCATGCGACGCCCGCGTGCGGGCCCACGCACGCTTGCCGCGCATGAAGCCCGCCCGGTTCGGTAGCGCCGCATCGGATGCATCGCGCTGTTCGTCCATCACGGTGCAGCGGTGGTCGAAGACGTCGCGACCGATTTGTCTCTCTGTCCGTGTATCGGAGTACGGCGCGGATGAATCTTGCCGCTCGCCCACGCTCTCTTGCCACGCATGAACCTTTCGCCGAGCAGTCGTTCGGCCTCGTACTGGTTGTGCGCACGGCAGAGCAACCGGACATTCTCGACGGTGGAAGCGCCTCCCTTCGCGACGGGAACGCGGTGATCGAACTCGATTCGCTCGCGGCAGGTGCAGCGATGCCCGTCGGTGCCGACGAACGTGCAGCGGCCGCCGTCGCGTTCCCAGACTTCGCGTTTCACGTGGGCAGGGATCTGTCGGGCCTGTGACGGGGACGCCGCCGAATCGTTTTCGTTGATCGGGCGATCCTTCGACCGTGGGGCACGCGGACGGGAGGCCTCGGCGAACTTCTGCTTGCGCAAGACGGGCAGCGCGATCGCGAGCAACGATTCGAGCACTTCGGAAAGCTCGCGCGAGGCGAGGCGATGACTCAGCAGCTCCCGCGCTTCCTGGAGCTGTTCGTACACCTGCATCGAGAGCGTGGCGCTCACGTGCATGCTCGTCGGTGAAAGGGGTGTGTGCTGCGTGCGCTTCGCCTGTGGCGCGCCTCGCGGGACAGTCGCGTGCGGTGCCTGTGGCGTCTCCGGCGCCTCCGGCGCCTCAGACGCCCCCGACCTGTAGTGCGCGCCGTCGGCGTCGGCGGTGGTCGACCAAAGTGGTCCCATCGACTCGCTTGATTCGTTCGATTGCGATGGAGCAACTGGCCGTACGGCCAGTTCCGCTGACGAAGTACTGACGTCGCGACTCTCGATGCTCGCGGCGACCGATGCAGAAGGAGAGGGGACCTCACGCTCCTTCGTCGGAACATCCGGTTTCGGCGCGACCGCGGCGAGCAGGCGCTTCACCTGTTCGTTCGTCTTGTACTCCGCGTCGGAGAGCAGGCGCGCGGCCGTGTGCTCGGTCATCTCGGGAGCAAGGAGCACCAACGCCGAGATCGTCAGGCGTCCATCGGCGATGCGGTCGTAGATCTCGGGGAAGCGTCGCGCCATGCGCGCGGTGCGGATGCGCTTGTAAGCGACGTCCTCCGACATGCGCCCGTGTTCGACGCAGAACCGGAACATCGATGGGTAGCCGGCGGGGATGTAGCGCTTCCGCGCTTCCATCTCACCCAGGTACATCAGGAGTTCGGCCGTGGAGGCGCGATCGTTGCCGACTCGAGCCGCGTATTCGCGGTCGAGCACTTCGTTCGACAACTGCGTCACCGACCAAGTGCGCGCGGTGTGCATGGAGCTCTTCTCGCTTCGGGGGCGAGAAAGGAGTGTGCGTCGACTGCGAGCGGGGGCAGCGACAGGTCTTGTATATCACGGCGGTTTTCGCGCTCCGTCGTTCCTCACACGCGCGCGATCGGCGCTCGTCACGAGAACTTTCGAACGCTCGCGCGCATTCCCTCGCCAGCCCCCACACACGTCGCATTCGAGCGCATTCCCGAATCGAGCGCGGCTGTCGCGCCGGGCCACGGTTCAAACCGGTCAACAGGAAATCGCAGGAGCGCACGAAGAAAGCAGTTCGAGAGTGTCGCGCGCCGCCTTCGCACGCCTTACGCATCGCCGCCGCGAACTCCCACTCCGACGTCACTGCCGCTCGCGTACCTCGTCCCGCATCCCGCGCGTCACCGCGCGCAGCGACTCCTCGATGTGCGCACGCCAGTAGCCCCATTCGTGGCTCCCGTGAAACTCGTGGAACTCGTGCGGTACGCGCAGCGCGGTGAGCAGCGAGTCCATCTCGACGTTGCCGCGCAGTTCCTCGTCCTCGCGGCCGCAGTCGAAGTACAGCGTCATGCGGCGTGCGCTGTCCGCGATCGACGCCACGTATAGCAACGGGCTGTGCGCCGCGCGCTCACGGTCCCCCGCGGCGCCGTCGGAGAACAGCGGCCCGCTGCTCCAGTCGGGCGCGAGCCGGAACACGCCGCTGTGCGAACCCGCCGCGCCGTACACGGACGGATGACGCAGTGCCACGTTGAACGCGCCCGTGCCGCCGTCCGAAAGACCGATCACGGCGCGCATGCGCGCTTCGGGAATCGTGCGGAACGTGCGGTCCGCCCAGAGAGGCAGGTCGTGCGCCAGGTACGTCTCGAGCTGCGAGCCGCCGTTCGCGGCGTCCAGCCAGATCGAGCGGCCCAGGTGACCGCTTCCCGTGCCGTCGGGGAAGAGCCCGATCACTTCGGGAATCGCGCGCGCACGGATCAAACGGTCGAGTGTCTCGCCCACGCGACCCTGCCCGGGCCAGTTGCCCTCGCTGCCCGGCCAGCCGTGCAGGAACACGATGACCGGATATCGGCGGCCAGCGGCTGCCTGCAGTTCGTAGGACGGCGGCAGGTACACGCGGCAGTCGCGCTGGGCCTGATGCAGCGACGGCGCGGGCATCTCGAAGTTCTCGATGCGTCCCGCCGGCAGTCCCGATGTGCCCGTGACCGCGAGAAAAGCCGCGAAAAACACCGCGCGACCGCCGTTGACCATGCTTCGAACGCCCTCCTATACTCCCGCCCGCTCACGACCAGCCGTGCGGCCTGCCTTCGGTCCATCTCTCGCAGGGCCCGCGCGTACTCCGAACCTCCCAACCGGAGACACACCGCATGGAAACCACGCACACGATGGTGAACACGTCCGTCAAGAACGGCGTGATGACGATCGAACTCACGTTCGATCCGGGCAACTGCTACACGCACGAGATGATGAAGCAGCTCGACGCCGCCATCCTCCAGGCGCGCTTCGACAACGCCGTCCAGGCCATCGTGCTCCGTGGCGCGGGCGAGAAGTTCTTCTGCGCCGGCGCCGACATCAACATGCTCAAGACGGCCGACCCCACGTTCAAGTATTACTTCTGCCTGCACGCGAACGAGACGCTCAACCGTCTCGAGCATACGCCGAAGATCGTGATCGCGGCGCTGAACGGCCACACGGTCGGCGGCGGTCTCGAGATCGCGATGGCGGCGGACATCCGCATCGCGCGCAAGGGCGCCGGCAAGGTCGGCCTGCCCGAGATCAACCTCGGCGTGCTCCCCGGCACGGGCGGCACGCAGCGTCTCGCCCGTCTCGTGAACAAGAGCAAGGCGATCGAGCTCATGTGCACGGCCGAAGTGTTCCACTTCGAGAAGGCGCTCGACCTCGGCATCATCAACGACATCTGGGAGACGGCGAACAACGCCGAGTTCCTCGACAAGATCCAGGCGTACGCCGAGCAGTTCTGCCCGCCGAACCGCGCTTCCAAGGCCGTCGGCCGCATCAAGCGTTCGGTGCAGTCGGGCGCGGACCTGCCGTTCGAGAGCGCGCTCGCGGTCGAGCGCGAGTTGCAGCAGCTGCTCTTCCAGGGCGACGACGCCAAGGAAGGTCTCGCGGCCTACATCGAGAAGCGCAAGCCGAACTTCACGGCGAAGTAAGCGCGACTCGTACGAAGCTTCACGCAGCAAAGCGAAGCCCGCGGTCTCGAAGCGCGAGAGGCCGCGGGCTTTCGCTTGGGGCACGCCGCTTGACGAACCCCCACCGCCATCCGCACCCTCCCCGCCATCTATGGCCCTCGATCCTCCCTCCGCCGAAGCCGTCGAAGCCGCGCGCGCCATGGGCGATGCGGCGCGGCGCGCTCGCGTCGTCGTCGTTCTGCCCGCGTACAACGCGGGCGAAACGCTCCGCAAGACGTACGCCGACATCCCGCCGGGCTGGGTGGACGAGTCCATTCTCGTGGACGACTGCAGCACGGACGACACGGTCGAGGTGGCGAAGAGCCTGGGGATCGACGTCCTCCAGCACGTGAAGAATCGCGGCTACGGCGGCAACCAGAAGACGTGCTACGCCGAAGCGCTCGCGCGCGGCGCCGACATCGTCATCATGCTGCACCCCGACTACCAGTACGACCCGCGGCTCATCCCGATGATGATCCTGCCGATCCAGCTCGGCATCCTCGACGTCATGCTCGGCTCGCGCGTGCGCACGCGCCGCGAGTGCCTCGATTCCGGCATGCCGATGTACAAGTATCTCGGCAACAGGTTTCTGACATTCTTGGAGAATCTGGGCCTGGGGCAGAATCTGGGCGAGTTCCACAGCGGCTTCCGCGCCTACCGGCGCGAAGTGCTCGAAACATTGCCGCTCGAGAACTTCTCGGACGACTTCGTGTTCGACTCGCAGTTCCTGGTCTCCGCGGTCGCGGCGGGCTTCAAGATCGGCGAGATCCCGGTGCCGGTGCGCTACATGCCCGAAGCCTCGAGCATCAACTTCATGCGCAGCGTGACGTACGGCCTGAGCACGCTGGGCGCGGTCGCGCAGTACCGCCTCATGCGGCTGGGGCTGCCGCCGCACCCGATCTTCGCGCACAAGCCGCGCCGCGGCTGACGCCCGTGGGCGCCGGCTGACGCCGGCTGGCGCCGCTCAGCCGGCCGGTTTCGCGGCGGGAGGCAGGCCCGGCGGACGGATCCAGCTCGGGCGGTCGTAGATCACGCCGAATCCCGCGCGCTCGACGTTGCGCCAGCTGACGGGATTCAGGTCCTCCCAGTTGGGCGCGGTCTCGGTCGTGAGCCATCTGGCCTTGGCGGCGTGCGCCGCGGCGATGCGCGCCGCGAGCAGCGCGCTCTGCGCGCCGCGCGCGCGATGCGAATCGCGCGTGATGCCCATGCCGAGCCAGCCGCACGAGCCGTGCGTGAACAGCGCGCCGCCCGCGACCACCTGCGCGCCGTCGAGCGCGACGAACATCCGCCAGCCGCGCCGGCCGTGCAGGCTCGCAAGCCACGCGGCGCCCCCTTCGGCGCCGTGCACGAACGCGTCGGCAGACAACTCGGCCCACGCGGGCGCGAGCGCTGCGTCCACGGGGGCGATGCGCAGGTCCGTCGCGCGCGCGGGCGTGTACGGCGAGGAGTCGCGCGCCCATTTGACGTGGTGGAAGTAGGTCGCGAGGCCGCGGTCCATGAGCGCGCCCGTCACGCCGTCGGGGCGTGCGAGGGGAGACAGGTTGATCGCGTAGGGCTGGCGCCCGGCGAAGAACTTCTCGATCGCGTCGAGCGTGCGCGTGTCGAGCGAGCCCTGCAGGCCGCCTCCGAGCACACGGTTCATGAGCAGCGATTCGATGTGGTCGGCGGCGATCACGAGCGCGCCCTCGCGTTCGACGGTGCGCAGTCCGAGCGAGGCGCGCACGCTCTCGGGCGCGGCGGCCCACACGTCGCGCCACGCGGACGCTTCGATCGCTTCGAGTACGCGGGCGAGTTCGACGAGTGCCTTCAAGCGGCCGGCGACCTTTCCTGTGGGGCGGCTTCGGCATCGGCGCCGCCGGGCAGCAGCTCGCGCACCCACGACCAGAGCCCGCCGGGATTCTGCGCGCGCACGAGCGCGAGCGCGATACGCGGCAGCGCGAACGCGCCGGGATACACGAGGTAGCGATCCTCGAACTCGGGATCGAACTTCTTCTTCCAGCGGAACAGTCCCTGGAAGTCGTAGAAGCGCGCGAGCCGTTCGGTGAGGAACTCGCGCGCGCGGTCGGACTCCGGCTCGCCGCTCGCGGCGTCCACGCGGGCGAGCGCCGAGAGCGACAGCGACATCACCTCGTCGCCGCGCTCGCGCGCATGGCGCACGCCGTCGGCCACGAGCAGCTCCATGACTCCGGAGGGCGCGCCGTCCGCCCGCCGCATGAGGTCGAGCGCCCAGCCGCGCCGCGCCCACACGGGCGTCCACGTGCAGAAGGCGAGGACGGCGCGCCGCGCCGGATCCCACGCGACGCTCAGCCACACGTCGTGCAGCGCCGCGGGCTCGAACCGTCCCATGCAGAACCCCATCTCGCCGCCGCTCTTTCCGCGCAGCCACGCGGCCGAGACCGCGCGCATCTGCTCGAGCAGCCGGTCGGGGTCCTGCGCGGGATCGAACGCGTTCGTGCCGGGAACGAAGTGCCGCACCTGCACGCCGGCGCGCTCGAGCTTGGCCGCGGACCGGCGCACGTCGCCGCGAGCGCGGCCTTCGAGCGTGAACGTCGAGGGCCGCAGCACGGGGTCCTCGCCGATGTGCACGGCCTTCCAGCCGCGCGCGCGGTAGTGCGCGAGCCGCTCGGGGCGGCACTGGTAGAAGGCGAAGGTCCAGTCGTGCTCGTGGCAGTGCCGCTCGAACGCGTGCAGCAGGGGCTGCACTTCCTCCTCGGGCCCGATCGGATCGCCGATCGCGAGCAGCACGCCGGACTCGAAGCGGTAGGCGATCACCGCGCGGCCGTTCTCGCTGAAGAACCAGTCGGTGTCCTCGGCCAGCGCGTACGCGGCGACGCTGCCGTCGCCGTGGCGCTCGAGCAGCGCGCGCACGCGCTGGCGGTCGGCGCGGTGGCGCGCGCGATGGCGCGCGGGCGCGAGCGCGGCGAGCACGGCCGCGACGAGCAGCGTGAGCCCGACGACGCCGATCGAGTGCAGGAACCAGCGCACGACGTGCTGGTCGCGCGTGACGAGCAGCGTGGGCTCGCCGAGCCCCGTGAGCTGGTAGAGCGCCTCCTGCGCGGCGCGCGCGAACGAGGCGTTCGCCGGACTGTAGAGCCGCTCGACGATCCAGCAGCCGCCGATCGCGTACACGACCACGGCGGCGAGCAGCGCGACGATCGGCGCCGGCAGGTGGCGCGGGCTCCACGCCCGGCTCTTCACGCGGAACGCGTCGCCGCTCACGCCGAGCACGAACAGCAGCGCGGTCGCGACGCACGCCTCCTCGAAGTCGAACGCCTTGAGCAGGTTCACGGGCACGGACACGGCGCACAGGAAGAGCGCGGTCACGAACGCGCGGCGCTTGCCGCGCTGGAGCCCGCTCGCGGTGAGCAGGAGCAGCGCCCCGGCGAGCAGCGTGAACGTGCGGCTCGTGTCGAGCACGCCGGTGGGGACGAGGTGCCTCAGCGCGACGAGCCGCTCCGGAGGCCGCGACAGCAGCGCGGAGGCGAGGTCCACCAGCCCCATGGCGGCCACGGACAGGGCGAGGGACAGGCGGACGAAGGCGCGATTCACGGGCCGAAAGCTAACACACAGTTGGCGCGTGACCGCGCCCCGGCCCGTGCTAACTTCCCGCCCACATGCATACTTTTCGATCCCTTTGCCTGCCCGCCGCGCTCGCCGCGGCCGCCACGTTCGCGCTCTCGCTGGCTCTCGCACCCGCCCCGGCACACGCCGAGAGCCCCACGTTCTTCGTGCCCGCGCGGCCCGATTCGAGCGTGGACATCAGTTCGCCGGCCGCGCCGCTGCTGCTGCCCGGGCGCTCACAGCCCGAGGAGGCCCCGGCCAAGTCGCGGCAGCAGGCGGCCCTCGAGAAGTTCCAGCTCGCGCTTTCGCTCGAGGCGCAGCGTGCGCCGGCGGCGGCGATCGCGGCCTACCGCAGCGCGGTGAAGCTCGATTCGACGATCGCGCAGGCCCACTACCGCATGGGCATGCTCTACGCCGGCGTCGGCCAGCACCGCGCCGCGGCGACCGAGTTCGCCGCCGAGATCGTGCACCATCCGGGCGACCGTTCCGCCGCGCGCATGCTCGGGCTCGCGCTCGCGCAGGACGGCGACACGCTGCACGCGCTGCAGCAGCTGCGCCGCCTCGTGCAGCTCGAGCCGAAGGACGCCGAGGCGTGGCGCGCGCTGGGCTTCGCCCTCAGCGTCGCCGAGCGCCCGGCCGACGGCGAGCGCGCCTTCCGCCGCTCGCTCGCGCTGCGTCCCGAGGACGGCCCCACGTGGCGCGATCTCGGCGCGCTGCTCGCCGCCACGCGGCGCGACGAGGAGGCGCGCAAGGCGTACCGCAAGGCGGCCGCCTACGACCCGCGCGACGCCGCCTCGCTCGTGAACCTCGGCAACCTCGAACGCCGCGCCAAGCGCCCCGAAGCCGCGCTCGCCGCCTACCGCGAGGCCGAGCAGCGCGACTCGACCCAGACGCTCGCGTACCGCGCGCAGGTGCAGGTGCTCATCGAGCTCAAGCGCGAGCTCGAGGCGGGCGCCGTGTTCCGCCGCTGGCTCGCCGTGTACCCGGACGAGACCGCGACGCGCGTCGAGGCGATCCAGCTGTACCAGGGCCTCGGACGCCAGGACATCGCGCTCGAGCTGGCGCGTGACGGCATCCGCCGCGCGCCGGATTCGGGCGAGGCGCGCCTCGCCTACGGCATGGCGCTGCACTCGAGCGGGCAGGAGCGCGACGCGCTCGAGGAACTGCGCAGGGCCGAATCGTGGCTGAAGAAGCCCGAGCAGCGCCTGCGCGTCGGGGCGCTCATCCGTTCGCTGCGCGCGGACGCGCCCGACTCCCTGCGCGCGGTGTTCGAGGCCGACAGCGCGAAGTACGAGCGCGCTCCGCGCGGCGACGGCCGCTGACCGGCGCCGCGCACACGAGAACGCCCCGCGGGCCCGAAGGCCGGCGGGGCGTTTCGTTCGGCGGGGGAGCGCCGTACGTCTAGCGCACGCGCACGATGCGCTGCGTGAACTCGCGGCCCTCGAGCGTGGCGCGCACGAAATACACGCCCGGCGCGACGACGTTCCCGCGCGCGTCCCGTCCCGTCCACGCCGCGAGATGCTGCCCCGCCGGCAGCCGTCCGGAAGCGAGCACGCACACCTGGCGGCCCTGCTGGTCGTACACGCGCATGTGCACGTCGCTTTCGCGCGACAGCCCGAAGCGCAGCGTGCTCGTCTCGCGCATCGGGTTCGGCGACGCCGCGCCGAGGAACGCCATCGCGGGAGTGCCACCCTCGACGCCCACGGAGGGCTCGGGCAGCGCGAACGCCGCGTCGCTCTCGTTGCCGTGCACGTCCACCGCCACGAGCTTGATCCACCAGCCCGGCTCGATGTCCCCGAGCCACGTCGTGTCGACGATCGTGTGCCGGAACGTGAACTCGTTCGGCACGAACCACCACTCCTGGCCGAAGTACATCCGGTACTTCCAGAAGTCGGCCTCGCGGCTGCGCGCCCACTTCGCGCGCGCCTGGCCGTTGCCGAGGCTCAGCACGAGGAAGCCGGCCGGGGTCGCCGGCGGCTGCGAGTCGAGCGAAAGCCCGCTGTCCGGCGCGCTCCACCACGAGTGCGTGCGGTCGAACGCCTCGGCTTCGACCTTGAACGCCGTGCGCGGCGTGGTCACGCCGGGCGTCGAGTCCGCGGTCGTGGAGCCGTTGCGCACGTAGAACGCGCCCAGCGTCGGGCCGGCGGAATCCACGGCCGCCCACTGCCCGCCCGGCGCGCGGCGCCACAGGCGGTACTGGAACACGTTCGGCACCGGCGCCTCGAACACCGAGGCCTGCCACGTGATCGCGACGTGGCCGCCGTTGTCGTTCGGCACGTCGGTGATCGAAGTGATGACGGGCTCGCTCGATCCGAGCGTGCCGTCCTCGAGCACGCGCTGCGCGTACAGGTCCACGAGCAGGTTGCGGGAGTCTTCCCAGACGGCGATCGCGCCGCCGGTGGCGTCGGGCACGAGCGAGGGGTAGAGCTGCGCGGCCGGCGCGTTGCACAGCGGCAGGCCGTCGCCGTTCCACACGGGAGCGCCCTCGAAGTTCACGTGCTGCGTGTACAGGTCCACGTTCGCGCCGCGCTGGTCCTGCCAGCAGAGGATGATGCCGCCCGCGGTGTCGCGCACCATCTGCGGCTCGAGCTGCGCTCCGGGCGCGGTGCACACCGCGATGCCGTTGACCTGCCACACCGGCCAGCCGGTCGAATCGAGGTGGTGCGCGAAGATGTTGTCGTTGCTCGAACGCGCGTCTTCCCAGGCCACGAACATGCCGTCGGCGCCGTCGTGCTGCAGCACGGCGAACTGCTGGTCGTTCGACGCGTCGCACACGGCGAGGCCGTTCGCGTTCCAGAGCTTCGCGCCGCTGGCGTTGATGCGCTGGCCGTAGATGTCGGAGTTGCCCGCGCGCGTGTCGGTCCACACGAAGAGCGCGCCGCCCGCGGTCGCCTCGGCGATCGAAGCCGAGATCTGGTCGCCCGCGCCGTTCGCGAGCACGACGCCGCCCACGCCCCAGGGCAGCGCGCCGCCCGCGGTGAGGTGCGCCATGTAGAGATCGCTGTTCGAGCCGTTGCGGAAGTCGTTCCACACGACGAACGCGCCACCCGCGCCGTCGGAGGCGAGCGCCGGGGAATCCTGGTCGAACGCCGCGGCCGAAAGGATCACGCCGTTCGGGGCGAGCACGGGCGCGCCCGCACCGCTCACGTGCTGCACGTACACGTCGGACGTGGCGCCGCCACGGAAGTCGGTCCACGCGACGATCGCGCCGCCCGCGCCGTCGGAGACGAGCGCCGGGTCGACCTGGTCGCCGTTCGCGCCGCCGAGCAGCACGCCGTCGGGCGTCCACAGCCGGTTGCCGTCGCCGTCGAGGCGCTGCGCGTACACGTCGTACGACGTGCCGCGATGGTCCTCCCACGTGACGACGATGCCGCCCGCGCCGTCGGCGACGAGGCGCGGCATGTCCTGCAGTCCGGAGGCCGAGCACACGGGAACGCCGTCGGCGCTCCACACGCGGTTGCCCGCGCGATTGATGCGCTGCGCGTACACGTCGTATCCGCCCGCACGGAGATCGGCGAACACGAGGAACGCGCCACCGTCGCCGTCGGGAACGGCGAGCGGACGGTGCTGGTCGGCGAGGGCGGTGACGACGGGCGTGCCCACCGGCGTGCGTCCCCATCCGGCATGGGCGGGAACGGCGGAAGCGGCGAGCGCGAAGGCGGTGAGAACGGCGAGCAGGCGCATGCTGTCGATCTGGGAAGTGAGCTCGGGGTCCGGGTGCTGCGCGCGCCGACGGTCGGCCGCACGCCGCGTGACGACGAGAGAGAGGTCACGAGGCCGTAAAAGGCTACCGGAGCGCGTGGGCGCGCGCCTAGTTCAATCTCGCGTCCCCCGCGTTCCGGTGCCCCGAACGTGGGGCAAACCGCCCGATTCCGGCACCTCCGGGCCGGGAAAGCGCTCCGGAGGGCCGGCGGGAGGGCGCGCGAGCGCCGGTCGGGCACGGTGGCCGCGGCCGGAGCACTCGGCTACATTGCCCGCGGCCGCGCACTCCATCCGCGCGCCACCCACCTTTTCCGCCCGAAGGACGCCGACGACGCATGTCCGCCACCACCCGCACGCTCTACCTGGCCGCGCCGCGCGGATTCTGCGCCGGCGTGGACCGCGCCATCGACATCGTGGACATGGCGCTCGACGTGTACGGCGCCCCGATCTGGGTGCGCCACGAGATCGTGCACAACCGTCACGTCGTGGACGACCTCAAGCGCAAGGGCGCGATCTTCACCGACGATCTCGCCGACGTGCCCGAGGGCGCGGTGGTGATCTTCTCGGCGCACGGCGTGTCGCCCGCGGTCCGCGCCGAGGCGAAGGCGCGCAAGCTGCGCGCGCTCGACGCCACGTGCCCGCTCGTGACCAAGGTGCACCTCGAGGCGCTGCGCTACGCGAAGGACGGCTACTCGATCGTCATGATCGGGCACCGCAACCACGTCGAAGTGATCGGCACGCTGGGCGAGGCGCCCGATGCGATCGTCGTGTGCGAGACGGTCGCCGAGGTCGAGGCGCTCGCGCTGCCGAACCCCGAGAAGGTCGCGTACATCACGCAGACGACGCTGTCGCTCGACGACTGCAAGGCCATGGTCGACGCGCTCCGCCGCCGCTACCCGATGGTGAAGGAGCCGGCGAAGGACGACATCTGCTACGCGACGCAGAACCGGCAGAACGCGGTGAAGGTGATGGCGCCCAAGGTCGCCACGCTGCTGGTCGTGGGCGCCCCCGCGAGCAGCAACGCCAACCGCCTCGTCGAAGTCGGGCAGGCGCTCGGCGCGGACTCGCACCTGATCGAGTCGGCCGAGGACATCCGCGCGGAATGGCTCACCGGCGACGTCGGCCTGACGGCTGGCGCCTCGACGCCGGAGAACATCGTGCAGGCGTGCGTGGCGCGCATCTGCGCGCTCGGCGACTACGAGGTCGAGCAGTTCCAGCTCGTCGAGGAGCGCGTCGTGTTCCCGCTGCCGGGCGAACTGCTCGTGGCCGCGCAGGACAAGGGCGTCGCGCTCACCGGCGGCAACGCGATGGCCGCCGAGCGCGCGCGCACGACGCGGGGCAGCGCGAATTAGATCGCTCGGCGCCTCCGTGCCGCGCGTGCCGCGCGTGCCGCGCGTGCCGCGCGTGCCGCGCGTGCGTCACCGCACGATCACGATTCTCCGCGTGAGCGCCGTGCCCGGCGCCGTGCCCGGCGCCGCTCCCTGCGGCGTCGTGAGCCGCGCGAAGTAGAGCCCGGGCGCGAGCGCTTCGCCGTCCTCGATCCGCACGCGGTGATCGCCCGCCGCGAACGCGCCGTCGGCGAGCACGCGCACGCGCCGGCCCGCGACGTCGTGCAGCGCGAGCGTCACGCGCGCCGCCACGGGCAGCGTGAAGCGCAGCGTGACGGCCGCGCCGGAACGCGCCGGGTTCGGCCACGGCGCGGCGAGCGCGAGGACGTTCGCGCCGCCCGCGCCCTGCACGTCGAGCACCGGCACGCCGGGTGTGCCCGTCGAGTCCATGCGCTGCGCGTACAGGTCGAGCCCGGTCGTCGCGACCGTGCGGTAGTCCTGCCAGAGCGCGATCACGCCATGGTCGGTCGCGAACGCCTGCGGCGCCTGCTGGTCGCCCGTCACGGCGCTCGCGAACGTGCGGCCCTCGTCCTCCCACGCGAGCGAACGGTCCCAGCGCACGTGCTGCGCGCGCACTTCGTAGAAGTGCGTCGTCGTGTCCACGGCCGTGCCCACCAGGTAGGCGCCGCCCGCGCCGTCGCGCGCGAGCGTCACGTACATCGTGCGCCCGAGCGTGTCGGGCGAAACCGGCTGGCCGTGCGGTCCCCAGTCGAGCGTGCCGTCGGCGGCGATGCGCTGCACGGACTCGAACCCGCCGTTGGTCGTGCTCACGAGCGTCGCGCCGCTGTCGCCCGCGCACGCGCCCGTCATGATCTCGCTCCACGCGGTCGCGGGCAGCACCTGCGCCCAGCGCACGCTCGCGCCCGTCCCGTCGAGGTCGCGGTACCACGGCGTCGGCACGATCGCCGTGTCGTGCACGAGGAAGCGTGCGCCGCCCGCGAGTCCCGGCGCGAGGTAGTGCGTGCGCGAGGCCGCGCGCGTGGTGTCGGTCACCGCGACGCCCATCGTGCCCCACTGCGCCGCGCCCGCGCCGCTCACGCGCTGCGCGCGGATGCTGCGCGGCGTCGAGCCCTGCACCCACGACAGCACCATGCCGCCCGCGCCGTCGGCGAGCACGCGCGGATCGGTCTGGTTGCCCGCCGGTCCGCCGATCGCGACGCCGGTCGTGCCCCAGAGCTGGAAGCCCGCCGCGTTCATGCGCTGCGCGCGCAGGCGCGTGCCGGTCGCGGCGTCGTACGAATACCAGACGGTGAGGAAGCCGCCCGCGCCGTCGCTCACGAGCGAAGGGGCGTAGTCGTTCGCCGCGTCGAGGCGTGCGGCGCGGAAGCCGTTCACGAGCCACTGCGGCGCGCCCGCGGCGTTCAGGTGCTGCGCCCAGATGTCGTTGTTGCCCGTGCGTCCGTCGCTCCACGCGACGTACACGCCGCCCGCACCGTCGCCGCACAGCGCGGGACGGTCCTGCGTGCCGAGGTCGGTGCACACGGCGACGCCGTTCGCGCCCCAGAGCGGCACGCCCGCGGCGCTCACGTGCTGCGCGTACACGTCGGAGTTGTTCGGCAGCGACACGGTGCGGCCGCGGTCGTCGCGCCAGACCACGAACAGTCCGCCCGAGCCGTCCTCGATCGCCTGCGCGTACCACTGGTAGTCGGCGGCGGTGCACAGCGGCAGCCCGCCGTCGTCCGGATGCAGCGGCCAGCCGGCGCTCGCCGGGGCGGGCGCGAGCAGCGCGAACGAGCCGAGGGCGACGGCGAGGAAGACGCGCGAACGAAGCGCGCGCGGCGTGCGAAGCGCGGACACGAGGGTGTGCATGGCGAAGCTCCGGCGCGCGCCGTGGAGGAGTGTGGCCGCGCGGCGACTGGCGGTGCCGGGTCGAACTCGAGCGCACGCGAGTCCGCGCGCGCCCCAACGGCCGCACGTTACACCCGGAGCGCCCGCGCGTTCACCTGAGCGGCTTGCGCGCGACGATCTGCACGACGGCGGCCATGCCGGAGTGGTAGCGGCCTTCGACCACCTCGCGCTCGATCTCGCGCGCGAGCGTGAACTCGAGCCCGGCGAGTTCCTCGCGCAGCCCGGCGAGCGTCATGAGCTTGCTCTCGTCCTTCGGGCCGCCGCCCTCGCGCCCGAACTGCTCGGGACGGTAGGCCTCGAGCAGCAGCACGCCACCCGGTTTGAGCCCCGCGACCACCCGAGGGTGCAGCGCGATCCGCACCTCGCGCGGCACGTGCGCGAAGATCGAGACGATGCCGTCCCACGCGCCGGGCACGATCGGCCACGTCGCGAGATCGGCGACCTCGGTGTGCAGCCGCATGCCGAACTGGGCCGCGAGGCGCTGCGCCTTGGCGAGACCGACGCTCGACAGGTCCACGCCCGTCACTTCGTGCCCGAGCCGGGCGAGATGCACGGCGTTGCGCCCTTCGCCTTCGGCCAGGCACAGCACGCGCCCGGCAGGCGGCAGGAAGTGCGCGTTCTCGCGCAGGAAGTCGTTGGGTTCGGAGCCGAACGCCCAGCCTTCGGCGGCGTAGCGTTCGTCCCAGTCCGGAGGAGGCGTGTCGGTCATGCGCGCACCATAGGAACCGCGGCCACGCGCGGCAAGCGCCCGCGAGCGGGCGCGAGCGCGCGCGAGCGGGCGCCCGGGACCGTGAACGCCCGGTCCGCTTGGCCCGACCGCCCATGTCCTCTAAGGTGCGTCGGCCATGCTGACAACCCGCGCCTATTTCCTGCCCGCCGTTCCCACCATGCTCATCGACGAGCAGCGCGGGGACGTGACCGAGATGATCGAAGCCCTGTCCGCGAGCGGAGACCGGCTCGCGGCCGAAAAGCCCGACGTGATCGTCGCGCTTTCTCCCCGCTGGGTGAGCCCCGGCCCGTTCGGCGTGGACGATTCCCGCACGCACCGCTCCGTCGTGGACCTGCCCGGCTTCGGCGTGGAGCCGCGCTACGACTGTCCCGGCCACCAGGCGCTCGCGCGCACGCTGGTCGAGTTCGCGAACAAGTCGGGTGTGCGCGCGGCGATCGCGCGCCGCGGCGCGGACAGCGCCGTGTCCATTCCGCTGCATTTCTTCGCCCGCGCACGCCGCATTCCCGTGGTGCCCGTCTCGATCGGCGAAGGCACGCGCGAGGAGCACCGCGCCTGGGGCGCGGCGCTGCGGCACGCGCTCACGGCATTCGATGGCAAGGCGGCGTTCGTCGTCGGCGGTGCGGTGCAGTGGAGCGTGCACGACTTCAACCTGCGCCGTGAGGTCGAGGAGGGCTACGAACTCGACAAGCAGGTGCAGTCGGTGCTGCGGCGCGGGGCGTGGAGCGAGCTCGAGCGCGCGATCGAGGACGCCGGCAAGCGCGCCACGCCCGAAGCCTCGCTGCTGCACCTCGAGGTGCTTCGCGGCTTCGTGCTGATCGAGAGCACGCCCGGCGACGTGCTCGAGTACGAGACCTCGCCCGGCATCGGCACGGTGCTCGCCGAGTTCCCGCTCGTGCATCCGGAGAGCGCCGGCGACTGAGCCGGCGCGTCCGTTCCGTGCGCGTCCTGCTCGTCAACGCCTTCCACTGGCTCAAGGGTGGCGTCGAGCGCACCTACTTCGACGAGTCGCGCTGGCTGGGCGCGGCCGGTCACGACGTGGCGCACTTCGCCACGGCCGACGCGCGCAACGCGCCCTCGCCGACGGCGGCGTTCTTTCCGCCCGGCGTGGACTTCTCCGAAGCCGGCTCGCCGCTCGCGCAGCTCGCGGCGCTGCCGCACGCGATGTGGTCGGCGCGCGCCGCGGACGGCATGGCGAGCCTGCTCGCGCACTTCGAGCCCGACATCGCGCACTTCCACGCGCCCTCGCGCCACCTGACGCCGTCGGTGTTCGCGCCGCTGGCGCGAGCGGGCGTGCCGGTCGTGATGACGCTGCACGACTTCAAGCCCTGGTGCACGAACCGACTGCTCTACGCGCACGGTGAGATCTGCGAGCGCTGCCGCGGCGGCAGGCACTGGAACGCGGTCGCGGTCGGGTGCGTGCAGGGCTCGCGCGTGAAGAGCGCGGTCGCCGCGGCCGAGGCGTACCTGCACGACGCGTGGCGCGCGTACGCGTCCGTGCGCACGTGGATCGCGCCGTCGCAGTTCGTGTACGACAAGGCGCTCACGTTCGGCGTCGAGCCCGCGCGACTGCGCGTACTGTCGCACGGCGTCGAGGCCGCGCCGGCTTCCGCCGCCGCCGTCGCGCTGCCCGCGCACCTGCCCGCGCGCTACGCGCTGTTCGCGGGACGGCTGTCGGTCGAGAAGGGCGTGCGGCTGCTGCCGGACATCGCGCGCGCGATCGCGCCCGAGGCGCTGGTCGTGTGCGGCGACGGTCCGCTCGGCGCGTGGCTCGACCAGCAGGCGCTGCCGAACGTGATCCGCATGGGCCACGTGGACGACGCGACGCTCGCGGCGCTGCGCGCGCGCGCGGCGGTGATGGTCGCGCCGAGCCTCTTCGTCGAGCACTTCGGCTACAGCGTGGCCGAGGCGCTGCTCGACGCGCGGCCGGTGGTCGCGGCGCGCATCGGCGCGCTGCCGGAGCTGATCGAACACGAAGTCACGGGGCTGCTCGCCGAACCGGGCGACGGCGCCACGTTGGGCGCGCACGTGAAGCGCGCGCTCGAGAATCCCGCGGCCGCGGCCGCGTGGGGCGAAGCGGGCCGCGAACGCGTGCGGCGCATGAGCGCGCCCGAGAGCCACGTGCGCGCGCTTGAGGCGATCTACGAGGAGGCGCGTCGCGCATGAACGTTTCCGGGATGAACTGGATGCAGGTCGAGGAGCAGCTCAAGCGCGACGACCGCTGCGTGCTGCCGATCGGCTGCACCGAGCAGCACGCGTACCTGAGCCTCGCGACCGACACGATCCTCGCGGAGAAGCTCGCGCTCGACGCGGCCGAGCCGCTCGGGCTGCCCGTGTTCCCCGTGATCCCGTACGGCATCACGCCCGGCTTCTCGGCCTATCCCGGCACCGTGAGCGTGCGCATCGAGACGCTGTGCGCGGTCGTGCGCGACGTGCTCGACGCGCTCGCGCAGCAGGGCTTCCGCCGCGTGCTGGTCGTGAACGGTCACGGCGGCAACGCGCCGGTGCACGGATTCGTGAGCGAATGGATGGCTGCGCGTGAGCACCAGGCGAAGGCCGGCGGAGCCGGAGGCTCCGCGAGGTCGCGCGTACAGGTGAAAGTCCACGACTGGTGGAACGCGCCCCTCGTCTCGAAGCAGGTCGCGGCCATCGACCCACTCGCCTCGCACGCGTCGTGGATGGAGAACTTCCCGTGGACGCGTCTCGCGGGCGTGACGCCGCCCGCCGTGCAGAAGCCCGCGCAGCCGTACGCCGAGTGGAAGCACCTCGGACCGGCGGCCATCCGCGAAAGACTCGGCGACGGCAACTTCGCCGGGCGCTACGTGCGCGAGGACGACGAGATGTTCGCGATCTGGCGCGTCGCCGTGAACGAGACGCGCGCGCTGCTCGAGTCGGGCTGGGAGTAACGCCTCGCGGCTACTTCTGCGAGCCGAACTCCCACGGATCGCGGCCGCGTTCCAGGGCCACGCCGAGCGCGAGCACGACGCGGTTGACCGAGTTGTAGTACGCCGCGATCTCGACCGCGCGCACGATGGCGACGTCGTCGAAGCCGTACTCGCGGACGCGCTCGATGTCCTCGGCCGTGCGCTCGGCCGGCTCGCACGTGACCGCGACGGCGAGGTCGAGCAGCACGCGATCGCGCGTCGGCAGGTTCGCGGTGCGGTAGTCGAGCGCGACGGCCTGCGCGAGGTCGTCGCCCACGTGGCGCGCGAGGCGCGGGCCGTGGTGCGCGACGCAGTAGCCGCAGCCGTTGGTGGCGGACACGACGAGCGAGATCATCTCGGCCTGCGCCGGAGTGAGCGGCGCCGGATCGTCCATGAGCACGCGGTACGTGTTGAAGGACGCCTCGAGGCCGCCCGGATGCGCGCCCCACGCGCGCCAGATGTTCGACACGGTCTGCGACGACGCGCGCGCGCGGATGCGGTCGTACACGTGCTTCAGGGCGGGCGTTGCGTCTTCGGGCGCGATGCTCGGGGTCCAGCTCATGCGTGCCTCCGGTTGGCGTGGGGCGGTGATGCTAGGCACGTCGCGCCTTCGCGGCAAGAGTGCCGGCCGGGCCCCGGTCCCTTCGGACCGAATCCGGCAGCGCTGCCCGTCCGCTGACGACTCCCGAACACCGTGCCCCTGCCCGAGCGGTTATCGTGCGGCCATGTCCACGCGCGACCCGCTCGAGCCGCCCCGCACGCCGCAGTCCACCGGCTTCCGCCGGCTGTTCGTGCTGCTCGCGGCGTGCGTGCTGCTGCTGGTGGCGGCGGTCGTGACGCGCGACAGGTTCCGGCCCGTTCCTCCGGCGCCGCCCGAAGACCCGCTCGTGGGCGTGGACGATCCGATCACGCGCTCGCTGCGCATGACGGACGTCGACAGCACCGCGATCAAGCAGCGCTGGGTCGAGGAAATCCCGAACCTCGACGTGAGCATGCTCGATCCAACGCAGTTGGAGACGTTCGTGCGCTTCGCCAACGCCGAGCAGTGCACGTGCGGTTGTGGCTTCACGCTCGCCGCGTGCCGTGCGTACGACGCGACGTGTGACGCCAGCGGGCCGCGCGTCGAAGCACTGCGGGATTCCGTCGCGAAGGGCCTCGTGAAGCTGCGAAAAGGCCTGCGCGAACGCCCGTCCGCGACTCGTTGACCAACGGGTGCCGCCCGCCTAGTCTCGCCGCCGTTCCCACCGAGATTCCCGGGGCATCCATCCGTCCCGTTCTCACCGAAGCAGGAGGTTTCGCATGGCCTGGAAGGACCTGACGCCGAAGACGTTCGCGTCCATTCGCGAGCTGAACGGTATTTCGCAGCGCACGCAGGAAGAGCACTACGAGCTGTACAAGGCGTACGTCGCCAAGACCAACGAGATCCAGAAGAAGCTCGACTCGGTGGATCGCAGCACGGCGAACCAGATCTTCAGCGACCTGCGCTCGCTGCGCGTCGACCTTTCGTTCGCCTACGGCGGCGTGAAGAACCACGAGCTGTACTTCTCGCACCTCGGCGGCAGCGGTGGCGCCCCCGGTGCCAAGACGCTCGAGCTCATCAACCGCGACTTCCCGTCCTACGACGCGTGGCTCGCGGACTTCAAGGCCTCCGGCCTCGCGGCCCGCGGCTGGGTGTGGCTCGCGTACGATCACGACACGGCCTCGCTCACCACGGTCGTCGGCGACGCGCAGAACACGTTCCCGCTGTGGAACGCCACGCCGATCCTCGCGCTGGACGTGTACGAGCACGCGTACTGGTTCGACTTCGGCCGGCTCCGCGCCAAGTACATCGAAGCCTTCTTCGCCAATCTCGACTGGTCGGTCGTCGAGCAGAACCTCGTGCGCGCGCTCGCCATGCAGGCGGCCGCGAAGTAGTTCGTCTCTCACGGAGCGGCCTCCCGCCGTTCCCGTCCCGGGCTCCCGTTGGGGGGCCCGGGCGATTTTCGGAGGAACCCCCCCATGGCCGCTGTCAGCCTGCTGCCGGTGATCGGAAAGCCCGCGCCCGACTTCACGCTGCCGTCCACTTCCGGCGAGGCCGTCTCGCTCAAGCAGTTCAAGGGCAAGAAGACGGTCGTCCTGTACTTCTATCCCAAGGACGAGACGCCGGGCTGCACCAAGGAGGCCTGCGGCTTCCGTGACCTGACCGCGGACTTCGACAAGGTCAACGCGATCATCCTCGGCGTGTCGAACGATCCGGTCGACTCGCACGCCAAGTTCCGCGAGAAGCACAAGCTTCCGTTCGACCTGCTCGCCGACGAGGACGCCACGGTGTCCAAGGCGTTCGGCGTGTACAAGCAGAAGAACCTGTACGGGAAGAAGTACCTGGGCATCGAACGCACGACGTTCATCGTCGACCGCACGGGGCGCATCGCGCAGATCTACCCGAAGGTGAAGGTCGAAGGACACGTGCAGGAAGTGCTCGACTTCCTCCGCGAAGACTGACGCGCCCGGACGGCGCCGCGGCCCTCCGCCGCGGCGCCGTTCTCCGCGCGAGCCCGCACCCGCCGGCGGTCCGCGCCGGACGGGGGAGCCGCATGGCGAACCTCCCGAAGCGTCCCGTTCCCGTGTTCCCGCTGCCCGGCGTGGTGATGTTCCCCCACGCCGCGATGCCGCTGCACATCTTCGAGCTGCGCTACCGCACCATGGTGCGCGACGCGCTCTCCGGGGAACGGTTGATCGCGCTGGCCACGCTGAAGCCCGGGTGGAAGGCCGACTACCACGGCAGCCCGGCGTTCCACGAGATCGGCTGCGTCGCCACGTTCGAGTCCGTCGAGTGGCTGCCGAACGACTGCTACGACCTGCGCCTGCGCGGCGTGACGCGCGCGCGGTTCGTACGCGTCGCGCGCGAGTTTCCCTATCGCGCCTGCGACGTGGAAGTGCTTCCCTCGTCTCCGTACGACGAGGACGATCCGCTCGCGGGCATGGAACGCGAGGCGCTGCTCGAGACCACGCGCCGGCTGCTGCCGCTCGGCGCCGAGGCGTGGACCCAGCCGCCGCTCACCGCCACCGACGCGAGCTTCGAATCCGTCGTGAACCACATCGCGCAGGCGTCGCGGTTGTCCACCGAGGCGCGGCTCGAACTGCTCGCGATCGACAGCGTGTTCGATCGCGCGCGCAGGCTGCACGAACTGCTCAAGACCATCACGGCCGCGCCGCCGCCCGGTCCCCCGGGCCCGGCGCTCGGCCAGAACTGAACGCGCCACCGCACCGGGCGCGCATATCGAGGAACGAAGCCATGCGCTTTCCCGCCGAACCCTTCCGGATCAAGGTCGTCGAGCCGCTGCGCCGCGTGAGCCGCGAGGAGCGCGTGCGCCACATCACCGAGGCCGGGCTCAACATCTTCGCCGTGCCCGCGGACACGATCTACGTGGACCTGCTCACCGACTCGGGCACGTCCGCGATGAGCGACAACCAGTGGGCCGGGATCATGATGGGCGACGAGTCGTACGCGGGCTCGCGCAACTTCTACAACTTCCAGAAGGCCGTGCGCGACATCTTCGGGTATCCGTTCGTGATCCCGACGCACCAGGGCCGCGTCGCCGAGAACCTGCTGTTCAGCACGGTGCTCAAGAAGGGCGACATCGTCCCGAACAACATCCACTTCGACACCACGCGCGCGAACGTGCAGCACCAGGGCGCCGAAGCGGCCGACCTCGTGATCGACGAAGGCCTCGATCCGTCGAGCCTGCACCCGTTCAAGGGCAACCTCGATCCCGCGAAGCTCGACCGGCTGCTGACCGAGAAGAAGGGCCGCGTGCCGCTCGTCATGCTGACCGTGACGAACAACTCCGGCGGCGGCCAACCCGTCTCGCTCGCGAACATCCGCCAGGTGCGCGTGGTGTGCACGAAGCACGGCGTGCCGCTGTTCTTCGACGCGTGCCGCTTCGCCGAGAACTGCTATTTCATCCAGCAGCGCGAGAGCGGGCAGGCGAACCGCAGCATCGAGGAGATCGCGAAGGAGCTGTTCTCGTACGGCGACGGCTGCACGATGAGCGCGAAGAAGGACGGCCTCGTGAACATCGGCGGCTTCCTCGCCATGAAGAACGAGGAGTGGTCGAAGGCGATCACGAACCTGCTCATCCTCATCGAAGGCTTCCCGACCTACGGAGGCCTCGCCGGCCGCGACCTCGAGGCGATCGCGCGCGGCCTGCGCGAAGTGCTGTCGGAAGACTACCTCGCGTTCCGCACCGGGCAGGTGGCGCACCTCGGTGACCTGCTCGACCAGGCCGGCGTGCCGATCGTGAAGCCCGTCGGCGGCCACGCGGTGTACATCGACGCGAAGCGCTTCCTGCCGAACATCCCGCAGTCGCAGTTCCCCGGGCAGGCGCTCGTGGTCGCGCTCTACCGAGAGTACGGCATACGCGCCGTCGAAGTCGGCAGCCTCATGTTCGCGCAGCCGGACGAGAAGACCGGCGAGATGGTGTACCCGAAGCTCGAGCTCGTGCGTCTCGCCGTGCCGCGCCGCGTGTACACGACCGAGCACATGCGCTACGTGGCGGAGTCCGTGATCGAACTGTTCCGCGATCGCGACAAGCTGCGCGGCCTGCGCGTCACCTACGAAGCGCCCGTGCTGCGTCACTTCACGGCGCGCCTCGAAGAACTCGCGCCCGAGCCCGCGACGCGATAGCGAGCGAGAGGAAGACGACCATGTCGAAGATCTGGAATCGCGGCTTCTCGATCACGTGGCTCGGCCACAGTGCGTTCGAAGTGCTCACGCCGGGCGGCAAGACGCTGCTGCTCGATCCGTGGGTGAGCGGCAACCCGAAGACGCCCGAGGACCGGCGCGTGATCGCGAAGGCCGACGTCGTCTGCGTCTCGCACGCCCACGGTGATCACGTGGGCGACGTGCCGGACATCGCGACGCGCACCGGCGCGAAGGTCGTGTGCGGGTTCGAGGTCGGCGAGCATCTCGAGGCCAAGGGCGTGAAGACGTGCTGCGGGATGGGCATGGGCGGCACGCAGCGCGTCGAGGGCCTCGCGTTCACGATGGTGAACGCGGTGCACTCCTCGAGCTTCGACGAGCCCGGCCGTCCGCACGGCGGCGGTGAGGGCGGCTTCGTGATCACGCTCGAGGACGGCACGGTCCTGTACTTCGCGGGCGACACCGGCCCGACGATGGACATGCACCTCACGCGCGAGCTGTACGCGCCCGAGATCGCGTTCCTGCCGATCGGCGATCACTACACGATGGGGCCGCGCGAAGCCGCGTGGGCAACGCAGGCGCTCGGCGTGAAGTGGGTGCTGCCGATGCACTGGGGCACCTTCGGCCTGCTCACGGGCACTCCGGCGGCGCTCCGCGAGGAGCTCGCGAAGCGCAAGTGCGACGCGCAGGTGCTCGACCTCACGCCCGGCGTGGCGGTGTCCTAGCGCCACATTGCCCACATACACGCGTTTCGCCCGGATGAGGGCGGCCGTCACGAGCGGCCGCTCTCATCTCGCTTTGGTGCTTGTGGCGCGCACGGCGTGGCCCGCATGCTCGTCGCTCGGACACTCGTTCGCCCGTGTCCATGGGCCGCGCCCCACTCGGTCTTCCGGGCTCACTCGTTTCACCGGAGCCCTTCGTGCGCGCCATCGCATCCCGCCGATACACCCTGCCCGCCGCCTTCCTGCTGCTCGTGCCCACCGTGGCGTTCGCCGCGTGGCCGACCGATCCCACCGTCAACCTTCCCGTGTGCACCGCGACGCAGCACCAGTACGCGCCGGTGTCGGTGAGCGACGGCGCCGGTGGCGCGATCGTCGCCTGGTACGACTACCGGCTGGGATCGAGCGCGGCGATCTACGCGCAGCACGTGCTCGCGGGCGGCGGCGTGGACCCGGCGTGGCCGGGCGACGGCCGCGCGATCTGCACGGCGAACGCGCTGCGGCAGGATCCCGCGATCACGACCGACGGCGCGGGCGGCGCGATCGTCACGTGGACCGACCGGCGCAGCACGACGAGCGACATCTACGCGCAGCGCGTGCTCGCTTCGGGCGTGGTGGATCCCGCGTGGCCCGTGGACGGCACCGCGCTCGTCATCGACCTGCTCGACCAGTCGCAGGCGCAGATCATCGCCGACGGCGCCGGCGGCGCGGTCGTGACGTGGCTCGACTCGCGCAGCGGCAACGCCGACATCTACGCGCATCACGTGCTCGGCAACGGCGTCGTGGATCCGGCGTGGCCGGTGAACGGCCGGGCCGTGTGCTTCGCCGCGGGCGCGCAGGAGCACCCGAGGATCGCGATGACCGGCGCGAGCAACGCCGTCATCACGTGGCAGGACCTGCGCGTGGGCTCTTCGTACGACGTGTACGCACAGCGCGTGCTGCTCTCGGGCGTCGTGGACCCCGCGTGGCCCGGCAACGGCCGGCTGCTGTGCGGCGCGACGAACAGCCAGACGGGGCCGGTGCTCGCGTCCGACGGCGCCGGGGGCGCGATCGTCGCGTGGGAGGACTATCGCGCGGGCTTCGTCGCGGACGTCTACGCCGCGCACGTGAGCGCGGGCGGCGCCGCCGATCCCTCGTGGCCGGCGAACGGCCTCGTGGTGTGCAACGCGGCGGGCGACCAGCGCTACCCCGCGATCGTCCGCGACGCGGCGAACGGTGCGATCGTCACGTGGCAGGACCAGCGCGCGGGCGTGCCGCTCGACATCTACGCGCAGCACGTGCTCGTCGCGGGCATCGTCGACGGTGTGTGGCCGGCGAACGGCGCGGCGGCATGCGTGGCGTCCGGTGACCAGTACACGCCGAGCCTCGCACCCGACGGAAGCGGCGGCGCGGTGATCGCGTGGATCGACTACCGTAGCCTCGTGAAGGCCGACATCTACGCCTCGCGCGTGCGCGCGAACGGCATCGTGGATCCCGCGTGGCCCGCGGGCGGCGCCGCGATCTGCACCGACGCGGCGGACCAGTACCTCGTGACGCTCGTCTCCGACGGCGCGGGCGGCGCGGTGCTCGCGTGGCAGGACCGGCGCGGTGGCGACGACGACATCTACGCGCAGCGCGTGAACGGCAGCGGTGTGCTCGGCGCCCCGACCGCGAGCGTCGGGCCCGGCGGCGAAGGCGATCCGCTCGCGTTCGCCGTGCCCTCGCCCAACCCGACTCGGCGCACGACGGCGTTCCGCTGGACGCTGCCCGGCGCCGTGAACGTGCGTCTCGTGATCCGCGACACCGCGGGTCGCACGGTCCGCACGCTCGAGGACGGCATGCGCGCGGCCGGCGATCACACGACCGTCTGGAATCTCTCGGACGACCGCGGGCGCTCGGTGGCGCCGGGCGTGTACTTCGCGCGGCTCGAGGCGCTCGGGCTGTCGCGCACGCAGCGCATCGTCGTCGCGCGCTGACGCGGAACCCGTCTCGCGGCGCTGCCGGTCAGTGCGACGACAGCGCCGCGAACACGTCGTAGAGCGCGTGGATGAGGATCGCCGTCGTCGTGTTCGTGCGCGCGCGGATCACACCGAGCAATGCGCCGAGCAGCGCGATCGTGAGCATGCCGACCCACGAGTACTGCACGTGCAGGGAAGCGAACACGATCGCCGTGAGCACGATGCCGAGCCGGGGTTGCAGCGCGCCGCGCAGCGAGATCTCCTCGCCGAGGCCGGCGCTCAGGCCGAGCAGCAGCGTCGTCGCGACGGGCAGGTCGGCGGCGATGAGCTTCGTGACTTCGGTGTCCTGCAGCCACAGCTCGTGGAACCAGCGCTGCTGCATCCACTCCATGCCCGAGTTGAGCGCGATGATCGCGCCGAGCCCCGCGGCGGCGACGAGGAAGTGGACGGGCTTCATGGCGGTGATGCCGAGCCGCTCGAGCGTCTGGCGCCAGTCGCGGCGGACGAGCAGGCCGACTCCGGCCACGGCGATCACGACCTCGCCGACCAGCTGCGCGACGAGTCCGCCGGGTGTGGCGAGCGGTTCCTCGGAGGACTTGAGCAGGTCGAGCATCTCGGGGAAGAGCAGCCGCATCGGCACCGGCAGCAGCAGCGCCATCACCACGACGCGCGCGGTGAGGCGGCGCGTGCGGCCGATCGCACCGGTGCGGAAGCACGCGCGCGTGACGAGGTCGGCGGCCGGACGCCACACAAGCAGCGCGCACACGAGCGCACTCCCGAAGCACCACCACGCGGCCAGCTCGTGTGCGGGCAGCGCGCCGCCGCCGTCGGAAAGCGCCCACGCGCCGATGCCCGCGTAGAACAGCACGCCGATCATGGGCACGAGCGAGCGGACGAGCACGCGGAAGAGCACGCCGCGGAACTCGCGGCGCGGCACGTTCGACTCGACCCAGTTCTTGTAGCCGCGCACCGCGACCGCGGCGTCGGTCGCCTGTGCGAGCACGAGCACGCCCGCGAGCGCGAAGAAGAACGCGCCTTCCTCCTGGCCGAACAGCACGCTCGCGAGACCGCCGAACGCGATGATCAGCAGCCAGGCGAACAGGCCGCGCGCGATGCGGCGAGACTCCGGGTCGGGCGACTGAGGAGCGGCGGGCGCCTGCGGGGCGGTCGGGAGTTCCCGTCCCGGATCGCTCGCGGGGACTTGCGTGTGGTCTTCCATCCGGCCAGCATAGGCCGCCCACACGGAGGAACCAACCTCTCATGCAGCTGAACGTGCTGTTCTTCGCTCAGGCGCGCGAGCGCGCCGGCGTGTCCTCGGCCATCCTGACGCTGCCGGAAGGCGCGTGCGTGCGCGACGCGCTCGACGCGCTCGTGCGCGAGCACGCGGACCTCGCGCCGCTGCGCGCGCACCTCGCGGTCGCGCAGGACGGCGTGCTCGTGCGCGCAGCCGACGCGTTGCGCGACGGCGCCGAGCTGGCGCTGCTGCCGCCGGTGAGCGGGGGCTGAGCGCGTGGCCACGCTGAGCCACGAGCCGCTCGACGCCGCGGCGGCGACCGCCGCGCTGCAGCGCCGCGACTGCGGCGCCGTGCTCACGTTCCTCGGCACGACGCGGGACCATCACGACGGCCGCCACGTCACGCGCCTGTCGTACGAGGCCTACGAGCCCATGGCGCTGCGCGAGCTCGAGGCGCTCGAGCGCGAATCGTGCGAACGGTTCGAGATCGAAGCGTGCACCGTCGCGCACCGGCTCGGCGAGGTGCCTCCCGCGGAGCCGAGCGTCGTGGTCGTGGTCGCCTCGCACCATCGCGGCCCCGCGTTCGACGCGTGCCGCTGGGTGATGGACGAGCTCAAGAAGCGCGTCCCCATCTGGAAGAAGGAGACGTACGCCGAGGGCGGCGAGGAGTGGGTGAGCGGGACGAAGCTCGAGGGCTGAGCGCCTGACCGCCGCACGGCATCCGTCTCACTCAGCGCCGATGCCTCGTCACATCTCGTGGCGCCGCAGGCGCCGCAGGCACCGGAGCGCCCTGCACCAGCGCACGTGCCGCCGGCAGGAGCGCGCCCTTCTCGTCGAACAGCGTGCAGTTCTCCCACGGCGACGTGGCGTGCGGCGCGACGATCCACGCCGGTTCCCACCACCACACGCCGAGCCCGCGCCCGCCGCTCACGCGTGTGACGATCGCGCGCACCTCGGCCGCGAACGCCGCCTGGCCCTCGGGCGACGCGGGGTGCGCGCCCGCGGGGAGCTTGCCCGCGGCGTTGTGCGTGGCGTCGAACCACGCGCTCGTCCACGGCTGCGCGGTCTCCGCGACCATCACGGGACGCGAGAAGCGCGACGCCAGGGCGCGCAGCGTGCTCTCGAGCTGGCGCGGCGTGCCGTGCCACCACGGGTAGTACGACACCGCCATCACGTCGAACGGCACGTCGCGCTCGTCGAGCGTCGCGAAAAACTCCTCGGCGCCGTCGCGATCGCCGCCGCCCGAGAAGTGCACGACGATCTTCGTGCCGGGTGACGCTTCGCGGGCGCCGTCCGCGCCCGCGCGCACGAGCCGCGCGAACGTCTCGCGGCTCGCGAGCCGCGCACGGCCGCCGCGCAGCCGGCCGCTCTCCCACAGCATGCCGCCGTCGATTTCGTTGCCGATCTGCACCCACGCGGGCGGCGTGCCCTGTGCCACGAACGCGGCGAGCACGTCGCGCGTGTACGCGCGCACGCTGTCGCGCAGCGTTTCCGGCGAAAGCGCCGCCCACGCCGCGGGTGGGCTCTGGTGCGCGGGATCGGCCCACGTGTCGCTGTAGTGCAGGTCGAGCAGCACGCGCAGGCCGGCGCCCTGCGCACGCTTCGCGAGCGCGAGCGTGGGTGCGAGCGCGCAGTCGCCGTCCGCGGGCGTGTGCCAGAGCCGCAGCCGCACGCTCGTGAACCCGGCGCGGCGCAGCAGCGTGATCGCGTCGGCCGTCGTGTCGCCGTCGCTGAACACCGCCCCGCCGGCTTCGACGCGCGGGAGGGACGAGAGGTCGGCGCCGATTTCGAATGCGCGCGCCTCCGGCACGCGTGCCGCGGCGAGCGCTCCGAGTACGATCCACGCGAAACGCGAAGCCTTCATGCGGCCGCCTCCTCGAGCGCGAGCCGGATCTCGTCGTGCACCTGCGGGTCGCGCTCGCGCGGCGCGGCGTGCGCGAGCGCCGCGCGCGCCGCGCCGCCGCCGATGCGCCCGAGCGCCCAGGCCGCGTGCAGCCGCACGACCGGCGAGACGTCGTGCCCGAGCGTACGCGCGAGCGCGCCCACCGCACGGTCGTCGCGGCGGTTGCCGAGCACGATGCACACGTTGCGCACGAAGCCTTCGCGGTCCGCGCGCCGGATCGGGCTCTCGGCGAACAGTTCGAAGAACGCGGCTTCGCTGAGCCCGAGGAAGCGCTCGAGCGTCCAACCCTCGAGCTCGCGCGCGTGCAGGCGCGACTCGCGCGCCTCAGGCGCGAAGCGGTTCCAGGGGCACGCGTCGAGGCAGAGGTCGCAGCCGAAGAGCCAGTCTCCGATCGCGGCGCGCAGCTCGCGCGGCACGACGCCCTTGTGCTCGATCGTGAGGTACGAGATGCAGCGCCGCGCGTCCACCTGGTAGGGCGCGACGATCGCGCCCGTGGGGCACGCGCCCAGACAGCGCGTGCACGTGCCGCAGTGGTCCTTGGCCACCGGCGCGTCGGGTTCGAGCTCGCGGTCGAGCAGGATCTGACCGAGCAGGAACCACGAGCCGAACGCGGGCGAGATCACGCCCGAATGCTTGCCGACCCAGCCGATTCCCGCGCGCTCGGCCCAGCCGCGCTCGAGGATGGCGCCCGTGTCCGCGTACCAGAGCGAGCCCGAGCCGGGAAACAGCTCGGTGCGGATCCACGTCTCGAGCGCGAGCAGCTTGTCCTTCATGACGCGGTGGTAGTCCTCGCCCGCGGCGTAGCGCGCGATGCGGCCGAGGCGTTCGTCGCGCGCCGCGTCGGCGAGAGGCGGATGGCACAGCGCGACGCTGAGCACGGAGCGGATGCCGCGCACGAGCAGCGACGGATCGGCTCGACGCGCGCGGTGCTTTTCGGACGCGAGCCACGCCATCTCGCCGTGACGCCCCGCCGCGAGCCACGCTTCGTAGTGGCGCTGTGCCTCGAGCGGTCCGACCGCGGCGATGCGCGCGGCTTCGAAGCCCGCGTCGAGCGCCCGCGCGACCAACTGCTCCTTCGGCGTCATCGGCCGGTGCGTCAGCGGCGCGTGCTGTCCGCCGGCGCGCCCGGGCGGGGGCTGCCGACCGGTTTGCCGCCCGGCTTGTCTCCGCGCGGCATCGGCGGACGCTTCACGTGCAGGGTGTCGCCCGGAGGCGCCGAGGGTCCCGGCTTCACGCGCGGCGTTCCGCTGCCCGTGGACGGTGGGGGAGCCGGCGCGGGCGGAGTCGGCGGCGGAGGCACGTCGAGGTTCGGACGCAGCCGGTTCAGGTCGCGCGCAGCCACCTCGAGCATGCGCCGCGAGGAGCGCACGAGGTCGGCTTCGTCGGGCAGCGCGAGCCCGCTCGGCAACGTCGCCTGGCGGAAGCGCGTGGGATCGACGCGCGCGGGCACGGGCACGTTCATGCGCTGGAGCATCTCGAAATCGGGGCCGCGGTTGATCGGTACACCGTTCACGCGGTCGAGGTTCTCGATCGCGTACAGGCCGCCGCGCGTGCCGGTGAGCCGGCTCACGTACAGCGCCTGCGTGCTGACGCTCGACGACACGAACTGCGGCGCACGCACGTAGAGGAACATGCCGTCGGGCACGTCGGAGATGTCCTGCATGTCGAAGGGCGCGAGCGGCGCCCATCCGATGTAGTCGTCGATCTGCGCCCACGCGACCCACGCCGGCCCCCACACGGGACCCGGCTGCCACACCCAGCCCTGGAAGCGGTCGTAGAACCACGCGCCGTAGTGATACGTGATCCAGCCGAACGGCTCGGTCGAGTTCCAGATCCAGCCGTACGTGTCGGAGGGCTCCCACCAGCCCTGGCTGTAGGGACGCCACGCGACGAAGTTCACCGCGGGGCGGAAGCACCAGCCGTAGGGCTCGATCAGCGTCCAGTCACCGTACTCGGCGAGCTCGTCGTGGAAGACGCGGTACTGCGGCGGCAGCCCGAGCTTGGCCGACGGCATCGTCTGCGCCGGTGGCGCGTCGTCGTACACGCTGGGTCCGATCGAATCCTGGGCGCCACGCACGGCGCACGACGAAACCAGCGCGGCGAGCGCGAGCGTGAATGCCGGAACGAGGCAGCGACGGAGCACGGGACACCTCGGAAGAGTCGTGGGTGATGAGAGACCGCGCGCACCATACACCCGCGCAGCGGCCCACTCGAAGCCGCGCGGACGCGAAAATGGGGCAAAACCCCCGAAATCGGGCGCGAAAAGGTCAAGAATCGCGCGAAATTCGCGACTCGAGGAAGTTCCCGTTGAAGGCCCGAAGTTCATCCACGCAAACTTATGTCGTGTCACACCACACCACGCCACACACCTCGACGGGAGACACGATGAACTTCTTGAGACCTCGGCTCGCTGCGCTGATCCTCGCCGTGGCCTTCGCATCCGCGGCGCTGCCGGCCGCGTCCCACGCGGGCAACATCGCCGCGCCGGGCGTCGGCAAGCAGGACTGCACCTACACGATCGGTTACTGGAAGACGCATCCGGACCAGTGGCCCGTCATGACGTTGACGCTGGGCACGATCACGTACAACGCTTCGCAGCTCCAGCTGATCTTCAACCAGCCCGTGCAGGGCAACGGCCTCGTGAGCCTTTCGCAGCAGCTGATCGCCGCGAAGTTCAACGTGGCGCAGGGCGCGAGCGACGCGACGGTGGCCGCGACCATCACGCAGGCCGACGCGCTGATCGCGAACAAGGTGTGTCCGCCCATCGGCGTCGGCTCGCTGCCTCCCGGCCAGACGAGCGCGATGGTGACCACGCTCGACCTCTACAACACGGGCAATCTCGGTGTGCCGCACTGCGGCACGACGACGGCGGCCCGCGTGAGCACCTGGGGCTCGCTCAAGAGCTTCTACCGGTAATCGTCCCGGCTCGGACGGAAAAGAGGCGGTCGCTCGCAGCTGCGACCGCCTCTTGCTTTTGCCGGCTGCGCGCCGGGGCTACAGCTGCTTGTAGTTCGGTCCGCCGCCGCCCTCGGGCGTCGTCCACGTGATGATCTGGTACGGGTCGGCGATGTCGCACGTCTTGCAGTGCACGCAGTTCGACGCGTTGATGCGCAGCTGCAGCGCGCCGGGCTTCGACTCGTCGGGCACCATCTCGTACACGGCCGCGGGACAGAAGTGCTGGCAGGGGTTGCCGTACTCCTCTCGGCACTTCGTGGCGCACACGCTCGTGTCCGCGACCACGAGATGCACGGGCTGATCTTCTTCGTGCATCGTGCCGGACAGGTAGACGTCCGCGAGCTTGTCGAACGTGAGCTTGCCGTCGAACTTCATCGGCTCGGGCTTGCCGCCCGGGTGCACGTCGCGAAGCTTGCGCACCTTCGTGTGCGGCGCGTGGCCCTTCAGGTGATCGCCGAACGGATCGCGCCCGCCCATGTACATCTGGAAGCCGGTGCGCGGCAGCGCCTGCCACAGCCCGCCGTCGAACGCCTGATGGAAGTTGCGCATGCTCTTCAGCTCTTCGGCCGCCCACGACTGCGCGACGCGCGTCTCGTACGTCGCGAGCTTCGCGGCGGAGAAGTCGCTCGCCTCGAGGCACTCGAACAGCGTCTCGGCGGCGAGCATGCCCGACTTGATCGCGAGGTGGATGCCCTTCAGCCGGCCGCCGTTCAGGAAGCCGCCCGCGTCGCCCGCGAGCAGCATGCCGTCGGCCGAGAGCTTCGGCATCGCGTACCAGCCGCCCTCGGGAATCGCCTTCGCGCCGTACGCGATCGGCTTGCCGCCTTCGAGCAGCTTGCGGACGAGCGGGTGCGTCTTGAAGCGCTGCAGGTTGCCGTGCGGGTCGCTCGTCGGGTCCGACGCGTCGAGCCCGGTCGCGAAGCCCACGGCCCAGAGCGTGTCGCTGAGTCCGTAGATGAAGCCGCCGCCGAACGTGTCGCTCTTGAGCGGCCAGTTCATCGTGTGGATGACCGCGCCCTTCTTCGCCTGGCCGGCGGGCACTTCCCACAGCTCCTTCACGCCGGTCGCGTAGTTCTGCGGATCGCTGTTCTTCGTCAGTCCGAGCGCGGACTCGAGCTGCTTCGTGATCGTGCCGCGCGGGCCTTCGCAGAGCACCGTCGCCTTGGCGAGCGCGTCGGCGCCCATCATATACGTGCCCTTGCGTTCGCCGGACTTGTTCACGCCCTTGTCGCCCGTGCGCACGCCGAGCAGGCGGCCGTTCTCGAGCAGCGGCGTCTGCGCGGGCGTCTCGGTCGCGATCAGGACGCCCTTCTCCTCGGCGATGCCCGCCATCCAGCGCGTGAGGTCACCGAGGCTCACGATGTACGAGCCGTGGTTGTGCAGCACCGGCGGCAGGAACGGCAGCTTGAACTGGCCGTTCTCGGACAGGATGTAGACGTCGTCGCCCGTCACTTCGGCGGCGAGCGGGCAGCCCTTCTCGACGAAGTCGGGCATCAGCTCGCGCATGCCGCGCGGGTCCATGACCGCGCCGGAGAAGCCGTGCGCGCCCACTTCCGCCGATTTCTCGAGCACGGCGATGTTGGTTTCACCGATAGCTTCGCCCGGTCCGCCCGCGGCGATCGCCTCGTTGTGCTTCTCGATCAGGTTCGCGAGGTGAATGGCGCCGGCGAGTCCCGCGGGACCGGCGCCGACGAACTGCACGTCGAACTCGAGAACTTCGCGCTCCACGACGACCTCCCGAAAAGAATCAGCGCGCGGCGGCCGAGTGTTCGGCGTGCGCCTGCGCTTCGAGCCAGCGTTCGCAATCGATGGCCGCCATGCAGCCGCTGCCCGCGGCGGTGATGGCCTGCCGGTACACCTTGTCGTGCACGTCGCCCGCGGCGAACACGCCCTCGACGCTCGTGTACGACGTGCCGGGCTGCACGTGCACGTAGCCCTTGTCGTCCGTCTGCAGCTGCCCGCCGAGGAACGCGGTGTTCGGCTTGTGGCCGATCGCGATGAACACGCCGTCGATCGCCATCTCGCGCAGCGCGCCGGTCTTCGTGTCGCGAAGCCGCACGCCCGTCACCTTCTTGCCGTCCTCGCCGAGCACCTCGGCGATCTCGGAGTTCCACGCGAACGTGATCTTCGGGTTCGCCTGCGCGCGCTCGCGCATGATCTTCGAGCCGCGCAGCTCGTCGCGCCGGTGCACGAGCACGACTTCCGTGCAGAAGCGCGTGAGGAAGTTCGCCTCTTCGAGCGCGGTGTCGCCGCCACCGACCACGATCACGCGCTTGCCCTTGAAGAAGAAGCCGTCGCACGTCGCGCAGGCGCTCACGCCGAAGCCCATGTACTGCGTCTCGGACGGCAGCCCGAGCAGCATGGCGCTCGCTCCGGTCGCGACGATCACGCTCTTCGCCTGGTACTCGACGCCGTCGGACCACACGCGTAACGGGCGCTGCGAGAAGTCCACCTTCTCGACCATCGTGTCGAGGATCTCGGTGCCGAAGCGCGCGGCCTGCGCGCGGAAGTGCTCCATGAGCTCGGGGCCCATGATGCCTTCGGGGAAGCCGGGGAAGTTCTCGACCTCGGTCGTGATCGTGAGCTGTCCGCCGGGCTGCAGCCCCGTGAAGAGCACGGGCTTCAGGTTGGCGCGGGCGGTGTACACGGCCGCCGTGTATCCGGCGGGGCCGGAGCCCAGGATGAGCACGTCGTGCAGGCGGGACAAGGCTGCCTCCATCGGAATGTCGTTCGAGTGACGCGAGCGCGCGGGATACTAGCCGCCGTTCGGGCGGTCGGCCAACCGGCGGGGACGGTCTTCGTGAGAGTGCGCGAGCGGGCCGGCGGATCCGTCCGGACCTTGCGAAATGCCGGGCGAAGCCGTGCGAAGGGCGGTGCGGCCCTCCACAGATCGGGCGGGTCCGGCGCGGACTTCGGCCGCGACCGGCCCGGGGTGGCCGCATCTGACCGGAAGCACGTTCGTGGCGGACTTCGCTCGCCGCCCGGGCGTGCCCGCCGCCCCTGAAAGGGTCGTGGCATTCGCCTTGCGGTCAGTGCCCCATTAGCATGATGGACGGGCACGCCGGTCCATCGGCGGTGCCATGGTCCCCGCTCAACCCCCCGGGCGCGCGCGACCACGCAGCCACCGCTTCGCTTCGTCCAGGAGTTCTTCGATGCTGCTTCGCCGAATCGCGCGGCTCGCGCTGCCCGCGCTCGCCGCCGTACTGAGCCTGGGCTGGGCCGGTGCCGGTCACGCGGTGACGTCCTCGCTCGTCAAGGTGCCCACCGGATTCGTGGACGACTCGCTGCTCGCGGGATTCAACCTGCCGCGCGCGTTCGCGTTCCTGCCCGACGGCCGCATGCTCGTGCTCGAGCTGAAGACCGCGAAGATCCGCATGGTCATGAACCAGTCGCGTTTCGCGACGACCGATCCCATCTTCACCGTGCCCGACGTGAACCCGACCGGCTACGAGCGCGGCGCGCAGGGCATCGCGATCGATCCGGGCTGGCCGGCGCGGCCGTACGTGTACGTGTTCTACAACGGCTGGGACGCGCGCAACCATCTCGTGCGATTCACCGCGTCGGGGCAGCTGTCGAACCCGGCCGCTGAATCCATCACGCTCTCGAACGCGCGCCAGATCATCAGCGACATCACCGACGACGATCCGAACCATCAGGCGGGCTGCATCCGCTTCGGTCCCGACGGCAAGCTGTACGTGTCGCTCGGCGAGGACGAGCAGTGGTGCATGGCGCAGGACTCGACCAAGCTGCACGGCGCGATCCTGCGCCTCGACGTGAACAACGTGCCCGCGACCGCGGGCGCGCAGCCGCCGCGCGCGCTCATCATCCCCGCGACCGGAAACCCGCTCTCGACGCCCGACTCGAACGCGAAGCTCGTCTGGGCGTACGGCTTCCGCAATCCGTGGACGTTCTCGATCGATCCCACGAACGGCCGTATCTACGCCGCCGACGTGGGCGAGGCGGACGAAGAAGAGCTCGACGAGGTGCTGCCCGGCCGCAACTACGGCTGGCCATACCGCGAGGGCCTCGACACCGTGCTGCCGCGCACGAGCGGTTCCGCGAGCCAGATCTGTCCCGAGCCGGGCGGCGCGGGCAACCCCGCGAACGGCTACACGAAGCCGATCGTCGCCTACCACCGCGACACCGCGCTGCACTCGATCTACTCGCTCGGCTTCTATCGCGCGGTGAGCGGCGCGACGGCGAACTGGCCGGCGCAGTACCGCGGCACGACGTTCTGGGGCGACTTCTACTACGGGCAGCTGCACCTGCTCACGGGGGGCACCGGCGCGTGGGCGGAGTCCGCGCCCGTTCCCGGGCAGCCCGGCGCGTACTGGGGCACGGGCTTCCGCGCGGTGGTGGACGCGGCGGTCGGCACCGACGGCTCGCTCTATTGGCTGCAGAACATCAACACGCCGCTGCTCACGGGCACGGTCGGCGTGCTGCACCGCATCCGCTACACGGGCGCGACGGTGGACGTGCCGGTCGAGCTGCCCGCCGCCTCGCGCCTGGCGTGCGCGCCGAACCCGGTGCGCGGCGCGGCCGAGCTGGCGTTCCGCATGCCGCAGGCGGCGCAGGCGAAGGTCTCGGTGTTCGACGTGACCGGCCGCCGCCTCGCGACGATCTTCGACGGGCTCGCGCCCGCGGGCGAGACGCGCGTGACGTGGGACGCGGGCAGCACGGCGCCGGGGCTCTACTTCGCGAAGCTCGAGTCCGGCTCGCGGATCGATTCGGAGCGCATCCTGCTGCTGAAGTGATAGCGGCGTAAGCGAACGGCCCGCTCCGGGCGAATCGGGGCGGGCCGTTTTCGTCTGGGGTGTGCGATGCGATCACCCGCCGCGCAGCCCGCGCGAGAGCGGCTGGTTCGCCGCGCGCAGGGCGGGGAAGAAGCCGCCGAGCGCGCCGAGCACGGCCGAGAAGACCAGCGCCGTCACGAGCAGCGGCGGCGTCACGCGGAACTGGAACGCGACCTCCGAGAACGACTGGAAGTTCGTCGTGCTCGTCGTGATGCCGTTGATCGGCAGCGCGATCAGGCAGCCGAACACGCCGCCGATGAGCGCGACGATCATGGACTCGACCACGAACGACGTCATCACCGCGATCGGGCTGAAGCCGAGCACGAGCAGCGTCGCGATCTCGCGCCCGCGGTTGGCGACCGCCGCGAACATGGTGTTCGCCGCGCCGAACAGCGCGCCGATCGCCATGATGCCGGTGATGAAGATGCCGAGCCCGCGGATCAGGCCCGTCGTGCCCGCCGACTGGCTCTCGTAGAACTCGCGCTCGCGCTTCGCCTGGATGCCGAGCCGCGGGTCGGCTTCCCACTCCTTCTTCATGGCCTCGAAGGCGGACGGATCCTTCATGCGCAGCACGCCGATCTGGTACCCGCCCTCGCGGTGGAACACCGGGGCGAGCGCGCGCGCGTCGCCCCAGATCTCGGACTCGAACGACGAGCCCGCCGTCGTGAACCGGCCGACGACCTTGAACGGGCGCTTCTGCAGCTTGATCTCGTCGCCCACGCGGCAGTGCGCGAAGCGCGGCGCGATCCGGTCGCCGACGATGATCTCGTCGGTGCCGGGCGTGAACGTGCGGCCCTCGACGATCTTCGGCGTGATGCGCATGCCGACGTCGTCCATGTTCAGGCCGCGCACCTTGATGTTCGACGCGCCCTTCTGCCCGACGCGCGGCAGGTTGATGGTCGTGACCATCTCGAAACTCGCGAGCGGCCGCCCGCTCGCGGCCAGCGCCACGTTCGGGTGCGCGCCCAGGATGGACGCCATCTCGAGCGTGAGCCCGCTCGTGACCTCGCTGTCGGCGCCGTCGCGCAGCACGAGCGCGTTGGCGTCCGATCCGGTGGACGAGAGCGTGGAGCGGAACCCTTCGGCGAGCGCGAAGGCCGCGAGCAGCACCGCGATCGTGAGCGCGACGCCGATCGCCGTGGTGAGCGTGGCGACGGGACGCTGCATGACGTTGCGGACGTTGTAGGCGAACGGAATGGCCATGGCGCTTCTCCCTAGTCCACGCGCCGGAGCGCGTCCACGATGCGCAGGCGCGAAGCCTGCCAGGCCGGAATGAAGCCGCTCACCCTGCCGAGTCCGATCGCGATCAGGATGGCGGTGAGGACCGTGGTCCAGGTGATCGTCATGGCGGGAATGAAGGCGAGCGGCTTGCCCTGCAGCCCGAACTTGGCGAGCAGCGCGCCGGCGATGCCGCCGCCGGTCGTGAGGATGGCCGCCTCCGTGACGACCATGCCGAACACCGCGCCGTCGGTGAAGCCGAGCGTCTTGAGCACCGCGATCTCGCTCGTGCGCTCGCGCACGGCCATGACCATCGTGTTCGCCGAGATCACGAGAATGGTGAACACGACCGCGAGCCCGATCACGCGAAGCGCGAACGGCACGTTGCCGAACATGCTGATGAAGCCGGCGCCGAACGCCTGCTCGCTCTCGGTCTTGGTCGCGTTGTCCGAGTTCTCGAACATCGCGTCGATCTGCGTGGCGATCGCCGCGGACTGCGACGGGTCGGAGAGCTCGACCTTGAAGACGCCGGTGGACGGCTTCCCGCCCATGCCCTTCTCGACCAGGTACTCGTTGTGGAACAGGATCAGGTCCTCGTTCCAGCTGCCGCCCGGGAGCTTCACGTACACGCCGCGGATCGTCATGTCCCAGTCGCCGCGGTAGCGCGTGCCCTGCAGGTGGATCGTCTGCCCGAGCTTCCAGCCCTTCTTCTTCATGATGCCGCGGCCGACGATGCAGGCCGTGCGCTCGGCGTGGTACGCGGCGAGGTGCGGGTCGTGGTCCGGCGGCACGCTCGTCGCGACCTGCGGCTCGCTCCATTCGGCGATCCGGATGTCCTTCGCGTACATGGGCCAGAAGTCGTCGTCCACCGCGAACTGCGTGATGCGCTGGCGCTGGCCGCCGATGAGCCCGCCGAACCACACCTGCGTACACACGCGCTTCACGCCGGGAATGGCGCGGATGCGTTCCTTGTAGTCGTAGGGCATGAAGTTCGTGAGCGCGATCGCGTGACGCGTCGCGAGGCGCTCGCGGCTGCCGGAGTCCGCGGTCGCCTGCAGCGAATCGAGCACCGCGCCGAGCGAGCTGTAGAGGAACAACGCGACGAGCACGCTGCCGAGCGTGAGCGCGCTGCGGATGGGGTTGCGGAACAGGTTGACGAGCACGAGCTGGAGCATGGCTTTCCTTTCGCGCTCAGGCGGACAGCACGCCCTTGTCGAGGTGCACCATGCGGTGGGCGCGCTCGGCGGCGTGGGGGTCGTGGGTGACCATGACGATGGTCTTCTTGAACTCGGTGTTGAGCCGCTCGAGCAGCTGTAGCACTTCCTCGCCCGACTTGCGGTCGAGGTCTCCCGTGGGCTCGTCGGCGAGCAGCACCTTGGGATCGCTCACGAGCGCGCGCGCGATCGCGACGCGCTGCTCCTGTCCGCCCGACAGCTGGCGCGGATAGTGGCCGAGCCGGTCGCCGAGCCCGACGAGCTCGAGCGCGAACGTGGCGCGCTTGCGGCGCTCGGCGCCGCTCATCTTGTGGAGCAGCAGGGGCAGCTCGACGTTCTGCAGCGCCGTGAGCACGGGCATGAGGTTGTAGAGCTGGAAGATGTAGCCGATCGTGTTGGACCGCCAGCGCGCGAGATCGGCGCCACCGAGCCGGGCGATGTTCGTGCCCGCGACCGCGATGTCG
>JACRIW010000005.1 GCA_016215625.1 Candidatus Eiseniibacteriota bacterium | reverse complement strand
TACTCGGTCTCCGAACTCGGCGGCCTCGGCAACCCGCTCGGCAACGGCGCCTCGTCGCGCAACGACGCGGGCGACGCCGTGGGCTACTCGTTCGTGGCCGGCTCGTCGTACGTGCACGCCGTGCTGCACTCGCGCGGCACCGTCACCGACCTCGGCACGCTCGGCGGCACGCAGAGCCTCGCGCGCGCCGCGAACGGCTCGGGCGTCGTGGTCGGTTGGGCGTACCCCTTCGGCGTGAGCGTGCAGCGCGCGTTCCGCTGGCAGGCCGGCGTCATGACGCCGCTCGGCACGTTCGGCGGCAACGTGAGCGACGCGCAGGACGTGAACGAGAGCGGCATCATCGTGGGGTCGGCGTTCACGGCGGACCCGCTCGAGCGCGCGTTCTGGTGGGACGGCGCGCTGCACGACCTCGGGACGCTCGGCGGCTCGCAGTCGCGCGCGTACGCGATCAACGACTGGAACGACATCGTCGGCTGGGCGAGCCCGCCGAGTGACGACCGCTTCCACGCGTTCCTCGCCAAGCCCTGGAGCGAGCTGTACGACCTCGGCACGCTCGGCGGGCCGACCAGCCACGCGTACGACGTGAACAACCTCACGCACGCCTGCGGCTGGTCGCAGATCTCGAACTCGCTGCCCGACAGCCGCGGCTGGTTCTGGGCGAACGGCGTCATGCGCAGCGTCGGCACGCTCGGCGGCATCTACAGCGCGGCATTCGCGCTCAACGACCTCGACGAAGTCGTCGGCGCCTCGACGCGCGAGGACGGCGCGACGATGGCGTTCCTGTGGAAGAACGACCAGCTCTTCGACCTCAACCTCCTGATCCCCGCGGGCACGGGCTGGGTGCTCGAGCGCGCGTGGGACATCGACGAGTCCGGCGCGATCGTGGGCGAGGGACTGCGGAACGGCGTCGCGCGCGCGTTCCTGCTCACGCCGACACCGACCGTCGGCGTGCCGGCGGGAACCGGTGCGGGCGGCGCGCGGTTCGCGGGCGCGTACCCGAACCCGGTTCGCGGCGGGACGACGTTCCGCTTCGCGCTCGCCGCTCCCGCGAGCACTCGCCTCGTGCTGCTCGACGTGAGCGGGCGGCTCGTCCGTGACCTCGGGACGCGCGCCATGCCCGCGGGCGAGGGCGGCATCGCCTGGGACGGACGCGACACCTCGGGTCACGAGCCCCCGCCCGGGTTGTACTTCGCACGATTCGAGGCGGGAGGGAGGGCCTTCTCGCGGTCGTTCGTGCTCACTCGTTGACCCATCGCAAAACCGGGTGCTAGGCTCGCCGCGTTCGCAGCACCTTCCGTGGAGACTTCATGCGCGTTCGCCGGTTCTGGTATTGGTCCATCCGTGGCTGCGGTTTCGCTTGGCGAAGCCGGGAGCGCGCTTGGGCCTGATCGCTTCACCGACCCGACGAACTCCCAGCCCATGCCAGCGCGGCGTGGGCCTTTTCGTTAGAGAGAAGCACCGACCCCCGGGATCACTCGTACGATGCTCGTCCTGCTGAAAGCCGGAACGCCCGAAGCGATCGCCAGCGACGTCATGACGCGCCTGCGCATGGCGGGCCTCGCCGTGCACCGCACGGACCACGAGGGCGTCACGCGCATCGCCGCCATCGGCGAGGCGGGCGCGGTGAAGCTCGAGGAAGTCGAGAAGTGGCCCGGCGTCGAGGCGACGCAGAAGCTCTCACGCCCGTTCAAGCTCGCGAGCCGGCTCTTCCATCCGCACGACACGATCATCCAGGTCGGACGCTGCGCGATCGGGTCCGAGCAGATCGCGATCATGGCCGGGCCCTGCTCGGTCGAAGGCGAAGCCCAGGTGTTCACGATCGCCGAGGCCGTCGCGAAGGCCGGCGCGACCGTGCTGCGCGGCGGCGCGTTCAAGCCGCGCACCTCGCCGTACGCGTTCCAGGGCCTCGGCGAGGAAGGCCTCAAGCTGCTGCGCCGCGCCGCGGACGCGTTCGGGCTCGCGGTCGTCTCCGAGGTCATGGACTCGCAGCAGGTCGGCCTGCTCGCGCGCTACTCGGACATCCTCCAGATCGGCGCGCGCAACATGCAGAACTACGCGCTGCTGCGCGAGGTCGGGCACACCGAGAAGCCGGTGATGATCAAGCGCGGGCTCTCGAGCACGATCGAAGAGTGGCTGCTGTCGGCCGAGCACGTCATGGCCCAGGGCAACCGTTCGGTCATGCTGTGCGAACGCGGCATCCGCACGTTCGAGACCTACACGCGGAACACGCTCGACCTGAACGCCGTGCCGGTGGTGAAGGAGCTGTCGCACCTGCCGGTCATCGTGGATCCCTCGCACGGCGTGGGTATCCGCAACAAGATCGCGCCGATGGCGCGCGCCGGCATCGCGGCGGGCGCGGACGGCCTCATCATCGAAGTGCATCACGATCCCGACCACGCGCTGTCCGACGGCGCGCAGTCGCTCTACCCGAACCAGTTCGACGAACTGGTCGGCCAGATCCGGACCATCGCACAGGTGGTGGGCCGCAAGGTCTGACGCTCGCCGGCGAAACCGGGGAGCACAGGAAGTCGAGGAACAGGATGTTCCGTTGGCAGCGCCCCCTCGGCGCCGCACGCGCGGCACTCCGCATCGCCCTGCTCGCCGCCGCGCTCCTCGCCGCCGGCTGCGGCAAGGGCAGCACGGTCGCTCCGGGTCTCGAGCGCCCTTACCTCGGGATGGTCGCGAACCCGAGCGACGCGCATGTGAACGACGCCGACTCGAACCGCGTCGTGCTCGAGACGCTGCGCTCGACGGGCGTGGACTTCATCCAGTCGGGCGACCTCTGGAGTGCGCTCGAGAGCACGCCGGGCGCACCGAGCGCCGCGGTGCCGCGCTTCCAGGCGAAGGTCTTCAGCGCGTTCGGGCTGCGGCAGTACTACAACCTGCGGCTCGTGGACACGAACCAGCGCGGCACGCCCGCGGACCTCGACGCGACCGCGTGGGACGCGCCCGAGATGTTCGCGCGCGTGGACGCGATGGTGGATTCGCTCATGAGCGTCGCGCAGCTGTTCCCGTTCGTCGCATTCAGCCTCGGCAACGAGGTGGACGTGTACTTCGGCGCGCATACCGGTGAGCTGCCCGCGTTCCGCGCGCTGCTGGCGCGCGAGATCGCGCGCGTGCACGCCTCGCGTCCCGGGCTGCCCGTCGGCTGCTGCATCACCTCGCCCGTGCGCAACCCGAACGCGTGGGTGGGGGACACGCTGAACACCTACACCGACCTCCGCGTGTACACGTACTACCCGTTCCAGAGCGGCAGCGACTTCCACCACCTGCCGCCCTCGACGGCGGCCGCCGACTTGGACGCGATGCGCGACCACGGCGCGACCCCGCTGCTGCTGCAGGAGGTCGGCTACTCGTCGTCGGCCGCGTGCGCGAGCAGTCCGGCGGCGCAGGCGAGCTTCGTGCGGCACTTCCGGCAGTGGTTCGCCGCCCAGTCGCGCTCGCGCGTGCTCGGGGCGAACTACTTTCTGTACACGGACTGGTCGGGCGGCACGCTGAACACGCTGTTCGGCTACTACGGCGTGGTCACGCCCGGCTTCGCGGGCTACCTCGGCGGACTCGGCCTGCGCGACAGCAACGGCGTGGCGAAGGAAGCCTGGGAGGCGTGGCGGAATCCCTGACGGTGAGCGTTCGACGGCCGCTCCGGCTTGACTGCGTTCACGGCATCGGTTTAACTCCGCGCCCTCGCAGGGCGTTTAGCTCAGTTGGTAGAGCACTTGCTCGACAAGCAAGGGGTCACTGGTTCAAGTCCAGTAACGCCCACCATCTCTTCGGGGCGCGCACGCCGGTCGGCCGGCGCGCCGCCCCTTTTCGTTTTCCCGGCCGGCGCGTCCCTTCCGAAAGGCATCGCCATGTCCCAGTCCGCGAGTTCGGGCCCCGATCTTTCCCACTACCCGGGAGGCGAGGAGCTCTACCGCCTCCGTCACTCCGCCGCGCACGTGCTCGCGACGGCCGTGACGGAGCTGTTCCCGGACGTGAAGGTGGCCGGTGGGCCGCCCGTGGACGGCGGCTTCTACTACGACTTCGCCAAGGCGACGCCGTTCACGCCGGAAGACCTCGAGAAGATCGAGGCGCGCATGCGCGAGATCGTGGCGCTCGACCAGAAGTTCGAGTACGCCGAGGCGACCCGCGAAGAAGCCGCGCAGATCTGGAAGGACGAGAAGTACAAACTGCACTTCCTGTCCGTGATCCCGGACGGTGCGAAGGTCACGACCTACCGCAACGGCAACTTCCTCGACCTGTGCCGCGGACCGCACGTCGAGAGCACCGGGAAGCTGAAGGCGTTCAAGCTCACGCACTTCGCGGGCGCGTACTGGCTCGGCTCCGAAAAGAACGAGATGCTGCAGCGCATCTACGGCACCGCGTTCGCCTCGCAGGCCGACCTCGACGCGCACCTGCAGCGCATCGAGGAGTCGCTCAAGCGCGACCACCGCAAGCTCGGCCGCGAACTCGACCTGTTCTCGATCCACGAGGAAGTGGGCGCCGGTCTCGTGCACTGGCACCCGAAGCTCGGCATGGTGCGTCACATGCTCGAGTCCTTCTGGAAGGAAGAGCACCTCAAGGGCGGCTACCAGCTCGTGTACACGCCGCACATCTCGAGCGAGAAGCTCTACGAGATCTCGGGGCACCTGCAGAACTACGGCGACATCATGTACGCCCCGATGCAGGTGGACGAGCAGGCCTTCCGCGTGAAGCCGATGAACTGCCCGAACCACATCATGATCTACAACAGCCGCAAGCACTCGTACCGCGAGCTGCCGATCCGCTTCGCGGAGCTCGGCACCGTGTATCGCTACGAGCGCTCCGGCGTGCTGCACGGCATGGAGCGCGTCCGCGGCTTCACGCAGGACGACTCGCACATCTTCTGCACCCCGGACCAGCTGCAGTCCGAGATCGAAGGCGTGCTCAAGCTCATGCACAAGCTGCTCTCGACCTGCGGCTACGAGTACCACTGCTATCTCGCGACGCGCCCGGCCGACAAGTACATCGGCTCCGACGCCGAGTGGGACTTCGCGACGAACGCGCTGCGTCAGGCGCTCGAGACCGCCGGCCTACCCTACGAGATCGACGAGGGTGGCGGCGCGTTCTACGCGCCCAAGATCGACGTGAAGCTCAAGGACGCGCTCGGCCGCGAGTGGCAGTGCCCGACCATCCAGGTCGACCTCAACCTGCCCAAGCGCTTCGGCGTGTACTTCACGGGTCCGGACGGCCAGGACCACGAAGTGATCATGCTGCACCGCGCGCTGTACGGCTCGCTCGAGCGCTTCGTGGGCATCTTCATCGAGCACACGGGCGGCGAGTTCCCGGTGTGGGTCGCGCCGACGCAGGCCATGATCGTGCCGGTGAACCCGAAGGCGCTCGAGTACGCCGAGCAGACCGCCGAAATGCTCCGTGCCGCCGGCGTGCGTGTCGAAGTGGACGCGCGCGACGAGAAGCTCGGCGCGAAGATCCGCGACGGCGAGCTGCAGAAGGTGCCGTACCTGATCGTCGTCGGTCCGCGCGACATCGAGGCCGGCACGTGCGCCCCTCGCCGCAAGGGGCAGGGCGATCTCGGCACGATGCCGCGCGAGCAGATCGTCGAGCGCATCCGCGAGGAGATCCGCACGCGCGCGCACTGACGCACGCCGCACGCACGAGTCACACGCACGAAGCCCCACCGGGCGCTGATCCGGCGGGGCTTCGTGCGTGCCGGCGCGGGGTCGCCGCCGCTCAGCGGAAGCGGTAGGCGATCTGGATCGGCACGAGCTGGATGGTCGCGTCTTCGAGCACCATGCGGCGCCAGCCGGTCCCGACGTAGAGCCGGTCGCGCCGCGTGGGCTGGAACTCGTAGCGCACGCCCGCGCCCACGACCGGGCCACCGCCCGTCCTGCCGGGTGGGACGAAGTTCTCCCCGGTGAGGCCGTCGACGAAACTCACGTCGCCGAAGCCCGCGTCGAAATACCCGTAGCCCGCCATCGCTTCGAGCCACAGCTGGCTCCACACGCGCGCCGACGCGGTCGCGACCGCGTCGTACACCTTGCCGTCGCCGAAATCGCGCAGCGAGACGAGGCCGCCGCTCGTGACCGCGAAGCCTTCGTTGTTCGACGGCAGGTCGTGATACTCGACGCGGACACCGAAGCGCAGCGCGGGGGCGACCTTCGCCTGCAGCACGAGCGCGACGTCCATGCCGGCGCTGTAGCGGTCCTTCACGCGCTGGGGATCGGCCATCCAGCCGACGCCGGCCTCGACGGCGCCGTCCATCCACGTGGGGAGCACGCCGCTCGTGTCGCGCGGCGCGCCGGGATCGTCCGGAGGGCGGCCGGCCGGCTGCGCCGGGGCGGCCGCGGGGAGCACGGTGAGGAACAGGGCGAAGCAGGTGGCGACGGCGAGACGCATGCGAATCCTCCGTGGCGCCGAGCCGGTCGCTCGCGCCGAGCGCGCAGCATAGTCGGGCCGGACCGTCGCGCGCCAAACGAACGGCGCCCGGTGCGGAACACCGGGCGCCGATCGCGAAACGGGAGGGACTAGAACTTGAAGACGAGGCCGCCCGAGCCCTGGAAGCCGGACGTGAACCACGTGGCCTTGGCGCCGTCCACCTCGGCAGACGCGCGTCCGACGAAGCGGCCGACCTGGCAGTTGAAGCCGAGCTTCGGGCTCAGCATCATGACGCCACCGATGCGGCCGGAGAGGCCGATGCGCTTCACCGGCTCGGTCTCGCCGTCGAGCCCGTCGCCGAAGTTCTCGAACTTCCGCGTGCCGGTCCAGTACTCCACGCCCGGTCCGAAGTAGACGAATGCGCGCTCGCCGATCTTCGCCGCGCGATCGCCACCGACGCGCACCGACCAGGAGCTCGACGTGTACTTGCGGTCGGGATTGCCGGCGGCGTTGGCCTCGTTCGTCTCGCTGCCCATGCCCATGCCGACGTTCATCGTGAAGGCGTAGTCGCTCGTCATGAGGCGCCAGTATTGGAACGCGAAGCCGACCTCGGGCGTCTGGAAGTCGCCGCCGATGTAGGGCGCGGCGTCACCCTGGTAGTTGTCCGCCATCCCGTTCGTGATCTGGAATCCGTACAGCCCTTCGCCCTTGCCACCCTCGGCGAACGCGGTCGAGGCGACGAGCAGGCCGGCGGCGAGCACCAGCGCGATCTTGGTGAGCTTCATCTTGGAGATCCCTCCGGATAAGAACCCGGCCCCCATGGCCGGAAAGTGGCGAGACACTAGGAACGGCGCCCGGGATTGTCCAACCACTCCGGACGCGACGAGTCGTGGGAGGCAGGAAGGCGGCGCGGGATTCGCCGCGGAGGGCATCGTCATCTCGGCACGACCGGTGGCACACCATCGTCACGCCGGAACGACTCGAGGAACCGCGACGCGCGCTCGCCGAACTTCGGCGCCGATGCCGTCACCCAGTAGCGCCTGCCCCCGACGACGAACGTGCGCGCGCGCAACTCACGGCGCTCGCCCCGGAAGCGGTACTCCATGCCGACGAGCGAGTCGGACGGCTGCTCACCCTCGATCACCTGCGAGCGCTTCATCTCGAGCCCGGAGTCGTGCGCGAGCGCCGCGACACGCTTCTCGACCGCGGCGGCCGACGTGTCGCTCGCGAGTTTTTCGACCGTGAAGCGCTCGACGCCGTTCAGGGTCGCGCGCCATGTGGTGTCGCTCGCCGTGCCCCCGGCCGCGCCCGCGATGCCGTACACGTCGCGCGGGAACTCCACGCGCGCCTCTCCGGTGCGCACCCAGCGCCAGGTCTCGGCGCCCATGCCGCTCACGTGGAAGAAGATTCCCGCGAACGTGCACACCACGGCGAGCGCGTAGAGCAGCAGCAGGCCGATCGTCGCGAACACGCCGGGCGCGCGCTGGGACGCGTCGAGCATTTCCTCCATGGCACCCGCGATCGCGCCCGCGCTCTCGTTCGCCGGGGGACCGACGGCCGCGCGCGACTCGGCGAAGAGCACGCGCGCGTCCTCGTCCGCGAGCCGCTCGGGATCCGCGAACGCTTCGGGCCGCGCGGAGCGGAACGCCGCCGCGCCGCCGAGGACGCGCCAGCGCCGCGGCAGCCCACGCAGCGACATCAGCACGAAGAAGCCGAGCAGCCACATCTTGAAGGTGACCGCGAGCGCGCCGAGCGCGAGTGCGCCGAGCAGGTCGAACGCGACCGCGAGCACGCGGTGACGCGCGAAGATCGTGCGCTGGAAAAACCGCCCGCCGTCGAGGAAGCCGAGCGGCAGCAGGTTGAACGCGTTGAGCAGCAGCAGGGACTCGGCCACGTGGAACGGCCACTCGAACGGCTGGCGCGCCCGCAGGCCGGTGGCGAAGATCACGACCGCGAGCAGCAGGCCGGGCAACGGCCCGAGCAGGCTGACGAGCGCGTCCTTCCAGGGCGCCGCCCCGCGCGGGCGGCCGACGACCGCGGCGCCGAAGAACGGGATGAAGAACATCTTCACGTCCCGGAACCCGAAGACGCGCATGCCGAAGGCGTGCCCGGCCTCGTGGAAGGCGACCACCGCCACGAGCGTGAGCATCGCCGTCCACGAGTTCAGCTGCCCGAACGACGACGCCGCGAACGCGATCACCAGCAGCGCGGTGACCAGGGCCGGGACCGACATCGGCGCCGGGTTGCGGAAGGCGGCGAGGGACTGGGCGTAGAGCGGTTCGTCGAACGGTTCGGGCGCGGCCGGCTCATCCATGGCGGTACCTCCCGGTGGAAGCCGCAGGCTCGCGCCGCGGCCGCCCGCGGTCAAACCCGTCCTTCCCGGCGGCCGAACCCCGGCCGGGCCGACTTGCGCCCGGGGAGGGGTGTCGCGTAAAGTGCCGCCCGTTCCAGCAAGCAGAAGCCCCGCGCTTCTCACCCCCGCGGACCACTTGGGTCTCGCAACGGGTTCGTGATCACCAGCATCGGCGGTGATCCATGATTTTGCCGGTTTCGCATGTCATGCGCGCCGGGCGGGGATTCTGTGCATTCCCGCCCGGCGCGCTTTTTCGTGCCGTGCGGACCTTGTCCACCGCCGACGGAGGGAGTCGCCATTACCATTCCCGGCAAGCAGCAGGAAGCGCGCGTCAACGAGCGCATCCGTGTCCCGCAGGTCCGAGTGATCGGGGACGACGGATCGCAGGTCGGAATCCTCTCGACCCGCGATGCACTCGCGATGGCCCAGTCCAAGGGACTGGACCTGGTGGAAGTCGCAGCCACCTCGCGCCCGCCCGTGTGCCGCATCATGGACTACGGGAAGTTCAAGTACGAACAGAACCTGCGAGCGCGCAAAGCCAAGAAGAACCAGCACCAGATGCAGCTGAAGGAAGTCAAGATGCGTCCGAAGATCGAGGACCACGACTACAACTTCAAGCTGCGTCACGCCCGAGAGTTCCTCGAGGAACGCAACAAGGTGAAGTTCACCGTCACCTTCCGCGGCCGCGAGATGGCGCATCAGGAGCTGGGCCACAAGATCATCCAGGCGATTCTCACCGACCTCGCGGACATCGCTCTCGTGGAAACCCCGGCCAGGCAGGAAGGCCGGACGCTCTCGATGGTGATGACGCCCAAGGCGGGCAAGCCGGTCGAACCCAAGAAGGCGACTCCCGAGGGCAAGTCCTCGGAGCAGGCGCCTCCGACGAACTGAAGAAGGAGAACGACGATGCCCAAGCAGAAGACCAATCGCGCCGCCGCGAAGCGGTTCAAGATCTCCGGTACCGGCAAGGCCAAGCGCCGTCAGGCGCACCTGCGTCACGGCATGGTCGCGGACAGCCGCGGCCCCAAGCGCCAGAAGGGTTCGTCGGTCGTCGTGGCCGCTCCCGACCAGGCGCGCGTGCTGCGCATGCTCGGTCAGCGCTGATTTCCTTTCACCCCCGATGACTTGCCGTCCCCGCTGCGCGGCCAAGGCTGCGCGCAGGGCAAGAGGAGCCGACAATGCCTCGTTCAAAGACCGTCGTTCCCGGCCGCGCCCGGCGTAAGAAGGTTCTCAAGTCCACCAAGGGCAACTTCTCCGGCCGTCGCAAGCTCTACAAGACCGCGTTGCAGACGTCGCAGCGCGCGGGTCAGTTCGCGTTCGAGCACCGCCGCCTGAAGAAGCGCGACTTCCGCCGCCTGTGGATCACGCGTATCAACGCCGCCGCTCGGTTGAACGGCCTCTCGTACAGCACGCTGATCGCCGGCCTCAAGAAGGCGAACATCGAGATGAACCGCAAGCTGCTCGCCGACCTCGCGGTTCGCGACGCGGCTGCGTTCGCGAAGCTCGCGGAGGTGGCGAAGGCCGCGACGGCGTGAGTCCGATGTCGGACACACTGCTCGCGGCACTCGACAGCAACTGGAGCGCGGCCGATCCGGCCGCGCTCACGCCGGACCACGCAGCGCGGTTGGCCGAGCTCGAACAGCTCGACCCCGCGCTCGTGGCGCTTTATCGCCGTGGTTCGGAAGTCCTCGCCGGCGCCGCGGACGCGAACACGCTGCGTGACCGTCACACCGCGCTGCTCGGACGCGAGCGCGGCGTGATCACGCTCGGTCTCGCCGAGATGCCCAGGCTTTCGGTGGACGAGCGCAAGGTGCGCGGCAAGGCGCTGAACCTCGTCAAGCGCTGGCTCACCGAAGTGCACGACGCGCGCCGCGAGGCGATCGCACTCGAGCGCGAGGCCGCCGACGCCCTCGACGTCACGCTGCCCGGCCGCCGCGGCTTCACCGGCCGCCCACACGTGCTCAGCCAGGTGCGCGACGACCTGCTCGACCTGTTCCACGGTCTCGGTTTCTCGATCTACACGAGCCCCGAGGTGGAGCTCGACGAGTACAACTTCGAGAAGCTGAACTTCGGTCCCGACCATCCGGCGCGCGACGCGCACGACACGTACTTCGCCGGTCCGGACGTCGTGCTGCGCACGCACACGTCGCCGGGCTGGGTGCGTGCGATGGAGGAGCGCAAGCCGCCGCTGCGGCTCGTGTTCCCCGGCCGCGTGTACCGCGCCGAAGCCGTGGACGCGAGCCACATGGACCAGTTCCACCAGATCGACGGGCTGTTCGTCGACCGCAACGTGTCGATGGCCGACCTCAAGGCCACGCTCAACACGTTCGCGCGCGCGATCTATCGCGCCGATCTGCCGACGCGCATCATTCCGATCTACTTCCCGTTCGTCGAGCCCGGCGTGCAGATGGACGTGCAGTGCGTCACCTGCTCGGGCACCGGCCACATCGCCACGGCCGAGGGCGGCAAGCGCTGCCCGGTGTGCAAGGGCACGAAGTGGGTCGAGGTGCTCGGCGCCGGCATGGTGCACCCGAACGTCTTCCGCGCGGTCGGCATCGATCCCGAGATCTACACGGGCTTCGCCTTCGGCATGGGCCTCGAGCGCATCGCCATGGGCCGCTACGGGATTCCCGAGATCCGCCTGTTCCTCGAGAACGACCTGCGCTTCCTCGAGCAGTTCTGAGCAAGGACCGCACTCCATGAAGCTCCCGATTTCCTGGCTCCGCCAGTGGGTCGAGTACGACGCGACGCCGCAGCAGGTCGCCGAAGCGCTCACCACCCGCGGCTTCTACGTCGAAGGTGTCGAACTGCACGGCCGCGCGTATCCCGGCATCGTGGTCGCGCGCGTGCTCGAGGCGAACAAGCACCCGAACGCCGACAAGCTCAAGCTCTGTCGCGTCGACGCCGGTGGGGCGGAGCCGCTGCGCATCGTCTGTGGCGCACCGAACGTGGCGGCCGGCATGACCGTGCCGCTCGCGACGCTGGGCACCGTCATGCCCAACGGGCTCGAGATCAAGCGCGCGAAGATCCGCGGCGAGGAGAGCGAGGGCATGCTGTGCTCCGCCCGAGAGCTCATGCTCTCCGAGGACCACAGCGGCATCCTCGAACTGACCGAACTCTTCGCGGGCCGCGAGCTGAAGATCGGCTCGCCGGTGGACGCGTACTTCCCCGAGCCCGACGCGGTGCTCGAGGTCGAAGTGCCGTTCAACCGTCCCGACGGCATGGGCGTGCTCGGCCTCGCGCGTGAAGTGAAGGCCGCGCTCGGCGGCCGCTGGACCGTGCGCGCGCAAGCGCTGCTCGGCGAGCGGTCGAAGGCCGCGGACACGTTCGACCTGGCGTGCGAGGACGCCGAAGGCTGCCCGAGCTACCTCGCGCAGGTGGTCGAGCACGTCACGGTCGGGCCGTCGCCCGCGTGGCTCGTGCGCGCGCTCGAGGCGATGGGCCAGCGCTCGATCAACAACATCGTGGACCTCACGAACCTCGTGCTGTTCGAGTTCGGGCAGCCGCTGCACGCGTTCGATCTCGCGAAGCTCGACGGCCCCGCGATCCGCGTGCGCCGCGCGTCGGCGGGCGAGAAGTTCACGACGCTCGACGGCAAGGAGCGCGAGCTCACCGCCGAAGTGCTCGTGATCGCCGACGCGAAGAAGACCGTCGCGATCGCCGGTGTCATGGGCGGCGAACGGAGCGAAGTGTCCGCGAGCACGACGGACATCCTGCTCGAGTGCGCGTGGTTCCAGCCGGCGCGCGTCCGGCGCGCGTCCAAGGCGCTCGGCCTGTCGACCGACGCGAGCAAGCGCTACGAGCGCGGCGTGGATCCCGCGATCGGCTCGGCCGCCGCGGCGCGCTTCCTGAACCTGCTGCTCGAGCTGTGCCCGGGCGCGAAGCTCGGCGCCTCGAAGCGCGTGCACGCGGAGCCGCAACCTCGCACGCTGACGCTGCGCCCCTCGCGCGCGACGCGACTCGTGGGGTTGCCGTTCGCGATCGACCGCTGCGAGGAACTGCTGCGTGCGCTCGAGTTCGGCGTCACGCGCGAAGGCGTCATGCTCAAGGTGCACGTGCCGACGTGGAGGCTCGACTGCACGCTCGAGGACGATCTCGTCGAGGAGATCGCGCGCTCGAACGGCTACGACCGCATTCCCGAGGCGCCGCTGCACACGGGCGGCGCGTACGCCACCCGCACGCCGCGCGAGCGCGTCGTGCGCCGTGCGCGCGAAGCCATGCTCGCCCGCGGCCTGAACGAGGCGTGGTGCGGCTCGCTCGTCTCCGAGAGCGAAGCGACCGCCGCGGCCGAGGCGCTCGGCGACGAGCCGAAGCTCGTGCGGCTCGTGAACCCGATGAGCCGCGAAGGCGAAGTGCTGCGGCCGAACCTGCTGCCCGGGCTGCTGCGCGCGTGCGCGCACAACCTGCGCCAGGGCGCGCCCGCCGTGCGGCTGTTCGAAGTGGGAGCGGGCGTGCTCGATCGCGGCGGCCGCCTGCCCGAGGAGCGCCTCATGCTGGTGGCGCTCGTCACGGGCCAGCGCTGGAAGCACTCGCACGACACGACGGGCGCGCTGAAGGACGGCGCCTACGACGTGCGCGGGACGGTGGATTTCCTCGACGCGAAGGGGCTCTGGGAGGCGTGGTTGAGCGAGATGCGCGTTGACTCGCCCCAATGGCGCGCCTATGCTGCCCCCGGTTGGAAACCCGGTGCCAGTGCGGAAGTTGCGGTCGGGGCTTCACGCATTGCATGGGCCGGAACGCTGGGCCAGTCGCTGTTGCGGCCATACGAGATCGAGGTCCCGGTACACGTCTTCGTGGCGTTGCTGGATCCGCTCGTCGAAGCCGCGTCGGCCACACCCCGCGCGAAGGTCCCGGGTCGCTTCCCGAGCGTCCGTCGTGATCTCGCGTTCTTCGTTCCGCGCGCCACGACGCACGCCCGGTTGCACGAGTGCCTCGGCGGCGCCGCCGGCGAGGTGCTTCGCAGCATCGAGCTGTTCGACGTGTACGAGGGCCCCGGTACTCCGGAGGGCATGAAGAGCCTCGCTTACGCGATGGAGTTACAGCACGCGGAGCGCACGCTCGCCGAGTCCGAGGTCCAGGAGATTCAGGCACGCATGGTGGCGGCCGTCGCCAGGGACTGCGGCGGTCAGCTGAGGGAACGCTAGGAATGATGGACACCGCCGTCGTGACGACCGACCTCGACCGCCTCGCGGCGCGGGTCGAAAAAGCCGCAGCGATCGTGCAGGACCTGCGCTTCAAGCTCGCCCAGTACGAGAAGGCGCAGGCGGAGATGGAGACCGAGAAGGCCACGCTCGAGAGCCGCATGAAGCAGCTCGAGGAGCAGAAGGCCTCGCTCGAAGATGGCCTGCAGTCGCTTCAGGCCGAAAAGTCCGCACTGGAGAAGGCCGGCGCCGAAGCCCGGGCCCTGCTCGCGCAGGCCGAGGCCGACAAGGCGACGCTCCACGCCGGACAGACCGAGCTTTCCGCCACGCTGACCACGGTGGAAGGCGAGAAGTCGGAGCTCGCGCGCCAGCTCGAAGAGACGGTGGCGAAGCTCCAGGGCAACGATCCGACCGCTCTCGTGTCCGAAGTCGCCGCGCTCAAGAAGGAACAGCGCGAATGGACCGCCGAGCGCAAGGACGTGGCCGCCCGGATCGACGTGCTCCTCAAGAAGCTGGAGCGCATCGACGCGTAGCGCCCGTCCCTTGGTCCGCACGCGCGCGCGGGTTGCGCACGGACGGCGAAGGGCCGGTCACCGAAACATCACCAGAGACGCAGGGAAAAGCGGCGGGAGAGAGTGACCGATGGATGCCACCACTACGGACACCGCCTCGACGAACGGCCGGAACGACAAGTCCGTCGTTCACGTCCAGATCTTGGGTCAGCAGCTCGCCATTCGCGGTGAAGCCGACCAGGAGTACATCCTGGGCGTGGCGGGCTATGTGGACCGCAAGATGCGGGAGATCACCGACAAGCTCCCGGTCGCGTCGTTGTCCAAAGTGGCCATTCTCGCATCGCTCAACATCGCCGATGAGCTCTTCAAGGAACGCGCTTCCCGTGAGCGCGACGGCGTTTCCCTCGGCGATCGCACGGCGCGGCTGACCGCGGCGCTCGACCGGCTCGACCAGTTGCTGGACGAGCAGTCCTGAGGGAAATACGCCGCGACGCAGGACGCGCGCGACGGAGCAAAAGGACATCCCTGCTTTGCTCGTGATGCCACCTTGTTCTTGAACCAACACTCATAGCGGGGTGTCGTGATGACCGGCGACGCCACACCTCCTTGCCGCGAGGCTCGCGAGGAAGGC
>JACRIW010000052.1 GCA_016215625.1 Candidatus Eiseniibacteriota bacterium | reverse complement strand
TGAGCGGCCGCGCGGGAAAGCGCACGTGGCCGCTCGCGCGCGCGAGATCCACGGTGCCGGTCTCGAGCGGCTCGCGCAGCGCGTCGAGCAGCGTGCGCGGGTACTCCGCGAGTTCGTCCAGGAACAGCACGCCGTGATGCGCCAGCGACAGCTCGCCCGGGCGCGGTGGTGCGCCGCCGCCGATCAGCCCCGCGCGCGACAGTGAATGATGCGGCGCGCGGAACGGCCGCTCGCGCATGAGCCCGCTGCCCGGGCGGCGCAGCCCGGCGACCGAGTGCAGTCGCGTCACGGTCAGCGCCTCGGCGCTCGTGAGCGGCGGCAGGATGCCGGGAAGCCGGCGCGCGAGCATGGACTTGCCCGCGCCGGGCGGGCCCACGAGCAGCAGGTGGTGCCCGCCGGCCGCGGCCAGCTCGAGCGCGCGCCGCGCGATCGTCTGCCCGCGCACGTCCGCCAGATCGTCGGCCGCCGCGCGCGAGTCGTCGGGTGCGGCGGGCTGCGCCAGGTCGAGCGGTTCGCCGCGCAGCCAGTCGCACGCCTCGCCGATCGTCTTCGCCGCGAGCACCTGCAGTCCCTCGACGATCGCGGCCTCGCGCGCCGATTCGGCCGCGCACAGCAGCGTGCGCGCGCCCGCCCGCCACGCCGCTTCGGCGAGCGGCAATGTGCCGCGCGTGCCGCGCAGCCGCCCGTCGAGCGCGACTTCGGCGAGCGCCGCAGTGCGTTCGAGCTTCTCGGGCGGCGCCTGGCCCGTGGCCACGAGCAGTCCGAGGGCGAGCGCGAGATCGGCCGCCGCGCCTTCCTTGCGGCGGTCGGCGGGCGCGAGGTTCACGGTCACGCGCCGGTCGGGAGGCGACAGCCCGGCATTGCGCAGCGCCGGCCACACGCGCTCACGCGCCTCGCGCGCCGACGTGTCGGGCAGTCCCACCATGACGAAGCCGGGCAGCCCCGGCCCGACGTCCACCTCGCAGTCCACCGCGAAGGCGTCGAGTCCCCAGAGCGCGGCCGTGCGGACGCGAGCGAGCATGCGGAGAGTCACCCGGACGGGGGCGGGTCGCGAGCCGCACACTGCAAGCACCGTGCGCGAGCCGCCGTCGCGCTCCCGCACGCGGTTGCACGCGCCGCACGAACGAATCGCCGCCACGCGCGTGGACGACACGCGCACGGCGGCGACGGTGCGGGCGCGGGTGGCTACTTCGTGGTCTTGGGCTGCGGCAGCAGCATGTCGAGCAGCAGCTCCCACGGCTTGTCGGAGCCCCGCTGCCAGACGTGCACGTAGTAGCTCGAATCCACTTCGGCGCCGCGCGTGCGCACGAACGTGCCGTACGTGTAGCCGAGGTCGCCGCTCGCCGAGATGAACTGCGCGAGCGACATGAACGTGCCGCGCTCGTCGGCCAGCTCGGCCGCTCCGTGCGCGGGCTCGCGGCCCACGATCGGCGCGACACCCTCGCGCAGCCGGCGATGGTCCGAAGATGCGTAGCGGTGCAAGGCGCCGGCGACGCCGGAGTCACCGGCGAACTTCGCGAACGCGACGTCGGTCTGCCACAGCGTCTGGCGCCGCGCGAGCGGGCCGCGACCCGTGGAGGGCGCCGGGGCGAGCTTCGAGGCGAACACCTCGACCGAGTCGGCGGCCGGCCGCGGATGTGAGACGCCGCCGTCGAGCGCGACTTTCCAGGAGCCGTCCGGCATGCGCTTCCACATCGAGACGAACGTGCCCCACGCGACGGCGGGCTTGTTCGCCACCTGGTGCCACGCCCACGGGCCGACCGAGAGCGCGAGGTCGTTGCTCGAGGATAGCACGACGCGCTCGGGCATCCACGCGAGCAGCGCCGGGGACACCGGGGTCGCGGCCATGGCCTTGGGCCCGTTGACCGGCCCCGGGCGGAAGATCACCGACGTGGGGGCGAGCCACGTGAGGAACGCGTCGCGCGTGCCCAGCGCGTCGGCGTGGCGGGCGAACGCGCGCTCGGCCGCGACCACGTCTTCGGCGGTCGCGGGCGGATAGACGGGCGTGACCGAATCGGGAACGTGCGACGCGCCCGTCGCGGGGCGCGCGGCCGGCTTGCGCTTCTTCTTCGAGGTGGCGGCGGGCGCGATCGCCGCGCCCGCCAAAAGAGCGGCGGCGACGACCAGCGGGAGCCAGCGCATGGGCTTCACGGGAGTTCCTCCGGGCATCTCTGGGGAGTCACGACGTTCCGGAAACGGATAACACCGAAGCGACCCTTCTGGCGAGTGCTCAGCACGGACGGGGCCACGAGGCCGACCGGCGCGGTGGCGTTGCGAAATGCACGGCCCGTTCGCATCTCGCCCGGTGTGGCCGCGGGAAGTGCCGGAATGCTCAAGACCTCGCCACCCGGTTCCGAAAATGACTTCGTCCGACTCTCCCTCCCTCGGAGAAAGCCCCCGTGTACGCGTCCATCGCTCGCTACCTGAAGCGGCATCGCACGCGATTGGCGGAAGCCATCGCGTCACCGCTCGAACGTCCGCTCGGAACCGAAACCGCGCTCGAGGAAGCGCGCGGCTTCGTCTCCGAACTCGAAAGCGCGTTCCAATCGTCCGACTCCACCGCATTCCTGCACCAGGTGCGCGGAGCGGTCGAGCGCTGGTCGTCGCTCGGTGCGTCCCGCGGAGCGGTCGGCGAGGCGCTGGTCGCGCTCGTCCGCGCTCAGGGGCGGCATGTGCCGCGTGGCGGCTCGCAGGGCTGGGGCGCGGAGCTCGGCCCGATCCTCGAATTCATCCCGGCACCGATGGTGTTCGTGGATGCCGAGCTTCGCATCACGTGCGCCAACGGCGCCTTCCGCGAACTCGCGTGCGAGCGCGGTGACGTGCTCGTCGGCATGCGCATGCCGGAACTGCTCGCGGGCGACCCGGCAAGTCACGAGCGCTCGGCGCCCGGGCAGGCACAGGACGCGCTGGAACTCGACCGCGTGCGGCTGCGCGTGCGGCCCGACCAGGACCTGATGGTCTCGCGCGTGCCGTTCGCGCCGAACGGCCGGCTTTCGGGCTGGTTCGTGAGCTTCTCGGCCGACGCCTCGCGCGCGATCGCCGACGCGACCCTCGCCGACATGCTCGAGCGCGAGAAGCGCCAGAAGGAGAAGTTCGCCGCGCTGCTCGAAGTGAGCCACGCGGTCGTGAACTCGCTCGACCTCAACACGATTCTCGGCACGATCGCCAAGCTCGTGCGGCAGGTGATCCAGACGGACGAGTGCAGCGTGTTCCTGTTCGACGAGGCCGAGCAGGTGCTCGTGCCCGTCGTGTGCGACGCGCGCTCGTACATGGAAGAGATGATGGCCGTGCGCCTGAAGCTCGGCGAAGGCATCACGGGCATGGTGGCGCAGACCGGGCGCGGCGAGATCGTGAACGACGCCGAAGCCGATCCGCGCGCCGTGACCGTGCCCGGCACGCCGCCGGAGCAGACGGCGCTGCTGTGCGTGCCGCTGCTGTCGCGCGACAAGGTCGTGGGCGTGATCACGCTCACGCGCATCGGGCCGCGCGGCTTCCAGACCGAGGATCTCGAGCTCGCGACGCTCTTCGCCGGCCAGTGCAGCGCGGCGATCGCGAACGCTCGCCTGTACGAGAACATGAAGGTCGCCTTCGACGAGCTGCGGCAGACGCAGGCGCAGCTCGTGCAGTCGGCGAAGCTCAACGCGCTCGGCGAGATGGCCGGCGGCGTGGCGCACGACTTCAACAACATCCTCGCCGCGATCCTCGGCCGGACCCAGCTGCTGCTCCAGACGAACACGGACTCCGACCTGCGACGCCAGCTCGGCGTGATCGAGCAGGCCGCGCTCGACGGCGCGCACACCGTGCGCCGCGTGCAGGAGTTCACGCGCGTGCGCCAGGACGAGCGTTTCGAGACGCTCGACATCAACCAGGTGCTGCTCGGCGTGCTCGAACTCACGCGGCCCGCGTGGGAGACCGGCGCCAAGCGTCGCGGTGTGCAGGTGGACGTGCACCTCGAGCTGCAGGCGAACCTGCCGACGGCGGGCAACGCGAGCGAACTGCGCGAGGTGTTCACGAACCTCGTGCTCAACGCGCTCGACGCGATGCCGGACGGCGGCGGACTGTGGATCACGTCCGAGAACGGCCACGACGCGGTGCGCGTGCAGGTGCGCGACTCCGGCGTCGGCATGGACGAGGAGACGCGGGCGAAGATCTTCGACCCGTTCTTCACGACCAAGGAGATCAAGGGCACCGGCCTCGGGCTTTCGGTCGCCTACGGCATCGTCTCGCGCCATCGCGGCGCGATCGAGGTGCAGAGCGAGCCCGGCGTGGGAACGGTGTTCACGCTCGAGTTCCCGGTCGGCGCGATCGAGTCCGAATCGCAGGCCGCGGATTCCACCCTGACGCCGGAGTCGCGACGCGTGCTCGTGGTGGACGACGAGCAGACGGTGCTCGAGGTGCTCGTGGACCTGCTCGCCGCGATGGGCATGCAGGTCACGCGCGCGCACGGTGGCCCCGCGGGCGTCGAGGCGCTGGGCCGCGACACGTTCGACGTCGTCTTCACCGACCTCGGCATGCCGGACGTGAACGGCTGGGACCTCGCGCTGACCGCGAAGGCGTGCGCGAACCCGCCCGACGTCGTGCTCGTCACGGGCTGGGGCTTCCAGCTCGAAGAGGAAGCGGCCGCCTCGCGCGGCGTGGATCTCGTGATGGCGAAGCCGTTCTCGTGGGAGGACGTCGAGAACGCGCTGCGCGTGCTGAGCGCAAGGAAGCTGCGTGCGGCCTGAGCGGGTGCGGCAGCCGAACGGACAAGCAAAAGGGCGCGGCGACCGAGGTCGCCGCGCCCTTCGTGCTTCCTGCTCGCCGTGCGCTCAGCGCGCCGAAGCCGGGCGCGACTCGCCCTCGCGCGGCAGGCCGAGCGCGCTCGAGGCGATCGCCGACCAGTCGCGGGCCGGCCACTCGAAACGGTTCAGGTCGCGCACACGCCCCTGACGGTCCACGACGAACCACGCCGGCATCGCCGCGCGCGAGTGCGGCTCGAGCGCGTTGAACTGCGCCGCGATCAGCCGGCGCGTGTCCGCGATGACGGGATAGGTCAGCCCGAGCTTGCCGATCTGGCGGCGCACCGCTCTCGCGCGCGCGTCCACCACGGCGACCGGCACGACGCCCATGCCGAGCAGTTCCTCGCGTTCGCGCTGCAGCGAGGCGAGCTGCTCGTTCGTCGCCCCGATCACGATCAGCACGGGGCCCTGCGCGCGCAGGTCGTGCAGGCGGTTCGAGCCGCCCTCGAGCGCCTCGTACGAGAAGTCGGGCGCGCTCGAGCCCACTTCGATCCACGCGTACTCGCCGCTGGTGCCGAGCGGCACGAGCGGCAGCGTGGCCTGGGCTTCGGGACGGGGTGGGGGAGAGTTCCAACCGGCGGCGAGCACCGGGCCCGCGCCGAGCGAAAGTGTCAGGAGGGACGCGCAGATCAGGCGAGTCGTCATGATTGCCCTCAGGGGAAGAAGATGTGCGATGAAGCAGGATGTGAGCGCCACATTCCTGCCTATCGACCCCGTTTCGCGGCCGGTTGAATCGGTGCGATGTGCGAGAGGGCAAGTCACGGCGCCCCAGTGAATCTCCGGGGCGCCGTGCAAAGCTAGAGACTGGTCTTCGCGATTTGCACCATGCGCCGCGCGTCGTCCGCGCCCAGCGCCACGCCCACGACGGCGACGCGCACGACACCGTCCGCGTCCACGAGCACGAAACCGGGCGTGCTGTGCCCGCGCGTCGCGTCGAACGCGCCGTACTCGCACGCGATGTCACGCATCGCGTCCGAGAGCAGTGTCACCATCGCGCCGGGATTGCGATCGAGCCAGCCGCGCAGCATGCCGCTGCGCTCGGCCGCGATCATGAGCACGGCGACACCGTCCGGGGCGACGGCGCGCGCGAGCGTGTCGGCGGCGGCGATCGAGGGTGCGCGCGAGCCGAACCACAGCGCGACCCAGCTGCCGCGCCAGTCGCTCAGGTGGCGCTTGCCCCCCGACGCCGACTCGAGTTCGAAGTCCGGGGCGCGCTCACCGACGCCCACCGAACCGATCGAGCGGTGCGGCACGGGCAGCGTGCCGCCTTCGGTGTACGGGCGCACCACGGGGACTGGCGTACCGGCGGGATACTTGTCGACGCCCTGTGCGCCGGCGACCACCGGGAGCGACAGCAACGCGAGAACGATCCACACACTCCGCATGACGCACCTCCACACGTGAACCGGTGCGGCGGGGAACCGCTCCGGTGACAGAGGGCGCTGCCGGACTGCCTATCGGGCCATGCGCCCTTCGGACGCGACCGTGTGGAGGACGTCTTCCCGGATCGCCGCGAGGTTTCCCTCGGGTGTGGCGGGTGGCATCGAACACCCGGGCGCGACCAGCCAGCGCCGTCCGCCCGTCTGCTCGAGCGCACGGCGGTACTGCAGACGCACGCCGTCGGGCGAAGCGTCGAGGATGGCGCCTTCGTGGGAGATGCCTCCCATGACGGCGCCTCCCAGGCGCTCGAGTCCTTCGGCGAGCGAGGGATTGCCCGGTGCGGTCGCGTCCCACGAGAACGCGCCCACCGGATAGTCGGCGAAATCGAACAGCAGGCAGTCGCCCTTGCACACGTGCAGCGTGTGGAACGGCGACGCCCCCGCGGCGGCGAGCACGCGCAGGTCGTAGGGCCGTGACCAGCGCTTGAGGGATTCGCTCGTCACGAACCGGCGCGAGCCCCAGTCCACGGTCGCGAGGTACAGGCCGTCGGCCCCCGCGGCCATGAGCGCGGCGGCGAACTTCTCGTACACGCGCGTCACCTTTTCGAGCGCGCGCTCGATCGCGGCGGGCGCACTCGTGAGGTGATCGCGCAGCAGCGTCGGCGGCTCGGTGAGCTCGCCCAGGATCGCGAGCGGCGTGAACACGGTGGCCAGGATCGGCACGTCGGCCGGCAACTGGGCTCGCAGCTGTCGTACGGACGCGATCTGCTCGCCGAGCACGCCCTCGTCGTGCGGGATTTCCGCGATGCGGTCCCAGTCCGAACTGTTCGCGACCGGAAAATATTCGAGCGTGGGCTTGGCGTCCGGCACGCCGCTGTAGCGGTAGCGCACCCCCCAGTCCTCGACGAAGCAGTGCTTGCGGGGATTGAGCTTCACCCAGTCCCATTCGAACCGGCGCCAGCGCTCCATCGTGTGCGCGACGAGATCCTCCGCGCTCGATTCACGGTGGTAGACGTGGCCCCAGAACGACACGGGCGGGCGGTCGACGGATTCGCCGCGCAGGGCGGCGAGCATGCGTTCGCGAGAGGTCATGTCTCGACAGTAGTCCCGCGCCCCGAGGGGGAACAAGCGCCGCCTCGCGCGACTTTCCGTGCCAGCGCCCGGCGGCGGCCTTTCGCGGGGCTGACGCCACCGCGGCCGGACGCTATGGTGCGGCCATGCGAACGCGAGTCGGCTCACACGGGCCCGCGGCCGCGCTGGCGGCGACGCTGCTGCTGGCCGCCGCCTGCGGTTGCGGGACGCGGGAGTCCTCGGACGCTCCCGCCGCCTCCGCCGGCACGCGGGGCGTGCGCCCCGGCGCGACCGAGTCGGTGCCCGGTGCGCTGAGCCCGGTCGCGGACTTCGATCCGTCCGGAACCCCGCCGGAACCGCCGCGCGTCGCGATGGTGCGCGTCGCCCCGCGCCGCGAGGGTCTCGCACTCGCGCCCCCCACACCCGAGCCGGCCGAACCCGAGCCGCACGTGGCGCCTCCCGCCGCGGGCGCGCTCGCGGCCGACGACGAACTTCGCGCGCCGATCGTGCGCGAGGGCGCGCGTGTGGACCGCGCGCGTGCGAAGCGCGGCTGGGTCGAACTCGACGTGCGTGTGGACGAGGAGGGCGCGGTCTCCGACGCGATGTTCGCCGACGGCGCCGCGGACTCGGCCGCGGTCGTCGCCACGATCGAGGCCGCGCTCGCGATGCGCTTCTGGCCGGCGACGCAGCACGGCCGACCGGTCGCGGTGTGGTGCCGCCAGCGGTTCGAGTTCGGGCGCTGAGCCCGGCGCACGCGCGTCAGTCGCGCGCGGCGCTCTCGCGCATGCGGGCTTCGAGCGTCGCGAAGGACGGCGTCAGCATCATCACCGTGCACCAGGTGGCGAGCGTCCCGCCCGCGATGGTCACGACGATCCACGGTTCGAACTTCGCGGCGAGCCAGCCCGAGATCATGGTGCCGGCCGGGAACGCGCTCTGCGCGATGAAGCGCCGCGTCGAAAGCGCGCGCGCGAGCATCCCGGGCGGCGTGAGGTCCTTCCACAGCAGGAACGAATGCGCGTTCAGCGCGGGCACGAGCAGTTCGCTCAGGAAGAGCCCGGTCGCGAATGCCGCGACGGTCGTGGACAGGCCCGCGACCACCTGTCCCGCGCCGAGCACGATCATCGAGCCGATCATGCCGTACACGAGCCGGCGTCGAAGCCCGCCCCAGACGGTCATGAGCACGCCGCCCACGACGCCGCCGAGTCCCATGACCGAGTTCACGAGCGCGAGCGCCGCCTCGTACGACAGGTGCCGCGCCGCGCAGTCGGCGGCGAGGCGGTCACGCACGAGGAGCGGCATGAGCAGCAGGAGCGGCGCGAACGTGAGGTTCGCGAGCCCGCCGAAACTGATGAGCCACAGGAACGGCCGGCGCTTCACGATCCACGCGAAGCCCTCGAACGTGTCGTGCCAGACGCTCGCGCCGCGCTCACTCCGGACGGCGGGCGGGAAGCGAAGCGCCGCGACCGCGGCCGCCGCGATCGCGAAGCTCAGCCCGTCGGCCGCGAAGGCGAACGGCACGCCACTCGAGAGCGAAGCGGGCAGCGGCACCCGACCGGCGCGCGCGAGCGCGGGCAGTCCGATCAGCACGGCCGCGATCCCGGGCGCGACGACCTGCGACAGCGCGAACGACGTCTGCATCATGCCGTTCGCGCGGCCGAGCTGCGCATCGGGCACGAGCGTCGCGTACGCGCTGTCGAAGGCGGCGCTGTGGAACGAGCCCGCGAGCGCGTAGCCCGCGAGCAGCACGACGGCGGCCGGGAGTGAGAGCAGGTGCGAGGCGTGGAGCACGAGGAGCACGGCGGTGAGTGCCGCGGACACGACGTTCGCGACGAACAGGATGCGCCGCCGGTCGTGCCGGTCGGCGAACGCCCCGGCGAGCGGCATGAAGAAGACGAGCGGCAGCGTGGACGCCACGGCGCATGCGGTGAGCGCGAGCGCCAGTTCGCCCTTCTGCTCCGGACGCGGGTAGCGCTCGAGCGTGAGCCAGATGTTGATGGCGAACTGCGTGACGAACGAGCCGAAGAGCGACAGCGTCTGCGTGCTCCACAGCACGAGGAACGTGCGGAACGACCTCCCGCCTTCGGGCGCCGGCGCGCCGCTCAAGCGCGTCCCTCGTACGTCCGCCCCCAGATGCGCCGCGTGCGCGAGACTTCGAAGCCCTCGCTGCGGTAGAGCTCCAGCGCGTTCTCGTTCACGCCGTCCACGAGCAGCGTGACGGGCGTGGTGGTCTCGCGCTCGAGCCACTGCACGCCCCAGCGCAGGAGCGCGCGCCCGAGCCCGATGCCGCGCGCCGCGTGCGCGGTGCCGAGCACGCCGATCTCGCCGCGCGTCTCGTGCAGTTCGATGCGGCAGAAGCCGGCGATCGCGCCGTCGCGCCACGCGAGCAGCAGGCCGTCGGGGCGGAAATGCGGCCCGGCCACGATGTGGCGGCCGTCCTCGATCGACGCGGGGGTGAAGCGGTAGTGCTGCGCGAAGGAGTCGTTGTACACGTCGTGCCAGTCGGCGAGCATCGCGTCGCTGCCGTCGAACGTGCGCACCGTGACGCCTGCCGGCCATTCGGGCGGCGCGACGGGACCGCGCGGTCGCTCCATGAGCCAGAAGAAGCGTTCGGGCTCGAATCCGAGCGACGTCGCGAGCGCCTCGGCGTGCGGCTGCGGCATCCACGCGGCGCCGGCGACCTCGACCGGCGCACCGGGGGGCGCCTTCGCGCGCACGGCCGCGATCACGGCCTCGGCGAGCGCGCGGCCCACGCCCTTGCCGCGGTGCGGCTCGATCACCGCGACGCGCGTCATCGTCCAGACGTTCGTGGGCTGCGGCAGCACCCACGCGACGCCGAAGCCGACGGGCTCGCCGTCGAGTCGCGCGAGGCGCAGGCAATCGCGGTCGAGCTTGCGGTCCGACAACTTGTGCTCGAGGCCGTCGGGCCCGAGGAACTTGTCGAACTGAGGCGCCACGGACGGATGGTGCAGCAGCGCGCGCAGCGTTTCGTGCGCGGCGTCGGTGAGCGGAACGATTTCGAGAGTCATGCGCGCACGCTAGGCGGCCCCGAAAAGGTCGTCAATTTTCGCACGACCGGGCTGCGCGGCATTGATTCCGCGGGCCGCGTGCGCTTTCATGCGCTCGCGTTCCGTACGCGGGCCCCGTCGTCAGGACGAAGACGCCCCGCGCGGCGGCACGCGCAGCGCTGTACGACTCACAGCGAAGCGGAGCTTCACGCACGCGGGCCCGGTCCACGACGGATTCGGGCTCGCGTTTTTCTTGTTGGGCGCGCACCACCGCGGCTAGCCTGCCGGGGTTCCCCCCACGCTCTCGATCCCGTGAGGCCGCGCCATGGACGTCCGCTCCTTCCTACCCGCCGTCGTGTTGTCCTCCCTGCTCGCCGCCGCCGCCGTGCACGCCGAACCGCGGCCTCCCGCCTGGGCACCCGCGGCGCGTGCCGAGGACTCGCCGCCGTTGCAGGTCGAGCCCGACATGCCCGCGTTCCTGCGCGGCCGCATGGATCGTGGCGAATACCTCGCGCGCCGCCAGGGCTGGTACGACCGCGTTCGAGGCACGCTCGCCGGGGCGACTGCGCGCGACCGCGTGCGCGCCGTGCAGCACATGCGGCAGCAGGTGCGCGCACTCGGGCCGTTCGGCGTCGGGCCGGCGTGGACCGCGCTCGGTCCGCAGCCGATCCCGAACGGCCAGACGTCCCCCGTCGTCGCCGTGAGCGGCCGCGTGACGTGCATCGCCGTGGACCCCGAGCACGCGGACACCGTGTACGTGGGCACCGCGCAGGGTGGCGTGTACCGTTCGTTCGACGGCGGTGCGAACTGGACCTCGCTGTTCGACGGAGCGGCCTCGCTCGCGATCGGCGCGCTCGCGCTGGCGCCCTCGGACCCGAGCATCCTCTACGTCGGCACGGGCGAGTCGAGCAGCTCGTGCGACAGCTACTTCGGCGTCGGGCTGTACCGCATCGACGGTGTGAACGCGACGCCGGTGCTCACCGGGCCGATCGATCCGCCGGTCACGACCGGCGTCGCGGGGACCTACGCGTTCACGGGTCGCTCGATCAGCAGGATCCTCGTTTCTCCCTCCGATCCGGCAGACATCTGGGTCGCGACCGCGACGGGCATCGGCGGCATCGGCTGCGACGTGCTCGCGGGCACGGCGCCGCCGCTCGGGCTGCGCGGGCTCTACCACAGCACGAACGCCACCGCAGCGAGTCCGGCGTTCACGAAGGTGAAGGTGACCTCCCAGGGCAGCGTCGGTGCCGATACGACCGGCAACGTGTCCATCATGGACATGGCGTTCACGCCCGAGGACCCGAACGTGCTGCTGTGCTACGTGCGTTCGGAGGTGGGCGTGGGCGGTGTGTGGCGCACGTCGACCCTGACCACGCCGACTCCCTCGTTCTCGCTCGTGCTGGCGACGACCGACCGGAACGGGCGCGGCACGCTCACCGTCACGCCGCGCGCGGGCGGACCTTCGCGCGTGCTGCTGGCCACGAGCGAGCCCGCGACGGGCACCGGCTGCACGACGGGCTCCGGCGCGATCCGGCGCTCGCAGGATGGTGGCCTCACGTTCGGCAGCAAGCAGATCGGCGGTGGTGGTTTCTGCGGGGGGCAGTGCTGGTACGACATCGTGATCACGGCCGACCCGCAGGACACGTCGGTCGTGCACCTCGGCGGCTCGGCGGACGGCACGTGCTCTCGCGAGTACATCCGCTCCGTCAACGCGGGCGTCGGGTTCAGCGACGCGAACTGGAGCAACGGCGGGGTCCACGCCGACTGCCACGCGATCGTGTGCGCGCCCTCGAACCCGTCGATCGTGTACATGGGCAACGATGGCGGCATCTACCGTTCGTCCGATCGCGGCGTGAACTGGGTGAGCCGCAACACGTCCGGCTTCAGCGCCACGCAGTTCCAGTCGCTCGCCGTGCATCCGTACGATCCGCACTTCACGATCGGGGGCACACAGGACAACGGCACGAACTGGATGGACCACGACGCCAGTTGGCTGCGCGCCGACTTCGGCGACGGCGGGTTCTGTGCGATCGACCAGGGCTCGGCCGACACGGCGAGCGTCGTCATGTACCACACGTACTTCAACGTCACGAACTTCTACATCGGTCTCGCGCGCGTGACCACGACCGCCTGCGCACGGGATGGCGAATGGGCGTTCCGCGGAGCCGGCTACGTGGACCCGACTCCCAACTGCGAGGGGGTCGCGTACGGCGCGAACAACGGGATCGGCGGCAGCGACCCGGTGCTCTTCTACGCGCCCGTCGCGCTCGGGCCGGGCACGCCGAACACGGTCTACTTCGGAACGAGCATCCTCTACCGCTCGGCCAACCGTGGTGACACGATGACGCCCGTGAGCCAGACGCTCTCGACCGGCGGCGCGATCAGCGCCATCGGCATCGCGGCGATGAACGACGACGTGCGCATCGCGGGCACGGAGGATGGCAAGCTGTTCGCGACCACGACCGGCTCGAGCGTGCTGACCGACGTGCGGAGCGCGGGCATGCCCACGAACTTCGTCTCGCGCGCGGTGATCGATCCCGCCGACCCGAACACCGCCTACGTCGCGTTCGCGGGCTACGGCGTCGCGGCCGGCCAGCACATCTGGCGCACGCGGAACCTCGCGGGAGGCGCCTCCACCTGGGAGCCTGCGGGAGCGGGGCTGCCCGACGTGCCGGTCAACGCGTTCGTCGTGGACTCGCTCAGTCACAACTACCTGTACGCGGGCACCGACATCGGCGTGTACGTGTCGTCCGACTTCGGCACGACGTGGACGCCGCTCGGCACCGGCCTGCCGGTGGTCGCGGTGTTCGACATGGCGATCCAGCCGCGCGCGCGGCTGCTGCGCATCGCGACGCACGGCCGCGGGCTGTGGGAGTACCCGCTCAACAACGCCACGGCGGCGCTTGCATCGCTCATGGAGGCGCGCGTCGAATGCGGCCGCGTGCACCTGCGCTGGCAGGTGAGCGGCGACCAGACCACGGTCGTCACGCTGCAGCGCCGCAGCGTGCCGGGCGAATGGGAGAGCCTCGGCGAACTGCCGCTCGACGGCGTCGGCACCGTGGCGTACGAGGACGCCGACGTGATCCCCGGCGCGCGTTACGAGTACGCGCTCCGCGTGGGCACGCTCATGCTCGGCCGCGTGTCGGTGGACGTCGGCGCGCAGGCGCGGCTGGCGATCGGCGCGATCTCGCCGAACCCGTCCACGCGCGGCTTCGTCGTCTCGTACACGCTCGCGAGCGACGTGCCCGCGACGCTCGACCTCGTGGACGTGAGCGGCCGGCGCGTCTTCGCGCGTGATCTCAAGGGCGCGGGCGAGGGGCAGCACGACCTCGACCTCCGCGGCCTGCGCTTCGCGCCGGGGCTCTACTGGGCGCGCCTGCAGCAGGGTGGGCACCTCGTGACGAAGCGCGTGAGCGTCGTGCGCTAGCCGTTCGGGCGCGGCGGGTGCCCCGCGGCTCGGCCGGCCGCGGGGCATCTTCTTTTTGACGGTTCCCGGAGCCGCACCTAACCTGCCGCGCATGTCCGATCCCACGCCGTTCGCGCTTCCGCGCCTGTACGAACTCGTGCAGCGATTCGCCGGCCGCCGCATTCTCGTGCTCGGCGACCTGATGCTCGACCATTACCTCTGGGGACGGTGCGACCGCATCTCGCCCGAGGCACCGGTCCCGGTCGTCGAGGTGCAGCGCGAGAGCAGTTCGCTCGGCGGCGCGGGCAACGTGGCGGCGAACCTGGTCGCGCTCGGCGCGACCCCGGCGCTCGTCGGCGTGCTCGGCGAGGACTCGCGCGCGCAGCAACTGCTCGACGCCTTCACCGCGCGCGGCGTGGACACGCGGCTCCTCGTGCGCGACCCCTCGCGCCCGACCACGTTCAAGACGCGCATCATCGCGCAGCACCAGCAGGTCGTACGCGCGGATTGGGAGTCGCGCGCGGAGATCGAAGGGGTCGCGCTCGAGGGCGTGCTCGCGATGCTCGCGCGCGAACTGCCCGCGTGCGACGGCCTGATCGTGTCCGACTACGGCAAGGGCGTGCTCACGCGTGCCGTGCTCGACCGCGCGATCTCACTCGCGCGCGGTCGCGGCATCCCGATCGCGGTGGACCCGAAGGAAAGCCACATCGACGCCTACACGGGCGTGAGCATCCTGACGCCGAACCAGCACGAGGCGGGATACGTGATGGGCCGCCGCGTGGTGGACGAGGCGAGCCTGATGGAAGTGGGCTGGGGACTGCAGAAGCGGCTCGACGCCGAGTGCGCGCTGGTGACGCGCGGCGCCGACGGCATGAGCCTGTTCGAGAAGTCCGGCCGCTACACGCACCTGCCGACGGTCGCGCGCGAGGTGTACGACGTGACCGGCGCCGGCGACACGGTCGTCAGCGTCGTCGCGGTGGCGCTCGCGGCGGGCGCCGACTATCCGGAAGCCTGCTACCTCGCCAACCACGCCGCCGGCGTGGTGATCCGCGAGATCGGCACGGCGAGCTGCTCGGCGACGCAGCTGCGCGACTCGCTCGCGAGCGCGCTGTCGTGAGCGCGCCCTTCGAACTGCCGGCGGACGCCCGCGCGAAGCTCGAACTGTGGCGCGCGGGCGGCGACACGATCGTCTTCACGAACGGCGTCTACGACCTGCTGCACCGCGGTCACGTCGAATATCTCGAGGACGCGCGCGTGCTCGGTGACCGGCTCGTGGTGGGCGTGAACGGCGACGCGTCCGTGCGGCGGCTCAAGGGCCCCGAGCGGCCGATCCTCGACCAGCACGATCGCGCCACGCTGATCGGCGCGCTCGCGTGCGTGGACCTCGTGGTCGTGTTCGACGACGACACGCCGCAGCGGCTCATCGAGGCGGTGGCGCCCGACGTGCTGTGCAAGGGCGCGGACTACGCGCTCGACCAGATCGTCGGACGCGAGTTCGTCGAAGCGCGTGGCGGCCGCGTCGAGCGCATCGCGCTGCGCGAAGGGCTGAGCACGAGCGCGCTCGTCGAGCGCATCCGCGCCGGGCGCAGCGGCTATTCGGGAGGGTGACCCATGACCGACCGTGAACTGCTGCGTCACGCGCTCGCCGTGCTCGCGTACCGCGGCGGCAAGCCGATCCGCAACGCGCCGCCCGGGTTCGCGTCGTTCGACACCGGCGGCGGGCACACGCCGCTCGTGATCCTCGCGCACCTCGGCGACCTGATCGTGTGGACGCTCTCGCACGCGAAGGGCGAGGGGAAGTGGCCGAACCACACGCCCACGACGTGGGACGAGGAGGGCGCGCGTTTCTTCGAGGCGCTCGCGGCGCTCGACGCGCACCTCGCGTCGGACGCGCCCGTGCACGCCGAGCTGACGCGTCTGCTCCAGGGGCCGATCGCCGACGCGCTCACGCACGTCGGGCAGCTCATGATGCTGCGACGCATGAGCGGCTCGCCCGTGTACGGCGAGAACTACCTCGTCGCCGACATCGTGACCGGGCGCGTGGGGCCCGAGCAGTCCGCGCCGGTCCGGCCCTTCTGAGGCGATTCGGCCGGCGCCGGGTGCTCGCGCCTCGCTCCCCGGCCATGCGGCGATTGAACCACTCGGGGTCCTTCGATACTGTCGCGCGTCCCAGCCGACCGTCGGCGCATCGCGCTCTCGCGTTGCGCCCGGCCTCCGGTCCGGTGGGGGAGTCGCGGGGTGAAGTCCCGGCCGAGTCCCTCCATCGCTCCCGGGGAACTCCCCCTCCTGGCGAGGCCCGTGACGCATGACTCCCGATCGCATCGAGCGCGTGGCGCTGGTCGCGTGTGCCCTCGTGCTCGCGCTGCTGCTCGCGATCCGGATGGATGCGCCGTGGACGTACATCCACGACGACAACGGCGCGTGGACGCAGGCCGTCGCGGGGGCGCATCTCGATGCCGGACTCGCGCGCACGCGTGGCCAGGACTTCTATCTTCGGCGCGCCGACGGTGGGCTCACGCCGTACCTGCATCATCCGCCGCTCTATCCGCTGGTGATGGCGGCCGCCTACTCGATCACGGGTGAGCGCGGTCCGCTGGCCACCCGGGCGATCCCCGCGGCATTCCACCTGATCGGTTTCCTGGGCTTCGTGCTGCTCGCCAGGGCGCTCTTTCCCGAGAGCCACGGCCGGAGGGTGATCGGCGCGGCCCTTTACGCCGTCGTGCCGATGAGCGCCTTCTTCGGCAAGCTCGCGTTCAACGAGCCGCTCGGACTCGCGCTCTGCGTGTGGGCGCTGCTCTTCACCGTCCGCGACCGGGCGCGGCCTTCGGCGGCCTCGCGAATCGTGGCGTGCTCGCTCTGGGCGTCGGCGATCGCCACGAGCTGGACCTCGACCTGCCTGCTCGCGGCGTTCGCGGGCCTCGCGGTGTTCGAGGGGCGCGGTCCCGCCCGAGCGCGCGCGCATTCGCGCGCGCAGGCACTCGCGCTCTCGGGCACCGCGCTCCTCGCCCCCGCGCTCGTGGTGCTGCACCTGCTCTGGGCCGGGCACTGGCAGCGCCCGCCCATCATGGACGCGGGTGCGCACTGGGGCGGGGCCGCCGTCCAGACCGGTGAGTTCCTGCGTGGCCTCGGTGTGGCGTTCGATTTCCACCGCATCTATTTCGCGAACGTTCCGTTCGCGTTCTATCTCGGCTGGCTCGGGCTCCGGATCTCCCGCATCGTCCGGGGGCAAGCACTGAGCGAGTCCGACCGCGTGCTGCTCGCGGGGAGCATCGGTGCGGGGGTGTGGGCGCTCGTCTTCCTGAGGCAGGTCGCGATCCACGCGTACGGCCAGTTCTGGTTCCTGCCGTTCGAGGCGCTCGCCGCGGCCGACGCGGCGGTGTCGGCGTGGCACTCGCTCGCCGCTCGTCCCCGGCTCCGGCAGGTGGCGGCGGTCCTGCTCGTGGCGGGAACGCTCGCCTCGGCCGCGTACACGCTCCACTACCGCTACTCACGCCCGCACGGGTTCGCCATCCGCAACGCGCAGCGCATGGCCGAGGAGTACGTCACGGGGCGGTGAGACGAGTGTCGCCGTCGTGCGGCGGCACGCCGTGCGGTCCGGTGCTTCCGGCTCGCTCGGCGATTCGCGTCACTTCAGCACGACCACGCGCTTCGTCGTGCTCTCGCCGCCTTCGCTCGCGACCAGCCAGTAGATGCCGGCGTGCAGAGCGTGCGCGGGGATCGCGAGGCGGGTCCGGCCCTCTTCGGCCGCGCCGTGGAACAGCGTCGACACGCGCCGCCCGGTCACGTCGAGCAGGTCGACGCGCGCCTCGCCGGCGCGAGGCCACGACACGAACGCCTCGCCCGCGCCGCGCAGGGGCTGGCGGGGGAGCGACAGCGCGACGCGTGCGGCCGCCGCGGCCCGCGGTGGCGGCACGTCGAGCACGGACAGGTCGCCGATGGACACGAGGCTGCCGCCCCGGTACACGCGCACGGCCTCGAGCGTGAGACGGCCGAGCGAGTCCGCGACCACGTCGCCGCCCTGCACGATCGCGTCGTCGCTCGTGCGCATCACGCGCCACGGGAACGACTGCCCGGGCACGGCGTGGAACGCCTGCAGCCGCCGCGGGGTGACGTCCACCGTGAACGAGTCGGGCGCGTTCATGGGGCCGAGCGTCGTGACGAGGTCGCGCGGGCGCAGCGTCACCGCCCAGCCGCCGGGCTCGTCCACCACGAGCGAGTCCCACTCGACGAAGCCGTTGATCGTGCCGAGCGAATCGCCCGAATACACGTGCCCGTCGCCCGGATCGTGATCGGCGCTGCAGTGCGAGAGCGCCGGGAAGCTGCGCGCCGAACTCCAGCGCCACAGGTACGAAGGCCCGAGCATCGGCAGCCAGTACATGCTCGAGAGGTCGGTGTTGTGCT
>JACRIW010000053.1 GCA_016215625.1 Candidatus Eiseniibacteriota bacterium | reverse complement strand
GGTTCGGCGCGGGCAACGGCGCGGGCGCGTTCTCGACGCCCGTCGCGGTCGCGACGGTGAGCGGCGCCTGCGCGCTCGCCTGGGGCGACTTCGACGGCGACGGCGACGTGGACCTCGGCGTGACCGGGCGCGGCGGCGCGACGCTGCTGCGCGGCGCGCGAGGCACGTTCGCGCCCGCGGGCGGCGCGCTCGCGGCGACGCGCGCGCTCGTGCTGCGCGACGGCGACGGCGACGGCCGCGCGGACCTGCGGGCGCTCGATCCCTCGGGCGCTCTGGTGTCGGCGCGCTCGACGCTCGCCGCGCCGGCCGAGCCGGTCGTGCTCGAATCGCCCGCGGCGCGGCATCCCGCGATCGGCGCCGTGCTCACGCTGCACTGGAGCGCACTGCTCGCCGCCGACGTCGAGTGTTCGTACGACGGCGGCGCGCGGTGGGTGACGCTCGCGCGCGCGGTGCAGGGCGGCACGTGGCGCTGGAACGTGACCGGGCCGGTCACCGGTCTCGCGATGGTGCGCGTGCGCGACGCGTTCGCGCCGCTGCGCGGCGACACGACGGCGGCGTTCGTGATCGCGCCGGCTGCACTGGACGCGGCCACCGGCGGCGCCGGGTCCGGGCTCGCGCTGGCCGCGCCGTGGCCCAACCCCTCGCGCGGCGCGGTGACGTTCGCGTTCACGCTGCCCGCGGGCGGCGAGGTGCGCGTGGAGATCTGCGACGTGAGCGGCCGGCGCGTGCGCACGCTGCGGCACGGCGCGCTCGAGGCGGGCCGGCACGCGTTCGCGTTCGACGGACGGAGCGATTCCGGCGACCCCTTGCCGCCGGGATCGTATTTCGCGCGCGTGCGCACGCCGGACGGCGAGCGCTCGCGCGCGTTCGTGCTGGCGCGATAGCACCCCGCACCGGGCGGTTGGACGCCCTCACGGACCGCGCGTAACTTTCGCGCGGCCCCCCCCCCTTCCGGGATCCCGTGAGGTCACCCGATGTCCACGCACGCCACGAAATCGTCCGCGCCCGGCGTCGCCGGCCGCCTGGGCTTCCTCGACCGCTACCTCACGCTCTGGATCTTCCTCGCGATGGCCGTGGGCGTCGCGCTCGGAACGGTCGCGCCGCAAGTCGTGCCGTTCCTCAACCAGTTCAACGCCGGCACGACGTCGGTGCCGATCGCCGTCGGCCTCATCCTCATGATGTACCCGCCGCTGGCGAAGGTGCGCTACGAGGAGATGCCGCGCGTGTTCCGCGACGTGCGCGTGCTCGCGCTGTCGCTGCTGCAGAACTGGGTGATCGGTCCCGTGCTCATGTTCGCGCTCGCCATGCTGTTCCTGCGCGACCAGCCCGAATACCGCACCGGGCTCATCCTCATCGGGCTCGCGCGCTGCATCGCCATGGTGATCGTGTGGAACGACCTCGCGAAGGGCGACCCCGAGTACTGCGCCGGGCTCGTCGCGTTCAACTCGATCTTCCAGGTGCTGTTCTTTCCCGTGTACGCGTGGTTCTTCCTCACGGTCGCTCCCGCGTGGTTCGGCCTCGGCGGCGTGGCCGTGCACATCACGATCGGCGAGATCGCGCGCAGCGTGTTCCTGTACCTCGGCGTGCCGTTCCTCGCCGGCATCCTCTCGCGCGTCGTGCTGATCTCGCTCAAGGGCCGCGACTGGTACACGCGGCGGTTCGTTCCGGCGATCAGCCCGATCACGCTCGTCGCGCTGCTCTTCACGATCGTCGTGATGTTCTCGCTCAAGGGCGCGACCATCGTGCAGCTGCCGCTCGACGTCGTCCGGATCGCGATCCCGCTCGCCGTCTACTTCGCGGTCATGTTCGTGACGTCGTTCCTGCTGAGCCGCGCGGCCGGGGCGAACTACCCGCAGTCGGCGACGCTGTCGTTCACGGCGGCCTCGAACAACTTCGAACTCGCGATCGCCGTCGCGGTGGCGACGTTCGGCATCGGCCACGGCGCGGCGTTCGCGGCGGTGATCGGCCCGCTCGTCGAAGTGCCGGCGCTCATCGCGCTCGTGAACGTCTCGCTGTGGTTCCGCGAACGGCTGTTCGGGGGCGCGGTCGTTCCGCGCTGAAAGACCGCCTATAGTCCGCGGCGTCCGCCGCACGTCACCCGCACCCGGAGGCGAATCATGCGCCGTCTCGTCGCACTCGTCGCGCTCTCCTGCGCGCTCGCCGCGCCCGCCCACGCAGTCGTTCCGGAGGACGGTATGCCCTCGCCGCTCGCTCACACGTATTCGATCGTCGCGCGCGATCCCGTGACCGGGGACTTCGGCGTGGCCGTGCAGTCGCACTACTTCTCCGTCGGCCCGACCGTGCCGTGGGCCGAGTCCGGCGTCGGCGCGGTCGCGACGCAGTCGCTCGTCCTCGTGGACTACGGCCCGCTCGGGCTGAGGCTCATGCGCGAAGGCTTCACGGCGCAGCAGGCGCTCGATTCGCTGCTGCGCGGCGACGCGGGCCGCGACGGCCGCCAGGTCGCGATGGTGGACGCGAAGGGCAACGTCGCCGCGTGGACCGGCCCCAAGTGCATTCCCGACGCCGGCGACGCGCAGGGCGCGGGCTTCAGCGTGCAGGCGAACCTCATGGCGAGCCCGACCGTGTGGCCGGCGATGAAGAAGGCGTACGAGGGCGCCACGGGCGACCTCGCCGCGCGCATGCTCGCGGCGCTCGACGCGGCCGAGGCCGAAGGTGGCGACATCCGCGGCCGGCAGTCGTGCGCGATCCTCGTGGTCAAGGGCGCGGCGAGCGACAAGCCGTGGAACGACGTGATCGTGAACCTGCGCGTCGAGGACCATCCCGCGCCGCTCGTCGAGATGCGCCGCCTGCTGCAGCTCCAGCGCGCGTATCGCATCGAGGATCAGGGCGACACCTACACGAGCGAGGGCAGGTCCGCGGAAGCCGCGGCCGCCTACGCCGAGGCGATGAAGCTCGCACCCGACGTGGTCGAGCTGCAGTTCTGGTCGGCCGTCACGATGTACACGAACAAGCAGGAGGCGCAGGCGCGCGAGGTGTTCCGCCGCGTGTTCGCGCGCGAGCCCCGCTGGGTGCCGCTGCCGCGCCGCCTCGCGAAGGTCGGGCTGTTCCCGAACGACGAGAAGGCGATCGCCGACGTGGAATCGCTGGCGCCGAAGAAGAAGGCGAAGCGGGCAGCACCGGGGAAGTAGCCGATGAGCGAAACTAAACTGACCCAATAGTTTGACGGCCTATCGCCGTCCGGTGATGGGCTGCTGGGGCGGCACAGAATCCTGCGTGAGGAAGGCAACTCACAAAGGATTGTGCGTAACCTGTGGAAAACAGCTTGCCGCTTAGGTGAGCTCTGACGATACTGGGCTTGAGGACTGACTCGCCCCTCTGGGCGCCTAGGTCTTCCCTCAGCCTCTGCAGCGAAAGCTGCGGGGGCTTCTTTTTATCTTGGCCAGAGCACTATGCCGGGGTGTGGACCCTGGGAACTCACTTCGCGAAGCAAGCCAGCGTCGATTCCATCCCAAGCCGTGCTCTGGACGACCTCAAAGCGACCCGCATGTTGGATCGGAAATGCTCGTCGAAATGCCGCGTAGGCTACGAGGTCGGCCAACTGAATGAAGTAGGACTCATGAGACTTTCGCGGATTTGGATCCTCGAGGAGCCTCGTCGCCGGACGGTGCAGGCGTTCGTTGTTGAACATGCTCCCCGCCGAGCCAGCCCTGCGAGTTCGTCTGACGATCTGGCGGATGAGCCGCGCTTCGCCTTCATCGTGGAAGAGGCTCATGAAGACACCGTTCTTCGTCGAGTAGCGTTCGAGCCGTTGAATCAGGAACTCCCAAGCCTTCCTGCGGGGATCATCACCAGGCTTCCGCTGTTCAAGAAGCGCCTTGTCAATTACAACCGCAAATGCCTTTGCTCCGAGCTTGGGAATAAGCCTGAGGTGGCCCTGAAAGATCGATCTTCTTGCACGCTCACTCAAATGAAGCTCGCGAATGGAGCCCGTGTTCTGCACAAGCCAATTGGCTTTCAACTCAGATCTAACCGGCACCGCAAACCGTTGCTTCAAGTAGCGTCGAAAGTCGATCAGCCCATCGATCGAGTGCATCCATTGGCCGTCCTCTACTAGAACGCAGCCAAGCGTGAACGTCTTCGATCCCGAACTGCCGACGCTCCCGGATTCATCCACATAGGCGAAGTGCACTGCGCCTGCCTCCCGATTTCAGTTGCAGCCCAACGGACCGCTGCTGATCAGGACATACAGGAAAAAGCACTCGCCCTCAATCGCGTGATTGATGTGACCATATCCGGCTGGCCGTGCAGGTGGCGCTGGCGCCACTAAGTCCCACGAGATGGGTTCATTCAGCGCCTTCGGTGGAACCAGAATTGGACTGCCCCCTACACCGCCCGTTCGCGCTCCCCGAGGCCGAGGCCGAACGCGAGCAGCCGCTCGGACTGCGCTTCCCACGTGAACGACGCGCGCACGTGCTCGCGTGCGCGCGCACCCATGCGCGCGGCGGCCTCGGGCGCCGCGAGCAGTTCGGCCAGCGCGTCGTGGATCGCCTGCACGTCTCCGGGCGCGACGAGCCGCGCGTCGTCGCCACCGCGCGCGATGCGCCGGTGCTCGGGCGTGTCGGCGCACACGACGGCGCGCGCCGCGGCCATGGCCTGAAGCAACGGCAGCGGGCCGGCGCCTTCACCGGTCACGACGCACGCGCACGCGTTCAGGTGCGCGGCGAGCTCGTCCTCGGCCACGCGGCCGCACAGCGTGAGCTTCAGTCCGTGCTCGAACGAGAGCGCGAGCGCCTCGTTGCGCGCCGCGCCGTCTCCGATCAGCACCACCCGCGGCAGCGGATCGTGTCCCAGTCCCGCGACCGCACGCAGCAGGTCGAGCACGCCGCTCTCGCGCGTCAGCGGGCCCAGGTACGCGATGCGCATCTCGCCGTCGTACAGGCGCAGCCGCGTCGCCACCTGCGCGGCGAGCGTCGCGGCCGGCGCGTCGAACCCGGCGGGACGCACCGCGTCCTCGACGACGTTCACCGCGAGCAGCGGGCCCGCGAGCACGCGCAACCGCGCCGCGTCCTGCTCGCTCGAGACGAGCGCACCCCCGAGCGCCGACGGCGTCCCCGCGAGCACGAGCGTGCGCAGCAGGTCCTCGTCGTGCTCGCCGGTCAGGTGCTCGGGCGCCACGTCGAGCAGCAGGGGCAGCCGCGCCTCGGCGGCGGCTTCCACTCCTTCGACACGGCCGGGCACGTAGCGTTCGATCACGAGATCGGGCGTCACCTGCGCGAAGTGCCAGTCCACTTCGCGAGAGGTCACCGGCAGGCGCACTTCGCGCACGGTGAGGCCCTCCACCGCGGCCTGCGGTCCGGCCGCCATGACGTGCACGTCGTGACCGGCGCGCAGGAATGCTTCGGCCATGCCGCGCAGCCGCGAGGGGCAACGGCGCGGGTCGGCGAATACCACCTGTCGGTCGGTGCAGACGAGGGCGATGCGCATGGCGGTCTCCGAGGTCGGCCAGTCTTGAGCCGCGGGGGTATCCCAGAGGTGAACTCGCCCGCTCGCCTGATACATGCGAGTTCGGCGTGGCTGTACCGACCCCCGGAGCGTCCCTTAGAGTCCGCGCGCCATGGTCACGCCCCCGAAGCCCTCCGCCCTCGATCCCGCGGCCGACGCCCGGCTGGTCGAGCGCTGCCTCGACGGCGACGCCCGCGCCTGGGAGGCGCTCGTGCGGCGCCACGAGCGGCTGGTGTACGCGGTCGGGCGGTCGTGGCGGCTGTCCGACGAGGACATGGGGGACGTCTTCCAGGAAGTCTTCGCGGCGCTGGTCAGGAGCTTGCCGCGCCTGCGCGACGCCCGCACGCTGGTCCGCTGGCTGTCCGTGACCGCGGAGCGCATCGCCCGGGCGACCGCCCTGCGCCGCCGGCGCGAGCATGCGCTGGCGGTCGAGGACGAGCGCGGGCTCGAGGAGCGCCCCTCGGACGACGCCCCGATCGGCGCCGACCTCGAGTTGCTGGAACGCCAGGCGCTGGTGCGGCTGGCCTTCGGCGGGCTCTCGGATCGCTGCAGGCGCCTGCTGCAGGCGCTCTACTACGAGGACCCCGTTCCGGCCTACGCGGAGTTGTCGAAACGGCTCGGCGTGCCGATCGGCTCGCTCGGTCCCACGCGGGCGCGGTGCATGGAACGCCTCAAGGACCTCGCGGCCCCGCTGCTCGACGAGCCGGGTATCAGCGGCGGCGCTGCCCCCACCTCTGGGAGCGAGTCGAAACCGGCCGCCCCACGTGGCCGGCGCGCTCGACCCCAGCACGACCCCGATGCGGAGACTCCCCGATGACTCGCTCCGGTCCGCGTGACCGCCACCTCGACTTCGCGACGACGCTCGATTATCTCGACCAGCGTCTGGAAGCCGTGCGTGGCCGCGAAGTCGAAGAACACCTCGGCCGGCCCTGCCCGGTGTGCCGCGAGAAGCTGCGCACGCTCGGCGGGCTGCTCGAGACGATGCGCCGCGATCGCACGGGCGAGGTGCCCGCGCACCTGCACCAGCGCGCGCTCGACGTGTTCACGCCGCGCGAGCAGGTCTCCCCGGTGCGCCGTGCGCTCGAGACGCTGGCCGAACTCGTGTTCGACTCCCTCACGTCCCCGCTGCCCGCGGCGGTCCGCCGCTCGGTCGGCGAGGCGCGCCGCCTGCGCTTCAGGCTCGGCGGCCACGCGCTCGAGCTCGAGATCGAGCGCGAAGGGGCCGCGACGGTGTCGCTGCGCGGCGTGCTCGCCGCGGCCGATCCGGCGCTGTGGACGATCGAAGTGCTCGCGAACGGCGAGCGCCGCACCGCGCGGCCCGACGCGAACGGCGAGTTCGCGCTCGAGGACGTGCCCGCGGGCACGCTCGAACTGGCCGTGAACGGCCCCTCCGGCCGCTTCCGCCTCCCGGCCATCGAAGGCTGACGTGCCCGCGCTCGCTCTCGTCGAGCGGGTCGAGACGCTGCGGCGTTCCGAACCCGCGCAGGCGCTCGACGCGCTCGAGGCCGGCTTCGCGCAGGCCGTGCGCCGCGCCGACGCGACCACACGCGGACTGCTGTGGCGCACGCGCGCGCACGTGCTCCGTGCGCTGTCGCGCGCCCGCGAGGCGGCCGCGTGCTACGCGCGCGCCGCACGCTGGTACGCGCAGGCGGGCGACGCACGTGAGGAAGGCCGCTGCGCGATCGGGCTCGTGGACGCGCTCATGTACCTCGGCCGCTACGCCGAGGCGCGCCGCGCCGCGGAGCGCGGCCGCCGGCTGCTCGAACGCGCGGGCGACCGCGCCGCGCTCGCGCGGCTGCTGAACAACGAAGGCAACCTCTGGCACCGGCTCGACCTGCCCGAGCGCGCGCTCGCGTGCTACCGCGCCGCGGTGCGCTCGCTCGAGCGCGCGGGCGATCCGCGCAGCGCGCGCATGATCGGCACGAACGTCGGCAACTGCCTGTCGCTGCTCGGGCGCTGCGACGAGGCGCGCCGCCACTACCGCGCCGCGCACGACGCGCACGCGGCCGCGGGCGCCGAGTCCGAGGCGCTCACCGCGACGTACAACCTCGCCTACCTCGATTTCCTCGAGCACCGCGACGAAGCGGCGCTCGCCGGGCTCGCCGCGGTGCGCGACGAAGCGGCCGCGCGCGGCATCCCCTCGCTGGCGGCGCTCGCGCGGCTCGATCGTGCCGAGATCTTCCTGCGCATGGGCGCGCACGACGAAGCGCTCGCCGAGGCGCGCGACGCGGCCGGCGCGTGCGCCGCGATCGGCCTGCGCTACGAGAGCGCCAAGGCGGGCCTGTTCGGCGCGCTCGCGCAGTTCCGGCTCGGGCAGTCGGCGGCGGCGCTGCGCGGGGTCGAGCGCGCGCTGGCCGAGTTCGACGCCGAGGGCAACCAGGTGTGGACGGGCGAGGCGCTGCTCGGCATGGCGACGCTGTGGTGGAAGGACGGCAACCCGCGCGCGGCCGCGGCGCTGCTGTCGGCGGCGCGCCGGCGCTTCGACGACGCGGGCGACCGCGAACGCGCGGCCTGCGCGGCCACGCTGCACGCGCGCGCGCTG
>JACRIW010000050.1 GCA_016215625.1 Candidatus Eiseniibacteriota bacterium | reverse complement strand
CTCCTGGTTGGTGAGCTTGCCCTTCAGCACGGCCCGGATCAGGCCCGGCCGCGGTGCTTCCTTCTGGCTCATCGTGAGGTGTCCCATGGGAGGACACTTTCACGTTGCAGTTAACCCGGACGGAATCATGTTGCAGTCACAAGCCAAGCCGAACACTGGCCTGCATGTCCGGAGCGTGGTAATCCTCGCAGCGGCCCGAAGCACCGGATCCCGGTTCAAGGTGGGTTCATGGAAGAAGAAACCAGAGTCCTCGTCGTCGACGACCACGGCCCCGCGCGCCACACCATCGCGAATCTCGTGCGCCGTCACGGGCACTCCGCCGTCGAGTGCGACAACGTCGAAGACGCTTTCCGTGCGTTCGACGCGGACCGCTTCGACGTCGTGCTCTCGGACGTCAAGATGGGCGTGCTCGGGGGCTTCGACCTGCTGCGCGGCATCCGAAAGCGCGCGCCGCACGTCCCGGTCGTGCTGATCACCGGCCAGGCGAGCGTCAGCGACGCGATGGGCGCGATGGACGCCGGCGCATTCGACTACCTGAGCAAACCGGTCGAGTACGTACCGCTGGGCCAACTGCTGCGCCGCGCGATCGAGCACCACCGCATGGTGCTCCGCGAACAGGAACTCGATGAGCCCGGCGAAGCCCCGCCGCCGGAACTCCCGAGCATCATCGGCAAGTCGCGCGTCATGCTGGCCGCGTTCAAGCGGGTGGCGAAGGCCGCGCGCGGCGACGCGAACGTGCTCATCCTCGGCGAGAACGGCACGGGCAAGGAAATGGTCGCGCGGGCCTTGCACCGCAACAGCGACCGAGCGGACAAGCCGTTCGTCGCGGTGAACGTCGCGGCGATCGCCGCCGGCGTCGCGGAGAGCGAACTCTTCGGCCACCGCCGCGGTGCGTTCACCGACGCGCGCGAGAGCCGCACCGGCCTCTTCGAACAGGCGCATGGCGGCACGCTCTTCCTCGACGAGATCGGCGATCTCGACATGGGCCTGCAGGTGAAGCTCCTGCGCGCGATCCAGGAACGCACGATCAAGCCCGTCGGCGGAAACGAAGAGATCGAGGTGGACATCCGCCTGGTCTCCGCGACGAATCGCGACCTCCTGCGACGAGTACACGAGGGCCGGTTCCGCGAGGATCTCTACTACCGCATCAACGTCGTCTCGATCTCGCTGCCGCCGCTGCGCGAGCGCGTCGAGGACATCCCCCAGCTCGCCTCGTACTTCCTCGCGCGCTTCGGTGCGAAGTCCGGGCGCCGCATTCCGCGCCTGACGGACGAGGCGCTGCATGCGCTCGAGCGCTATCGCTGGCCCGGAAACGTCCGCGAACTCGAGAACGTCATGCAGCGTTCGGTGCAGTTCTGCACCGACGGACTGGTCACGCCGGACCTTCTCATGCTCGGTGAGGACGAGTTGCTGGCCGCCGTCACGAGTGAAAACGTGGACGAGATCGGCGCCGCTCACCTTCCCGCCGTCGGCTCACACGGCTTCCTGCCGCTCCGCGACAAGATGGAGCTGTACATGGATGAAGTGATCGAGGCCACGGGCGGCAATCTCACCCAGGCGGCGAAAATCTTGGGAGTCGCACGACGAACGCTCCAGAGATTGTCCGCTCGCCGGAAACACCCCGCCTGAAGGTGCGACCCGATGTCGCAGGGCGCGTCATCTTGACCATCGGGTGGTTTCTCGTTGAGTGAGGCCAAGTTCCGGGGAAACCAGGCCTTTCACTGCGACAAGTTGTCGCGATCGCTCTTGCCCGGAGCTCTCCGCCACTTCGGCAGCGAACTCGCCACCTCACCGCTAAAGCGTTGCAGGAAATAGTCGAAACGACCGCGAGCCAAATATGCGATGCGGTTGGCACCGATACTGCACAGTGAACTGGTTGGACGGCAATGCTGAAACAAGCGCAGCCGCGGGGACCGAAGCAGTTCCCCGAAACAGATTCGCGCCCAGGTCGGCGCACCGATCTGTCGCCACTATGTGAAAGGGCACGGAAATTCCGAGGGGCCTGTCCTGATCGTACGTGGCGGCAGTCTTGAGGCGGGGAGCGCAAGCTCCTCGCCTCGCTGTTTTCAGCGGGAAGCGCTCTCCCCTGCATCCCGAAACGAAAGCGGCCTCCGGGTGACGGGAGGCCGCTTCGTCGTTCATGGGCGGATTGTTCAGCGCTTGCGCCCCCTGCGCCCGTAGTTGGCGCGCTTCGGCGGAGGATCCGAACCCTTGCGCTGCCCGAAGTTCGCCATCGCACGCTCCATTTCCTCGATGCGTGCGTCGACTTCTTCCTCGTCGTCGACGTCCACCGCCGGAGGAGGCAGCACCTCGACGACCGGCGCGAGCTCGTCCTCCTCCTGCATGTCGAAGGGATCCACGAGCAGTTCCTCGTGCGGCGACACCGACTCCGGTTCGACGAACTCGCGAGCCGGTGCGGGCGCCGGGGCAACCGGAACCGTGCTCGTGGGAGCGGGCACGTCCTTCACGTCGGCCGCAGCCGTCGCCGGAGCCGCGGCGCTCGCGGCCCCACGCACGACCTTGCGGGTCGCACGTCCCCAGGCCATCGAGGCGGGCGCCGAAGGCGCCGAAGGCGCCGGAGGCGCCGGAGCAGTCGAGGTGGCAGCGATCCCCGGCGAGACGGGAGGAGTGAGCGTGGCGACGCTCGGCATGCCCGCGGTTTCGGGCTCATGCTCGTCGTCCTCGTCGTCTTCCTCGTCTTCATCCTCATCGTCTTCGTCGACTTCGTCGTCCGACTCGTCGTCGTCCGTGTCGTCGTCCTCATCGTCCTCGTCGTCGAGGTCGTCCACTTCCTCGGCGTCCGGGTCGGAGTCCGTGCCAGCACCGACTTCGACCTCGTCGTACTCGTCGTCGTCGAAGGGCTCGATGTCGTCGGGCACGCCGACGGGCTCGTGCGACGCGAGTTCGAGCAGCTCTTCCGGTTCCTCCGGAGCCGCCTGCTCGTGGACGACGTCGAGATCCGCGGCGTCGGCGCCCTCCTGCGGCTCGGCGACCGCACCGTCACGACGGCCACGCCCGCCTCTCCGGCCACGCCGGCGGCGGCGTCCTTCGCCCGACTCGTCGCCCTCCTCGGCCTCGTCGCGCGGCCGGCTCACCGGCGCTCGCTCACGCGGCGGCTCGGGCGTTTCCTCGCGGGTGCCTCCACGCACCTTTTCGACGCGCTCGAGCGCGTCCCGCGCGGCGGCCTGCTCCGCTTCCTTCTTGTTGTGCCCGCGCCCCTCGCCCAGCGTGCGACGGCCGACCATGACCTCCACCATGAAGTGCTTGGAGTGGTCTGGGCCGTTCTCGCTGCGGATCCGGTAGACAGGGTGCGTGCGGTAGGTGCTCTGCACGTACTCCTGCAGGTGGCTCTTGTAGTTCGTGTGGCGCTTGTCCGCCACGATCGAATCGGACTCCGCGAGCAGGTGCTTGTGGATGTACTCGCGCGCCACCTCGAAACCCTGGTCGAGGTAGACCGCGCCGAGCACGGATTCGAAGGCGTCGGCGAGGATCGACAGGCGCTGGCGGCCGCCCGATTCCACCTCGGAGTGGCTCATGAGCACGTAGCGCCCGAGCCCCATGCGCAGCGCCCGGCGGGACAGGATGGCCTTCGAGACCAGGAGCGACTTGGTCTTCGTGAGCTGGCCTTCGTGCTCGTCGGGGTGACGGCGGTACAGGTACTCGCTCGTCACGAGACCGAGCACCGAATCGCCGAGGAACTCGAGGCGTTCGTTCGACTCGCGCGGGCCCTGACCGGTCACGCTCAGGTACGAGCGGTGGGTGAGCGCGAGCTTCAGCAGTCCGGGGTCACGGAACGTGATGCCGAACTGATTCTGGAACTCCTCGAGGACACGCTTCTCCTGCTGGTCCAGCGATGCCGAACCACGGCGCGGACGCTTGTCTTCCTCCTTGCGTCCGAACCCGAACAGGGATTTGAGCCAGCCGAAGAATCCGGTCGACTGGGCGGGAGCCGGCGAGCCCTCACGCTTGCCGCGGCGCCGTCCCCGGCCTCCGCGGCGGCGTGCGCGCGCCTTTACGCGATAGCCTTCATCGCCAGTGTCACGTTGTGCCCGCCGAACCCGAACGAGTTCGACAGGGCGGCCTTCACCTTCACGGTTCGGGCCTGATTCGGGATGAAATCGAGGTCGCATGCCTCATCCGGTGTGTCGAGGTTGATCGTCGGGGGGACGACGCCTCGCGCGAGCACCAGCGCGGTCACGACCGCTTCGAGTCCTCCGGCGGCACCCAGCAGGTGGCCGGTCATGGACTTCGTCGAACCCATCATCAGGCGGCGAGCATGTTCCCCGAACACCGTCTTCACGGCCGTCACTTCAATGGGATCGCCCGCGGGCGTCGAAGTGCCGTGAGAGTTGATGTACATGACCTCGTCCGGTGCCATCCCGGCGTCCTGCAGCGCGCGCTTCATCGCGCGCGCGGCGCCGTCACCATCCAGGCAGGGAGAAGTCATGTGGAACGCGTCGCCCGAGGCTCCATAGCCCACGAGTTCGCAGATTGCGGTCGCACCACGGCGCCGGGCGTGCTCTTCGGTTTCGAGCACGAGCAGTCCGGCACCTTCGCCGATCACGAAGCCGTCACGGTCCTTGTCGAACGGACGGCTGGCGCGTTGCGGGTCGTCGTTACGCGTGGAGAGGGCGCGCATGTTGCCGAAGCCCGCGACCGCCATGGGCGTGATCGTGGCTTCGGAACCTCCGGCAATGATGACGTCGGCGTCCCCGGCACGAAGCAGTCGGAACGCTTCGCCGATGGCGTGCGCCCCGGAGGCGCACGCGGACACGGTGCTGAAGTTCGGACCTTTGAATCCGAACTGGATCGACACCTGGCCTGCGGCCATGTCCGAGATCATCATCGGAATGAAGAACGGGCTGACGCGGCCGGGGCCCTTCTCGACCAGCGCGGAATGCTGGGTCTCGAAAGTCTCCATGCCGCCGATGCCTGACCCGATGATCACGCCGACGCGATTGCAGTCGAGGCGCTCGGGGTCCAGGCCGGCATTGCGGACGGCTTCGTGGCTGGCGACAACCGCGTACTGGACGAAGCGGTCCATGCGCCTCGCGTCCTTGCGGTCGATGATGCCTTCGAAACTGAAGTCCTTCACCTCACAGGCGAACTTCGTTTCATAGGCCGTGGTGTCGAAGCGAGTGATGGGACCCGCTCCCGACTTGCCTGCCACGAGGCTGTTCCAGCTCGCCTCCACGTCATTGCCGACCGGCGAGAGCACTCCAGCGCCGGTCACGAAAATGCGTGGCCCGTTTCCACTCATGTTTGCACGGTCTCCCTACGCTGTTCCGGGCCCGCCCGCCGACCCGCGCCGCACCGCCCCGACACTGGGCTGAACGGCGCGGGTCCGGTCCGGACCCGGAGTCCTGTCACGAACGCTCAGGCGTTCGAGTGCTCCTGGAGGTACTTGAGGGCGTCACCGACCGTCTTCAGCTTGTCGGCGTCCTCGTCGGGGATGTCGAGGCCGAACTCCTCCTCGAGCGCCATCACCAGTTCCACGATGTCGAGCGAGTCGGCGCCGAGATCCTCGATGAACTTCGCCTCGGGCGTCAGGTTCTTGACGTCCACCTCGAGTTCCTTGGCGATGATCTCCTTGACCTTGTCTTCGTTGAACGCTGCCATGTTTTCACCTCCCGTTGCGTTGAGGGTCCTGCTTCTCGTTCTTCTGCGCTTCTATTCCATCACCATGCCGCCGTCCACCGTCCAGGTCTGGCCGGTGACGTAGGCCGCGCGCGGCGACACGAGGAACGCCACGACTTCCGCGACGTCCTCCGGCGTGCCGAGACGGCCCAGCGGGATCTTCGACGACAGCTCCGCGCGCGCCGCTTCGGGCAGCTGCGCGGTCATGTCCGTCTCGATGAACCCGGGGCAAACCGCGTTCACCGTGACGTTGCGCGAGGCCAGCTCGCGCGCCAGCGATTTCGTCAGGCCCAGCAGGCCCGCCTTGCTCGCCGAATAGTTCACCTGCCCGGCGTTGCCCATCAGGCCGACGACCGAGGAGATGTTCACGATCCGGCCCACGCGCGCCTTCATCATCGTGCGCGCGACCGCACGGCAGCAGCGGAACGCGCCGCCGAGGTTCGTGTTGATCACCTCGTCCCACTGCGCGTCACTCATGCGCATGAACAACCCGTCGCGCGTGAGCCCCGCGTTGTTCACGAGTCCGTCCACGCGGCCGAGCTTTTCGAGCGCCGCCGCGAATGCCGCGTCCACGGACTCGGTGTTCGAGATGTCCGCCGCGAACGCGTGCGCCGCGTGACCGGCGTCGCGGATGCCCTGCACCGCGACTTCGGCGCGCTCCTGGTTGCGGTTGAAGATCGCGACTGTCGCGCCGCCCGCGGCGAGACGCCGCGCCACGGCGAGCCCGATGCCCGTCGCGCCGCCGGTGACGAACATCACCTGCCCCGCGAGATCCTTCGCGACCGCGTGTTCCGGCATGGCCTGAGTCTCGCTCATGCGTTGCTCCCCGTGGCCGAACCGAGCGCCGCGACCGTGGCCTGGAGGCTCTCCGGGTCCTCGACGTTCCAGCTCGCCGCTTCCTTGTGGATGGTGCGCAGCAGGCCGCGCAGCACCTTGCCCGTTCCGAGTTCGACGAAGCCTTCGACGCCCGATTCGATCAGGAGCCGCATGGACTCTTCCCAGCGCACCGAGGCGAGCAGCTGCTCCTCGAGCGCGGCGCGGATCTCGTCCGCCTTCTGCACCGGACGCGCCCAGGCGTTCGACACGATCGGACAGCGCGCGTCGTGGATCGTCACGCCGGCGAGCGCTTCGCGCAGGCCCTCGGCGGCCGAAGCCATGAGCGGCGAATGGAACGCGCCGCTCACCTCGAGCTTGATCGCGCGCTTGGCGCCGCGCGCCTTCGCGGCTTCGCAGGCCGCGTCCACCGCGGCGGGTTCACCGCTGATCACGATCTGTCCCGGCGCGTTCAGGTTCGCCGCGCGCACGATTCCCACGGAAGCGGCGTCCGCGCACGCCGCTTCGACGTCCTCGCGCGACAGGCCGAGCACGGCGGCCATGGCGCCCGGACGGTCGAGACCGGCCTGGTACATGAGTTCGCCGCGGCGGCTGGTCACGCGCAGCGCGTCCTCGAACGACAACGCACCGGCCGCGACGCAGGCCGAGTACTCGCCGAGGCTGTGCCCGGCGACGAACGACGGCACGAGTCCCACGGCGTCCACCTGGCGCCACGCGGCGACGCTGTGGGTGAGCAGCGCGGGCTGCGTGTGCACGCTCTTCTTGAGGTCTTCCGCCGGTCCCTCCCAGCACATCGCGCTGAGCGGGTAACCGAGCACGCGGTCCGCGGTCGCGAACGCGTCGCGCGCGGATTCGTGGGCGTCGGCGAGCGCACGGCCCATGCCGACGCTCTGCGCGCCCTGTCCGGGGAAGAGGAACGCGAGCTTCACGCGGCGCCTCCCGTCGCGGCAGCCGCTTCGACCGGCGCGTACGACGGGACCGGAGCGGTCCACGTCATCGTGCTCGCGCCCCACGTCGCGCCACCGCCGAAGGCGGCGAACGCCACGTGATCGCCCGGCTTGATCTTCCCGGAGCGCACGAGTTCGTCGAGCGCGATCGGGATGGAAGCCGACGAGGTGTTGCCGTAGCGGTCGATGTTCACGTACACGCGGTCCTCGGGCAGCCCGAGCCGTTCGCGCACGCCCTCGATGATGCGCAGGTTCGCCTGGTGCGGAATGAACACCTGCACGTCGTCCGTGCTCCAGCCGGCGCGCTCCACGCACTTGCGCGTCGCGTCTTCCATGCTGCGCACCGCGAACGGGAACAGCTTCTTGCCCTGCATGCGGATGAAATGTTCGCGCGCCGCGACGGTGTGCTCGTTCGCGGGATTGCGCGAGATGCCGGCGGGGACTTCGAGCACTTCGCCGAGTTCGCCGTCGCTGTGCATGTCCACCGCGTGAATGCCCGTGCCGGGCTCGCACGCCTGGAAGACCGCCGCGCCGGCGCCGTCGCCGAACAGCACGCAGGTGTTGCGATCGGTGTAGTCGACGATGCGCGACAGTGTCTCGACGCCGACGACGAGCACCGTGTCGGCCATGCCACCGCCGATCAGCCCGCGCGCCATGCCCATGCCGTACACGAAGCCCGTGCACGCCGCGAACACGTCGTACGCCGCGGCCTTCGTCGCGCCGAGCTTCCTCTGCAGCGTGCAGCCGCACGAGGGCAGGATGCGGTCGGGCGTCGTGGTCGCGAGAATGATCTGGTCCACGTCCTTCGGGTCGACTTTCGCCATCTCGAGCGCGCGCTGGCACGCGATGAGCGCGAGGTCGGACGAAGCCTGCTCCGGCGCGGCCTTGCGGCGCGCACGGATACCGGTGCGTTCGACGATCCACTCGTCCGTGGTCTCGACGATCTTGGCGAGGTCGTGGTTCGTGACGATCTGGTCGGGCACGTACATGCCCGTGCCCGTGATGGTCACGCCCCGAAGGGTTTCAGGACGCAGGGACATGGTCGGAAAGGATCTCCTCGCGAATGGATTCGTTGACCTTCTGGTCCACGAAGTTCGTCATGAGCTTGATCGCGCTGCGGAACGCGCGCGGACCGCTCGCTCCATGACCGATGAAGCAACCGCCGTTCACACCCAGGAGCGGCACTCCGCCGAACTCCTGCCAGTCGAGCTTGCGCCGCATCCGACCGCGCGCGGGCGACATGATCATCGCGCCGAGCATCGAGAACACGTCGCGCTTCGCTTCGTTCTTGAGCACGCGGCTCAGGAACGCGGCGGCGCCCTCGGCCGTCTTGAGCAGCACGTTGCCGGTGAAGCCGTCCGTCACGATCACGTCGCAGTGGCCGTTGAAGACGTCGCGGCCCTCGACGTTGCCGATGAAGTTGAGATGCTGGGCCTGGCGCAGCAGGGGCAGGGTTTCCTGCACGAGTGCGTTGCCCTTGCTGTCCTCCTCACCGATCGAGAGCAGGCCGACGCGCGGCTTCTCGACGCCGAGCAGCGTGCGCGCGTAGCACGATCCCATGTGCGCGAACTGCACGAGGTAGGACGCTTTCACTTCGGCGTTGGCGCCCACGTCGAGCACGACCGTGCCCGCGTGGTCGTTCGGAATGAACGCCGCCAGCGCCGGCCGCGACACGCCTTCGAGGCGTCCGAGACCCAGCAGGGCCGTCGCCACCACTGCGCCCGTGTTTCCGGCGCTGTAGATGGCGTCGAGCTTGCCTTCCTTGTGCATCTGGGTGAGCACGCCGAGCGAGGTGCCGGCCTTGCGGGCGGCGGCTGCCGCCTTGGCGCCCATGTCCACCTTCTCGGCGGCATGGACGATCGTGATCGGCAGGTGCTCGGCATGCGCGCGCTGGAGCGATGCGCGAATCTCGGACTCGTCTCCGACGAGCGTGAGCTGGAACTTCCCGGCCCACTCGCGAAACGCTTGCGCGGCGCCTTCGGCTACGGGCTGCGGGCCGAAGTCGCCTCCCATCGCATCAATCCCGATGCGCGGGATGGGTGACATGATCAGTGCGCCGTGCGCCTACTGCTCGCGCGGCGTGACGATCTCTTCGCCCTTGTAGTAGCCGCAAGCCTTGCAGACTCGGTGCGCAAGGCTCGGGGCGCCGCAGTTGCTGCACTTGCTGGTGCCGACCTTCTTGAGCTTCCAGCCGGTGCGGCGCTTCTTGCCGCGGGTCGACGAATGCCGCCGCTTGGGAACTGCCATGAGCACAACCTCCTGCAGCCGGCGCCTGCCGGAAAAGTGACGCTACGCCGTGCAGTTGCACGGACCGACGGTGAGGTCGGCGCCACACTTCGGGCACAGCCCCGGGCAATCCTCCCGGCAATGGGGAGTGATGGGCAACTCGAGCAGCAGCATTTCCCGCACGGTTTCGCGCAGGTCCAACCGCCGCCCGTCATGAAACAGCATGTAGTCGTCGCGCTCGAGGGCTTCTTCCTCGCGGCGGTCAGACTTGCCCGATTGATCCGCGAACAGGCTGAGTTCCACTTCGACGGGGAGATCGAACTCGTTCAGGCAGCGAACGCATTCGAGCCGCGCGGAGGAAGCCAGCAGGCCGCGCACCGACACGCGCGAGCCGGACTTCTCGACCCGGAGCGCGCCCGTGATCCGGCTACGCCACTCCGCTTCGGGAAGTCCGACCTCTTGTGCCGTTGCTTCGACCTCCACCCGGTTCAGCGTGGGCTTCAGCGTGGCGAGGTCGAGGATGAAATCGGTCATGAACGAAAGAGTCGGCCGCCAGGGCCGACCCCCCAAAAGCGCGCGCAAGCTAGCACAGTCGCGAAGCTTCCGTCCAGCCTCGGGCCCGATCGTCCGGCTTGCCGGACGGCGCGTCCCCGAAAGGTGAATCGGACCGGGATAACTTCCCAAGCCACTGTGCGAGCAGCACTTGGTGAAAAGACGTGGCGGCCGCCCCGGAGGGACGGCCGCCGTGAAGCGGACTTCAGTGCGACAGCGCGGCGACGCCGAAGAACAGCTTCACCTCGCGCTCAGCGGAGGGCAGGCTGTCCGACGCATGCACCGAGTTGGCGCCCTTCGACTTGGCGTACAGCTTGCGGACCGTGCCCTCGGCGGCCTGGGCCGGGTCGGTGGCGCCGATGGTCTCGCGCAGGAACGCCACGGCGTTCTCGCGCTCGAGGCAGCACAGCATGACCGGAGCCGAGGTCATGAAGTCCACCAGGTCGTTGAAGAACGGCTTGCCGACGTGCTCGGCGTAGAACTCCTGGCACTGCTCGCGGGTCAGGCGGGTGTAGCGCGCCTCGACCAGGCGGAAGCCCTTGTCCTCGACGTGGGCGATGATCTTGCCCACGAGATTCCGCTCGGTGGCATCGGGCTTGACGATGAAGAGGGTGCGTTCCAGCGACACTTCCTACCTCCTGACAGGGGGGATGAACGGCCGCGTGGGCGGCCGCTCCGGATCCTTGCGTCGAAAACTCGTGGCCAGGCCCTACTTCTTGCGGGCCGGCGCCTTCTTCCTGGGGGCGGGCTTGGCCGGCTTCTTGGCGGACTTGGCCGGCTTCGCAGCCTTCTTGGCGGGCTTCGCCGCCGCCTTCTTCGCCGGCTTCGCAGCCTTCGGCGCCTTCGGCGCCTTCGCCGCGCCGTTCTTCTTGCGCGCGCGCCGGCGCTGCAGCAACTCCGCGATCAGGCCGGGGATCTCGGACGGGATGCGCGCCACCGGCACGCCCACCGCCTCGAACGCCGCCATCTTCTCGGCCGCCGTGCCCGTGCCACCCGAGATGATCGCACCGGCGTGGCCCATGCGCTTGCCCGGAGGGGCCGTCTGCCCGGCGATGAACGCCACGACCGGCTTGGTCACGTGGCGCTTGATGAACTGGGCGGCCTGCTCCTCGGCATTGCCGCCGATCTCGCCCATGAGCACGATGCCTTCGGTCTTCGGATCGGCTTCGAACAGCGCGAGCGCGTCGATGAAGTCCGTGCCGATGATCGGGTCACCGCCGATGCCGATGCACGTCGTCTGGCCGAGGCCCTTGTCGGTGAGCTGCTTGACCACTTCGTAGGTGAGCGTGCCGCTCTTGCTCACGACGCCGATGGGGCCGGGCGTCACGATGTGGCCGGGCAGGATGCCGACCTTGGCCTGGCCCGGCGTGATGAGCCCGGGGCAGTTCGGGCCGATGAGGCGGGGCTTGCCGAGCGGGTTGTTGGCGCCACGCATCTCGATCACCTTGTGCCACGCGTCCATCGTGTCGTTCACCGGAACGCCTTCGGTGATGCACACGATCAGCTGCACGCCGGCGTCGGCCGCCTCGTGGATCGCGTCCGCCGCGAACGGCGCGGGCACGTAGATCACCGACGTGTTCGCCTTCGTCTTCTCGACCGCCTCGGCGACCGTGTCGAACACGGGCACGCCGTGGATCTCGGTGCCGCCCTTGCCGGGCGTCACGCCGGCGACGACCTTCGTGCCGTACGCGATCATCTGCTGCGTGTGGAAAGCGCCGTCGCGGCCCGTGATGCCCTGCACGACGAGGCGCGTGTTCTTGTCGATCAGGATGCTCACGCCGTCACCTCCTGCGCCTTGGCGATCACCATCTGCACCGCTTCGTCCATGCTCGTCGTGGCGCCGAGGCCGAAGTCCGACAGGATCTGGCGGGCCTTCTCCTCGTTCGTGCCGGTGAGACGGATGACGAGCGGCACGGGCAGCGGCGATTCCTTGAGCGACGCCACGATGCCGTTGGCGACGTCGTCGCACCGCGTGATGCCGCCGAAGATGTTGAACAGGATGGCACGCACGTGGCCGTCGTTCGTGATGATCTTGAGCGCCGCCGTGACCTTCTCGGGGTTCGACGAGCCGCCGATGTCGAGGAAGTTCGCCGGTTCGCCGCCGTAGTGCTTGATCAGGTCCATCGTCGCCATCGCGAGGCCGGCGCCGTTCACGACGCAGCCGATGTCGCCGTCGAGCTTCACGTACGACAGCCCCTTCTCGCGCGCGAGCCGCGACCACTGCGACTCGTCGGCCGGATCGCGCCAGTGTTCGGCCCAGTCGCGGTGCCGGAAGTCGGCGTTGTCGTCGAGCACGACCTTCGCGTCGAGCGCGATGACCCTGCCCTCGGGCGTGACCGCGAGCGGGTTGATCTCGGCGAGCGAGCAGTCCCCGTCCATGAACACGTCGAAGAGCTTCATGAGGATCGTGCCGGCCTGCTGCGCCTGCTTGAAGTCCGGGAAGACCTTCATCATCAGGGCGCGCGCCGCGTACGGGCGCAGCCCCTCGAGCGGGATGTGCTGCTTGAGGATCTTCTCGGGCGCGACGCGGGCCACTTCCTCGATGTCCACGCCGCCTTCGGCGGAGAGCATGATGAGCGGAAGCTTCTTCTCGCGGTCCATCACGATCGAGAGGTAGTACTCCTTCGCGATGTCGGCCGCCTGCGCGACCAGCACCTTGCGCACCGGCAGGCCCTTGATGGTCAGCGCGAGGATGTCGCGCGCCTTCTCGTAGGCCTCCTCGGGCGTGTGCGCGAGCTTGACGCCACCGGCCTTGCCGCGGCCGCCGACCTGCACCTGCGCCTTGATCACGACCAGGCCGCCGATCTGGGCGGCGATTTCTCGCGCTTCTTCCGGGGTGCCGGCGACCTGCCCGGGCAGCACCGGCAATCCGTAACGGGCGAAGAGTTCCTTGCCCTGGTATTCGTGCAGATTCATGGGGTCTCCCGTGAACCGAGGCGCCCGAAGACGCCGCGGACGGCCCTCAAGAGGATCATGGACGGGGGGAGTGCAGATGGACGGGGAAAGCTACCGAACGCGTTCCGGCGTGGCAAGCGCGCGGCGGCGCGGGCGGCGCCGCGTCCCTCCCGCCCTCGTCGGGACGACATCGCGCGGGCACGAGTCCCCGAGTTCGCGCTTCCAGCGCGGGGCGCCGAGCGCGTACGATTTTCCACGCTCGTCCCGCGGACGGGCTCCTTCGGCCGTCCTTCGCACCCGCGCACCGCATCTCCAGCCACGGAACCCCTCGGCATGCCCGTCCTCCACGCTCCCGCCCCGCGCATGCACCGCCTTCGCGCCGGCGCGCGTCCCGGTGTCCTCGCCGCGATCGCCTGCGCGCTCGCGCTGGCGGCGTTCGCCGCGCCGCGACGGGCCGAAGCCGGATGGGGACTGACGGGCATTCCCGCCACTCGCGCCCCCCGGGCGCAGTCCCGGCCGGCGGCCGTGAGCGACGGCGCGGGCGGCATGCTGCTCGCATGGCTCGACCATCGGTCGGGCTACAACGTGGACGTGTACGCCCAGCGCGTGCTCCCCGTGGGCTCGATCGGCACGAACTGGTCGCCCGACGGCAACGCGCTCACGCACGTCACGTGCACCAAGTCCGACCTCGCGCTCGCGAGCGACGGCGCCGGCGGCGCCATCGCGGTTTGGGCCGACGTGCGCTGCCCCGGCAACGGCGTCGCGCGGGTGTACGCGCAGCGCGTGCGCTCGACGGGCGCGATCGATCCCGCTTGGCCCGCGGACGCGCGCGCGCTGTGCAGCACGACCGCATTGCAGGACAAGCCCGCCATCGCCCCCGACGGCGCCGGTGGCGCCTTCGTGGTGTGGAACGACCGCCGCACGGGCGTCGCGGCCCTGTACGCGACGCGCGTGCTCGCGGACGGCGCGATCGCGCCCGGGTGGCCGGACAGCGGCCTGCGCGTGGCGCCGCTCACGCGCGACACGTGCGCGGCGGTGGTCGCCGCCGACGGCACGGGTGGCGCGCTCGTCGCCTGGGTCGCGCCCGGTCCGGCCGCGGACACGATCCACGTGCAGCGCCTGACCGCCTCCGGCGCACCCGCCACCGGCTGGCCCGCCGCGGGCGCGCTCGCGTGCACGGCGCCCGGTCGGCGCGAGGCGCTCGCGCTCACCGCCACGGCCGCGGGCGGAGCGTGGCTCGCGTGGGTGGACCGCCGCGGCGCCGACGCCGACGTGTACGCGACGCGCTTCGACGCCGCGGGTGCGCTCGAGCCCGGCTGGAGTGCCGGCGGCGACGCGATCGCG
>JACRIW010000051.1 GCA_016215625.1 Candidatus Eiseniibacteriota bacterium | reverse complement strand
GGCGCGCTCCACGGCGGCCGGGTCGTAGTGACTCATGGCGTGGCTCCTCCCAGAACCCGCCATGACTCTGCACCCGGCCGCCCTTCGTTGTGGCCACTTCACTTGCTCTCGGGAGCGGCCAGATCATCTGCTCCCTACAGGTTCTTCCGGACCATGCTTGGCCCGATCGGCGGGCGGCACTAACCTGCGCGGCATGAACGAACGCCCGCTGGAAGCCCCCGAACTGATCGCGCTGGTCCACCGCGTGTTCGCGCCGACGAAAGCCGATACGCGGCTCGCATTGCTCGTCGACCTGCCCGACCCGGCGCTGGGCGATCACCCCGGGTGGGCGGCGCGGCGGGCGATGGCCGCGCAGTGGGCGGCGTTGCTCCGCGAGCATCGCGACACGCTCGGACTCAACACCCGGTTGTTCGTGTACCGCAACGCCGGCACGAACAACGCGGACCTGCCTCCCACGATGCAGCCCGCGTCCCCGGACGCGATGCCCGCGGACGCGTCGGCGCTCGACGCCACGCGCGCCGTGCCCACGGCCGAAGTGGTCGCGACGCACTCGATCCTGATCGCGCCGACCGAGCTTTCGGCGACCGCACCGCTCAAGCTGCTCGCGCGCACGCACGGATTCCGCGCCGCGACGATGCCGGGCTTCGCGCCGTCCATGATCCCGGCGCTGCGGCTCGACTACGGCGAGGTGCGCCGGCGCGTGCGCGCCATCCAGGCGCTGCTCGATCGCGCGGATCGCGCCGAGCTCGCGTTCGTCGTGGACGGACGCGACACGCACGCGCTGACGCTCGACCTGCGCCATCGCACCGCGCACGCCTCCGACGGCGTGATCGACGTGCCCGGCACCGCGGGCAACGTACCTTCGGGCGAGGCGTACATCGTGCCGTACGAAGGCGAGATCGCGGGCGACCCGAGCGGCACGTGCGGCACGCTGCCGGTGCAGTTCGGGGACGCCGTCGCGTACTTCCACATCGAGGGCAATCGCGCCGTGCGCGTGAGCGGTGAGGCGCCCGCGGCCGCCGAACACGCCGCGTGGCTCGAGCGCGAACCGGCTTACGGAAACATCGCCGAGCTCGGGCTCGGCGTGCTCGCCGATTTCGGCGTCAAGCCCGTGGGTGAGATCCTGCTCGACGAGAAGCTCGGGCTGCACGTCGCGTTCGGGCGCAGCGATCACTTCGGCGGACAGGTCGGCGCCGCCGCGTTCTCGCACGCCGGCGCGGTCGTGCACATCGACCGCGTCTACCTGCCCGAACTGCAGCCGCGCGTGATACCGCGAGCCGTCGACCTCGTGTTCGCCGGCGGCTCGCGGTACGCGCTCATGCGCGACGGTGCGTACGTGGACGGCGTGTTCAGCGCCTGAGCGCCGGCGACGGGGCGGCGCGGCGCGCGGTCGCGGCGCGCTTCGCCGAGGGCGTCCCCGCCTTCTGCAGTCCCCAGATGTCGTGCAGCACGAAGTCCACGAGCGCCGCGCAGTCCGCGCGCGTCCACTCCCACAGCGGGAAGCCGGTGAAGACCAGCGGTGGCGACTCGACGCCGTGATACCACGTCATGCTCGCGGGGCGCTCGCCACTCACCTGCGTCGCGAGCGCACCGCCCCGGAACTCGTACAGCGTGTCGAGCGCCGAGAACTCGGACACCGCGACCGGGTCGGGATCCGCGTCTTCGACGATGGCGTTCGGACGAGTGAGGTACTCGGTCGCGAACGTGCCCGTCGTCCAGTAGTACGTCGGTTGCGTCAGGCTGCGCGTGGGCGGAATCGTGTCGCCGAGCGCGAGCGAGCGCCGGCGCAACGTGGCGGGCAGGCGCGAGTAGTCGGGCGCCGTCATCGTGCCCGCGTAGCGCCAGCCGGGATTCGACCAGTGGCCGATCGCCCGGGCCGAGCGGTTCACGCTCGTCACCGCGATGCCGCAGACGAACTCGCTGCACCAGTGGGCGTCGTCGTACATGAGGCGGCCCGGGACGAGTTCACCGGCGGCGTTCGAGAACACCGTGTAGCCGTACCCGTAGAGCCCGTCGTTCGCACGAACACCGGGAGCGTTGTATTCGATCAGTGACGTGTAACCCGCGCCTCCTCCCGCGAGCCACACCGAGCCGCCGGCGGCGCGATACGCCGCGAGCGGACTCGACCGTCCGGGCGAACACATCCAGCGCATGAGGCTGATGCCGTTCACGACGTCGGACGGGCTTCGGAGCATCTGCGCGGCGGACTGGTCGGTGATCCACAGGACGTGGCGATAACGTCCAAGCAGTGACAGGGGCGCCCCGGCCGACGCGATCTCGTAGCCGTTACGAGTGGACAACGTGTCGAAGGAGTAGCCGGCGAGCAGCCCCGGCGGCGTCACGCCGGATCGCCCGGCCACGGCGCCGCGCCACGGCGTGCCGCCGACCGCGTACAGGAATGTGTCGAGCTCGGCCGCCGAGGGCCATGCCGTCGTGTAGCTCCGGCGCGTGCCGTTGGAATGGAGGTAGTCGACTTCGAGCCGCGTGTCGTCCACGACCAGCAGGTCGCGATCGAACGTCGTCGCGACGGCGGTGAAGTTGACGACGGCCGTGCTCGTCGCGCCGTGGTCGTCCTTCGCCTGGATGTAGAGGAAGTGCGTCGAGCCGGGCGCGAACGGACCGAGCGTCGCCTGCGTTGTCTGCAAGTTCCACTCGCTCCAGCCCGGACCATCGAGATCGCCGTCGAGCCGCCAGCGGTAGCCGGCCATGCGGTAGTTCCCGGACGGCAGCGCGAACCAGCTGAGCGTGAATCGTTCCGTCGCGGGCGCGTCGAACTTCACCCAGCCCAGCACGTCCGAGGGGTCGCCCGCACCGGTCGGCCACACGTAGCTCATCCACGGACACGACACCCCGATGCGGGGAGCGACGAGCTCGGGTTGGGCGACGTACAGCGGAAGCAGGTTCGGTCCGACGGCCCAGTCCGCCGTGTAGGCACCCGCCTCGTCGATCGCGACGACCACGAACAGGTAGCGGCGGAACAGCTGGAGCCCTTGCACCTCGACGTAGGGCGTGTCGGATTCGGTCGAATCCCATCCCGCGAAGTTCGTCGCCGCGCACCGGCGGCGCAGCTCCTGCGGGTCTGTGAACACGTCCACCCCCTGCAGGAGTGGATCGCCCTGCTCGAAGATCCTGTACCGGTAGAGCACTGGCCCGCGATGGCCGACCGCGTCCTCGTCACGCCCTTCCCACGAAATGCGCAGCGCCGGCCCCGTCGTGACGTAGGGCCACTCCATCTGGGGGCCCGCGGGGTACACCGGGCTCGTCAGCTGCACCGTCGGCGCGATCGTGTACGCGAAGAACGAGCGGCTCACCACGGGCGACCACTGGCCGCCGTTGTCCGCCGCCTTGATCACGAACGTGTGGGGCTCGGTGGCGCGCGCACTGCCGAGCGAGTCCACCCGGGACGCACGGAAGTGAATCGTCTCCCCGTTGCGCGTCGTGCGGATCCACGTGGTCTCGGGCGTCGCGCCACCCTTCGGGTCGATCGCGTACTCGTAGTGATCGATGCGCCCGTCGGGGTCGTAGCCGGACCAGTGCAGTTCGTACGCGTAGAACGACGTGTCGGCTTCGTTCACGGGCGCCGCCGTGAGCGTGACGCGAGGGCGCTCGTTGACGAAGACGGGCAGGAGGCCCGCGCGCCTGCCTCCGCAGCCCGTAACCACGAGCGCCAGGCACCACGCGACGCCGATCAGCATCGCCCACGAGATCATCGGCCTTTGCATCGGGTTCATCCTCCTGCCGCCATGGCTGGCGGTGACCCCGGTCATTGGGTCGAGGGCGCGACGGCTTCGGGGGCGGCATCGCGTGGCAGGAAGGTAGGGCGATGGGCGCGGGATGCCAATACGAAAGCATCCCTGCGGGGCATTGCCCACCGGACGGAATCTCTTTCCGGTCGCCACACCCCCGGGTTCGGCCCGCGTCCGGGCCCGGCCGGCCCACTCACGAAAGCCATGGCGCGCCCCGGGGCCTTCGCTCCATCCTGCTCCCACCGAGCCCGGCGAGGCCGGCTTCGGCCGCCGGGAAACGAAATCACCCACTCTCGCGTAGTGCAGCCACCCACGGCTCGTGCCCCGCACGATCCGGCACGCTCCCCCGTCCCGACGCACCGGCCGCCCATCACGAGTCCGGCACGGCGTCCATTCCCGGAGACCGACCCTCGATGGCGACGTTCCAGTTCGGAGAAACAGTCGAAGGCTACGCCGTGCCCGTGCTCAACGAACGCGAGATCCGCGCGGCGGCCGGCATTCTCTTCGTGTTCACGTTCCTCTCGCTGCTGCTGATCCTGCTTTCGGGCAAGTTCCTGCTCGTGAAGCTCGTGATCCCCGTGTTCCTCGCCGACCTGCTCGTACGCGTGTTCGTGAGCCCGCGCTTCTCGCCCACGCTGATCCTCGGGCGGCTCATCGTCGGCAACCAGGCGCCCGAATACGTCGCCGCCGCGCCGAAGCGCCTCGCCTGGGCGATCGGCATCGTGCTCTCGAGCCTGATGTTCGTGTTCATGGTGGTGATGAACACGTTCAGCCCGATCACCGGCCTCACGTGCCTCGTGTGCCTGATCTTCCTGTTCTTCGAGGCGGCGTTCGGCATCTGCCTGGGCTGCAAGTTCTACAAGCTCGTCTACCGCCGCGAACCCGAACTGTGCCCCGGCGAAGTGTGCGACGTGCGCACGCGCGAGCCGATCACGCGCACGTCGGCGGCGCAGTGGCTCGTGCTGCTGGCCGCGATCGCGCTGATCGTGGCGGGAACGATCGCGTTCTCGAAGACGCTGTCCAGACCTGCGCACGCGCTGTTCCCGAACATGGGGCCGAAGGCGACGCACACGGAGGCGCCGGCGAAGCCCTGAACGCAGGGGTGAAGGGAGCCGCTCCATTCGCTCTGTACTCGATCGTCAGCACGCGCGACCGCGAATCGTAGTTCGCCTGGATACCGCGCCCGGCCGTGTGCCGGCGCCTCAGCGAACCGGCCCGTCCAGCGCCTGCATGATCCGGTACGCGATCGCGATGCGGTCCTCGATCGGGATGCTCTTGTTCGCGAGCACCACGACGCCGATGTGGCGCTTCGGCACGAACGCCACGTAGGCGCTGAAGCCGCGAGTGGATCCCGTCTTGTTGATCCACACGTCGTCACGCGGGCGCATCGGCGGCACCAGTTCGATGGCGGGGTTCGGCTCGAAGATCATGCGGCGGGAGTTGCCCGCGAGCAGCTTTTCCACCGGAACGGGATACGCGTACTGCTCCCAGACGAGGTCCTGCGTCATGCGGCCCGTCGTGAAGTACCCCGTGTGCGTGGCGGTGATCGCGCGCTGCCACGCGCGATCGATCGAAAGGTCACCCATGTTCGCCTGCACCCAGCGGACGAGGTCCGCGGCGGTCGTGCGGATGCCGTACGCCTCCGCGCCGATCACGCCGGGCGTCATGCGCGCGAGCGAGTCCTCGGAGTCGTAGCCCTGCGCGTAGTCGCCGAGCCGCGCCTCGGGCACTTCCAGGAACGTGTTCGTCATGCCGAGCGCGGGCAGCATCTCGCGCTGGACGAGCGTCGCGAACTCGCCGCCGAGACTGTGTGCGGCGGCGAGGCCGAGCGCGCCGATGCCGGGATTGCCGTAGGTGCGGCGCGTGCCGGGTGGATACTCGGGCGTCCAGCGCGCGAACCACTGCAGCAGTTGCGCTTCGTCGGTCACGTCCTCGGGCACCTGCAGCGGCAGCCCGCCGGGCGTGTGCGTCGCGAGGTGCACCAGGCGAAGGTCGCCGAAGGCCGTGCCCTGCAGCGCCGGCAGGTGGCGGCTCACCGAATCGGACCACGCGAGCTTGCCCTGCACCTCGGCCCAGCTCGCGAGCGTCGCCGTGAACGTCTTGGACACCGAGCCCACTTCGAAGAGCGTGCGGTCGTTCAAAGCCGCGCGCGTCTCGCGCGAGGACACGCCGAAGTGGAAGACCTGCGACTTGCCCGCGCTTGTGACGGCGATCGAGACGCCCGGAATGCCACGGGCGCGCATGATCGGCACGACGGCGTCACGCACGATCTGGGAAAGCCCGGGCTTCGCGGTTCCGGCGTTGGCGATCACGGGCAGGACGACTGACGCGGCGAGCACGAGCGCCAGCAACGCGGTGCCGATCGGCTTCTTCATGTGAACCCTCGATTCGTCCGTGAACGACCTGCGTCCGTGGCCTCCGGTGAGGAGTCGCGGGGAGAGCATACGCGCCCGTCCCGCCGGGCACACGAACGGGCGCGGAGCTCGTCGCCCCGCGCCCGCCGATGTCGTCCGCCTGTCCGCGGTCGCCCGCGGTCCTTCGCTGCTACACGTCGAACTTCACGCCCTGCGCCAGCGGCAGCTGACCGCTGCCGTTGATCGTGACGGTCTGGCGGCGCATGTACACCTTCCACGAGTCCGAGCCGGCCTCGCGGCCGCCGCCGGTTTCCTTCTCGCCGCCGAACGCGCCACCGATCTCGGCGCCCGAGGTGCCGATGTTCACGTTCGCGATGCCGCAGTCGCTGCCGGCCGCGGACAGGAACTTCTCGGCCGCCATCAGGTCCTTCGTGAAGATCGCGCTCGAGAGGCCCTGCGGCACGCCGTTGTTGATCGCGATCGCCTGGTCGAGCGTGTCGAACTCGATCAGGTAGAGCACCGGCGCGAACGTCTCTTCCTGGACGATCTTCATGTCCGCGCGCGCACGCACGAGCGTGGGCTCGACGAAGAAGCCCGGACGGTCGAGACGCTTGCCGCCGTAGAGCACTTCGCCGCCCTCGGCCTTCGCGGCCTCGATCGCCTTCATCATGTCGTTGATGGCGCCCTCGTCCACGAGCGGCCCCATGAGCGTGCCCGGATCGTTCGGGTCGCCGATCTTGACCGACGCGTACGCCTTCTTGAGGCGCTCGATCAACTTCGGCGCGATGCCCTTCTGCATGACGAGACGGCGGAGCGACGTGCAGCGCTGGCCCGCCGTGCCGACGGCCGCGAACGTCGCCGCGCGCACCGCGAGGTCGAGGTCCGCGTCGTCCATCACGACGATCGCGTTGTTGCCGCCCAGCTCGAGGATCGTGCGGCCGAAGCGCGGGCTGACGACTTCCGCGATGCGGCGGCCCATGCGCGTGCTGCCGGTCGCCGAGATGAGCGGCAGGCGGTGATCGGCGAGCATGACGTCACCGACGTCGTTGCCGCGGCCGACGACGAGATTGAACACGCCGGGGCAGTGGCACTCCTTCATCACCTCGTCGCAGATGCGCTGCACCGCGATCGCGCAGAGCGGCACCTTGCTCGACGGCTTCCACACGGTCGGGTCGCCGCAGACGGCGGCGAGCGCCGCGTTCCACGCCCACACGGCGATCGGGAAGTTGAACGCGCTCACCACGCCGACGACGCCGAGCGGCTGCCACTGCTCGTACATGCGGTGGCCGGGGCGCTCGCTGTGCATCGAGAGTCCGTAGAGCTGGCGCGACAGGCCGACCGCGAAGTCGCAGATGTCGATCATCTCCTGCACTTCGCCGAGACCCTCGGAAAGGATCTTGCCGTTCTCGAGCGCGACGAGATGTCCGAGCTCCTGCTTGTACTCGCGCAGCTTGTTGCCGAGAACGCGGACCACTTCGCCGCGCGCGGGCGCGGGCACGAGGCGCCACGTCTCGAAGGTCTTCGTGGCGACCTTCATGACCTCTTCGTAGTCGGCGCGAGTGGCCTGACGGACCTTCGCGATCGCCTCGCCGGTCGTCGGGTTGTAGGAAGTCAGTTCGGCGCCCTTGGTATCGATCCAGCTCCCCGTGCTCGCACCCGGGTTCACGTCCTGGATGCCGAGCCGGGCGAGCATGTCGCTCGTCTTCGTCGCGGTGGTCATGCGAGGTCTCCTGAAAGAGGTGGGAAAGTGGCGGCAGGTTAGCACGACCGGGGGGCCGGTTCCCGGGGTCCAGGAGGAGCGTCACGGGCTTGAAAACAGTGGCCTGGATGCATTCGGGTGCCACGGGCCTTGGCGCTCGACCCGCCGCGCGCCCTCGCCCGCTCAGGCGCTCACCGCCTCCGCCGCGTCGTGCCGTCCGCGATGCGGCGGCGTCGTGAGGCGCTCGATCCACGCGAGGATCAGCGCCGAGGCGACGAACGTGAGGTGGATGCCGACCTGCCAGACGATCTCCTTGTCGGAGTGCTTGTCCACGTCGATGAACGTCTTGAGCAGGTGGATGGACGAGATGCCGATGAGCGCCGTCGCGAGCTTCACCTTGAGGATGCCGGCGTTGACGTGCGACAGCCACTCGGGCTGGTCGGGGTGCCCCTGCAGGTTCAGCCGCGAAACGAACGTCTCGTAGCCGCCGATGATCACCATGATGAGCAGGTTGGCGATCATCACGACGTCGATCAGGCCCAGCACGCCGAGCATGATCGTCGTCTCCTTCATGGCGTTCGCGTCCTGGACGATGTGCCAGAGCTCGAGCATGAAGCGGTAGACGTAGACACCCTGCGCGACGATCAGGCCGAGGTAGAGCGGGGCCTGCAGCCAGCGGCTGAGGAAGATGAGACTGCCGAGCGTCTTCTGGCGGGGCGTGACGGGCGCGTTCATGGCGGGGTTTCTACCGGAGGCGCGGGCGGCTGTCCACCCCCTCCCGGGAGGTTCCCGCCGGGGGTGCGCGCGGGCGCCGCGGGCGCGCACCGAAGCTGGTCGGGCACGAGTCTCGTCGTCGCGCCCTCCCCGCTTCAGGCGGTCGGCGCGATCGGCAGGCTCGAGTACCCGCGGAACTGGAAACCCGGGCGGCGCACCGCGCCCGGGAGCACTTCGATCCGCGGCAGCGCTTCGGCCAGCGCGCCGAACAGCACCTCGAGTTCGAGCCGAGCGAGCGGTGCGCCGAGGCAGAAGTGAATGCCGCCGCCGAACGACAGGTGCGAGGCGTCGCCGCGCACGATGCGGAACACGTCGGGCTCGGGATACCGGCGCGGGTCGCGATTCGCCGACCCGATCATCAGTCCCACGCGCGCTCCGCGGGGCACGGACGTGCCGGCCACCTCGAAATCGTGTTCGAGTACCCAGCGCTGGAAGAACTGCAGCGGCGGATCGAAGCGCAGCGTCTCCTCGATGGCCGGCTTGAGCAGCGAGCCGTCCGAGCGCAACAGGTCCCACTGCTCCGGGTGCGCGGCGAACGCGGCGACGCCGTTGCCCGCCGCGTTGACCGATGCCTCGTGCCCCGCCATGAGCAGGAGCATCACCGTGCTCGTCACCTGCGCGTCGTCCAGCCGCTCGCCGTCGATCGTCGCGTCGAGCAGCCCGCTCAGCAGGTCGTCCGCGGGCGCGCGGCGGCGCTCCGCGATGAGCCCGGCGGTGTACTGCATGAACTCGCGCGCCGCGTCGTTGGCGCGCGCCTTCTTTTCGTCGGGCGGCTGCGGCTCGTACATGCCCACGACGTCGTGCGACAGCGCGAGGATCGCCGCACGATCGGAAGGCGGCACGCCGATCAGGTCGCAGATGATGGCGAGCGAGAGCGGCTCGGCGACGTCACGCGCCACGTCCAGCGAACCACTCTCCCGCCCGGCGGCGAGGCGCTCGGCCACGAGCCGCTGCGCGATCGGGCGTTGACGCTCGATAGTTCGCGGCGTGAACGCTTCGACGACCAGGCGGCGCAGCTTCGTGTGGTCGGGCGGCTCGAGCGAGATGAGGTCCCAGCGCTCGAAGGCGGCGAAATCGGGATAGCGCGCGTCGTACCACGGGGGCAGTGCGCCGTCGGTGAGGAACTCCTCGGCCGTGTAACGGTGCGAGAAGCTGGAGCCGAGCCGCTTGTCGCGCCAGCTCGCGTGCACGTCGGCGTGGCGCGTGACGAACCAGATGCCGCTCGCGGGCGAGCGCCACACGGGGTGCGTCTCGCGCAGGCGCGCGTACGCCGGGAACGGATCGAGCGCGACGGTGGGATCGGTCGGGTCGAACAGCAGTTCCGGTTCCGTCACGCGCGGACCTTCCGCAGCACCCAGGTGGACATGCTGCGCCTGCCGTGGACGAGCGTCGTCTTGAGCGGATCCGCCAGCTCGCCGCCCAGCGCGGCGGCCGCCCCTGCGAGGCGCGCTTCGTCCACGAGGTAGCGCGTGGCGCCGTCCGGAAGCACGAACCGGTTGTCCCCGAGCGCTTGCAGCTGTCCGTCGAGACCGGCGGTGGACGCGAGCCGCGCGAAGAACAGGCCGCCCGGCCGCAGCACGCGCCAGCACTCGGCGAGCATCGCGTCGAAGTGCGCGTCGTCTCGGGCGAAGTGGAGCACGGCGCTCGCGATCACGACGTCCGCGGACGCATCCGCGAACGACATGCGCTCGACGGGCTCGACACGGAACGCGTCCACGGGCAGCGACGGCGCGAGCTTCGCCGCCAGCGCGCGGACCGCCTCGATCGCCGCGGGGCTGGCGTCTGCGCCGCAGACGTCGAACCCTTCGCGCAGGAGGAAGACGAGGTTGCGGCCGCCACCGCAGCCCGCGTCGAGGATGCGCATGCCGCGCACGATCCGCCCGCGCAGCAGCTGGTCGAAGACGTAGATGTCGATCTCGCCGAACTGCTCCTTGAGGTCGCTCATGGCGGCGAGATTATCAGTTGGGCCGCCCGCAAAGCAGCGGGCGATCGTGGCGAAGGTGCGCGCAGACGCCCGGCGCCTACTTGCGCCGAAGCATCGTCCGCACGTCGGTCACGACTTCGATGGGCCGTGTCACGTTGTTGCGCGGCGGCTTCATGCCGAAGAAACGCAGGCCGTCACTGCTCACGGTCCAGTAGCGCGTGTTCACGTCGGCGAGCGCCTGCGGCAGTTCGAACAGGCGCACGGGCGTGCCCACGCGAAAGCCGTCACGCGTGTCCACGTCCACCGCCCAGATCGCATCCGGCCCCTCGAACACCAGCTCGGCGCCGCCCTTCGTCCAATGCGGCATGTAGCCGCCGTTGGCCGTGACCTGCCAGCGGCCGGGCGTGCCGGTGAGGCTCTGCACGTAGAGCTGCACCAGCCCGCCGCCCTCGTTCGAGGCGTAGGCGATCCAGCGCCCGTCGGGCGAGATGGCGGATTGCGCCATGAGTCCCGAGATGCCCTGCAGCGTCTGGAACGTCGCCCCGGCGCTGTCCGCACTCGCGACCATGGACGGCTGGAATCCAGGGGGCACCAGGACGAGGCGCGATCCGGACACTGCCCACTGCGAGAGCAGAGCCGACGCCCCACCGGGTGTGGGGATCGTGTCCGGCTGGCCGAGACCGTCCGCAGATCCGATTCGCACCGTGCCACGCCCGTCGCGAGCGACGAGGCACGCGAACCGCCGGCCGTCCGGCGACCAGCGCGGCGCCGTGGCCGAGCCGCCGCCGAAAGTGAGCTTGGTCTCGGTTCCACGTGCGAGATCGCGCACGAGGATCTCGCGGTCGGCACCCGGGCTCGGGACGCGCTCGAACAGGATGCGATTGCCATCGGGCGAAAGCGCGGGGTTGGCGATGAATCCCGAAGTGATCACTCCGCCGACCGGCCGGCCGGTGCGGTCGAACTCCTGCAGCGTGTTGACCGGAAGCTGTGCCCCTCGCGACCACGCGAGCACGCCCGATGGGGACGAGCTGAAATGGCCGGCGACGGAGCCGAGGCGCACATTCTCGGCGAGCGTGAGCGGCTCTCCGGTGAGCTTGCCGGCGCCGAGATCCAGCTTGCGGGCGAGCATCGTCGTGCCCTTCAGGTAGATCACCCAGCCTCCGGGGGCGTACTCGGCCCGGCCGTCCGAAACGCCGAGCAACTTGGAGTCGAGCGAGCCCAGCTTCCCGAGCCGGATGTTGCCGCCACCGATCGTGCCCTGCTTGTTGCCGATGTACAGGAAATGCTCGCCGTCCGGCAGGAAGTGCGGCCATGCACTGCCGGTCTCGCCGGCGGCCCGGTCGATGCGGGACGCGGGCTGCAGTTCGCCGCCCCGAGCGGGCACCATCAAGAGCGAGTCGATCGCTCGACCGTCCATGAGGATGGTGCCTTTCGAGCCCCAGCCCAGGTCGGCGCCGCCCTGCGTCTCGCACACGACCACCGGCGTCCCGCCCATGATGGAAAGCCGCTGGATCTTGCCGGAGGCGACGAACGCGATCTCCTTCGAATCGGGTGACCAGTAGACGCGGCGCGCGCCTTCGCTCCCGACGATCGGCACCGCCTTCGACTGGTCGAGCGGCCGCAGCCACGCGCGTATGCCCCCGACCGAGTCCGCGGCCACGAACACGAGCAGTCTTCCGTCCGGCGAGACGCGCGGCCAGAAGTAGTCGGCGGTGCCCTCGGGACTCTCGGTCACGAAGCGGTAGGACGGCCGCGGCGCGTTCGCCTTCGGCCACAGCCAGGCGACGGCGAGCGCGCCCGCGAGCAGCGCCGCCGCCGCGACCGCCCACGGAATCGCCGAACCTCGGCGCTTCACGATCACGGGTGCCGCGGAGCTCGAAGCGGGCGTCGCCACTCCGAGGCTCGACATTCCCGCGCTTTCGGCGATCCACTGCAACTGCTGCTTCACCGCGTGTGCCGTCTGCACGCGATCTTCCGGATCCTTCTCGAGGCAGGCGCGAATCAGCCGGTCGAGTCCCGCCGGCGGGGCGTCGCCCGCCGGAGCGCCCGTGGGCGCCTCACCGATCGGCGCCGGCTGCGAGCCGATGATGGCGGCGATCAGCGTGGCCTGGCTGCGCCCCTCGAACGCGCGCTTGCCGCTCGCCATCTCGTAGAGCACGCAACCCATCGCCCAGACGTCGGTGCGCGCGTCGGACTCGTGTCCTTCGAGCTGTTCGGGAGCCATGTACTGGTAGGTGCCGACGATCGAGCCTTCCGCGGTGAGCGCCTGCGCCATGGTGGGCGAATGCGTCATCGCCGAGCCCGACGTGCCGCTGCCCGGCCGCTTGGCCGCATCCGCGGCCCGCGCCAGCCCGAAGTCCATCAGCTTCGCGCCCGAACGCGTCAGCATGACGTTCCCGGGCTTGAGGTCGCGGTGGATGACGCCGGCGCGGTGCGCGCGATCGAGCGCATCCGCCACCTGGGCTCCGAGCCGAAGCAGTTCCGCCCCGGCGAGCGGCCCGCGCCGCAACCGTTGCGCCAGCGTCTCGCCCTCGATCAGCTCCATCACGAGGTAGTCGGTTTCGCCCTCGTGCCCCACGTCGAACAGCGTGCAGATGTTCGGGTGGTTGAGCGACGAGATGATCTTCGCCTCGCGCTCGAACCGCGAGCGCACCTCCGGATTCGCGCTCAGGTGTTCGGGCAGCACCTTGACCGCCACCTCGCGGCCCAGGCGCGTGTCGCGCGCTCGATAGACCTCACCCATTCCTCCTGCGCCCAGGGGGGCGAGGATCTCGTACGGACCGAGCTTCGTTCCGGGAGCGAGCGACATGCGGCGCGTACCTCCGAAGAGAGTGGCGTAGCCTCGTGAGAGCCGGGGCACGTTAGCAGCGCGGCTCGCTCCGCCCTACCGAAAAGGCGATCTCGCGGCATCCACGCGATGGCGCGCAAGGGCGCCCCGGAGTCTGGCGAACAGCAGGTGTGGCGAAACCGTCCGGCCCGCTCCCGCCTTGCATTCTCCCGCGCCGGTCGCCCGGCCCTCGCGCCGGCGCGGATCGCGCGGCAGGCTGTCCCGCATGACGACACTCCGCGCGGTCCTCGCCGCCTTCGCCGCTCTTGTCTTCGTCGCGCCCGTCGCCGTCGCGGACGAAACGCCGTCGCACCTCGCCACGCTCGCCGAGCAGGCGCGCGCGCTTCAGCCGCTCGTGCGCACGACGCTCGCGCGCGACTTTCTCGCGCAGGTGCCGAAACTTCCGCACGTCACACCGCGCACGGTGTGGCGCGACTCGGCGCGCACGCGGGCGTGGAGCGCGACCGAAGCGGCGGCGCTGCCGGACAGCGTGCGCGCGAAGCTCGTGCCGCGCACGCTCGACGAGCGCTTCTACTACGACACGCGCTACGGCTCGCCGCTCGCCTACGTGCGCGCGCTCGAGCTCCTCGGCGAGCACGGGCTGCGCGCCGTGCGCGGCAAGCGTGTCGCGGACTTCGGCTGTGGCGCGCTGGGACAGTTGCGACTGCTGGCCGAAAGCGGCGCGCACACGGTGGGCATCGACGTGGACCCGCTCCTGAGCGCGCTCTACAGCGAACCCGGCGACCTCGGCGCCGTGGGCACGGGCGCCGTGGCGCTCGCCACGGGGCAGTGGCCGGCCGAGGAGCGCATGGTCCGCGAGGTCGGCGGCGGACTCGACCTGTTCCTGAGCAAGAACACGCTCAAGAACGGCTACCTGCATCCGGCCGAGAAGGTGGACCCGCGCATGCTCGTGCATCTCGGCGTGAGCGACAGCGCGTTCGTCGCGGCGCTCGCGCGCGACGTGCGGCGCGGCGGCCTGGTGATGATCTACAACCTCTGCCCCGCGCCGGCGGCGCCGGGCAAGCCGTACATCCCGTGGGCGGACGGCCGCTGCCCGTTCCCGCGCGCGACGTGGGAGGCCGCGGGCTTCCGCGTGCTCGAGTTCGACCGCGACGACGTCCCTGCCGCGCGCGCGATGGCGCACGCGCTCGGCTGGGACGCGGGCGAGAACGGCATGAAGCTCGAGAGCGACCTGTTCGCGACGTACAGCCTGTTCGTGCGGAAGTAGGAGCGCTTCACGCCCTCAGGGCTTGTCCGCCATGCGGTGCAGCACGACGAGCGTCGCCTCGTTGCCGAGCGAGTCCGTGGCGGCCGCCAGCGCGTAGGCCGAAAGCGCGCGCTGTCCTTCTTCCATGCTGCGGAAGGGATCGCCCACGCCCGCGTACGCGTTGAGCGTGCGCAGCATGCTGCCGCGAATGACGAGCCACTGCGGCCGCTCGCGCTCGATCGTGTCGGTGTACCAGCCCGCGCCCTCGCGGCGGCGCTTCGCGATCCCCGGTGCGACGAGGCCGACCTCGTCGATCAGCCGGAGTTCGGGATTGCGCCAGCCGATCGTGCCGATCGGCTCGAGGAACACGGACTCGCCGGCGCGTGCGTTGGCGCGCAGGAGGTCGGCGACGGCGCCGAAGCGCACGGCCTCGGTCTCCGCGCGGCCGACGTAGAGCTTGCCGCCCTGCAGCCAGTGGCCGGAGAGCATGAGCGCCGCGGCGACGTAGAGGTGCGGCCGGTGCGTGAGCGTCGGCAGGCCCACGCTGGCGAGTCCGGCCCAGGCGACCAGCGGCGCGGCGAAGTACCAGAAGAACCAGCTCGCGCCGCTCGCGAAGAGCGCGAGCCACACGACCAGCAGCGCCGCGAGCGCGCCCGCGAGCGGCGTGCGCCGCCGTGGCCACATCTCGACGAGCCCGGCGAACGCGGCCGGCGAGAAGAGCACGTAGATCCACATGAGCAGCCCGGCCTCGGACGTGCCCGGCGTGAACGGCAGCGGGAGCAGCCACTCCCACCACTGCGGCGCGCCCCAGGGCACGGACGTTCCGTAGACGGTCGCCTTCGCGACCAGGCTCTGCGGAATCGGCGAGCCGTAGTAGGCCGCGAGCGCGAGCGCCGTGACGGCGGTGATGCCGGCGGCGATCGCGCGATCGCGCCACGCCGCCCACACCGCCAGCACGAGCGCGGCGAGCAGCCCTTCGGGGCGGAAGATCGCGAGCACGCCGAGCGCGACGCCCGCGGCCGGATGGCGCCGCTCGATCAGCGTCGCGGCGCCGAACACGAGCGCGATCATCGCGCCCATCTCGAGCCCCGACGCCATGAGGCCCGAGAAGAACGTGAGCACCGCGAAGAAGAACGCGAAGCACCACGCGCTCGCTCGCGATGCGTGGCGCTCGAGCAGCGCGGCGCCGAGCAGCAGCGTCGCGACGTCGGCGACGAGCAGCGTCGAGCGCGTCCACACGATCGGGTCGGCGCCGAGCTTGATGCCGGCCGCGACCCACGCCATCCACGGCGGCGAGGTGAAGCCGAACACCTTCTCGCCGGCGTTGTACACGGGCCCGAGCCCGTGCGCCCAGTTCGCGGCGTAGCGGAACGTGATGAGCGCGTCCTCGCTCGCCCACGGCGAACGGAACCAGAGCACGAGCCGCGTGACCACGAGCAGCAGCAGCGGCACGAGGTAGGGCGCGCGCGGGTCGAGAAGGTCGAGGCGCGGCGCGCGGGCTTCGGGTGTGGCGGCGGCTTCGGCGGACGCCGGACGTTTGCGGGGGCGGTTCATGAGCGGGGCCGATGCGACGAGGTCGCGAGCGTGATTCGCATCATGAAAGGTTACGCGTCGCGCGTGGGAAGGCTCAAGCCCGGAGCGCCGAGGGTCGCGGCGTCGGAGACGTCGCCGTTCCGGACGGGCGAGAAGTTCCTCGGAGGGCGGAGGATTCGGCTGATTCGCCTACCCCCGCCTCCACCGCGAGCAGAAGGTCTCTCGCCCGCTCTCGCAGCGCAGGCCGGACGCCTCGAGCGCGCCGTGCAGCGCGCGGATGTCGACGTGATGATGCATCGGAAAATCTTCGTCCGGCCCCGAGAGGTCCACGAGGAAGATCAGCAGCCCGTCCGTCGCGACCGCCGCGCCGAGGGCCCGCGCGGCGTCGAGCTGAAGCGGCGGCGGCAGGTGCTCCAGCACGGCGTCGGTGAACACGACGTCGTACGTGCCCGGGATCTCGATCCGATCGGGCTGCGCACAGAGAAACGGAATGTTCAGTCCGAGCCGCTCGAACCGCCACACGGCGAAGCGCGACACCAGCCCCGGAATGTCGAGGTAGTGCACCTGCTTGCCCATGCGCGCGACGATTTCGCACACGACGCCGAGCCCGCCGCCGAACTCGAGGAAGTTCCGGCCAGGGTGGCGTTGGATCGACTGCAGCAGCAATGGGTCGAACTGGTTCAGCTTTTCGACCACCGCTGCGGGCGAGGTGTTGCCCGAGAGCAGGTCGTAGACGTAGTGCTGCGAGCCTTCGTAGAACGCCGCAGACCGCTCGGCGGCGCCACTCGCCTCCACTTGCCGCCACTCGGCCGCATTCGCGCGATGAAAGTCGCGGATGCGCTCGGCGATCGTCTCCACGGGTAGTCCGGAAAACTCCGCGAACTCCGCGACGACCGTGTGTTCGGGCCGATACGCGTAGTCGACCCGTGTCGGGCCCGCGAGCCGACGCAGAATCCGGCGCCCGAATCGCTTCAGGCGCCGGCTCAGGTCAGTCATGATCGGGAAGTGCGCTCAAGACACGCCGTCGGCGAGCACCGTCGCCTTGTTGTTCGAGACCTCGAAGAACCCGCCGCTCACCTGCCACTTCTCTTCGGCGCCACCGGCGAGGCGCGCCTTGAGCGAGCCCGACGTGAGCGCCGTGATCAGCGCGGCGTGGTGGGCGAGCACGCCAAAGTAGCCCTCGCTGCCGGGCGCCTCGACGTATTCCACCGTGCCCTCGAACACCGACTTCTCGGGCGTCAGGATCGAAAGTTCGAACGTGGCGGCCATGGCCTAACCCTGCGCCTTCATCTTCTCGGCCGCCTCGAGCACCTCTTCGATGCCGCCCTTCATGTAGAACGCCTGCTCCGGCACGTCGTCCAGCTCGCCGTTCACGATCCGGCGGAAGCTCTTCACCGTGTCCTCGAGCTTCACGTACTTGCCCGGGGATCCCGTGAACGCTTCGGCCACGAAGAACGGCTGCGACAGGAAGCGCTGGATCTTGCGCGCGCGCGACACCGTCACCTTGTCGTCGTCCGAAAGCTCGTCCATGCCGAGGATCGCGATGATGTCCTGGAGATCCTTGTAGCGCTGGAGCACGGACTGGACCTTGCGCGCGACGGCGTAGTGCTCCTCACCGACGATCGCGGGGTCGAGAATGCGCGACGTGGACGCGAGCGGATCCACGGCGGGATAGATGCCGAGCTCGGCGATCGAACGCTCGAGCACCGTGGTGGCGTCGAGGTGCGAGAAGGCCGTCGCCGGCGCGGGGTCCGTGAGGTCGTCGGCAGGCACGTAGATGGCCTGCACGGACGTGATCGAACCCTTCTTCGTCGTCGTGATGCGCTCCTGCAGCGCGCCCATCTCGGTGGACAGCGTGGGCTGGTAACCCACGGCGCTGGGCATGCGGCCGAGAAGCGCCGACACCTCGGAGCCCGCCTGCGTGAAGCGGAAGATGTTGTCCACGAAGAAGAGCACGTCCTTGCCTTCTTCGTCGCGGAAGTACTCGGCCATCGTGACACCGGTGAGGCCGACGCGGAGACGCGCGCCCGGCGGCTCGTTCATCTGGCCGAACACCATCACCGTCTTGTTGATGACGCCCGACTCGGTCATTTCGCGATAGAGGTCGTTGCCCTCACGCGTACGCTCGCCGACGCCGGCGAACACCGAGTAACCGCCGTGCTGCGTGGCGATGTTGCGGATGAGCTCCTGGATGAGCACGGTCTTGCCGACGCCGGCGCCGCCGAACAGGCCGACCTTGCCGCCTCGCTGGTACGGCGCGAGGAGGTCGATGACCTTGATGCCGGTCTCGAACAGGTGCTTCTCGGTCTCCTGCTCCGCGAACGCGGGCGAAGCGCGGTGAATCGGGTAACGCTTCGTGTTCGCCGGGATCGGCTCCTTGCCGTCGATCGTGTCGCCGGTCAGGTTGAAGATGCGGCCGAGGCCGATTTCGCCGACGGGCACCGAGATGGGCGCGCCGGTGTCCGTCGCGGCCATGCCGCGCACGAGACCGTCCGTCGAGTCCATGGCGATGCAGCGGACGACGTTGTCGCCCACGTGGAGCGCCGCTTCGACCGTGAGCTTCACGCCGCGAGCGGCGTCTTCGATCACGATGGCGTTGTAGAGCTTCGGCAGCTTGTCCGGATCGAAAGCCACGTCGACCGTGGGACCGATCACCTGCACGACCTTGCCAGTGTTCATCTCTGTGCTCCTCGGGTCATCCAGCCGGCGCGCGCACTGCCCGCCAGCGCCGTGTGGATTACTTGAGCGCTTCCGCGCCGCCGACCAGTTCGGAAATCTCTCGAGTGATGGCCGCCTGGCGCAGGCGGTTGCGAGTCAGGGTGAGCGAGTCCACGAGTTCGCCGGCGTTCTTGCGCGCCGAGCCCATGGCCACCATGCGCGCGGAGTGCTCGGAAGCGAGCGAATCCGCCAGCGCCGCGTACAGCTTCGCGGTCGCGTAGCGCGGCAGCAGCTCGGCGAAGATCGCTTCGGCGTTCGGTTCGAAGATCGCGCCCGCGTCCGACGGCCCCTCGGCCGCCGTGTCGGCACCGATGGGCAGGAACGTCTCGGCCGTGATCTTGCGCGTGATCGCGTTCACGAAGTGCGTGTACAGGATCTCGACGCGGTCCACCTCGCCCTTCAGGTAGAGCTCGGTGAGTTCGTTCGTGATCTGGCGCGCCAGTTCGAGGCTCGCTTCGCCGGGCAGGTCCGTGTAGGCCGCCAGCACCGGATAGCCGCGACGGCGCAGGTAGTCACGGCCCTTGCGGCCGACGACGACCGTGGTGACCGAGCCCTCGGGCGAGCCCTTGAGCCGCGCCTCGGCGGCGCGCAGCACCGCGGTGTTGTACGTACCCGCGAAGCCGCGATCCGCCGTGATCAGCACGAGCGCGGTCTTCTTGACCTCGCGCGCCTTGAACAGCGGATGCTCGAGCTCGGCGGCCGCGCCGGACAGGTTCGAAAGCATGGCCGAGATCTTCTTGGAATACGGACCGGAGGCCTGCGCGCGCTGCTGCGCACGGCGCAGCTTCGCCGCGGCCACCATCTCCATGGCCTTGAAGATCTGCTGCATGCTCTTGGTGGCGCGGATGCGCCGCCGGAGATCCTTCAGGGAGGCCATGGATTACGCCTTGAACTGAGCCTTGAAGGCCTTGGCCGCTTCGTGGAGACGCTTTTCGTCGTCCGGCGAGATGACCTTGGCCGTGCGGATGTTGTGCGCGACTTCGCCGTAGTTCTTGTCGACGTAGCCGAGCCACTCGGTCTCGAACTTGCGGACCGCGAGCACCGGCACGTCGTCGAGGTAGCCGTTCGCGCCGGCCCAGATCGAGATGACCTGCTGCTCGACGGGCATCGGGACGAACTGGCCCTGCTTGAGGAGCTCGACCATGCGCTCGCCGCGCGTCAGCTGCGCCTGCGTCGCCTTGTCGAGGTCGGAACCGAACTGCGCGAACGCCGCGAGGGCGCGGTACTGCGCGAGGTCGAGACGGAGCCGTCCGGCGACCTGGCGCATGGCCTTGATCTGCGCGTTGCCGCCGACTCGGGACACCGAGATACCGACGTTGATGGCGGGGCGGACGCCCGAGAAGAAGAGGTCGCCTTCGAGGAAGATCTGGCCGTCGGTGATCGAGATCACGTTCGTCGGAATGTACGCCGACACGTCGCCGGCCTGCGTCTCGATGAACGGGAGCGCGGTGAGCGAACCGCCGCCGAGCTCGTCGGAGAGCTTGCAGGCGCGCTCGAGCAGGCGCGAGTGGAGATAGAACACGTCGCCGGGGAACGCTTCGCGGCCCGGCGGGCGGCGCAGCAGCAGCGCCAGCTGGCGGTACGCGTTCGCGTGCTTCGAGAGATCGTCGTACACGCACAGCACGTGGCCGCCGTTGTACGTGAACTCCTCGCCCATCGCCACGCCGGCGTACGGCGCGATGTACTGCAGCGGCGCGGACTCGGACGCCGACGCGGTCACCACGATCGTGTACTCCATGGCGCCGTACTTCTCGAGCGTGCCCACGACGTTCGCGACGGTGGATTCCTTCTGGCCGATCGCGACGTACACGCAGATCACGCCAGTGCCCTTCTGGTTGATGATCGTGTCGAGGGCGATGGTGGTCTTGCCCGTCTGACGGTCACCGATGATGAGCTCGCGCTGCCCGCGGCCGATCGGGATCATGGCGTCGATGGCCTTGATGCCGGTCTGCAGCGGCTGAGTCACGGGCTGGCGCTGGATCACGCCGGGCGCCTTGAACTCGATGTTGCGGTACTTGTCCGCGCCGATCGGGCCCTTGCCGTCGACCGGCTGGCCGATGGCGTTGACGACGCGGCCGATCATGGCCGGGCCGACGGGCACGGAGGCGATGCGTCCCGTGCTCTCGACGCGGTCGCCTTCCTTGATGTTCTTGTCGGAGCCGAAGAGCACGACACCGACGTTGTCCTCTTCGAGGTTGAGCACCATGCCCATGATGTCGCCCGGGAACTTGATCAGTTCGCCGGCCATGGCGTCTTCGAGACCCCAGACGCGCGCGATGCCGTCGCCCACGGACAGCACGCTGCCGACGCTCTTGGTCTCGAGCTTGGCCTCGTAGCGTTCGAGTTCCTGCGCCAGGATGGCGCTCACTTCTTCCGGTCGAAAAGACATGGGTGCGAACCCCGATTCGTTTTGGTGATCGTGTGGCGCGTGATTACACGCTGACTTCGTAGAGCTTGTTGGCGATGGCCTGCAGCAGCGTGGTCACGCTGCGATCCACGACGCGATCGCCGATGCGCACGTACGCGCCTCCGACGAGCGCCGGGTCCACCTGCGTCGTGATCGTGATCTTCTTGCCGGTCGTGCGTTCGAGCTCGTTCCGCAGGCGGTCGATTTCGGCCGGAGTCAGCGGCACCGCGCTCACCACCTGCGCGCGCTGCAGACCCTTGGCGCGTTCGACCAGCGTCTCGAAGTCATGGGCGATCTCGACCATGAGGTTGAGGCGCTTCTTGCGGAGCAGCAGATCGCCGAACACCTCGACCGTGCGCATCGCGCGGCCCTTGAGGGCGACGCTCAGCACGCGGCGCTTCTCCGCCGGCGACACCTGCGGATTCGTGAGGAACGCTCCGGCCTTGCTGCCCGGCTTCACCAGCTCGGCGAGCGCCTTGAGGTCCCCGAGCGTGCGCTCGAGTTCGGGCACGAGGGTGTCCGCCCCCTTCGCCGTCTGCTTCTCGGTGAGGAGGTAGAGCGCCTTCGCGTACCGTCCGGAGACGTTGTTGTCTTTCATCGCAGCGAGCCGACCTCGTCGATGAACTCACCGGCCAGCTTGCGCTGCGCCGGATCGTCCAGCTTGGTGCGGAGGATCTTCTCCGCGGTGCGCAGCGAGAGCGAGATCACCTGCTCCTTGACCTGCTCCTTCGCCTTCTCGCGCTCACGCGCGACTTCTTCGTCCGCACGTTGGAGCCGCTCCTGCGCCGTCTTCTGCGCCTGGGCCTGGATCTCGGCGGCGACGCGCTGACCTTCGGCGACGCCCTCCTGGATCTTCTGGCGAGCCTGCGCGTCGATGGTGCGCAGCTCCTGCTCGTACTTCGCCTTCAGCTGGTCCGCTTCGGCCTTGCGACGATCGGCCTCGGCGAAATCGCCGGCGATCTTCGCCCGGCGCGCTTCGAGCCCCGCGAGGATCGGCTTCCACGCGAAGCGCGAAAGGATCGTCACGAAGACGATGAAGCCCAGGATCTGGGTGAGTACGAGTTTGATGTCGATCAAACCGTTCATGAACGCTCCCGGCGCGCCGCGCCCCCGCAGGGGGGAAACGTGCGCGCGTCGATCACAGAGTGTCTCGTTACTGGATCTTGCCCGAGAGGAGGAACACCGTCACGAACGCGTAGATCGTGAGCGCTTCGGCGAAGGCGCCGATGATGATCATGGCGGTCTGGATCTTGGCGGTGGCTTCCGGCTGACGGCCGATCGCCTGCATGGCGCCATTGCCGATCATGCCGAGGCCGATGCCGGAACCGATGGCGGCAATGCCGACGCCGAGAGGGAGCGCGAGACCAAGAGCGGCTGCGAAGTTCATGGATCTTTCCTCCTGATGTATTTAGTGGGCGTGATGCGCTTCTTCCCCGTGATGCTCGTGACCATGGTCATGGTCGTGCGGCAGCATGAGGAGGAAGTAAATCGTGCTGAGCATGGTGAACACGAGCGCCTGCACCGGGCTCGTGATGAGCGCGGCGAGGAACATGAAAGGCACCTGCAGCGGCAGGCCGAAGGGCAGGTGCAGCGCGGACAGCGCGGAGACGCCGAGCGTGGCGAAACCGACGAGCAGCATGTCCTCGCCGAAGATGTTGCCGAAGAGACGGCACGAGAGCGAGATGGGCTTGGCGATTTCGCCGATCAGGTGCACCGGCATCATGAGCGGCACGAGCGCCCAGCCCACGACGTCGCGCGGGCTGCCGGCCATGTGATCGAGCCAGCCGAGGAAGCCGAGCTCCCTGAAGGCCGTGAACTGCACGTAGACGAACACCGTCAGCGCCATCGCGACCGTGATGTTCAGGTTGCTGGTCGGCGAGTGCATGAACGGGATCAGGCCGATGACGTTCATCACGTAGATGTAGACGAACAGCGTGCCGAGGAACGGCACGAAGCGCGGCCCGTACTTGGGGCCGAGGATGCCGCAGAAGAAGTTCCAGGCGTGCTCGACCCACGTCTCGACGAGCGCCTGCAGCGGACCCGGGACGCTCTGCCAGTTGTTCGCGACCGAGATCGCGATGATCGAGATGAGCACCGCGACGAACAGCGAGTAGATCACGATCTCGAACTGGTGGAGGAAGTGCACCCACGCCGGAACCGGCTGGCCCTTCTCTTCCGCCGCGTGCTCGGCCGACTTCACGATGAGGCCGAGGACGTTCTCGAACACCTGCGGGCCTTCGGCCTTCTCGTGACCGCCCGCGGCGTGCTCGCCGGCGGCGGCTTCACCGTGCCCGGTCGCCGCGCCTCCGGCGCCTTCGGCGCCTTCGGCGCCTGCGGCCGGTGCGGCTTCGGTCGCGTGCGCGTCCGTCGCGGGGGCGGCGTGCTCGGTCGCGTGCGTTTCGGTCTGCGCGTCGGCGCGCGTCGCGCCCTGGAAGTTCGTCGAGGCCCACCACGTCGCGCCGACCAGCGTCAGCACGAGCACGCCGGCCTGCCACGGGCTGGCCGTGCGGCGGCGCCAGAAGGCGGACTCGAGCAGCGCGGCGGAGGCGGCCTTGAGCACCATCACGAGGAACGGGAACGTGAAGCCCGCCGCGAGCGCCATGATCGGCAGCTTCGTCAGCAGGAAGGCGCCGGCCGCGAACAGCGCCAGCGATCCCGCGAAGGCCAGCGCGAGGCGCCGGAACGCCGCACCGGTACCGCGTTCGGGGCCGGTCATGGTGACCACCACGAACTGCAGCAGCGCGAGGTTGACCAGCGACCACGCCACGCCGGCGGCGAAGCCTCCAGCGAGGGCATAAGGGGCCGCGGCCGCGACGGCAAGCGTCACGACCAGCCCGGCGACGATGGAAGAACGGCGAACGCGTGCGAGGAATTCGAGTCCCATGTCGGCGGCCACGCGCGACCCCGGGGGGTCAGCGGCGCTTGTCGCCCTCCTCTTCAGCCTGCACTCGGCGGATGATGAAGTAGATTTCGCGTCCGGCAGCGATGAATCCCAGGACCAGTCCGACGAAGGAAAGCCAAGGTGCGGTCCCGAAATGCTGATCCGCGAACCTGCCGAGGAAGAATCCCACCAGAGGGGAAACCAGCAGCAGGGTCGGGATGGCGAGCAGCAGGCTCGCGGACCGAAGTCCGGAATCGTCGGGCTTCGGGTTGCGCGGAGGGTTCATGCTGCACGTCCCGGTGAAAGTTTTCACAAGCCGTTTCACGACTCGCGCGAGTGCGTGGGTCGGAAATGGCGCGGGCAAGGTAATCGTCGGCACACGAAGCGGTCAAGCCGGATTCCCGAGAAATCTTCGCGCGCCGCTGGCGGTGGGTGCGATGCCCCCTTATCCTGCCGCGCCATGATTCCCGTAGCGTGCAAGCAAATCGAGGTTTACCTGTTCCGTCGTCGTGGCCGCCGCGTCGAGTTCCTGCTGCTGCGCCGCAGTGCGGAGCGCACGCTCGCGCTCGTGTGGCAGCCGGTGACCGGTGGGATCGAAAAGGGCGAGCCGGCGTACGTCGCGGCCGCGCGCGAAGTGCGCGAGGAAACCTCGCTCACGCCGATCCGCTGGTGGGCGTTGCAGCGACTGACGGCCTTCTACCAGCCCTCGAGCGACGCCATCCACGTGGTCCCGGTCTTCGTGGCTGAGGTCGCGTGGACCGACCCCGTGCACCTGTCGCACGAGCACGACCGGTACGCGTTCGTGAGCGCCGCGACCGCGGCGAAGCGCGTCCTGTGGGAAACCCAGCGGGAAGCGCTCAAGGCCGTGCAATCAGAGATTTTGCGAGGCGGCGCCTCCGGCGCCGGCGCGGCCGCCCGCGACGTCACCGCCCGCATCGCCGCGGCGGCGAAGCCGGCGAAGCCGGCGCAAGTCTCGAAGCGTGCGCGCACCGCCGCCACGACGGGCGCAGAGCGCCGGAGGCGCGCGCACCCGCCCAAGCCACTCAACGGAAGGAGAGCGTAGGCAATGGCCACCACCAGTTCGTTCGACGTCACGACCGGCGTCGACATGATGGAAGTGAACAACGCCGTGGACCAGGCCCAGAAAGAGGTCGCGCAGCGCTACGACTTCAAGGGCCACAAGATCGGCATCGAGCTCGACGAGAAGGCCGGCACGATCACGTTGACCGCCCCCGACGACTACAAGCTCACCGCCGTCTGGGAAGTGCTGCAGGGCAAGATGGTCAAGCGCAAGGTGCCGGTGCAGAACCTCACCCGCGGGACCGCCGAGTCCGCCGCCGGTTCGTCACTGCGCCAGGTGATCACGCTCACGCAGGGACTCTCGAGCGACCTGTGCCGCGAGATCGTGCGCTACCTGAAGGACCTCAAGCTCAAGAAGGTGCAGTCCGCGATCCAGGGCGACACCGTGCGCATCTCGAGCCCGAGCAAGGACGACCTGCAGGGCGCCATGGCGACGCTGCGCGCCCACGACTTCGGCGTCGAGCTGAAGTTCGGCAATTTCCGCACGAACGGCTGACGGCATGCGGCCCGCGGAGTGGACACGCGACGGGTTCACCGTGAGCACGGATCCGGCGCGCGTGGACTTGGGCGTCGTGCACGGGTTCCTCACGACCTGCTACTGGTCGGAGGGCATTTCGCGCGCGACCGTCGAACGCCAGGTCGCGCATTCGCTCCCTTTCGGCCTCTACCGGGACGCAATCCAGATCGGCTTCGCGCGCGTCGTGAGCGACTTCACCGCGATCGCCTACGTGGGCGACGTGTTCGTGCTGCAGCCCTGGCGCGGGCGCGGGCTGTCGCGTTTCCTCATGGAGTGCATGGTCGCGCACCCGGAGCTCCAGGGACTGCGCCGCTGGATCCTGCTCACGCGCGACGCGCACGGGCTGTACGAGAAGTTCGGGTTCGAGCGCATCACGAACCCCGACCGCTGGATGCACCGCTGGGACCCGGACGCGGCCGCGAAGCGCCGCGACTGACGCTCAGCGCCGGACCGGCTCCAGCACCACGCGCTGCTGCGTGTGGCCTTCACAGCGCACCGTGAGCACGGAATCGCCGCGCACGAGCGCGTAGCGGTAGCGGCCGCGCGGACGGACGGTGAGCTTGTACTCGCCGCACGGCAGGGGGCCGAGCCGGAACTCGCGCGGCGGCCCCATGTAGAGGTCGACCGTCGCGCTCTGGCGCGCCGGCCCTTCGAGCGTGAGCTCGACCGGGATGTCCTTCTCGAGCGGACGCTCCCAGTCCACCTCGACCGTGCCGCGCAGGCGGCACGCGCAGGTGTCGGCGCCCGGTGCGGCCGGCGGCGGTGCGAACGGCTCGATCGCGACCACTCGCGGCGTCGTGGCATTCGGGAGCGGCGGTGACGCGGGCGGCGCCGGCGGCGCGGGCGACGCGCTGTCGGCCGGTGCGGACGTCACGGCGATCCTCGTGCCGGCCGGCGTCGACGGCGTCGCGGACGCGCGCTTCGCGGCCGCGGCACGTTTCGCCTCGCGCGCTTCGGCGCGGCGCACGGCGGCGAGGCTGTCGCGCGTGCGGCGTGCGGCGGCCGCGCGTTCGCGTTCCGCCGCCTTCGCGGCGGCCTGCGCCGATGCGCGAGCGAGCGCGGCCGAATCGGGCGCGGCCTTCTTCACGGTGGCCGGAGCGCGCTTCACCGGCGCGGGCGTGGGCGCCGGCGGAGCCGCAGGCGTGGTCACCGGTGGCGCGACGGCGGGCTCGGGCTTGATCT
>JACRIW010000010.1 GCA_016215625.1 Candidatus Eiseniibacteriota bacterium | reverse complement strand
ACGTGGGTCGGCAGGTCCGCTTGCGGGAAGCGTTCGGCGATCAGCTCGAGCACTTCGGCGCGCGTCTTTCGCGCGGCGCTCGCGAGCAGCTCGCGGGAGTTCTTCGGCGTCAGCATCGGTGCGAGCGTCACGATGACGCTCAACGACAGGTCGCCGCTCTGGAGCATGGTGAGCAGCTGCGGCACTCGACGCGATGCGCGCGCCGCCTGGATGCGCTTGTACGCGGCGTCTTCGGAAAGACCGAGTGCGGCAATGCACCAGTCCCGCAGCGACGAGTAGCCCGCGCGCAAGTGCAGCTTGCGCGCCCCGACTTCCGCGATGTGCGCGACGACTTCGGCGGTGCAGGAGCGCTCGCGACGGACGGCGAGCTGCGCGCTTTCGATCAGCGCGGCGTCGGAGAGCTGCGACAGCGATGCGTGCGACATGGCACAGGTACCGCGGGAGCGCGTGTACTTCACGCGGGGGCGACGCGCGCTTTGTATCACGCGTGTTTTCGATCGCCATATCCGGGCGCTCACGCAACAACGCCGCCCGCGACAGCAACTCGCGAGCGAAGACGTGCGTCACGACGAATCGCACGATCCTCGCGCCGTACCACACGCACCAGCCGAGCACCCTCGGTTCGCATCGGGACGCCCCGCCGAACCCGTCCAGCACTTTCTTCGCACGCGAAGCCGTTTTCACGCGTCCGTTTCGCGGGCCGCACGCTAGACTCCCTCCCATGCGCACCCCGCTCGCACTCCTCGCCGCGGCCGCCCTGTTCGCGACCGCGTCATTCGCCGCGCCACGCCCGACGCCGCGCGAGCGCGCGCCGCTCACACCGCTCGCCCCCACCGACGCCACTCGCGCCGCAGCGAGCACCACGGGATCCGCCTGCGCCACGCACATCGACGAGCTCCCCGCGCTCCTCGACGACGCGGTCGCACGCGCGACGCTCGAACCGCTCGCCGTCACGTTTTCGCGCGACGCGGGCGAGATCGCCGTGCTCGAGGACGACGGCACTTTCTTCTACACCAACTCCGGCGGGCAGCCGCTGCTCGACATCGCCGCGGTCACGCGCGCGTTCTACCGCACGCACGGCGACGACTACGACCAGATCGCGATCTACCTGTCCTCCGGCCAGTCGCAGTGGCTCGGATCGCCGGGCGCGCTCGCGGCCGCGTGGCCGCTGCGCAACGACACGCAGGGCATCGGCCTCAACCTCTACGACGCGGGCGCGGTGTTCGGCAGCGCCGCGCGGCTGCAGCAGGTGCTCACCATGAACGGCCTGCACCGCTACCCGGCCGACGTGGACGCGAGCCTCGGCGGTGGCGGCGACACGTTCACCACCATGGACGTGCTCGCGCACGAGTTCGCGCACCGCTGGCTCGCGTACACGTTCGTGGACTCCGCGGGCGAGGAATCCGACGCGCTGCTCGGCCGCGACTGGCAGCACTGGAGTTTCTTCGCCGACGTGGACGGCTCGTTCATGGAAGGCTGCGGTTGGGCGCAGGTGGGCCCCGACACCTTCGTCACCGACGACGCGAGTTCGCGCTTCGGCCGGCTCGACCAGTACCTCATGGGGCTGCGCACGCACGCCGAGATGGACTCGGTGTTCGTCGTCAACGATCCCACCGACTTCGACCCGCCCGGCACGTACATCCCGATCAGCATTCCCGCGGTCGGCATCGGCTGCGACGGCCGCGCGACGTTCTGGAAGGTGGACGACATCGAGCGCTGGAACGGTCCGCGCGTGCCCGACGGCGCGGTGGCGCAGCGGCACTGGCGCGTCGGCTTCGTGCTCGTGACGCCGCGCGGCGTGGACGCGACGAGCGCCGACCTCGCCGAGCTCGAGAACATCCGCCAGCGCTTCCCGCTCACGATCGCGCAGGGCACGGAAGGGCGCGGCAGCGTGGACTGCTCGCTCGACTCGCGCCCGGGCACGCTCGTGATCGCGCCGCTGCCGGTGCCCGACCGCGAGGACGCGCAGCCGGTCGCGTTCCGCGCCGCCGTCGGGGTGAAGCACGGCGGGCTGTCACTCGCGGCCGACGCGGGAGCGGTGATGCTGCACTGGCGCGCGGGCGAGTCGGGCCCCTGGAACGACGTGCCGCTCGCGAACGCCTCGGCGCCCGACTCGTTCGCGCTCACGCTCCCCTCGCCCGGCCCGGGACTCGTGCAGTGGTGGCTGTCCGCCACTGCGGGCGGCGGGCAGCTGGCCGCGCAGTGGCCGGCCGGCGGCGCGACGGCGCCCGCGCGGCTGCGCATCGGCCCGGACGTCACGCCGCCCGCGCTGCGCCACACACCCGTTCGCGCGTGGTCGCGCGAGCGCATGCCGCTGCCGCTGCTCGCGCGCGTCACGGACAATCTCGGGCTCGACTCGGTGTGGTGCGAGCTGTCGGTCGACGGCGGCGCGATCGCGCGCGTGAACGCCACCGCCATCGGCGCGGACTCGTTCACGGTGAACGTCGGCAGCAACGGCTGGAGTGCGCTCTCGCGCGTGGCCTACCGCTTCGTCGCGCGCGACCGCGCCGCAGCGCGCAATCTCGCCTTCTCGAACGCCGCGTTCGACACCGCGCGCGTCGTGCACGACTGGGTCGAGGACTTCGAGAACACGTCCGCGTGGTTCCACCAGAACGTGAGCTGGGCGTGGCGCGAGTCGTGGGCGCTCGACACGACGCGGTCGAACCCGCCCGGCGGCACCGCGTGGCACAGCGGGCGGCGCGACGGCTCCGCGTACGACCCGCGCACCGACGGCGCGCTCTACCTGCCGTGGATCTACGCCCCCGGCCCAGGCGTCACGCTCTCGTTCGACGAGTGGCACGACCTCGAGCAGGCGAACTTCATGTTCGCGTGGGACGCCGCGCGGCTCGAAGCGTTCGACGGCAGCGCGTGGATCCCGGTCGAGCCCACGCCGGGCTACACGCACTTCATGTACGGCGGCGGCATGCCGTTCGCGCTGTGGAGCGCGTGCTGGAGTGGAACCTCCACGGACTGGACGACGCGCACGCTCGACCTTTCGCCCTTCGCGCCCGGACCCGCCAAGCTGCGCCTGCGCATGGTCACCGACGACTTCATCGGCGGCGGCGGCTGGTGGGTGGACCGCGTGCGCGTGCACTGGCCCGACGAAAGCATCGTGGGCACGCCTCCGGTGCCGGTCACGCGCGCGACGTGCGGCGCACCGTGGCCCTCGCCCACGCGCGGCGAGCTGCGCCTGCCGCTCACGCTGCCGCGCGCCGCGCACGTGCGCTGGACGCTGCACGACGTGCAGGGCCGCACGATCGCCACGCTCCACGACGGCGCCGCCGAGTCCGGCCGGCTCGAACTCGTCTCGCGCGCACCTGCGGCCGCGTCCCCCGGGCTCTACTTCTCGCGCGTGAGCGTGGACGGCCATATGCTGGGCACGTCGCGCGTCGTGCTGATTCGGTAGCGCGCCGCACCTCTTCCCGAACACGGAGTCCCACGTGCTCGCCCGTTCGCTGCCCGAGTGGATGATCCATGCGTTCCGCGTGCCCTACCCCACGTCGCGGTGGGAGAGGACGCTCGCGCACGACCACGAAGTGGACTTCGTGAAGGGCTCGCTGTCCGGCGTCGCGCTCGGCGAGGACGTCGAGCGGCTGTCGTTCCTAGGCCCCGCGGACTCCGCGGGCGAAGCGTGCGCCGGCGTGTTCGGCTACAACGCGCTCGGGCTCGCGCTCATGTCCGACGGCGGCAAGCTCGCCTCGATCACGGTGCTCCTGACCGGCTCGCCCGGCGGGAAGCACGCCGCGTTCGCGGGCATCTTCCGCGTGCGGGACAATCGTCACGTGCTGCCGCCCGAGACGACCGAAGCCGAAATCGTCACGCTGTTCGGCGAGCCCGCCGCGCGCGCCGAACAGAAGGACGACGAGACGGGCGAAGTCTGGGAGCGCTCACTGCGCTACGTGAACGGCCCGGTGCTCTGCGAGGTCGTGTTCGATCCCGAGGGCGCGCTGATCGAGATCAACCTGGAGCCGAGCGGGGAAACGTAGGCCCGAGGTTCGCTCAATACAGCATCAAGAGTTGGAGCGATTGCACGCTCTGCACTCCGCGCGTGAACAGGGCCATGCGTCGATAGGCGAGTTCGAAGCCGGGGGCGGGACGAGTCCACTTGCCGCGCAGCCCGAATCCGACGCCACCGCAAGCCCCCCAGACGCGGGGCGCGCTCTCGAACTCACTCTGCATCTGACTCGTCCACCGCCACTCCCCCGTCGAGAATCCGGCGACCCCACCCTCCATGTCGCCGAATACGTGCACGCCGCTTCGCGCGGCGGAATGAAACCGCCAACGGTTCGTGATCGCGAAACTCTGCGCGGGCTGTCGGCTCGGGAGCTTCCCGACTTGGAGCGGGTCCTCACTCCCGGCGGACGCTCCGAACTGCGAGGACGACAACTCCAATCCGACGGTGGCGTACTCGCGAAACGGCCACGAAATCCCGGCGGCGATTCCGTAGCCGGCATCGTGCTCCCGCCCCTCGAGTCCCGCGAGACGCGCTCCCGCCTCCCACGTGAAGGGTGGTGCCGCCTCGCATGTCGTCGCAATCACGATGGCGCACGTCATCATCCGGAACCTGCTCGCACGCACGTTCGGCCCTCGGGTGGAAGTGGGTGGCGCCGGAGGCGCGGCCCACACAATCGTCGAATACTACCCGGGCTCAGCCGGGCGGTTCCTCACATTTCAGAAAATGATGTTGCAGCCGACGCACAGCACGAATAGCTTCCACACATGCTAAATCCGATCGCGGTTGATACTCCGGCCGGGGAGCGCGTGGGCATCGGTCGTCAGGCGATCGAAGTGCTCCTGGGGTGGGCCATCGCATTCCCGGTCATGCTGCTCGCGAATGCGCGCATCATGGCGTTTGCGATGGTGGTGGCGATCGGCATCGGCCACTTGCTTTCCGCATGCCATTTGGGCGACCGACGGCGCCACATGCGGCGATGGGAGCATTTCCGGGACACGCTCATCAGCGCACCGATCGCGTGCCTGGTCGTGTGGTTCTTCCCCTCGAACCAGGCGATCTTCCAGGGCATCCGCCCGCTCTCGACATTGCTGCATCGACTCGGCTACTAACACCGCCCCCGAAACGAAACCGGCCCGGACGCTCACCTGCGTCCGGGCCGATTTCATTTTCCGCGGGACCGCGTCACTCGTAGCGCAGCGACTCGATCACGTCGAGGTCCGCGGCGCGCTTGGCCGGGTAGAACCCGAAGAACACGCCGACGAGTGACGCGAAGCCGAGCGCGAGCAGCACGACCTCGGGCTGCACCGCCGTGGGCCAGCGCGCGATGTTCGTGATGGCCTTCGCGGTGCCGACGCCGATCGCGGCGCCGATCGCGCCGCCGGCGAGCGACAGGAACGTCGCCTCGACCAGGAACTGCACGAGCACGTCGCGACGGCGCGCGCCGAGCGCCCGGCGGATGCCGATCTCGCGCGTCCGCTCGGTCACCGACACGAGCATGATGTTCATGATCCCGATGCCGCCGACGAGCAGCGACACGGCCGCGATGCTCGCGAGCAGCGTCGTCATCACCTTGCTCGTGGACTCCGCGGTGCTGGCGATGTCGAGCTGCGTGAAGATGAAGAAGTCGTCGTTGTCCCCTTCGCGGATCTTGTGGCGCTGGCGCAGCAGCTGCGTGATCTGGTCCTGCGCCTGCGTCACCTGCGCCTGGCTCGCGGCCGAGACGTTGATGCCCTGGAGGTGCGTGATGCCGAGCAGCTTGCGCTGCGCGGTCGTCCACGGGATGAGCACGACGTCGTCCTGGTCGCCGCCCATGCCCTGACCGCCCTTGTAGCTGAGCACGCCGACGACCTTGAAGGGCATGTCCTTGATGCGGATGGTCTGCCCGACCGGGTCCTCGGTGCCGAAGAGCTGGTCGCGCACCTTGGACCCGAGCACGCACACCTTCGCGGTGCCGCGCACGTCGGAGTCGGTGAACATCGCGCCGTTGTCGACCGGCCACTGGCGGATGTCGAGGTACGCCGGCGCGACGCCCTGGACGGTCGTGCCCCAGTTCTGGTTGCCGTACACGACCTGAGCGCCGCGCCGCACGCTCGGCGAGACGGCGACGATCGCCGAGCACTCGCGCGTGATCGCCTCGGCGTCCTCGGGCGTCATCGTCGTGATGCCGCCCATGCCCATGCGCGCGCCGCCGGCGGTGACCGTGCCCGGCATCACCGTCATGACGTTGGCGCCGAGCGTGCGGATCTGCGCCTGCACCGCCTCGCGCGCGCCCTGGCCGATCGCGAGCGTCGCGATCACCGCGGCCACGCCGATCACGATGCCGAGCACCGTGAGCGCCGAGCGCATGAGGTTGCGCGTGAGCGCCTGGAGCCCGATCTCGAGCAGCGTCGCGAAGCCCATCAGCGCCGCCCGCCCGTGCCACCGCCACCGGGGCGGCCAAACTGCGGACCACCCATGCCCGGAGGAGGGGTGAGTCCCGAGCTCTTCGGCATGGTGATCTCGAGGCCGACGACGACGAGGTCGCCGGGCTTGAGCTGGTCGGTCTTGATCTCGGTCATGCTGCCGTCGGTGATGCCCGTGACGACCATCACCGGCTTGGGCTTGCCGTTCTCGAGGATGTACACCGTGCCGGGCTTCGCGCCGCCCTTGCCCTTGCCGCCCCAGGCACCGCGGCCGCCACGCATGCCGCCGGAGCTGTCGGCCGGGCCACCGGCGCCGCGCGGCCGCCCGGCGCCGCCCTCGCCGCGCATCGCACCGGGACCGCCGGGAGCGCCCGCGCCGCCGTCGCCACCTCGCATGCCGCCGGGGCCGCCTGCACCACCGGGACCACCCGGGCCGCCCGCACCACCACGCTGCGGCATCGCGACGCCCTGCTCCTCGAAGTGCTTGCGGATCATGTCGCGCGCTTCCTCGCGCGTCAGCTCGCCGTTGCGCACCTTCTCGCGGACCTGCTGCACGTACGGATCGTTCATGAAGCGCTCACGCTCCGCCGAAGGCGGGCCGTCCTGCGCGAACGCCGCAGGCACGATCTTCGACACGAGCGCCGCGAAGCTGCGGCGCATGCCGCCCATGCCGCCGCCGGGACCGCCCGAACCGCCGGCGCCACCCATGCCGCCGCGGCCGCCCATGCCTCCCATGCCGGGCCCGCCGCCCATGTTCGGGCGGAAGCGCAGCGCGGCGTTGGGCACCTTGAGCACGTTCTCCTTGCTCTCCACCAGCACGGTCACGTTCGCGGTCATGCCGGGGCGCAGCGACAGGTTGTCGTTCCGCGTCGCGATCACGGTCGTGTACGTGACGACGTTCTGCTCGGTGATCGGCTCGAGCCGCACCTGCGTGACCTTGCCCTCGAACGACTCGTCCGGGAACGCGTCCACGCTGAACGTCACGGACAGGCCGGGACGGATGCGGCCGATGTCGGCTTCGTCGATCTTGGTCTCGACCTGCATCTGCCGCAGGTCGTTCGCGATCACGAAGAGCTTGGGCGCCGACAGGCTCGCGGCCACGGTCTGTCCCACGTCGATCGAGCGCGCGATCACCACGCCGTCGATGGGCGAGCGGATGGTCGTGTGGTCGAGGTCGGCCTGCGCGGCGTCGAGCTGGGCCTTCGCCTGCTTCAGGTCGGCCTTGCGCTGGTCCACCTGCACTTCGGCGGCGTCCACGTCGGCCTGCGAGATGAAGTCGTCGCGCACGAGTTCCTTGGCGCGCGCGTACTGGCGGTTCGCGTCCTTGAGCGCGGCCTCGGCGCGCGCGACGGCGGCCTCGGCCTGCGCGTAGCGCGCACGGAAGACGCTGGGCTCGAGCTGCCCGAGCACCTGCCCGGCCTTCACGTGCGAGTTGTAGTCCACGTAGAGCTTGTCGAGCGTGCCGCTCACCTGGCTGCCGACCTCGACCTGGATCACGGGCCGCACGCTGCCGGTGGCGGACACGGACGCGGTCAACTCACCCTGTTCGATCGCGGCGGTCCGGTACTTGGGAGCTTCCTTCTTGCCACGGCCCTTCACGAACCAGAATCCGGCGGCCACCACCAGGACGACGGCGACGAGCGCGATCCAGCGGGAACGATTCACGACTTCTCCTTGAGCGAACAGGCGACCCGCGCTCCGCGGGCCGCTCCGATGCATGCGTGGGTATCCGGCACTGCCGATCGTGAGGGGATGGACGAACGAATGTAGCCTCCGGGTCCCGCCCGCGCGGCCTCGTGACGACGAGCGCACCCGGTGCGGGCACGAGCGCGACGGCGGGCCGCCGCCGCGAGGGATTCCGCGCGCTGCGGGCCGGAGGCCCGCGCCTGCAACGTCAGCGAATCCCTTCGAGTATCGCCTCCGCCAACTCGGCCAACTGCTTGTCGAAGAAGTGGGATGCGTCGGCGACGTGCCTGAGCCGCTTGGGCTCGGCCCAGGTCGGGTACACCCGCGCCAGGTTCTCCGGTTTGCACACGTCGTCGGCCGTCCCCTGCACGACCAGCTTCGGGGTCGGCAGCGTCTTCATCTCCTCGAACGTCTGCGTGTGCACCGGGGGCGCGATCAGGATCAGGCGCTCGACGTCGGGCTCGCTCGCCGCCAGGCGCGACGCGACCCACGAACCGAACGAGAAACCGGCCGCCCAGCGGCGCGCGCTCGGGTAGCGCTCGCGCAGGAACTCCAGCGCGGTGCGCGCATCGGCCAGTTCGCCCTCGCCGCGGTCGAACACGCCGGCGCTCCTGCCCACGCCGCGGAAGTTGAACCGCAGCACCGCGGCGCCCAGGCCGTGCAGCGTGGAGGCCACGCGGTGCGCGACCTTGTTGTGCATGGTGCCGCCGTAGAGCGGATGCGGATGGCAGACGACCGCGACCAGCGTGTGGTCGTGCTCGTCACGCTCCTGCAGCAACGCTTCGATCGGGCCGGCCGTTCCCGCGAGCGTCACCGGGAGCAGCCGGGCGGTACCGGCGATCGGCCCGTGCTCCATGCTCAACGGCGGGACGCGGGGTAGCGGGCGGACAGCTTCTGGTGCAGTTCCGCGCTCGTCGTGGCGTAGTTGAGCGCGACGCCGTCGCCGAGCACGAGCAGGCACTGCGTGTCGGCCATCCACTCCTCGAGCCCGAGCGGGGTGCCTTCGGCGAAGTTCACCGCGTCCGCCGAGATGCGTCCCGGGAACGGCTCGAACTCCTCGTTCCATTCCGACGAGAAGTACACCTCGTCGCCACCGCCGAAGAGCCCGACCGAACTCATGCGCTCGAGCGAACCCGCGTCCACGAGCAGCGTGCCGCGGTGCTCGGCCGGGCGAATGCCTTCGGCGCGCAGGTGGCGGCGGATCGAAGGCTCCTCGCCCGGGCGTTCCTGTCCTTCGAGCACGGCGACCGCGGCGAGTTCGTAGTGCGGCAGCAGGTCGGCGGCATCGATGACTTCGGCGACCGACGCCTGCAGTCTTCCAAAGTAGAGAGAGTCGCTCACGGCATCCCCGGCGAAGAGGGCGGCGGTGCGCCCGGAAGGATCGAGGGAGGGAAACGCGGCGGGCATCTTAGTGCGCGGGCGGGCCGAGGCCAAACGCTCGGCCTGCTTGCGGCGTCGGCCGCGAATGCCCAGCATGCGGCGCATGTTCCACTTCCCCACGCCCGGCACCGAGACGATCGAGGCCGATCCCCGCCTTTCCGAAGCCTTCGTGCTCGACCTCGGCCGTGCGCTGCACGCGCTCGGCCATCCGTCGCACTGGCTCGAGGACGGCATGTCGCGCGCGGCGGAGCGGCTCGGGCTCGAGGGCAACTTCTTCACCACCCCGACGTCCATCATCGCCGCGTTCGGCGCGCCCCCGCACCAGAGCACGCACCTGCTGCGCGTCGAGCCGGGCGCCGTGCACCTCGAGCGACTCGCGCGCGTGATCGCCGTCGGGCACGACGTGCTCGGCGGGCGCATCACGCCGGCGCAGGGCTCCGCGGCGCTGGAGGAGATCATGAGCTCGAAGCCGCGCTACGGCCGGCTGCTCACCGCGGTCGCGTTCGCGCTCTCGGGCGCGGCGGCCGGGCGTTTCCTCGGCGGCGGGCTGCACGAGGTGCTCACCGCCGCCGCGCTCGGCGGCGCGCTCGCGCTGCTGTCGTTCGTCGCCGCGCGCTTCAGCGCCGCGCAGCGCATGTTCGAGCCGATCGCGGTGTTCTTCGTCTCGCTCACCGCCGCCGCCCTGTCGCACCAGTACTCGCTCAGCGTGTACGTCACGACGCTCGCGGCGATCCTCGTGCTGCTGCCCGGGCTCACGCTCACCGCCGCGATGGCCGAGCTGTCGAGCCAGCACCTCGTCTCGGGCACGTCGCGCCTGACGGGCGCCGCGGTGCAGTTCCTCGGGCTCGCGTTCGGCGTGGTCATGGGCACGCGCGTCGCCGCGTCGTTCTGGGGCACCGCCGCGCACGTCACGCCGTTCGCGCTGCCGCAGTGGACCGAATGGGTCGCGCTCGTCGCCGCACCGCTGGCGTTCACGGTGCTGCTGCGCGCGCGCCCCCGCGACTATCCGCCGATCCTGCTGACCGGCGTGCTCGCGTTCTTCGCCGGACGTCTCGCGACGCGGCTCTTCGGCGCCGAACTCGGCGCGCTCCACGGCGCGCTCGTCGCCGCGGCCGTGAGCAACGTGATCGCGCGCCGCCGCGGCACCTCGCCGGCCACGACGCTCGTGCCCGCGATCCTGCTGCTCGTGCCCGGCTCGGTCGGCTTCAAGAGCCTCACGTTGATGATGAACCGGGACGTCTTGAGCGGTGTGGAAGCGGCGTTTCGGATGATCAGCATGGTCGCGGCGCTGGTCGCCGGCCTGCTGACCGCCGGCGTGCTCGTGCCGCCGCCCGCGCTCGGCGAGCACGTGCGGCGGCGTCCCGACGGGGCCGCTATTTCTTGAGCGCCGGCGGCACCGTGAGCACCGGGCATTCGACCAGGTGCCGCACGCCCGAGGCGGTCGAGCCGTAGACCACGTCGCGCAGGCCGGAGTGGCCGTGCGAACCGGTGACGAGCAGTTCGGCCGCGGTCTCGCGCACGAGCCGCGCGATCTCGGCCTTCGCCACGCCGTGCCCGAGCCGGACGTGCGCGATCACGCCGCCGGCACGGAACTCGTCGGCGATGCGCTCGAGCGCGGCCTCGTCCTCGCGGCTCTCGGCGTCGCGGCTCTGCTCCCCGAGGTAGCGGCTCGCCGCGCTCTCGACGACGTGGATGAGCACCAGTTCGGCGCCCGGGCGCAGTTCGAGCGCGCGCAGGTAGTCGAGGATGCTGTCGTCGGAGCCGCCCAGCTCGAGCGCGACCGCGATGCGCCGGTAGGCGGCCGCCTGCAGCGCGATCGGCGCGAGCAGCGCGGCGGGCACCGCGGATGCCGTTGGCGCGTGCGCGGGGCGCGAGCCCGCCGCCTGGACCGCGGGCGCGGCCGCGGGACGCAGCGCGGGCCAGCGCTTCTGCAGCCACGGCGCGGCGGCGACGTACACGAGCATCGCACCGAGCGCGACGGCCAGCGGCACGACGATCGCGACCACCCACCACGCGCCGCCGGTCGACGTCATCCAGCCGCCCACGGTGTCCACGACGAGCTTCGCGTTCAGCCCCGCGATGATGGCCGTCACGATCACGGCGAGCGCGATCACCCAGGGCGGGCTCGTGAACTCGCCCATGCGCTCGCGGTCGCTCGTGAACATCACGAGCGGCACGACGGCGAACGACAGCTGCAGGCTGAGCACGACCTGCGACAGCACGAGCAGCGAATCCACGGCGCCTTCACCCTGGATCACGATCACCGCCACGGCCGGCACGATCGCGAGGCCGCGGCTGATGAGCCGCCGCACCCACGGCTGCACGCGCACGCGCAGGAAGCCTTCCATCACGATCTGGCCGGCGAGCGTGCCGGTGATCGTGCTCGACTGGCCCGCCGAGAGCAGCGCGACCGCGAACAACGTCGAGGCGAGCGACGTGCCGAGGATCGGCGTGAGCAGCTGGTGCGCCTGCGAGAGGCTCGCGACGTCGTGGTGCCCGGTGCGGTGGAACGTCGCGGCCGCGAGCACGAGGATCGCGCCGTTCACGAACAGCGCGGCGTTCAGCGCCACGACCGTGTCGACGAGGTTCATCCGGCAGGCTTCGCGCTTGCCGTCGCGCGTCGCGTCCACCGCGCGGCTCTGCACGAGCGAACTGTGCAGGTAGAGATTGTGCGGCATCACGGTGGCGCCGAGGATGCCCATGGCGATGTACAGCGAGTCGCCGTGCAGCCCGAGCACCGAGAACCCGCCGCCGGGCACGGGCGCGAACAGCGTCGGCGTACCCGAGGCGTCGCGCGGCACGAGCGCCGCGAAGATCGCGGGCAGGTCGGGACGCGACAGGATCATCTCGACCGCGAAGCAGCCGCCGATCGTCGCGACGAGCGTGACGATGAGCGCCTCGAGCTTGCGCATGCCGTAGCGCGACAGCCACAGCAGCAGCAGCACGTCGAACGACGTGATCACCACGCCCCAGAGGAGCGGGATGCCGGTGAGCAGCTGCAGGCCGATCGCCGCGCCGAGCACCTCGGCGAGGTCGCACGCGACGATCGCGAGCTCGCACAGCACCCACAGCGGCAGCACGACCCAGCGCGGGTAGCTGTCGCGGCACGCCTGCGCGAGGTCGCGGCCCGTCACCACCCCGAGGCGCGCGGACAGCGTCTGCAGGAGCATCGCCATGAGGTTGCTCATGAGCAGCACCCAGACGAGCTGGTAGCCGAAACGCGAGCCGCCAGCGAGGTCGGTCGCCCAGTTGCCCGGGTCCATGTAGCCGACGCTGACGAGGTAGGCGGGCCCCGCGAACGCCATCATGCGGCGGAGCCACGAACGCGTCTTCGGGATGACGACGGACGCGTTCAGGTCGGGCAGCGAACGCGCTTCCGGATCGCTCACGACGCTCTCCCTTCGCGCACGCGCTCGACGAACACGCCGTCGAGCCCCTGGCTCGTGAGCACGTGCCGCCGGCCCCCGACCTCGATCTCGAACATGCCGTCGTGCTCGTCGGCGTCCGCCACGCGCACCTCGGCGCCGGGCACGAGCCCGGCCTGCTTCCAGCGCGTCATGCGGCGGCGGTCACCGTCGCGGATCTCGCGCACGACCGCGCGCGCCCCCGCGGGCAGCCCGGTGATCGGGTCGAGCCGGCGGCGCGGCAGGCGGCCGCGGCGGTCGGGGATCGGATGACCGTGCGGGTCTTCGGTCGGGTGCTGCATGTGGCGGTCGATCGCGTCGAGCACGCGCTCGCTCACGTGGTGCTCGAGCACCTCGGCGTCCTCGTGCACTTCGGACCAGTCGAGGCCGAGCACCTTCACGAGGAACGTCTCGAGAATCCGGTGGCGGCGCACCATGCGCACCGCCTCACGTTCACCGTCGGTCGTGAGCTGCGCCGAGCCGCGGTGGCCGAGCTCGACCAGGCGTTCGCGTTGGAGGCGCGCGAGCATGTTCGTGACGCTGGGCGCCGAGACTTCGAGCGCGCGCGCCAGCTCGCCGACGGTCACCGCACGCTCGGAGCCGAGCGTGTGGATGGCCTTGACGTAGTCCTCGCGCGAACGCGTGAGCGGGGTCGGACTCTTCATGCGGAGTGCCTCCGGTGGGGTCGGTCGGATCGTTATCTACGGCTAACTTCGGTCTTTCCTCAAGCTAATTCTTCCGGGGGCCGGTTCCCCTCCGGTCCGGCCCTCCTTTTCCCGCGTTGCAGGGCGTTTCACCGCTCGGCTAACCTGCCGCGTCCCGCACCCCCATCCCGGAGAACCGCATGCCCCAGATGACCATGGTGCAAGCCATCACGGATGCACTGCGTGTTTCGCTGCGCGAGGATCCGCGCGTCGTCGTGCTCGGCGAGGACGTCGGCAAGAACGGCGGCGTGTTCCGAGTCACCGAGGGCCTGCAGGCGGAGTTCGGCGCCGATCGCGTCGCCGACACGCCGCTGGCCGAGAACGGGATCATCGGCGGCGCGATCGGCATGGCCATGTACGGCATGCGCCCCGTCGCCGAGATCCAGTTCGTGGACTTCATCTACCCCGCCTTCGACCAGATCGTGAGCGAGCTGGCCAAGCTGCGCTGGCGCTCGGCGAACCAGTACTCCTGCCCGGTCGTCGTGCGCGCGCCCTACGGCGGCGGCATCCGCGGCGGGCTCTACCACTCGCAGAGCCCCGAGGCGTACTTCTGCCACACGCCCGGCCTGCAGGTGGTCATCCCCTCCACGCCCGCCGACGCGAAGGGCCTGCTGCTCTCCGCGATGACCGGCGAGGACCCGGTGATATTCCTCGAGCCCAAACGGCTCTACCGCTCGATCAAGGAAGACGTGCCCGAGGGCCGCTACACCACGCCGATCGGCAAGGCGCGCACCGCACGCGCGGGCGAGCAGCTCACCGTCCTCGCGTACGGCGCGATGGTGCCCGTGTCGGTCGAGGCCGCGGACATGGCGGCCGAGCGCGGCTGGTCGGTCGAGGTGCTCGACCTGCGCACGCTGCTGCCGCTCGACACGGAGGCCGTGCTCGAAAGCGTGCGCCGCACCGGGCGCGCGGTGATCGTGCACGAGGCGCCGCGCACCTGCGGCTATGGCGCCGAGCTGTCCGCGACCATCGCCGAGCACGCGCTGACCGCGCTCCAGGCGCCGGTGCTGCGCGTGACGGGCTGGGACACGCCGTTCCCCTACACGCTCGAGCACACGTACCTGCCGGACGCGAAGCGCGTCTTCGCCGCCATCGAACACGTGATGAACTTCTAGAAGCGCACCTCGTTCTTCGCCCTCCGGGGCGGCCGGGATCGTCGGGGAGGCCGGATGCTGCTGTTGCTGTGGGAGTACCAGGTTCACCCGGAACAGAGGGAAGAGTTCGAATCGCTCTACCGGCCCGACGGCCGGTGGGTGGAACTGTTCCGCCGCTCGCCCGGCTACGTGAGCACCACGCTCATGCGCGACCTGCAGGACCCGAACCGCTTCCTCGTCTCGGATCGCTGGGCGAGCGTCGAAGCGTACGAGCAACTCCGCACACAGCATGCCGCCGACTACCAGGCGCTCGACGAGCGCGGCCGCCGTCTCTACCGGGCCGAGCGCGAAGTCGGCCGTTTCGCCTTCTGCGACTGAGCGAGAGGAATCCATGGCTTACGACGTGAAGCTGCCCGACATCGGAGAGGGCGTCGCCGAGGGCGAGATCGTGCGCTGGCTCGTGAAGGCCGGCGACGCGGTGAAGGAAGACCAGCCGCTCGTCGAGGTGATGACCGACAAGGCGAGCGTCGAGATCCCCGCGCCGCGCACCGGCACGATCGAAGCGATCCACGTGGAAGAAGGCGCGATGGTGCCCGTGGGCACCGTCATCATCAGCATCGCCGTCGCGGGCGACGCCGCTCCCGCTCCCGCCATGGCCGCGCACGGCCACACGGCCCCGGGCGGCGCGGCCTCGGGCGCCGCCGCGCCGCCGGCCGCCCCGGCGGACACGGGCGCGAAGGTCGAAGCCACGCCCGCCGTGCGTGCGCTCGCGAAGCAGATGGGCGTCGCGCTGGAGACCCTGAAGGGCACCGGCCCGCGCGGCCGCATCACCGCCGACGACGTGCACGCCGCCGCGAGCGGCGCCGCCGCCTCGCCCACCCAGTCGTCCGCAGCAGGTGCCTCACCCACGCGCACGACGCCGGAGGCCCCGAAGGGGTCGGCCCCCGCCGGCGTCGCGGAAACTCGCCAGCCGCTCCGTGGGTTGCGGCGAAAAATCGCCGAGCACATGCGCCACTCGCTCTCGACCGCCGCGCAGTTCTCGTTCGTCGCCGAGTGCGACTTCACCGAGCTGCTCGCGCACCGCGCCTCGATCAAGGGCCGCGCCGAGGCGGCGGGCGTCAAGCTCACGCCGCTCGCGTACGTGTTCCGCGCGCTGCCCGCGTTGCTGAAGCAGTTCCCGCTCCTCAACGCCTCGCTCGACGACGAGAAGAGCGAGGTCGTGCTCAAGCACGAGTACCACCTGGGCTGCGCGACCAGCACCGAGGAAGGGCTGACGGTGCCCATCCTCCATCACGCCGACCGCATGACGCTCGTGGGTGTCGCGCGCGAGATCGAGCGCCTCTCGAAGGCCGCGCGCGAACACAAGCTCACCCTCGACGAGATGCGCGGCGGCACGTTCACCGTGACGAGCACCGGCGCGAAAGGCGGCGTGCTCGCGACGCCGATCCTGCACCACCCGCAGGTCGCGATCCTCGGCGTGCACGCGATCGGGCGGAAGCCCGCCGTCGTGAACGAGCAGATCGTCATCCGCGACCTCGGCAACCTGTCGCTCTCCATGGACCACCGCGTCGTGGACGGCGCGGTCGGCGCCGACTTCCTCTACGCCCTCATCGAGCGGCTGCAGTCCCCCGCCTCGTGGCTCACCGAAGGAGACCTCCCGTGATCGACGAAACCCTGCGGCAGGTGCTCGACGACGAAGGCCGCGTCACCGGCACGGCGCCCGAGATCCCGGACGCCGACCTGCGCGCGCTCCACCGCCACATGCTCAAGATGCGCACGCTCGACCAGCGCATGCTCTCCCTGCAGCGCCAGGGCCGCATCGGCTTCTACGGCCTCGCCACCGGGCAGGAAGCGGCGATCACGGGATCGGCCTATCCGCTGCGCGCGACCGACTGGATCTTCCCCGCCCTGCGCGAGACCGGCGTGTCGCTGTGGCGCGGCACGACCGTGCAGGAACTCGTCTGCCAGCTCATCGGCAACGCGGGCGACGTGCTCATCGGCCGCCAGATGCCGATGCACTTCAGCGACCGCAAGGTGAACTCGGTCGCGTGGTCGAGCGTGATCGGCACGCAGCTCGTCCACGCCATGGGCGCCGCGTGGGCCGCGAAGATCCAGAAGAAGGACGACGTGATGGTCGGCTACATCGGCGACGGCGGCACGTCGTCGTCCGACTTCCACGCCGCGCTGAACTTCGCCGCGGTGAAGCAGGCGCCGGTCGTGTTCTTCTGCCAGAACAACCAGTGGGCGATCTCGGTGCCGCTCTCCGAGCAGACCGTGTCGAGCTCGATCGCGATCAAGGCCGCGGCCTACGGCATGCGCGGCGTGCGCGTCGACGGCAACGACCTGCTCGCGGTCATCGCGGTGATGCGCGAGGCGGTCGAACGCGCGCGCTCCGGCGGTGGCCCCACGTTCGTCGAGGCGCTCACGTTCCGCATGGGCGGGCACTCGTCCAGCGACGACCCGACGCGCTACCGCGATCCCGAGCTGGTGAAGACGTGGGAGAAGCGCGACCCGGTCGCGCGCTTCGGCGCGTACCTGCGCGGCAAGGGACTGCTCACGGACGCCGACGTCGAGACGTGGACCGCCGAGATCGGCGAGGAGATCTCGCAGGCCGTCACGGCCGCCGAGGCCATGCCCGCGCCCGCGCTCGAGACGATCTTCACGGACGTCTACGCGAAGATGCCCGCCCAACTCGAGACGCAGATGAAGTACGCGCTCGCGCTGGGGGCAGGCACGAAGTTCGACGGGGCGTTCCCGCTGTGAGGACCGCGCTGCTCGTGGCGCTCGGTGGCGGCGCGGGCAGCGTGTTGCGCTGGAGCGTGTCGAGCCTGGCGCAGCGCCTCACACCCGGCGCGGCGCTGCCGTGGGGCACGCTGCTCGTGAACGCGATCGGCTCGTTCGCGATCGGCGTGCTGCTCGCGCTCGCGGACGAGCGTGGCGCGCTCTCGCCCGAGATGCGCCTGCTGCTCGTCACCGGCGTGCTCGGCGGGTTCACGACCTTCTCGGCGTACTCGGCCGAGACGCTGGCGCTCCTGCGCGCGGGCCACGGCGCGCTCGCGCTGCTGTACGGCGCGGGCTCGGTCGTGCTCGGCGTGGGCGCGGCGTACGCCGGCTGGCTGGCGGTCGCGCGCGGCTGAAAAGCGCGGGCGGCGCGCCCCGAAGGACGCGCCGCCGCGAGGAAGAGGGTGCTCGCGCGTTGAAAAGGTGGGACGCAACGAGCACCCGACGCGGAGGCCACCCCGCGCACTTCCGGTTCGTTCTCCGCCGCTACTTCTTCCCCGCCGGCGGCAGCTTGATCTTCTGGCCCGGCTTCACCTGGTCGCTGACCAGGTTGTTCTCCATCATCAGCGCCGGAACCGAGTTGTCGTAGAGCTTGGCGATGTCCGCGAGCGTCTGGTTCTTCTGCACGACGATCTGCGCCGGGCGCGCCGCCGGCTTCGCGGGCACGACCGGTGCCGCGGGCCGCGCGATGGGCTCGGTCGACGGCGCCGACTGCGGCACCACGACCGGGGTCACCGGCGCGCTCGCCGCCAGCTGCATGTCGGGCTTCGGCTCGTCCCTGCGCGGCGGTGCGGCGACGGGCCGGGCGGGCGCGGGCGCCACGACGGCGACCGGTGCTTCCGCGGGCTGCGCCGGCTTCACCGGTTCGCGCACGATCGCGACGGGTTCCGCCTTCGGCACGACCAGCTTCGGCACGCGCGCGCTCTTGTCCGTGCGCAGCGGTCGCGGCGCGACCGCGATCTGGCGTGCCTCGGGCGACTCGGCGCCGGCGTCGGCGGGCGCTTCGATACGCACGACCGGCACCGGAGCGACGGCCGCGACCGGCTCGCTCGCGTTCGACACGCGCAGCACCGGCGCGGGCAGCTTCGGAGACGCGACCGCGACCGGAGGCGCCGCAGCCGGCATGCTCACCGCCGGCTTCGCGGGTTCGCGCACGATCGCCACCGGCTGCTGCTCCGCCGGCTTCGCGGGCTCGCGCACGATCGCCACCGGTTGCTGCTCCGCCGGCTTCGCGGGCTCGCGCACGATCGCCACCGGCTGCTGCTCCGCCGGCTTCGCGGGCTCGCGCACGATCGCCACCGGCTGCTGCTCCGCCGGCTTCGCGGGTTCGCGCACGATCGCGAGCGGGTCGCGCGGCGCGACCGGCGTCGGGGCCATCGCGAAGCCGCCGGGATTCATGAAGCCGGGGTGCACCGAGAAGCTCAGGCGGTGCGCACCCTGCGTCTCGGTCTGGCCGGCGAGGAAGGCGTAGTCCACCCACATGCCGTTCGTGCCCGCGCCCATGCCGAACGTGGGACCGCCGAGCGGCTCCCCGCCCGTCGCGCCCACTTCCATGCGGTAGCCCGTGCGCAGCGCGACACGGTTCTGCCACATCCACTCGGCGCCGAAGCGCACGTCGTTGTAGTAGTCGCTCGGGAAGTTCGCGTCCAGGTTCAGCCGCAGCCCGCGCACGGGATCGGCCCACGACGCGCCGACGCCGTACACGGCGGGCATCGGGTAGCTGCCGGAGTCGAACTTCATCGAGCCGCCGATGTTGCGCGCGGCGGCGCCGAACCCGAACGCGCCCGAGTGCCCCTGCACGCCGAGGTCGAAGCACAGGCCCGAACCCGAGACTTCGCCCAGGTATTCGTTCACCCACTTCACGCCGGCGCCGAGCGAGAACACTTCGCCGAACGGGCGCGCGAAGCCCGCGCCGAAGGCGAGGTTCGAGGCGTTGAACGTGCCGGTCGACGCGCCGAACGCGTCGCGCCCTTCGAAGTCGCCGTCGTTCTCGTAGATCGCGGAGAGCGACCAGCGCGTCGCGCCATTGCGGAACCGGCCGCCCGCGGACAGCCAGTCCTGCGACGTCTCCATCGCGAGCGTGGCGTGCGAGATCGAGTACTGCGGCCCGGCGAGCAGGCCGAGCGAGGCGGGATTCCACGCCGCGGCGTTCAGCGAGCCGCCGGTGCCGATCGCGGCGCCGCCCATCGAGACGATGGCCGCGCCGTTGCCGACGGACAGGAAGTTCGCCGAAGTCGTGCCGGCCGCGTCGATGCCCGCCTGAGCGGACGTCGCGAGCAGCATCAGCACGGCGAGAGCGAATCGAGAGCGGTGCATGCGCGAGTTCTCCATTTCCACCGGACAGCCGAGCCCCGGCCGAGTTCCGGGCCACCGAGCGTCTGCAGCCCCCGTGCCGCGGCGGGCGTCCGCGTGCAGATGGCCGTAAATCCCAGTCAGGGCGCGCGCTCGCAGTCCGGCCGTCCACGCCTCCCGCGCGCACGCGGCGCGAGCGCCACGCCGAACGCAACGTGGGCCGCGCGGAGGCAGGCGAAATGCCACGTACGCGGCGGACGCGCGGGCATGCGGCCTTCGCCCGCCCGCGCGCACCGCGTGCACCCGGCGAGCGCGAGGCATGCGCCGGAAACACGACGGCCCGAGCCTTTCGGCCCGGGCCGGATCGCGGAGGGACCTGCGGGAACCGCTACGGCTGGCGCACCAGCTTCACCTGCTTGCTCGTGGAACCCATCTGCAGCCAGGCGCGATACACGCCCGGGGCGATCACGCGGCCGGCGTCGTTGCGCCCGTCCCACGTGACGGCGTTCGTGCCGGGCACGAGGCCGTGCAGCTCGATCGTACGCACGCGCTCGCCGGCGCGATTGAGGATGTCGACGCGGCCGTCGAACGGCCCCGAGGCCGGCACGTCCACGGGCAGCGTGATCGCGTCGCCGGTGTGGCTCGGGTTCGGGTAGACGGGCTGCAGCGTGAGCGCGGAGATGTTCGCGGCGCGCAGGTAGACGACGCGGCCGGAGCTGAGCGCGCTCTCGTTGCCCGTGCCGTCCACGGACGAGACCGCGTACCAGAGCGCCACGCTGTCGGGAGCGGACGCGTCGGTGTATTCGTTCGTGACGAGCGGCGAGCTCGTCAGCCGCGTCCACGCGCCACCGGCCTCGACGGCGCGGTACACGTGGTAGCCGGCGAGATCGGGCTCGGAGTTCGCGGCCCACTGCACGTGCACGCCGCCGGTGCCGAGCGAGGCGGCCACGGACGTCGGCGTCGCGGGCGGCGCCTGGTCGAGCAGATGGTCCACGCGCGGCATGTTCGAGAGCGCCGACGCGTTGTTCATGTCGTCGAAGACCTTGACCGCGAAGTACAGGTCCACCGAACGATCGAGGCCGGTCACCGTCACGTTCTGCGCGGTGCCGGGCGCCCCGGGCGCCGGCACGCCGGCGGCGACGAGCGTCGCGCTCGACCAGTTCGCGGGCGAGATCGACGACGTGGACCAGCGCACTTCGTAGCGCGTCGCCGTCCCCGTCAGGCTGTCGTCGCCCGACGCGTTCCAGGACAGGGTCACGCTGTTGTCGGTCGTGTTCGCCACCGCCACCACGAGCGCGGCGGGACGGACGTCGTCCGTCGAAGCGCCCGTGGTCCACGTGACGAGATTCGAAATGGACGACCAGTTGCCGGACTCGTCCGCGGACTTGATCGCGAACCAGTAGGTCGTCGAAGGCGTGAGACCGGTGACGTCCATGGTCTGCGTCGTGCCGGCGGCCTGCGGCGCGGGCGCGTTGTTCACGCGCGTCGCGGAGGCGAAGTTCCCTTCGGTGATGAGCGACGTCGAGACGCGCACGTCGTACTGCGCGGCGGTGCCCGTGGCGCCGTCGTCGCCGGGAGCGGTCCACTGCAGCGTCACGCTCGTGGGCGTGGTCGCGGCCAACGCCACGGCGCAGGCGAACAGCCCTGCGAAGGCCAACATCGTGGCCAGCCCTGTGACGCGTCGCGACATGCCGTACTCCCCACCGTTGGGCGCCGAGCGGCGCCGGAACCTGCCCGAGGTCTTCGCTCGAAGTGGAGCGCGCCGCACCGGGCGGCGCGCTCCGTCGGCCGCAGGGGCGCAAAGGCCCGAAGTGACCGCGCGTGGTCACTGCAGCTTGTGTGCCCGTGGGCGGGGCCGGGTCGCCCGGGCGGCGCAAGTCGCACGGGGCGCGCTTCCTGCGGGCGGAAATCGCTTCGGGCAGAGCGTTTCGAAGCGGCGGGCGACACGATTTCGCCTCGCATTCCGCAACGCATCATGCCCGGTGCACACCGCTTTTCGCGCGGGCGCGGGTCGCGTGCGGGAGGAGCGGTCAGCGCCCCTCGGCGGGCTGCGGACCGTACGGCGCGACGGTCGCGGGCGCCGCAGCGGCCGCGGTGGTTCCGGGCCGGCGCAGCGACAGCGCGAACCGATGCGACGACTCGCCGTCACCGGAGATCACGAGCGCGTAGTCCACCCACGCCAGGCCGGCGCGCGCGCCGAGCCCGAACGCCGGGCCGGTGAGCGGCTCGTCGGCCCCTGCGCCGAGTTCCGTGCGATAACCGCCACGGAGCGCGAGGCGGTCGCGGAACGACCATTCGGCGCCCGCGCGGAAGCTGCGGTAGTAGTTCGCCGGCGCGACGAGATCGAGCGCGAGCGTGAGCCCGGTGCCCGGATGCACGACCGCCACTCCCGCGCCGAGGCTCGCCGGCATGCGCCAGCGCTGACCGGCCCAGCGCATGCCGCCGCCGAAGTCGCGGCCCGAGAGCCCCAGCCGCAGCAGCCCGAATCGTGCCTGTGCGCCGGCATCGAACGCCAGCCCGAGTCCACGCTCGTCACCGATGCCCTCGCTCACGACGCGAGTGCCCGCGCCGAGCGCGAAATGTTCGCCCACGGGCTGCGCGAGCTGCAGCCCCGCCGCGAGCGCGGTCGCGCTCACGTCGCCGGTCGGACGGTCGTACTGGTCGCGGCCGAGGATCGTGCCCTCGTCGCGGAACGTCGCCGAGAGCGCCCAGCGCGTCCGTCCTCCGCGCAGCCGGCCGCCCGCGGCGGCCCAGTCCTGCGCGCCACTTTCGCCGAACTGCGCGTGCGAGAAGTACGCCTGCAGCGAAGTCGCGTGCGCGAGCGCGGCCACGTTCCAGCCCGATGCCTGCAGTCCTTCGCCGCCGCCGATCGCGGCGCCGCCCATGCCGAGCACCGCCGGACCGCCGCCCTGCACGAGGAACGCGGCGGCACGCGTGCCCGCGCTCTCCTCGCCCGCGTGCGCGGCGTGCGGCAGGCACGCGCCGAGCGCGAGCACCAGCGCGAAGGCCAGCGGCCCCGCTTCGCGCATCCGTGCGCGGCGCCGCATCTAGGGCTGCCTCGCGATCGCCAGCGACTGGCGCACGCCCGGAGCGACGAGCCAGGCGCGGTACACGCCCGGCGCACATGGCTGCCGGCTTTCGTTGAGTCCGTCCCAGTCCACTTCGATCACGCCCGTGACCGAGGGCTGGAGCGCGAGCACGCGCACGCGCTGGCCGGCCGCGTCGGTGATCTCGATGCGCGCGTCGCCGACCACGGCCGGGACGTCGATCGGCAGGTGCACGGGCTGCCCGAGCCGGCTCGGGTTCGGGTACGCCGAGCGCAGCTTCCACGTGAGCGGATCGCGCGAGAGGTTCGCGAGCACGGGCGCCATCGCGGTCGCGGAGCGCGCGCTCTCGACACCCGCGGAGTTCACGGCGCTCACCTGGTACCAGACCTTCGGCACGTCGGGCGGCAGCACGTCGTCCACGTACTCGGGCGCGGCCACGGGCTGCACGTTGAGGCGCACCCACGGCCCGGTGCTGAGTGACGAGCGGTACACGACGTAGCCCGCGACGTTCGCGCCGGCGCTCGCGCCCCACGTCAGGCGCACGGACTTGCCGCCCTCGACGCTCGCCGCCAGATCCGTGGGCGCGGCCGGAGGGGCGTTGTCCACCGGCCAGTTCCACCTGACGACGTTCGAGAGCGGCGACCAGTTGCCGACGTCGTCGCGGCTGCGCACCGCGAACCAGTAGTCCGTCGAGCGCGACAGCCCGCGCACGACGAGTGCCTGGGGCGCGCCCGCGGGAAACGGCGGCGGCACGTTCGCGAGCACCGTGGCCGAGGCGTAGTTCGCGGGCGTGATCGCCGCGGTGGACATGCGCACTTCGTAGGACGTGGCCGCGCCCAGCGAGCCATCGTCGCCGGGCGCGGTCCAGGTCAGCGTCAGGGAATCCGCCTGCGCGCGCGCGAGTGCGGGCGCGAGCAGGAGCAGCAGGAGAATCGCCGCGAGCGCGAGCAGGGCGTGACGATCGAGTGCGGGGCTTCTGCCCGAACTACGGAAGCGCTCGATCGACACTCGCACCTACCTTGCTCGCTGCCGCGGTGGAGCGGCGAGCGAACCGGTGAAGTCGAACCACACCAGCCCCAGCACGAGATCCGTGATGGCGGCAGGCGGCTTGGTGTCGGGCGTGGTCACCTGCAGCACGTTCGAGAGGGCCGACGTGTTGCCGGACTCGTCCGAGACCTTGGCGGCGAAGTAGTACGTCACCTGGCGCGACAGGCTGCGCACGGTGTAGTTCTGCGCCGTACCGGAGGCTCCCGGCGTGGGCTCGCCCGCGACCGTGGTCGCGGAGGCCCAGTTCGCCTCGGTGATCGGCGACGTCGAGTAGCGCACGTCGTAGCTCGTCGCCGTGCCGGTGAGCGAGTCGTCGCCGGTCGCGGACCACGTGAGCGTGACGGTGGAATCCGTCGCGCCGGACGTGCCGAGCGTGAGCGCCGCGGGGCGCACGACGTCGGGCGCGGCGGCCGTCGTGCGGGACACGACGTTGGAGATGTTCGCCCAGTTCGGCACTTCGTCGGCTGTCTTCATGGCGACGTAGTAAGTCGTCGCGGCGGCGAGGCCGGTGATCGTCACGCTCTGGCGCGTGCCGGGAACCGCGGGCGCGGGAACACCGCTCGTCCAGCGCGTGGCCGAGGCGAAGTTCGCCGACGTGATCGGCGAAGTCGAATAGCGGATGTCGAACGACGAGGCCGTGCTGGTCAAGCTGTCGTCCCCGGGGGTCGTCCACGTGAGCGTGACGCTGTTCCAGGCCTGCTGGGCCTGGGCATCCGACGTGGTCATCCACGAAGCGAGAAGCAGGAACACAAGAGCAACGAACCAACGCTTCATGAGCGTTGCCTCCACCGCCCGCCCCCAAGTCATGTGGGAGCCGGCATACCGCGCGAGCTGAGCAAGATGCAGAGTGCGGCCGTCGAGGCAGGAGCCTGCCGATGGGCCTCATCCGGGTCCGACTCGCCGCAACACTGCGGCCTTCGGAACCGCGGGGCCGATTCAGCAGGAAGCATGCCCTCGGGCGATGTGTTGCAATGCTCCAATCATCAATCACGCACGGCATTGCCCGGCGCGGTGTGTCGCGCACGAGACGCGTGAAGACGATCGGCGATCGGCGGGGAGAGGGTCCGCGAAGCCATCCAAAATGCACTGCACGGTCAATCCGACTGCAACGAGGGCGACCTTCCCTGGGCGCGGCCGGTACTGCGGAGGGAATGCTGGGGGGCAGTCCCTTCCTTGGGACGCATGGCTCGGGGGTGAACCACGCGACGGGAAAGTGCCAAACGCGCGGCCGTGCGTCCAGCGAAATTCCGGTCCCGTGCGCGAAAAACGCGCGCGGGACGAGTGTCACTACACGGCAGGGCGCGGCAGGTTCCGAATCTCGGGATCGCGCATACCGCACGACGACGTGAGCGCGAAGCGAGTGCGGCGAGGCGAAACTCCAACGTCTTGATTGACGCGCCGGAGCGCGGCTCCCTATGCTTTCCCGAAACACGAGATGCGGTCACGCCCCTTGCGCGCCTTTCGCGCGTCCCATCCCTTGCGACCGCACGACAGGGGGCCGAATCCGCCCCCTCGCGACCTGGTCAGGGCGCGGCATGCCCCACGGGCATGCGTGCCCGAAACGACGGACATCCCCACATTGAGCGCTGTTCCCGCGGACCGCGACACCGTGCTGCGCCAGGCCGTCGAACTGGGCGCCTCCGATCTCATCATCTCGGCGGGCTACCCCGTGATGATGCAACGCTGGGGCGCGCTCGAACCGCTGCCCGGAAGCGCGGTGCTGTCCGCGCTCGACTCGCGCCGGCTGGCCGAGAGCTTCCTCAACCCGGCGCTGCACGAACGCTTCACGCGCGACCTCGAACTCGACACGCGCCACTTCATTCCGGGCATCGGGCACTTCCGCGTGAACCTCTTCATCCAGCGCGGCCACTGGGGCGCGGTCGTGCGCGTGATCCCGCTGCACATTCCGCTGCCGTCCGACATCGGGCTCCCCTCGCACACCGTGCAGAAGCTGCTCGGCTTCGCGCGCGGGCTCATCCTCGTCACGGGCCCCACGGGCGCGGGCAAGTCCACGACCATCGCCTCGCTGCTCGAGCAGCTCAACCAGACCGGGCCGGCGCGGCACATCATCACGATCGAGGACCCGATCGAGTTCCTGTTCGAGCCCAAGCAGGCGGTCTTCGAGCAGCGCGAGGTCGGCGTCGACACGAAGACGTACGCGCGCGGCCTGCGCGGGGCGCTGCGGCAGATGCCGCACGTCATCTTCGTGGGCGAGATGCGCGACCTCACGAGCATGAGCATGGCGCTGAGCGCGGCCGAGACGGGCAACCTCGTCATCTCGACCATGGCGACGCAGTCCGCGGCGCAGACCGTCACGCGCATCATCGACTCGTTCCCGCCGCACCAGCAGCCGCAGATCCGCGCGCAGCTCGCGCTCACGCTGCGGGCCGTGGTCTCGCAGCTGCTGCTCCCCCGCATGGACGGCAAGGGCCGCGTCGCCGCGCGCGAGATCATGTTCGCCACGCAGGCGGTGCAGAACCTCGTGCGGGACGACAAGGTGCACCAGATCCCGAACGTGATCGCGACGTCGCTGCGCGAAGACATGGTGTCCATGGACGACGCGCTGGCCGAACTGGTGGACCGTTCGCTCGTGGACTTCGAAGTCACCTACCCGCATTACTCGGACCCGGAAAAGCGCGCGTCGGTGCAGAAGCGCTTCTACCGCACGGCGTCCGTGAAGGGGCACTCGTGAGCGCGCCTCGCCTGTCCACGCGCCGTCTCGGCGAGATCCTCATCGAGCGCGGCAAGCTCACGCCCGACCAGGTGAACCAGGCGCTGCGCGAGCGCTCCGACGCGCGCGAACGCCTCGGCCACACGGTCGTGCGGCTCGGCTTCATGACCGAGGCGCAGGTCGTGGACGTGCTCGCCGAGCAGTTCGGCATGCCGATCGTGACCGCCGAGCAGCTCTCGCAGGCCGACCGCGAGGCCGTGCAGCTCGTCCCCGAGGCGCTCGCGCGCGAGTCGCAGATCCTCGCGCTGCGCCGCGACGGCGACCCGCTCGAGGTCGCGGTCGGCGACCCGCTCGACGTGCTGTCCATGGACCACGTGCGCGCGCTCACCGGCTGCGCGCTGCAGGTGCGCGTCGCCCGGCCGACCGAGGTGCGCGAGGCGATCGAGGGCTTCTACGCCGAGATGCGCGCGAGCGAGCACCTCGGCGAGATCCTCGACAAGATCGACCTCACGCGCTCCGACGAGGACGGCGACGACGTCGACCTCGCGCAGCTGCGCGCGGCCGTCGAGGACGCCCCCGTCGTCCGGCTCGTCAACCTCATGATCGCCGAGGCGATCGACCAGCGCGCCTCCGACATCCACGTGGAGCCCGCGCGCGACCGCGTCACCGTGCGCTTCCGCATCGACGGCGTGCTGCACGAGGTGATGAAGCCGCCGCGGCACCTGCAGATGGCGATCGTCTCGCGCATCAAGGTGCTCGCCGACCTCGACATCGCCGTCCGGCTCCTGCCGCAGGACGGACGCCTCACCGTGCACCTTCCCGACCGCGAAGTGGACCTGCGCGTCTCGACGCTGCCCACCTCGCACGGCGAGAAGGTCGTCATGCGACTGTTCGACAAGGGCGCCTTCGAGCGCCAGATCTCGAACCTCGGCCTCGAGGGCCGGACGCTCGACGCGTTCCGCAACGCGATCCGCCAGCCCTACGGCATGATCCTGATCTCGGGCCCCACGGGAAGCGGCAAGACGACGACGCTGTACTCGGCGCTCAACGACATCCGCACCGTGAACCGCAACCTCGTCACGGTCGAGGACCCGATCGAGTACCACATCGACGCGGTCACGCAGGTGCACGCGAACCAGAAGGTCGGCCTCACGTTCGCGCGCGCGCTGCGCTCGATCCTGCGCCAGGACCCCGACGTCATCATGATCGGCGAGATCCGCGACACCGAGACCGCCGACATCGCGGTCAAGTCCGCGCTCACCGGCCACCTCGTCTTCTCGACCGTGCACGCGAACGACGCGCCCGGCACGCTCACGCGGCTCATCGACATGGGCATCCCCCGCTACCTCGTGGGCTCGGCCATGTCGCTCGTGATGGCGCAGCGCCTCGTGCGCCGCGTGTGCGAGCGCTGCAAGGAGCCGTGGCGCCCCGAGCACGAGCAGCTCGAGGTGCTCGGCGAAGACGCCGAACTGCTGCGCGGCAAGTCGCTCGTGCGCGGGCGCGGCTGCATGGCGTGCAAGCAGACCGGCTACATGGGCCGAGTGGCGCTGTTCGAGGTGCTCGAGCTGACGCGCGGCGTGCGCCGCATGGTGCTCGACGGCCACAACGAGGACACGATCAAGAAGCAGGCGATGGCCGACGGCTTCATCACCTTGCGCAAGGCCGGCATCCGAAAGATTCTCGACGGCATCACCACCATCGACGAAGTGCGGTCCGCCACATTGGGAGACGCCGACTGATGCCGAGCTTCTACTACCGGGCCCGTGACGCGAGCGGCCGCGCGCACGAGGGCATCGAAGTGGCGGCGACCGAGGACGAGGTGCTGCGCATGCTCGCGGGCATGCAGCTCACCCCCGTCTTCATCGAGGCGCGCAACGCGGCCGCCGAGTCCGTATCGGGCGGCATGCTCGCGCCGATCACCGAACCGTTCGCCGACGGCCTGCGCGCGTTCCGCGCCGGGGTGAAACCCGGCTCGGTGGCGCTCTTCGCGCGCCAGCTCGCGACCATGATCTCGGCCGGCCTGCCGCTCGTCCGGTCGCTGCGCTCGATCGCGCGCGACCACCACGACAAGAAGCTGGCCGCCATCCTCCAGATGGTCGGGGACGACGTGCAGAAGGGCGACTCGCTGGCCGGGGCGCTCGGCCGGCACCCCCACGTCTTCGACGAGGTGTTCGTCTCGCTGGTCCAGACCGGCGAGGTCTCGGGCACCCTCGACCAGGTCATGGACCACACCGCGGCCTACCTCGAGCGGGCCGAACTGCTCCGGCTCAAGGTCGAGGCGGCCCTGCGCTACCCCATCTTCGTGCTGACGTTCGCGGGGATGGTGTTCCTGACCATGATCTTCAAGATCGTCCCGATGTTTTCGGCAATCTACGCCCGTTTCAAGGTGCAGCTGCCGCTGCCCACCCGGATCCTGCTGGCCGTGAGCCAGGGAGCGACCCAGAACGCCCCGCTCGTGCTGGGGGTTCTCGCCCTCCTGGCGTTCGGGATCACGTACTGGACCCGGACCCCGCGCGGGCGGTTCGTGATCGACCGGGCCAAGCTCAACTTCCCTCTCTTCGGCCCCCTGATCCGCATGTATGCTATTACCAAGTTCGCCCGGACCCTCGGCATCCTGACGCAGAGCGGCACCCAGATCCTGAGCGCCCTCAAGGTCATGCGCCCGGTGCCGGGCAACAAGGTGCTCGAACGGGGCATCGACGACGTCCGCGCCCAGGTCGAGGAGGGTATCTCGCTCTCCCGCGCCATGAGCGACGCCGCCGTGTTCCCGGACATGCTGGTGCAGATGACGGCGACCGGCGAAGAGACGGGCAAGTTGGACCAGATGCTCCTTCGCACGGCCGAGTTCTACGAGCAGCGCGTGACCGCAAAGGTCGACGGTCTCTCGTCGCTCGTGGAGCCCATCGCCATCGTGGTGCTGGGTCTCGTCATCGGTGTCATGCTCCTCGCGCTCTACCTGCCGATCTTCAACCTCGGTCAGGCGATGCGTTCGGGGCTGGTCGGTCACTAGGTTTCACCCATTCCCCCGAAGGCCTGAAGGTGGTCGGGACGCTCCGTTCGGTTGGGGCGCTCGCGTCTCGCAGGCAAAGCTCTCCACGTCATTGGCAGCAGGAGGACAGCGGTATATGAAGCGACTGCGCAACTCCCAGAAGGGCTTCACGCTGATGGAGCTCATGGTCGTCATCGTCATCGTGGCCATCCTCGCCGCGGTCGCGGTGCCGCTGTACATCAACTACGTGAATGACGCGCGCGACACCGAAGCCAAGGGCGCGATCGGCGCGATCGTCACGGCCGAGCAGACGTACCGCCAGGTGAACACGAGCTACACCGACCAGCTCACGTCGCTGAACGTGCAGCTCGACCAGGCCGACGTGAACTGGGGCTTCGCGATCTCGAACGTCACGGCGACGGGCTTCAAGGTCACGGCGACGGGCAAGACGGGCCGCCCCACCGACGGGCGCCAGGTGACGTACACCTATCCCAGTGGCGACTGGACCTCCGGCGCGTCCGGAGGCGGCGGCAACTAGTGAAGCTTCGCGATCGAAGCGCCACCACCCGCCGGGTTCACCCCCGGCGGGTGGCATGCGTTGAGGCGGGTTTCTCGCTCATGGAGGCCATCGTCGCGGCCGCCATCGCGAGCATCGCCGTGCTGGGGCTCGCCTACACGTTCGGCGTGGGCCGCGGCATGGTGAACCGCTACGAACTCGCGCGCGCCGCGCTCGGCGTCGCGCAGGACCGCCTCGAGATGTGCACCGCGCTGCCGCTGAACTCGGACTCGCTCGTGGTCGGTTTCGCCTGCCCGCAGTTCCCGTTCACGTACGAAGGCACGCAGTACGGCAACTACTCGTGGCGCGTGACCGGGTTCGATCACCCCAACGTGCCCGGCACGGTGGACCTCAAGAGGGTCGTCGTCACGGTGCGCTTCCGCAATGGCCCGGGGACCGACTCCCTGCAACTCGACCGCCTCATCCCGCTGCCATGATCTTCCGCCCGCTGAACGAGAAGGGACTGACCCTGACCGAGGTCACCATCGTGGCCGCGATCGGCACGCTCGTGCTGCTCGGCATGGGCGGGTTCTACCTGCAGTCGCAGGCCACCTGGCTCGACGGCTCGGCGCAGTCGCTCACCCAGCGCGAGGTCACGCTCGTGACGCAGGCGATCGTGGACAGCGTGCGCGTCGCGCACCAGGCCCAGGTCACGGCCTCGCCCGACGCGACCCACCACGACGTCGCGCTCGCCAAGGCCAGCGCCGGCGGGCTGCCCTTCTACCACTTCTGGTGGAGCGCCACGGACTCGCTCGTGCACGGCGGCACTTCTCCCGGCGCCGCGGACGATCACGCGATGATGCAGTCCCCCGTGGACAAGTTCGTGGTCGCGGTGAACGGCGGCATGGTGCGCGTCTCGCTGCGCGCCCGCGCGGCGACGGGCCAGTTCGTCGAGTTCTCCGGCAGCGCGAGGATGCGCAACTGATGCGCGCGCACCCGGGTCACGGTCGGAATGCGGCGCGGGCCGCCGGCGCACAGGGCTTCGTGCTCGTGGGCGTCGTCATGTTCGTGCTGGCGCTCACCATTCTCGGGCTCTCGCTCTACGCCATCTCGGGATACGAGGGCCAGTTCCTCACCGACACGCAGGCCGAGGAGCAGGCGCTCTTCCGCGCCGAAGGCGGCATGGCACTCGCGCAGACGCTGCTCGAGGTGCAGCCCTACCGGCTCGACCAGACGCACTTCGCGGAAGGCTACGAAGGCATCGTCCGTGCGACGGCGATCCAGGAGCGAACGGCCGGGGTGTACGACTCCGTGAACGTGCTCGACTGGAGCAAGAACGTCGTGCTGCGCGTCTCGACGCGCGTGGGCAACCAGACGAAGGTGGTGCAGCAGGAGTTCGCGCCCCAGCAGCGCTACAGCCCCTACCGGCGGCTGTTCACCGCGCGGCTCATCGAATACACCTCGCGCGACGGCTCGAACCGCAGCCGCGCGAACTCCACCCACCTGAACGGACCGCGACAGGCCGTCTGGCAGTACATACGCAACGCGTCCGACACGTCGTGGGTGCGTGACGTCTACTGGGACTCCGGCCGGCCGATGCTCACGGTCGAGACGCCGTCGCCGGATCTCGCGAACTACTTCGCCTCGAACAGCGCGGCGGCCGTCACCGCGCCGTACGACACCACGTCCGGCGAGCACAAGCTGATCATGGACGCCGGCTCCGACGCCGCCACCGCCTATTTCCGCTCCCCGACCAAGACGCGGAGCGCGATGATGACCGCGGCCGGTCATTGCTACGACTTCTACTGCACGTCCGAACTCGAGGTGCACGTTCGCGGCACGTGCGTGTGGATGGTCCCCGCGGGCGTGCGCTTCGACAACCGCGTCACGTTCAAGCGCGCTTCGGGCGCGAACACGAACCCGACGCTCGTCATCGTCACCGGTCCGAACGGCGTCGACATGAACTACGGCGACTATCGGGACGTCGCACTCTGGTTCTTCGATCAGGGCGTGCGCGTCGATAACAACGTGCGCGTGATCATCGTCTCGACCGGCCACGTGCGGCTCGAGGTCGCCGAACAGGCGGGTGGTGGCGGCGGTGGCGGCGCGGCTCGTCCCGGCGGCATGGATCCTCCCGGCGGCGGCGGTGGCTCGTACGAGTTCACGCTGCCCTTCCTCAACATCTTCGCCGACCACATCACGATGATGGGTCCCCGCCAGCAGGACGGCGACATGAACCTGTCGTACTCGTCCACGATGGACGCGCTCGTCGACGACCTCGTCGCCCGCGGGGTGCTGCCGGTCGCGACCGGCCAGTCCGCCGGCGGGTTCACGCCGGTCGCCGACAGTTGGCGCACGCCCTAGTGTTTGCAGTAATACTCCCGCGATGAACCTGGGCCTGAACGCCCGCCCGTGGGCGGGACTCGACATCGGCGAGTACAGCGTCAAGCTGATGGCGCTGCAGCCGGGCGTGGGACACGGCCGCCACTTCGTGTCCGAAGCGCCGCTGCACCGCCTCTCCAACGACGTCACGATGCCACCCGAGGCGATCGCGCGGGTCGTGGGCGAGTGCTTCTCGCTGGCCGGCCTGACGCCCCGCTCCTTCCGCGGCGTCACGCTCGCGCTCTCGGGCTCCGACGTGATCGTGAAGCAGGTTCCGCTGCCGCTCATGGACGACGCCGAGGTGCCCGGCGCGCTGCGCTACGAGGCGCGCAAGCACCTGCCGTTCGATCCCGCCTCGTGCGTGCTCGACTACCAGATCCTCGGGCGCTACCCGACCGAGAAGCGGCTCGACGTGCTGCTCGCGGCCGTGCCCCAGGCGCGGCTCGACCGCGCGATGGCGCCGCTCAAGCTGCTCGGCATCGAGGCGGACATCGTGGACGCCGCCCCGCTCGCGCTCACGAACTCGCTCTCCAAGACCGGCGACCGCGACACCGAAGCGCGCGTGATGCTCGACTTCGGCCACACGGGCTCGTGGCTGACGCTGCACCAGCGCGGCGCGCCGTACTTCGCGCGCCGGCTCGACTTCGGCGGCGCGACCGTCACGCAGGCAATCGCCGACGCCACCCGCGTGCCGTTCGAGGAAGCCGAGGAGTGGAAGCTCGAAGCGGGCGCCGACGCGCCGAGCATGCGCGTCTCCCCCGACTCGCCCGAAATGCTCGCGATGCAGTCGTGCGTGCGCACCCTCGGCGACGAACTGCGCCGCTCGTTCACGTTCTACCGCACCATGGCGCCGCTGCCCGAGTCGTTCTCGCTCTGGCTCTCCGGCAGCACGGCGCGGCTCCCGGGCATCGCGGGCTGGCTCGCCGAGGCGCTCGACGCGCCGGTGCTCGTCTACAACCCGCTCGACATCCTCGGCCCCGACCTGCGCGCGACCCCTCCGGGTGGCCCGCAGTTCTCGCTCGCCTACGGGCTCGCGTTGAGGGCCGCCTGATGCCGGTCTACGCGATCAACTTCCGCCGCGAGGCGTTCCAGCAGCAGCTGCGGCGAGCGCGCGAGCGCGCGGTGCGGCTCGGGCTCTGGGTGCTGTACTTCGGCGCGCTCGGCGTCGTGCTCGGGCTCTACGGCCTCAACTGCGCGTCGCTGTCCGAGCGCACGTCGCGCATCGAGCGCCAGGTCGCGCGGCTGCGCCAGCAGAGCGCGGGCGACGCGAACTGGCGGCCGAAGCCGGAGGACGTCATGCGGGTCTCGCTCTACCTGCGCGATCCTCGGCTCTGGCAGGCGCGGCTCACGCGGCTCCCGCAGCTGCTGCCGCCGAACGCCAAGCTCACCGCCCTGCAGTTCAACCCGGACAACGTCTCGGGCAGCGCGGACGCGAAGCTCATGCTCACGGGCGAGCTGCGCGCCGGCGGCGGCGACCGCATGCAGGCGGTCATGGAGTTCGTGAACACGCTCGCGCGCGACTCGGTGTTCGCCTCCGGTTACAGCAACGTCCGGCTCGTCACCACGCGCGCGAACGCGAGCGGCGACGGCGCCGAGTTCGTGGTGGAGTGCCGATGAACCCGCTCCTCTCCGAGCGCTTCCGCCGCCAGGCCCCGATCGCCGGCAGCCTGCTCGTGCTCGCGGTGTTCCTCGTCGCGCACGCCGTGCTGTTCGGCCCGCTCGCCTCGCGCTACCGCGGCGCGCTCTCGCAGGCCGGCGCGCTCGGCGCGATCCTCGATCCGCGCGGGGTGCGCACGCCCGCGATGCCGCCGCGCGTGTACACGCTGCTCATGGACAACTCGCTGCCCACCGCCGAGGCCGACCGCCGCGGCTCCTCGGGCGCGCTGGGCGCCGAACTCGTGCAGTCCCTCTCCGGCATCGCCACGCGCCACGGGCTCGAGGTCGTGGTCGCCGAGCCCGGCCTGCTCACGCAGCAGGAGACGTCGGTCGAGGCCCGCGCCCACCTGCGCCTGCGCGGCAGCTACGCCGCGTTCTCGGGCTTCCTCGACGATCTTTCGCGCGGCGGCAAGCTCCACCGCGTCGAGCGCTTCTCGATGGAGCAGTCCACGCCCGGCCGCTGCGACATCGACCTGTACGTCGCCCGGCTCGTGCTCAAGCGATCGGGGGCGCGCTCGTGAACCGCGACATCAGCTGGCTGCTCGCCCCGCTCGTCGCCGTCGGCGTGTTCGCGTTCGTGCTCTGGCAGACCATGGGCGCGCTCTCGGCGAGCGGCGCCTGGGCACGCGGCGGCAAGGCACCCATCGCCTCGCCCGACGATCCTTTCGTGCTGCTCGACGGCGTCGCCGCGCCGCTCGCCTCGCCCGCGGCGCCCGTCGCGCCCGGCCGCGACCCGTTCCAGACCGGCGCCGCGCCGGCTCCCGCCACCGCGCCCGCCGCGAAGGGGCCGGCCGTCGCGCCCAAGCCCGCCGCGCCCGCACGTCCCGTGCTCACGGCGATCGTGTACGACGCCGATCCGCGCGCGCTGCTGCGCTGGAACGGCCGCGACTACAGCGTCCGCCCCGGCGGTCTCTTCGACGATTTCCAGGTGGTCAGCATCACGCGCGACCAGGTCGTGCTGTCGCGCAACGGCGAGAACATCGTCCTTCAACGCAAGTCACAGGGAGAGTGAGCGTGAACCTCGATCGACTGTTCCGGCGCGCCGTGCTGGTGGCGCTCTTCATGGTCCTGACGGTGTCGGCGCTCTCGAGCGCCCCGGCGCCCGGCAAGCTCGTCAGCCTCGACGCCGACGAGGCGAGCCTGCCCGCGGTGCTCAAGATCCTCGCCGAGAAGGGCGAGCTGAACATCATCACCGGACCCGGCGTCACGAACGGCAAGCTCACGATCCACATGAAGGACGTGCCGGTCGAGCAGGCCGTGAACCTCGTCGTGCGCGCGGCCGGCCTCGCCTACGAGCGCATCGGCAACTCGATCCTCGTCGCGGACGCGAAGTCGCTGCAGGACGAGACCGGGCTTTCGAGCTACATCGTCAGCCTCAAGTACGCCGACGCGAACGACGTGAAGGCCGCGCTCAAGGGCCTCACGGACAAGATCGAAGTGGACCGCGGCAGCAACCGGCTCATCATCGTCACGAGCCCGCGCATCATCTCCGAGATCGAGTCCATCGTCGCGCAGCTCGACAAGCCCGCGCAGCAGGTCATGCTCGAGGCGCGCATCGTCGAGGTGTCCACGGACGACATCATCAAGCTCGGGATCGACTGGAACCAGCTCGCACGCCAGAGCTTCGTGTTCGTGGAAGGCAACTACGACACGCTCAGCGGCGGCGAGGGCGGCGGCGAGCTGAAGGGCCTCAAGGTCTTCCAGAACACGCCCGGCACGAACGACGTCTTCCAGCTCCGCAACTTCAGCCGCATCGCTCAGGTCTACCGCGCGGCCATCGATCTCGCGATCACCAACGGCAACGCCCGCGTGCTCGCCTCGCCGAAGATCGCGACGCTGAACGGCCGCAAGGCGAGCATGCTCGTCGGCTCGCGCATCCCGTTCGTGATCAGCGGAACGGTGTTCGCCGGCGGCGGCGCCGCGGCGACCCAGCAGGTGCAGCGCGAAGAAGTCGGCATCAAGCTGAACATCACGCCGCTCATCAACGCCGACGGCTACATCACGACGCTCATCGAGCCCGAGGTCAGCTCGGTCATCGGGTTCAAGGGCCAGAACAACGACCTGCCCATCGTGGCCACGCGCCAGGCCTCGACGACCGTGCGGCTGCGCGACGGAGGCTCGGTGATCATCGGCGGCCTGCTGAGCGAGGAGCGCACGACCACGATCACGAAGGTGCCGCTCCTCGGGGACATCCCGCTGCTGGGCTACCTGTTCCAGCACAAGTCCACGAGCACGAGCAAGAAGGACCTCGTGATCGAGGTCACGCCGCGGATCCTGCCCGAACAGCCCTGACGCGAAGCGTGACGCCGGTGCGCCGCCTCGCGCCCTAGAAGTGCATGAGGTGGCGCACCTGCACCACGCCCGCGAGCCAGCCGAGCCACTGCCCCACCGCGACCGTCAGTGCGACGGTGACGAGCCCCAAACCCGCGGTGCTGAGATGCGGGGTCTGGTGCCGATACCGGTAGAGCCGCCAGATGAGCAGCGGCACCAGGGCGCCCTTGATCAGCACGAACAGCAGCCAGTGTTCGTGCGCGATCCCGGCGAGCAGCGGATTGCCTTCGCGATTGCCGAACCAGTGGATGCCCACGGCCGTCGCGAAGAGATCGAAGCTGTTGGCCACCACGGCCAGGAAGAGCAGGATCCGCATGAGGGGCGCTCGGGGTTGCGTTGCGGGCATCGGTACGGCGAGGGACATTCTGCCACTCGGCTGCACGAGTCTCTAGGACATCTTCGGCGAGGAACGGAACTCCGGGCATGACTCCCGAACTCTTCATCGGCATCGTGGTCACCCTTCTTGGGCTCGTCATGGGCAGCGCCGTGACCGCGCTGTCCTGGCGCGTGCCGCGCGGCCAGTCCTGGGTGCACGGCCGCTCGAAGTGCTCCGGGTGCGGCCACGTGCTGGGTCCGTTCGACCTCGTGCCGGTCCTGTCCTGGGCGTTCGCCGGGGGCAAGTGCCGCCACTGCAAGACGCCCGTGAGCGCGCGATACCCGCTCATCGAGCTGATCTGCGGCGCCTGGGCGCTGCTGTCCTGGGCCAAGATCGGGCTCGTGCCCGCGTGGGGCTTCCTCGCGCTCTGGGGCTTCCTGCTCGTGGCGCTGCTCTGGATCGACCTCGACTTCCAGCTCCTGCCCGACGTGCTCACCCTGCCCGGCACGCTGATCGGCGTGGGCTACGCCCTCACCGGCCCCGGCGCCCGCCACGCGAGGTGGGGCATGCTCGTCGGCGCCGGGCTGCTCTGGCTCGTCGCCGAGGTGTACTTCCGCATCCGCAAGATGGACGGGATGGGAGGCGGCGACGTGAAGCTCGCGGCCATGTTCGGGGCGGTGCTCGGGCCCGAACTGGCGCTGCTCACCATCTTCCTCGCCGCGTTCGCGGGCACGGCCGTGGCCGTCGTGATGATGGCGCGCGGCAAGGCGGGCATGCAGACGGCGCTGCCTTTCGGCGTGTTCCTCGCCCCCGCGGCCATGGTCGCGTTCCTGTGGGGCGACGGCTGGCTCGGCGCGTACTTCTCGCTCCTGCGGCCGTAGGACCGTCCGGCGCCTGCAGGACCTTCGGCTCTCGCGTGCTTCACCAGCCTGCCGGCCGATGAAGCACGCGTCCGTTGCGCAACGACAACGGGGTCCCGAACTGAGCGCTCGAATAGTGCGTCTTCTTGAGACGCAGAGTTCGGGTCGCGAGGACGCTCAACTCGTCCGAGTGCCGATGGTAGGGCAGGCAGAGAAAGATCGGGCTCTCCGGATACATGCGGCGATAGGCGCGGATCGTGGGAATCTGGTCCGTGTCCCCCGAAACGATCGCCACGCCGTCCAGGCCACCCGAGGCCATCTGCTCGAGCACGGAGACGGCTAGTCCGACGTCGCCTTGCTTCTCCTCGAAGCCCCCGGGAATGCTCCGGCCGCACGCGTGGCAGGTCACGCTCGCCCGACGCTTGAAGTCGCCCAGATGGACGGAGACCCCTTCGTCGCGGAGAGCCTCGAGGTAAAGCTCATGCCGGGCGATCTTGCCGGGAGCGCGTTCACGCTCGTGCTCGGTGAGCGCCGAGAAGTAGTGAATGGACACCAGTCTCGCGGAAGGATCCAAATGCCCGAGAGACCAGACGCAGAGGCTCCTGAGGCTCAGCCACTTCGTGGAGCGGCCCCTGTTGGCCAGCTGAGCGTCCACCAGCGAGTGATAGAGATTGAACCCGTCGACGAAGAAACCGATGCGACGCATCTCGAAGTCACCGCGGGGGCGGAAAACAAAACCCGGGGATCGACGGAGTCGTCCCCGGGGGACCGGACGTCCCGAAAGTCGTCCGGCGCTGAGCTGACGGGAATATCGGCTGCCGACGACGGCCCTGCAAGCAGATTCTCGCCCCTGCCGCCGTGCCGTTGACCGGCGCCGCCCGGCTCGCCCACACTGCCGCCTTCCTATCCTGGGAGGACGCATGATCCGTTCGCGCATCACCGGCATCGGTTTCCACGTTCCGCCGCGCGTCGTGACCAATCACGACCTCGAACAGATGATGGACACGACCGACACGTGGATCGTCGAGCGCACGGGCATCCGGGAGCGGCACTTCGTCGAGGGCGACGTGGGCTCCTCCGACCTCGGCATCGAGGCGGCGCGCAAGGCGCTCGCCGACGCCGGGCGCACTCCGGCCGACGTGGACTTCGTGATCTTCGCCACCACGACCGCGGACTGGATGTTCCCCGGCAACGGCGTGATCGTGCAGGAGAAGCTGGGACTGGGCACCGTCGGCGCGCTCGACGTGCGCAACGCGTGCAGCGGCTTCCTGTACTCGCTCAGCGTCGCCGACGCGTTCGTGCGCATGGGCCAGTACCGGTGCGTGCTCGTGATCGGCGCCGAAGTGCAGAGCACCGGCCTCGACCTGCGCACCGAAGGGCGCGACATGGCCGTGCTGTTCGGGGACGGCGCGGGCGCGGCGGTCGTCGAGCCGAGCACCGACGAGAGCGGCATCCTGTCCTGGTCGCTGCACAGTGAAGGCCAGTTCGCGCGCGAACTCTGGTGCGAGGCGCCGTCCTCGCGCGTGCCCGGCCGCGTCACGCAGGAGATGCTCGACGCCGGCCGCCAGCTGCCGCGCATGAACGGGCGGCAGGTGTTCAAGAACGCCACGACGCGCTTCCCCGAGGTCATCCACGAAGTGCTCGCCAAGGCCGGGCACACGCTCGACGAGGTCGCGCTCGTGGTGCCGCACCAGGCGAACCAGCGCATCGGCGACGCCGTGGTCCAGCGGCTCGGCGTGCCGCCGGAGAAGGTCTTCCAGAACGTCCAGCGCTACGGCAACACCACCGCGGCGAGCATCCCCATCGCGCTCACCGAGGCGCGCGACGCGGGCCTCGTGAAGAAGGGCGACCTCGTCGTGCTCGCGGCGTTCGGCGCCGGCTTCGCGTGGGCCGGGACCGCGATGCGCTGGTAGCGCGCGGCTCGCGCCGGCTCGCGCCGGCTCGCACCGGAAAAGCGGAACCCGCCTCGAGCGCCGTGCTCGAGGCGGGTTCTCGTCTTCTCGTCCGGACGCCGGTCAGCCGAGGTTGTGGAACACCTTCTGGACGTCGTCGTCCTGCTCGAGCTTGTCGATCATCTTGAGCACGGCGGTCGCCTGGTCCTCGGGCAGTTCCGTCATCGTCTGCGGGATGTACTCGTGCTCGGCCGAGATCGGCGTGATCTTCCGGTCTTCGAGCGCCTTCTGCAGGTTACCGAACTCGTTGAACGCGCAGCGCACGATCAGCTGGGCGTCGCCCTTCTCACCCACGCCCTCGCCCATCTCCTCGAGGCCGTGGTCGATCAGTTCGAGCTCGAGCGACTCGGCGTCGATCCCTTCGGGCTTCAGGCGGAACACGCCCATGCGCTTGAACTGGAACGACACGCTGCCCGTCGTCGCCATGTTGCCGCCGTTGTGCACGAACGCCGCACGCACGTTCGCCACGGTGCGCGTCGGGTTGTCGGTCGCGCACTCGACGATCACGGCGATGCCGTGCGGGCCGTAGCCCTCGTACAGGATCTCCTCGTAGTCCGCCGCACCCTGGCCGGACGCCTTCTTGATCGCGGCCTCGATCTTGTCCTTGGGCATGTTCACGGCACGCGCGTTCTGCATGACGCGGCGCAGCGCGGGATTGTTCGACGGGTCGGGCCCGCCCTTCTTCACCGCGATCGTGACTTCCTTGCCGATGCGCGAGAACGCCTTCGACATCTTGTCCCAGCGCGCGAACATCGTGGCCTTGCGTGTTTCGAAAATGCGTCCCATGAGCGGTCCTGAGGATATTGGGGATGGGGTGTGTTCAAAGGGCTGGCCGGGTCGGCCGGGCGCCGCCGAAAGAGGCGCGGCCGGACGGGCGTCCGGCCGCAGTCTCCCCCACGCTCCTGCTCCGGGGCAAGGAAGGGGCGCCCCCAGAGCGTCCGGAGGGCGCCGTCAGCCCAGTCCCACCTTGGGCAGGTGCGCCATCGCCTCGTCCACGGCCGCCTGCGGGTAGTCGTGGTCGCGCAGTTCCCCGCGGCGGTAGGCGTCGTACGCGGTCAGGTCGAAGTGCCCGTGGCCCGACAGGTTGAACGCGATCACCTTCTTCTCGCCCGTGCGCTTGCACTCGAGCGCCTCGTCGATCGCCACGCGGATGGCGTGCGCGGACTCCGGCGCCGGGACGATCGCCTCCGTGCGCGAGAACAGCGTCGCCGCCTCGAACGTCGCGAGCTGCTGCACGGCGCGCGCCTCGATGTCGCCGTGATCGACGAGCGCACTCACGCTCGGCGACATGCCGTGGTAGCGCAGGCCGCCCGCGTGGATGCCGGGCGGCACGAACGTGTGCCCGAGCGTGTGCATCTTCATCACCGGGGCCATCGCCGCGGTGTCGCCGTAGTCGAACGTGTACGCGCCGCGCGTGAGCGTCGGGCACGACGCGGGCTCGGCCGCGATCACGCGGATGGCCTGCCCGGCGGTGAACTTGCGGTGCAGGAACGGGTACGTGAAGCCGGCGAAGTTCGAGCCGCCGCCCGCGCAGCCGATCACGACGTCGGGATACTCGCCCGCCATCTCGAACTGCGCGATGGACTCGAGCCCGATCACGGTCTGGTGCAGGATCACGTGCCCGAGCACCGAGCCGAGCGAGTACTTCTTGGCGCCGCCGCTCGACGCGGCGACCTCGACCGCTTCCGAGATCGCGATGCCGAGCGAGCCCGGCGAGTCCGGCGTCGCTTCGAGCACGCTGCGCCCGTAGTGCGTGCGGTCGGTCGGGCTCGCGAACACCTGCGCGCCGAAGTTCTCCATGATGATCCGGCGGTAGGGCTTCTGCCCGTAAGACACCTTGACCATGTAGATCTCGAGGTCGATCCCGAAGAAGTGCGTCGCCATCGAGAGCGCCGAACCCCACTGGCCCGCGCCCGTCTCGGTCGTGAGCGCCTTCGTGCCGGCTTCCTTGTTGTAGAACGCCTGCGCGATCGCCGTGTTGAGCTTGTGCGAGCCGACGGGGCTCACGGACTCGTTCTTGAAGTAGAGGTGCGCCGGCGTGTCGAGCGCCTTCTCGAGCCGCAGCGCGCGAACGAGCGGCGTCGGCCGCCACACGCGGTAGATGTCCTGCACCGGCTCGGGAATCTCGATCCAGCGCTCGGGACTCATCTCCTGCCCGAGGATGCTCATCGGGAACAGCACCGACAGGAACTCGGGCGTGACCGGCTCGAGCGTGCCCGGGTGCAGCACGGGGCTCGGCGGCACGGGCAGGTCGGCGTTGATGTTGTACCAGGCGGTCGGCAGGCGGCTTTCGTCGAGGAAGAACTTGTGACGCTCGCGCATGACGGTGCGGCTCCGGATCGAGGGTGTGCGGCGGACTCGCGGACGGTGGGGTGAAAAGTGTACCCACCGTCGGCGCCGTCCTGTCACGCAAACTCGTCCGCGGAACCCGCCGGAGCCGGCCGGGAGTTCGGTGGCCGTGCAGGCTGCACGACCGCTATGCTGCGCGCCGCCGATTTCCCTCCTCGTCCCGAAGCCACGGAGAGTCCGCCTTCATGATGCTGCTCGTGCAAACCTCGCCCGGCGAGTTCCTCGACAAGCTCACGATCCTCGAGATCAAGTCCGAGCGCATGAGCGACCCGGCCAAGCTCGCGAACGTCGGCCGGGAGCTGGCGCTGCTGCGCGAGACGTGGGGCGCTTCGCCTCTCTCGGCGCGCGACGTCGCGGCTTTGCTCGCGCAGCTCAAGCAGGTGAACGAGGCGCTCTGGGACATCGAGGACCGCATCCGCGTGAAGGAGGCGGCGAAGGCGTTCGACGCCGAGTTCGTCGAACTGGCGCGTTCGGTCTACGTGACCAACGACCGCCGCGCCGCGATCAAGCGCGAGCTGAACGTCGCGCTCGAGTCCGAGATCCTCGAAGAGAAGAGCTACGAGAAATACTAGAAGGGCCGGTGCCCCGGCCTCCGGCCGGGTGTGATCGGCGTCGCCCCTCCGCCGCCGAGGTCCACCACCGCCCCGCTCGGCCGGAGCCCCGCTCGGCCGGAGGCCGAGGCCCCTGCCGATGGAAAAAACTGCGGCAGTGAAAGCAATTGGAGTTTTAACACCAATCTCGCCCCGGAACTCGTTTTGCCTTACGACCCTGACTGGACTGGAGAAAAAGGAGGAGAAAACGGTATCTGCGGTGATTACCCTTGCCTTGT
>JACRIW010000009.1 GCA_016215625.1 Candidatus Eiseniibacteriota bacterium | reverse complement strand
GGCGCGCAGCCGCGGCGAGACGCTCACTGCGCCGATGCCCGGCGCCGTGGTCGCGATCCGCGTGAAGGTCGGCGACACCGTGCAGCCCGGCCAGTCCGTGCTCGTGCTCGAGGCCATGAAGATGCAGAACGAGCTCACCGTGCAGAGCGCGGGCGTCGTGAAGGAAGTCTGCGTCGAGGAGAAGGCCGCCGTGAGCGCGGGCCAGCCGCTGCTCAAGATCGCGCCGCCGGCGGAGGGCGCATGAGCCGCTCGCCCAAGCCGCGCGGCCGCGCCGCCGCGACGCCGCAGCCCGACGTGAAGCCGCGCCGCACGCCGAGCGACCTTCCGGTGCGCGCGGTGTACGGCCCCGCCGACCTGCCCGCCGATCTCGGCGCGCGCACTCCGCTGCCGGGCGAGGCGCCCTACACGCGCGGCGTGCATCCCGGCATGTACCGCTCGCGGCTGTGGACGATGCGCCAGTACGCCGGCTTCGGCAGCGCGGCGCAGACCAACGAGCGCTTCCGCTTCCTGCTCGGCCAGGGCCAGACCGGACTCTCGGTCGCCTTCGACCTGCCCACGCAGATGGGCTACGACAGCGATCACGCGCTCGCGCGCGGCGAGGTCGGCAAGGTCGGCGTCGCGATCTCGTGCCTCGCCGACATGGAGCAGCTGCTCGACCAGATTCCGCTCGACCAGGTCAGCACGAGCATGACGATCAACTCGACCGCGCCGCTGCTGCTCGCGTTCTACGTCGCGGTCGCCGACGGCCGCGGCACGTCGCGCGAGAAGCTCAACGGCACGGTGCAGAACGACGTGCTCAAGGAGTACATCGCGCGCGGCACGTACATCTATCCGCCCGCGCCGAGCCTGCGGCTGATCACCGACGTGTTCGAGTTCACCGCGCAGCAGGTGCCGCAGTGGAACAGCATTTCGGTGAGCGGCTACCACATGCGCGAAGCCGGCAGCACCGCGGTGCAGGAGCTGGCGTTCACGCTCGCCGACGGCCTCACGTACCTCGCCGCCGCGCGCGAGCGAGGGCTCGACGCCGCGAAGATCGCGAAGCGCATTTCGTTCTTCTTCAACGCACACAACCACCTGTTCGAGGAAGTCGCGAAGTTCCGCGCCGCGCGCCGCATGTGGGCGGAGCTGCTGCACGAGCGCTTCGGCATCACCGACCCCGAGGCGCGCAAGCTGCGCTTCCACACGCAGACCGCGGGCAGCATGCTGACCGCGCAGCAGCCGCTCAACAACGTCGTGCGCGTCGCGGTGCAGGGCCTGGCCGCCGTGCTCGGCGGCACGCAGTCGCTGCACACGAACAGCTTCGACGAGGCATTGAGCCTGCCGTCGCAGAGCTCCGCGTTGCTCGCGCTGCGCACGCAGCAGGTGCTCGCGTTCGAGAGCGGCGCGACCGACGCCGTGGACCCGCTCGCGGGTTCGTACTTCGTCGAGGCGCTGACCGACGAGCTCGAGACGCGCGCCCGCGCGCTGATCACACACGTGGACGAGATGGGCGGCATGCGCGCGGCGATCGAGAACGGCTGGGTGCAGGAGCAGATCCATCTGGCCGCCTACCAGTGGCAGCGCGACGTCGAGTCCGGCGAGCGCACCGTGGTCGGCGTGAACAAGTTCGTCGAGAACGAGACGCCCGCCGCCGCGCCGTTCAAGCAGGACCCGCGCGTCGAGGAAGAACGCGCGGCGTTCCTCGCCGACTGGCGTGCTTCGCGTGACGCCGGCACGTGCGCCGCGGCGCTGGCCGCGCTCGAGCGCGACGCGCGCGGCACGGCCAACCTGGTCCCGCCGATCCTCGCCGCGCTCACCGCGCGCGCGACGCTCGGCGAAGTCTGCGACGTGATGCGCGGCGTGTTCGGCGTGCATCGTCCGGGAGACAAGCTGTGAGCGCCACGGGAGTCACCGCACTGAGCCACATCGCGATCGCGACGCCGGATGCCGACGCGCTCGCGGCCACGTATGTCTCGGCGCTTGGCGCGACGCGCGGCGGCGAGGAAGTGTTGGACGACGGCGGCCTGCGTGTGGTGTTCCTGCACGCCGGCCCGGTGACGTTCGAGCTGCTGCAGCCGCTGAAGCCCGAGCACACCGTCGCCAAGTTCCTCGAGACGCGCGGCCCCGGGCTGCACCACGTGTCGCTCGAGGTCGCGGACATCGCCGGCCAGCTGGCGACCGCGAAGGCCTCGGGCGCGCGGCTGATCGACGAAGCGCCGCGTCCCGGCGCGCACGGCACGCAGGTGGCGTTCCTGCACCCGAAGAGCTTCGGCAGCGTGCTCGTCGAACTCTGCGGAGCGACGGAGAAGCACTAGAGCATTCCGGTCGCGCGAGTGGCGTGATCGAGCGAAACGAATGGGACAAGGGGCCGCGCGGCCCCTTGTCCCTTCGCTTTGCTCATTCCGCTTCGTGGCGTGAGGCCACTTCGCTTCCGCCCTTCGGGCGGCTCGCTACCACCCCAACAGCCACCCGAACACGAGCGGCGCCACGATCGTGGCGTCGGACTCGATGATGTACTTGGGCGTCTTGATGCCGAGCTTGCCCCACGTGATCTTCTCGTTGGGCACCGCGCCGGAATAGCTGCCGTAGCTCGTCGTCGAATCGCTGATCTGGCAGAAGTAGCCCCAGAGCGGCACGTTCGTGCGCTGCAGGTCCTGGTGCAGCATCGGCACCACGCAGATCGGGAAGTCGCCCGCGATGCCGCCGCCGATCTGGAAGAAGCCGATCGAACCGATGCCGTCACGCTTGCCCTTGTGGAGCGGCTTCGCGTTCTTCGTGTACCACTCGGCCAGCTCCATCATGTACTCGATGCCCGTGCGCACGGTGTGCACGTTCTTCACGTCGCCCGTGATCACGTGGCCGGCGTACATGTTGCCGAGCGTCGCGTCTTCCCAGCCGGGCACGATCATCGGCAGGTTCTTCTCGCACGCAGCCAGCATCCACGAGTTCTTCGGATCGATCTGGTAGCTCTTCTTGAGCTTCCCGCCGCGCAGGATGCGGTACATGAACTCGTGCGGGAACAGCCGCTCGCCCTTCTTGTCCGCCTTCACCCACTCCTCGAGCACGGCGGCCTCGATCCGGCGCATGGCCTCCATCTCGGGAATGCACGTGTCGGTCACGCGGTTCATGTGGCGCTCGAGCAGCTTCTGCTCGTCCGCGGGCGTCAGGTCGCGGTAGTGCGGCACGCGCTCGTAGTAGTCGTGCGCGACGAGATTGAAGATGTCCTCTTCGAGGTTCGCGCCCGTGCACACGATCGCGTGCACCTTGTCCTGGCGGATCATCTCGGCGAGCGACCGGCCGAGCTCGGCGGTCGACATCGCGCCGGCCAGCGTCACGACCATCTTGCCGCCCTCTTCCAGATGGCGCGCGTAACCCTTGGTCGCGTCCATCAGCGCCGCGGCGTTGAAGTGGCGGTAGTGCTCTTCCATGAACTTCGAGACCGGACCCGTGCCCGGCTTTCCGACCTTGGGACGCTTGGCCATGTGAAGGTTTCTCCCGGAAGGATCAGGCCGACGCTTCAAGCGCCGAGCCGTTTGCCTGTCATCAGATAATTGCGAACGTAATCACGCACGGCGTCTTCGAGCGGCGTGATCGCCACGTCGCAGCCCGCCGCGCGGAGCTTGGCCATTTCGGCCTGGGTGAAATACTGGTACTTGCCCTTCAGCTGCGCGGGCATGTCGACATACTCGATGTTCGGCTCGCGCCCGAGCGCGAGGAAGATCGCGCCGATGAGCCGGTTCCACGACACGGCCTCGCCGGTGCCGACGTTGAAGATGCCGTTGGCCTCGGCGTGTTCGCCCAGCCACAGCGTCATGTCCACCGCGTCCTTCACGTACACGAAGTCGCGCATCTGGCCGCCGTCCGTGTACTCGGGCCGGTCGCTCTTGAACAGTTTCACGAGCCCGGTCTGCACGATCTGCTCGTAGCCCTTGCAGACCATCGAGCGCATGTCGCCCTTGTCCCACTCGTTCGGGCCGTACACGTTGAAGTACTTCACGGCCGCGATGCGGTCCAGGTGCCCCTCGGCGAGCGCCCAGAGGTCGAACTCCTGCTTCGAGCGCCCGTACAGGTTGAGCGGCTCGAGCGACGGCGTGCTGGCGTGATCGTCGGAGTAGCCGCGCGAGCCGTCGCCGTACGTCGCGGCGCTGCTCGCATGCACGAACCGGATGCCGCGCGCGAGCGACAGCGTGCACAGCTCCTGCGAGTACTCGACGTTGTTCGAGAGCAGGTACGCCCAGTTCGTCTCGGTCGTGCTGCTGCACGCGCCGAGGTGGTAGATCGCGGTGATCTGCCCGTCGTACTTGCCGGCCCGGAAGCGCGCGCGGAAGTCCTCGTGCTGCAGGTACGCGCGATAGCGCAGCGGCGCCAGGTTGGCGTTGCCTTCGGCGCTCGCGGGCGTGTCCACGCACACGATGTCGGTCCAGCCGCGCGCGTTGAGGCGCCAGACGAGCGCGCTGCCGATGAATCCGGCCGCGCCGGTGACCACGATCACGGGCAAGCTCCCGATGAGATGTGCGCGTTCCCTGCCGCGGGCCGGGCGCACGCCGAGCCGCGGGGCGCCCTACGGTGTGCTCGCACGAGCGAGCGCGCCGCCATCGGTGCGTCGGGTGGCTGTGGGAAGGCCCGCAAACTAACCGAAACGTGCGGCGATGCAAACGGGGCCCGCGGCCGGGACGGCGGCCGGGCCCGCGCGGTCACCGGGTGACGACGATGCGCGCGGCGGGCACCCCGGAAGCGGAAGCCATGCGCGCGAAGTACAGCCCGGGCGCGAGCGGCGTGCCCGTCTCGTCGAGACCGTCCCACGCCGCCCCACCGTCGCTGCCCCGGAGCACGAGGCGCCTCCTCACTCGCCCGGTCACGTCCACGATCTGGATCGACGGCGCCTCCGAAGTGCTTCCCGACCAGGAGAATCGCCCGCCACCTCGTGTCGGGACCGGCCCGAAGACGAGGCTCACGCGCCCCGGACCGGCGCGCGGCGTCGGCTCGACCGCGAGCGTCTGCTGCCGGAGGTAGTCCATCTCGCCGAGGAACTTGTACGCCGTGGAGGTGTCCTGCTGCATGTCCTCGAAGACACCCCAGCAACCGCCGCCACCGTAGGCCGTGACGAGGTTGAAGTTCATGAACAAGCCGCCGCCGGCGGCCGCCCAGCGATCGAGGTGGGCCTTGTAGAGCGGCCGCATGCCCGGATCGCGATTCGCCGCCATGATGCTCGCCGCGAACGCGGGGTCGTTCTGCCAGCCCGACTGCCCGTACAGGGCCTGGCCACCTTCGTACGAGATGTAGTCGAGACCGCGCGCGGCGGCATTCGCGGCGTTCGTCGCCGCGTAGCCCTGGCTGAGCAGGCTCTGCTGATCGAGCGCCGCGAGGATCTGCGCGCTCGACATCTGCGCCGTCGTCGCGCCATTCGCGGCGTTGCCGAGCACACCGCCGAAATAGGGCGCCGTCGCGTAGGCGTCGGCCTGCTGCCACGCGTTCTGCCAGTCCATGAGCGCGACCCCGCCGGGCGCATTCACGTGCGATCCCGCGAGCACGCGCACGAGCCGGGGGCCGGACCCGAAGACCGACTGGAAGACCTGGAACAGGTGCACGCTCCGCGCCGAATGCCAGCGCATCGCCGCGGTGGCGGAGTCGCTCGCGAGTCCCTGCAGCATGCCCTGCTGCCTCGCGTACGAACTCTGCACGAAAGTTCCCCAGAGCTCGTTACTGTGCTCGACGAAGACGCGCAGGTCGGAGTCGAGCGAATCGCGCATCAGCGCCGCCAGCCGGGCGACGTAGTCGTCGTCGGCGAGGTGCGGGATGTTGATCCAGACGTCCGCCCCGAGACGGTTGCCGAGTTCCACCATGTACTCGGGCGCGACTCCGTACAGGCCGCCCTGCGTCGCCGAGCCCGGCCGCGTGCGCTCCGACCAGCTCACGAGCGGCGAGTTGTTCACCACGAACCAGTTCATGAAACGGATCACGCGATAGGGCGCCAGCTTCTGCAGGAACAACGGATCGAAGAGCTGCGTGGCGTAGGTGCCCTCGTCGGCGAGCCGGACGATGCGGAGGTTGCGCAGCGGGTCGGCGGGGTTCGTCGCCGTGAGCCGGACGCGCGTGAACGCCGCGCTCGGCGTGATCTGCAGGACCACGCGGCCGGGCGCGAAGCTCACGACGCTCGCATCGACACCGAAGTCCAGAGTGCCCTGTCCGTCGTAGAGCGCGACGTACTGCCCGGCGCGGAAGTGAGTGCCGCCGGCTTCGAGCACGCGCGCCACCGCCACCTGCTGCGGCTGAAGGGAGCTGACCCAGCCCAGCGAATCGAGGGCGAGCGGTGCGCCGGTCCAGGGTGAACCGTCGGACTTCTGAGCGCTCCATCCGGTGCTGGACTTGAAGACGTCCACGAACACCCACGTCCGTCCGACTGAACCCACGCGTTCGAGATTCGTCCCCATGAGTACACCCGCGTTGCGCAGCGGTGGGGTCGCGCCGGCGCGATCCGGCAGCGCCACGCAGGCCAGGGCGAGAGCGGCCCACAGCAACGTGCCCAACGAGTTGCGCCTCGAAGTCGCGATCCTCTCGGCCATGAATCCTCCCCCTTCCGGGACGGGTGGTGCCCGCTCATGCAGCAAGCCGAAGGCCAGCCCCGGGCGGTCTCCACTCGCCCACCCCGGTCGCGCCCCGCCGAACCCGCCGTCGTGCAGATCGCACGGGCATGCGGTGCGAGACTGCGCCATCGGTCCCGGCTTGGCTACAATGTGCCGCGCAACCGCCGCCACTTGCCCGCGGAACGGTCCTTGCCCAGTAAGGGGCTGACACGTGGCAAGCCGCGGCACGCCAAGGCCGGCGCACGCCGCTCGACACCCCACGCCCGGGATCCTCCAACGTGAAACGCCTTCCGACCATCGCCATCGTCGCGACGCTCGCGCTCGTGACCGTCGCCGCCTTCGCCTCCTTCGCCGCCGTCGCGTCCGCCGCTCCGGCGCCGCGCAGGACCGCGAACATCCGCCCGCTGCGCGGCGAAAGCGTCACACCGCACGCGTTCCAGTTCTCCGCCCTCGAGAAGCGCCGCCCGCACGAGGGGCTCATCGTCGAGGTGCCGAAGCCGCGCGCCTTCGACGAAGCCGAAGAGCGCGCGATCGAGAAGATGAAGAAGAACCCAATCGGCCGGACGCCCGAGGAAATGGGCAACGTCACGATCGACCGCAACCCGGGACCGTTCGTGTCGTCGCTGCTCCGTGGCGACACGCAGCCGTTCGCGCCGATCGCGAACAACGGCTTCGACGGCATCTCGCAGGGCGGCTACATCCCCGGCGAGCCCACGGTGGCCGCCGGCCCGCTCAACATCTTCACGGCGGGCAACTCGAGCGTCACCGTCACCAACAAGGACGGCACCAGTCGCGTCGAAACCGCGGGCACGACGTTCTTCGCGGTCACGCCGGGCGAAGGCGGCATCTCGGACGCGCAGTGCTACTACGACGCCCTGCGCGGACGGTTCGTGGCGCTGTGCTTCACCACCGGGCCGAGCTACTCGAACTTCTACCTCGCCGTCTCGCAGACGAACGACGCGCGCGGCTCCTGGTGGCGCTACAAGTTCGACATGACCAAGGACGGCACCACGCCGTCGGGCAACTGGGCCGACTACCAGTCGCTCGGCATCAGCGACGACAAGATCGCGATGACCGGGCAGATGTACTCCCTGAGCGGCGGCAACTACCTCTACCAGAAGGTGCGCGTGCTCGACCGCGCGGCGGCCTACGCCGGCCAGACGCTCACGTACTTCGACTTCGTGAATTGGGCGCCGCCTTCGGGTGGCGACTATCGCGACCTGTTCGTCACCAAAGCGGCGCGCAACCTCAGCGCCGGCGACAACGACCTGCACCTGCTGTGCGTGCCCGTCGCCGGCGGCACGACGGTCACTTCGACGACGATCTTCGGTCCGCCGTCGTCCCCGTCGATGTCCGTGCCCGTGCTCGTGCCCGTGCGCCCGTACGCGATGCCCGCGAACGCGCTCCAGAAGGGCAGCGCCACGAGCGTACCCACGAACGACTGCCGACCGACCGACTTCTACGTGCGCAACGGCGTGCTCACGTGCGCGTGGCACGAGTCGGTGAGCCTCGGCGGGCTCGTGAGCGCGATCCGCCTGTTCCAGCTGCGCACGAACGACCTCGCGGTCATGACGGACGAGACGTACGTCGCGAGCGGCGTGTACATGTACTACCCCGCCGTCACGGTGGACTCGGTCGGCACGATCTTCCTGGGATTCGACCGCTCGAGCGCGACGGAGTACCCGTCCGCCTACATCACCGGCAAGCGCCGCGGCGACGCGACGCTGCAGCCGAGCGTGCTGCTCAAGGCCGGCGTCTCGCCGACCGCGCAGTCGCGCTGGGGCGACTACACCGGCATCGACAACGACGCGGCGCTGTCGGGCCCCGGTGGCTCGGTCGCGTGGTACGCGGGCCAGTACACGAAGGGCACGAACACGTTCGGCGCATGGATCCACAAGGTCACGTTCACCTACGGCCAAGTCACCGGCACGGTGGGCGACGACTGCGACGGCCTCGCCGGTACGACGAGCGATCGCTCGCCGCTCGCGGGCGTGACGGTCGCGCTCAAACAGGGCGCGACCACGCTGCAGACCACGACGACGAACGGCTCGGGCGCGTACGCGTTCGGCTGGCTCGAGTCCGGCACGTACGACGTCGTCGTGACGCCGCCCGCCTCCGGGGCGAACGTGGACGCCGTCGCGGGCTCGGGCGGCACGTCGCAGACGCGCGTGTCCGCGAGCACCGTGCAGGTGACGCTCACGAACTCGCAGACCTCCGCCGCCAACGCGTTCTTCGTGACCAGTTCGCATCCCGCGCCGATCGCCACGGGGCTCTCGCCCTACGGCCGGGTCGCGGGCGCGGGCGGATTCACGCTGACCGTGAACGGCGCGAACTTCGCGCGCTGCGCCACCGTGCGCTGGGACGGCGTGGACCGCGCCACCACGTGGGTGAGCGCGACGCAGCTGACGGCCGCGATCCTCGCGGCCGACGTCGCGAGCGCGGGCTCGCACGCCGTGACGGTGTTCAATCCCGCGCCCGGCGGCGGCACGAGCAACGCGATGACGTTCACCGTCACGAGCGGCGCCGACACGCAGGCGCCCGTCGTGTCCGTGACCGCGCCCGCGGGCGGCCAGTCGTGGGCGATCGGTTCGCTGCAGACCATCACGTGGACCGCGACGGACGACACGGGCGTGAACGCGGTGGACATCGCGTGGTCGGCCGACGGCGGCGCGACGTTCCCGAACGCGATCGCCACGGGCGTGGCCAATACGGGCACGTTCAACTGGACGGTCTCCGGGCAGCCGACCGCCACGGCGCGCGTGCGCGTGCGGGCGTACGACAGCGGCAGCAACGTGGGCTCGGACTCGAGCCACACGAACGTCGCGTTCACGGGTTGGACGGTGACGGCTTCCGCCGGCGCCAACGGCACCATTTCGCCCGCCGGCGCCGTGGGCGTGGGCGACGGCGCGACGCCGAACTACACGATCACCCCCGCGGCCGGCTACAAGGTCGCCGACGTGCTCGTGAACGGCGTCTCGGTGGGCGCGGTCACGAACCACACGTTCGCCGCGATCCACGCCAACCAGACCATCGCCGCGTCGTTCACGCTCGCGACCTACGCGCTGAACGTGACGGTGAGCGGCTCGGGCACCGTGACGAAGACCCCCGACCTCGCGCAGTACCCGGCGCACTCGTCGGTCACGCTCACGGCCGTCGCGCCTTCGGGCTGGGCCTTCGACTCGTGGAGCGGCGACCTGTCGTCCACCGCGAATCCCGTCGGCGTCACGATGAGCGCGACGCGCAACATCACCGCCACGTTCACGCAGCACGTGTACACCTGGAACGCGGCCGGTGGCGGTGACTGGACGGTCGCTTCCAACTGGACCCCCGCGCGCAACGCGCCGTCGAACGACGACCTGCTGCAGTTCACGGGCGGCACCGTGGTCGTGACGAACATCCCCAACCAGACGATCGGCAAGCTCTCGCTGTCGGGCGGCGCGAACGTGACGCTGCAGCCGTCGCTGCCGTCGTCCATCCTCACGTTCACGGGACGCACGGGCGCGGACTTCGACGTGCCCGCGGGCTGCACGCTGACGCTCAACGGCTCGGCCGCGCTCACGATCGCGCTCGCCTCCGGCGCCACGGGCCTCGTGGGCGGCACGATCCAGGTGAGCAACGCGGCGCACCGGCTGACGGCGCTCGACGGCGGTGCGCTCGTGTTCGTGGGCGGCTCGCAGTGCCTGATCGGGACGGCGTTCACCGGCAACATCTTCGGCAACGGCGGCGCCACGAGCGCCGCGAACTCGGTCGTCATGCAGAGCGGCTCGCTGCTCGCGCAGGCGAGCGGCAACAACCCGTTCGGCATCGCGGTGCCCAACTCGTGCGTGATCTTCCAGGCGGGCAGCCGCTACCGCGTGGACGGCAATCTCGTGCTGAGCGTCTCGGGCCGCACGTACGCCGACCTCGAGTACAACTACACCGGCGCACTCAGCGTGAGCGGACCGTCGGCGTTCTCGCTCGACTCGCTCATCGTGACGCGCGGCACGCTCAACTGGAACATGACCGGCGGCGGCACCATTCGCGGCGACGTGGTCGTGAAGTCCGGTGCGACGCTCAACATGAATCCCGCGTCCGGCACGCCCGTCACGCAGCTCGGCGGCACGCTGCTGCAGTACGTGGACGTCGCGGGCTCGTTCTCGAGCCTCGCCAACCTCGGACTCGCGGTGAACAACCCTTCGGGCGTCGTGCTGCGTCGCAACTTCACGTTCAACGGTCCGTTCGCGTTCACGAGCGGCCGCGTGATCACGAACGCGAACTCGCTCAACATCGGCGCCGCGGGCAGCGTGACCGGCGCGGGCGCGAGCACCGGCTGGGTCGTGGGCAATTTGCGTCGCAACTTCGCTTCCGGCTCTTCGAGCCGGATATATGACATCGGCGACTTCACGATCTACTCGCCCGTCGCGCTCACGATGAACGGCGCGGCCGGGGCGTTCGACGTGACCGCGAGCGCGACGACGGGCGATCACCCGCAGATCGCGTCGTCGGACCTCGACGCCGACCAGTCGGTGAACCGCTGGTGGTCGCTGTCGCGCACCGCGGCGACCGCGTTCACGAGCTACGACGCCGTGTTCAACTTCGACGCCGCCGATCTCGACGCCGGCGCGCTGCCCGCGCAGCTGGTCGCGCGGCGGTACGCCGCGGGCTGGAACACCGCGGCGATCGGCGTGGCCGGCGCCACGAGCCTTTCGGTCACCGGCCAGACCGCGTTCGGCGAGTTCGCGCTCGGCGAGATCTCGGCCGTGGACAACCAGCCGCCCACCGTCGCGGTGACGTCGCCGAACGGCGGCGAGGTGCTCGTGACCGGCGGCAACGCCTCGCTCACCTGGTCGGCCGGCGACAACGTCGGCGTGACCGCGGTGGACCTGTACCTGTCGCGCGACGGCCGCGGCGGTCCGTACGACGCGATCGCGACCGATCTGGCGAACAGCGGTACGTACAGCTGGGCGGTGTCGGCGCCCTATACGTCCACCGCGTGGCTGCGCGTGGTCGCGCGCGACGGCACCGGCAATGCCGCTTCCGACACGAGCAACGCCGCGTTCTCGATCCTCGGCGCGACGGGCGTGGACGGCGGCGGACCGGTGACCGCGTACGCGCTCTCTCCCGTGTTCCCCAACCCGCTGCGCACGGGCGCCGCGACGTTCGCGTTCGCGCTGCCTGCCGCCGGCCACGTGAAGCTGAGCGTGCTCGACGTGCAGGGACGGCAGGTGCTGTCGCTCGCGGACGGCGAGTACGCGGCGGGACGGCATGCGCTGGCGGTGAACGCCGGTGCGCGCGGCTCGCTGGGCGCGGGACTGTATTTCGTGCGGCTGCAGGTCGCGGGCCGGACGTTCACGCGGAGGTTCGTGGTGGCCCAGTAGTCGCGAAGGGCCCACGGCCCTGAGCGAGTTCTTGATTCTTCCCTGCGGGACATCTCGTTTCACTCGTTCACGTCCTCGCCGACGCCCGGGGCTTTCTCATGGCTCCGGGCGTTCGCATGCCGTGCGGCCCCGCTTGCGCATTCGCGCCCACGCCCGTTTGCCGCGCATGAATCCCGCGCCGAGCACGCGTTCGGCCTCGTGCTGGTTGTGCGCGCGGCAGAGCAGCCGGAGGTTGTCGAGTGTCGATCGTCCTCCGCGTGAGCGTGGCGTGACGTGATCGATCTCGACGCGCCAGCGTGAGCCGCACACGTGGCCGTCGTCGGCGCGGAAGGTGCAGCAGCCCTTGTCGCGCGCGTAGACGGCGCGGACGATGTGTTCGGGGATATGGGCGCTCGCTTGGGCGTCGTGCTCCACGCGCGCGGCGCGCGGCTTGTGGGCCTCGGCCCGGCGCTGCTTGCGCACCTGTTGCAGCCCCTCGCGCACGAGCCGCGCGAGCACGAGTCCGAGATCGCCGTTCGGGATCACGTGACTCAACAGCTCCGCCGCCTCGCGAAGCTCGGCGAGCGTCTGCTCGTCGAGCGTGGTGCGGAAGTCGAAGCGCGTCGGCGCGAGCGGGGTGAGTTGGGTGCGGGGTACGGGCGGTGCGGGCGACGTGGGCGGTGCGGACGCCGTGTTCGGAGTCGCGGTCGGCGCGGAAACGCTCGCGGATTCTGGACCCATCGAACCCTCTGCTTCGCGGCTTCCGGATGGGACAAGGGGCCGCGCGGCCCCTATCCCTTCGGAGAACAGTGTGGGCTCAGGGGCCGCGGGAGCCGCGGGCGTCTTGGTCTTCGATTCATCCGCGAGCGCTTCGACCGCCGTCGGCGTGTCGGGCTTCGGCGAACGTGCGACCAGGAGCATCGCGACTTCGTCGTTGGTCTTGTGCGCCGCGTCGTCGAGCATCACGTTCGCCTCGTCCGTCTTCGCGGCGAAGAGAGCGGTGCTCATCATGAGGAGCGCGGTGAGGCCGATGCGACCGTCGGCGAGACGCTCGAGCAGGGCCGGGTGGCGACGCGCGAGGCGCGCGATCCGAATGCGCTTCTTGGCGACGTCCTCGGACATCCCGAAGCGCTTCGTGCAGTAGTCGAAGAGCGAGCTGTACCCGAACGTCAGGTGCCGCCCGCGCGCACCGACTTCCCCGAGGTAGGCGATCAGCTCCGCGGTGATCGCGCGGTCCTGCTCCACGCGATGCGCGAAACCCCGGTCGAGCTCTTGGTGCGACAACGGCGAGAGATCGAATCGCTGCGACATCTGCGCACTCCGCTTCGGGGGCGGGTGTGCATGGGTTGTATCACGGGGTTTCGCGAGCGCTCACAGCAGGCGTACGCGCAGGAACGCTGGGCGGCGCGACATTTCGCGAGGAGTGAACCGCGAACGGCGAAGTGGCGCGGCATGAGGCGCGCTCTCGAAGCGTTCGAAGTGAGATCACGGACTTCGGACGAGAAGCCCTCGCAAGTCGGTCAAGCGCAATTTCCGTCGAGGTCACCGCTCGATCACGAGCCGACCGAGTTCGAGGCCTCGCCTCGTCTGGAAGAGAATGTGATCGCCGACGGGGGCTGCGCTCGCAGCATCTGATCCGCCCGGCAGACCTTCGATAGGCGCACGCCAGCCGGCTTCGATGGACCATGCGAACGTCGGCTCGAATCCCGGCCCGGCCTCGGAGAACGGCTCGCGCGGGATGATCCCGATTGCAAGCTCGCCACCGTGCGCGAGTGACTGGACCACCTCGTAAGGGCCTTGAATCGGTTGCACTCCGAGTTGCTCACCGAACGAGCTCAGCCGCAGCAGTCCCACACTGGAGCTCCAACCGACGAACTGCTGGAAGCGAGTCGCCCACCAGACCCGCATCCACTGTGCCTCGGACTGCAGCCAGACGAGTGCCCAGCCATTCACTTCGGGCAACGGCCGGGACGAAGGCGGAGCACACGAGACGGGAATGAACCCGACACTCTCTCCCCCGCCCGCATCTCCGACATGAACTCCCCAGAGGCGCGTACAGGAGTCCGGTCCGGATTCGGCAGTGCCAGGTCTCGGTACCGCGTACTCGCCGTCGCGAGTCATCTGAATGAGCGCTCCGTTCGGCAACCACAGGATGCGACCCACGTCGGTCATCTCCGCGACCTTCTCGGGCGCACACCCGGGCCGAAGCAGGAACACCGCGTCGCCGCGCGCCCAGCCACTTCGCAGGACGAACCGCACCGAGCACGCGATCACACTGTCACCGGGCGACCATGCGAAGTCTCGCTGCCCTTCGAGCAACGGTTGGTACTCACTCCTTCCCGGCTGCCCGGCATCCACGATCCAGATTCCGCCCGCGCTCTCCGCAATGAATCGCCGGCCATCCGATGACCATGCCTGGGCGATCGCTGGAAGATGGACGCCCTGATACACGGTGTCCGGAAGGAACCTGACGGAGGGCACGGTGTCATCGGGGGTCGAGCCAGCGGCCCATGCATCACACGGCAGCGACACCACCATCGCGACGATTCCGTGGAACACGCGTCTCATGGGCCTCTCCGGAGCGCTGTGTGAAATATCCGCGCGCGGACTCTACTCCTCGGTCCGGAGTCATGCATTCGTCACGGGATTGGCAGCGCTGCCAGTCGGGAAGCTCGCTCGCTTCGCTCGCGACTACTCGCTTCCCGCAACCAGCTCTTCCAGCTCCATCCACCGCTCGTACGCCGCCGCCAGTTCCACTTCGATCGCGGCCAGGCGCGCCTGCGTGGGCGCCACATCGGCGGCGCGGGACGTGTAGAACGTCGGCTGCGCCATCTGGTCGTAGAGCGACGCCTTCTCGGTCTCGAGCGCCTCGATGCGGCCGGGCAACTCCTCGTAGTCGCGCTTGTCTTTGTACGAGAGCTTCCGTGGCTTCGCCGCGGGGGACGAAGCAGCGGTGGCGGCAGCTCGCGCGGCCTTCGCCTCGCGGCCGGACCCCGCATTCCCACCGACCTGCGCCTGCGGCGCAGGCTTCTGCCGAAGCCAGTCGTAATACCCGCCGACATACTCGCGCCACTCGCCCCCGCCCTCGGCCACCAGCGTGCTCGTGACCACGTTGTCGAGGAACACGCGATCGTGCGACACGACCAGCAGCGTGCCCGCGAACTCCGCGAGCATGTCCTCGAGCAGCTCGAGCGTCTCCAGATCGAGATCGTTCGTCGGCTCGTCGAGCACCATCACGTTGCACGGACGCGCGAGCATCTTCGCGAGCTGCAGCCGCCGGCGCTCGCCACCCGAGAGCTTCGTGATCGGGCCCTGGATCTGCTCGCCCGTGAACAGGAAGTCCTGCAGGTAGCCGACGACGTGCTTCTGCCCCTCGCCGAGCGAGATCATCTCGCGCCCTTCCGAGACGTTGTCGCGCACGGTGAGGCGCTCGTCGAGCTCGTCGTGCATCTGTCGGAAGTACGCGATCTCGAGCTTCGTGCCGGGCGTCACCGTGCCCGACGTGGGCGCGAGCTCGCCGAGCAGAAGCTTGATGAGCGTCGTCTTGCCCCAGCCGTTGGGCCCCAGAATGCCGATGCGGTCGCCGCGCTGGATCGTGGTCGAAAGCTCGCGCACGATCGGCACGCCGGCCTCGTACTCGAACGACGCCTTCTCGGTGCGGAGCACGCGCCGCCCGGACTGTTCGCCCTCGAGCAGCGCCGCCTTCACGCCGCCCGCCTCGTCGCGACGCGCGCGCCGGTCGAGACGCAGCGCTTCCAGCCGCCGCACGCGCCCTTCGTTCCGCGTGCGCCGCGCCTTGATGCCCTGGCGCAGCCACGCCTCTTCCTGCGCGAGCTTCTTGTCGAACGCGGCGGCCTGATCGGACTCGACCAGCCGCTCGGCCTCGCGCGTCTCGCAGTAGGCGTCGTAGCCGAGCTTGTAGCTGCGTACGCGGCCGCGGTCGAGATCGAGGATGCGCGTCGCCATCCGGCGCAGGAACCCTCGGTCGTGCGTCACGAACACGAGCGTGCCGCGCCGGCGCTCGAGCGACTCTTCCAGCCGCTCGATCGTCTCGACGTCGAGATGGTTGGTGGGCTCGTCGAGCAGCAGCAGCTCGGGCTCGCGCACGAACGCCGCCGCGAGCAGCACGCGGCGCTTGGAACCGGCCGACAGCGTCTCGAACGACGCGTCGAGGTCGATGGTCAGGTCCTGCGCCGCGCGCTCGATCGCGCTCTCGACCGTCCACGACTTCTCGTGCGCCGCGACACCGCAGACTTCGTGCAGCCAGTCGCGCACGACGCCGTGCACGTGCGCGGGCACGTCCTGCTGCAGCCCCGCGGCACGCAGCCCCGGCGTGCGCACGACTTCGCCCGAATCGGGCGGCAGCGTGCCTTCGAGCACGCGCAGCAGCGTGGACTTGCCGGCGCCGTTGCGCCCGAGCAGGCCGACGCGCTCGCCGGGTTCGATCTGCAGCGTGACGTGGTCGAGCAGCGGCGGGCCGGCGAACGCCAGCGACACGTCGTTCAGGCTGATCAGCGCCAATGGACCACCGGGCTCAGACGAGTCCCAGGCGCCGGGCCTGATCGTTCTGGAACACGCCCTGCGGGTCCACGCGGTGCTTGATCTCGAGGAAGCGCGTGAGCCGGTCGCCGTAGGCGCGCGCGAACGAGTCGGCGTCCACCACGGCGTCCTTCGCGGGATAGAACACGCCGCCCGCGTCGAGCACGATCTTCGTGAGATCGCGTGTCACCGCGAACAGCTTGTCGGCGTTGCCCGGCGTGACCGCGAAGTCGAGCGCGAGCGACCAGCCGTCGAGTCCGTGCGAGAGCAGGAACTCGTCGGGCTTGTGGCGCTTGAACACGCCGAGGTACGACACGACGCCCTTCCTGCGGCAGTGCTCGAGCGCCTCCGCCATCGCGGCGCGCGCGGTCGAGTCGGGCACGAACATCTGGTACTGGATGAAGCCCGAATCGCCGTAGGCGTTGCGCCAGTTCGGCACCGAGTCGAGCAGGAACGCGAACGCGACGTGCGTGTTCGTGAACGTGCCGCTCGAATCGAACGTCTCGGGCAGCATGTACTTCACCGCGTTCACGAGCTTCATGCCCGGATCGTTCGTCATGAGCTTCATGATGCGCCAGATGATCGAGCGCGGAACGCCCATGATGGACGGCGGCAGCATTTGTTTGTCGTTGTCGAGCAGCGCGCGGCCAGCCGGATCCTCGGCGGCCGACAGGTAATTCGCCTGGTGCACGAGCCCGCGACCGAGGCCGCTGCCGCCCGCGAAGCAGTCGATCCAGCCGACCAAGTAATCGCTCTGCGGCATGCGCTCGACGAAGCAGTCGAACATCGCGTTCAGGCTCGGCGTCGTGATCGGCCGCACCTTGAGCCGGCCGCTCTCGATCTTCTTCATGCCGAGCTTCACGCGCGTCACCGCGCCGAGCAGGCCGAGGCCCGCGATCGTCGCGCGGAAGAGCTCGGGATCGCTCTCGCGCGAAAGCGTCTTGAGTTCGCCCGAGGCCGTCAGCAGATCCAGCTCCTGCACGTGATCGCCGTACGGCCCTGCCTTGAAACAATTCTTGCCGTGAATATTCATCGCGACGCAGCCGCCCATCGTCGGGAACATCGTGCCCGGCACGACGTGCGGCCAGTAGCCGGCGGGCAGGCCCGTGCGCCACATGGTTTCGATGGTCGCGCCCGGCTCGAGCTCGATGGTGCCGCGTTCGCGGTCGAAGTTGAGCACGCGCGTCATGCCGCGGTTGTCCACGACCAGCTGGCCGGCGTTGAGCGCGGCGTCGCCGTAGCTGCGGCCGTTGCCCCGGAACGTGATCTTGAGGTCTTCGTCGGCGGCTCGGCGGATGATGTTCGCCAGTTCGTCCACGCTGCGCGGCTGCACCCAGCGCGAAGCCGCGCGGGCGGAGATCCCGAAACCATCGAGCACGCGCCAGGGCGCGGTATTCCGGAGCGAGGGCAGGGCGGCCATTACAGGTTGAGCTTTCGGAAAAGGAACGAGGGAATGTGGCGGATGATCAGCGCGACCAACTGCCACTGTCCCGGCACGAACACCGACGGCGAACCGCCGCGGTGCGCGGCCTTGAGGATCAGCTCGGCCGCCTTCGCGGGCGAGATCACCATGGGCTTCTTGGCCAGGTGCGCGGTCTTCGCGGTGTCCACGAAGCCCGGCTTGATCGTCACGACGTTCACGCCGTAGCGCGCGATACGGTTGCGCAGCGCTTCCATCCACGTGCTCATCGCGGCCTTGCTCGTGGTGTAGCCCGGCATGGTGCGACGGCCGCGCTCGCCCGCGATGCTCGAGATGCCGACGATCGTGCCGCCGCGCTGTGCCTCGAAGTGCGCCGCCGCAAGCTGCGTCCACGCGATCGCGCCGATCACGTTGACCTCGATCATCTCGCGGTCCTGCGCGAAGTCGTACACGCTCTCGTCCGGGTTGTACTGCGCGCCGGAGCAGTAGACGAGCAGGTCGAGCCCGCCCATCTCCTTCGTGAGCGCCTCGTACACGCGCGGCACGTCCTCGTACGCCGTCACGTCGTGCTTCGCGACGATCGCGCGGCCACCAGCCGCGCGGATCGTGGCGGCGACCGCCTCGAGCTCGGATTCACGCCGTCCGACGAGCGCGACGTGCGCGCCTTCGGCCGCGAGCTGCTTCGCCAGTTCGGCTCCCATGCCCGACGACGCGCCGACCACGATGGCGCGCTCGAACTTGGAAGGATGCGGCGACTTCGTGCGGATGGCGGTGCCGGCGGCGGGAGCGCTCATGTGGGATCGGGGTTCCGGGGGACTGGAGAGGGTGCAACGGGACGCGGCGATACTACGGCATCGGCCCGTCGCGGCAGAAGTTTCAGCCGCTCCTCCATGCCCCATCCGGGGCCCCGGAGCGCACGGATTGACGCATGCCGCACGGTCGGGCGCGAACGTTCGCAAAGTGCAATGCGATCGCGCCGCCCCCGTTCGCACGGAAGCGGCGCGTCACCTCACGAACATAGGCAGCAATCCGGCCGGAGGCCGGCGCTCCCGCCGTTCAACGCCTTCCCGCAGGCGTGCTTTCTTCAATCGCATCATCCAGCCGCAACGACAGCGCCACGCGCTTCCGCTGCATGTCCACGCTCAGCACCTTCGCCTTCACGAGGTCGCCCGCCTTCACCACGTCGCGCGGGTCCTTCACGAAGCGCTTCGCGAGCCGCGAGATGTGCACGAGGCCGTCCTGGTGCACGCCGATGTCCACGAACGCGCCGAAGTTGGTCACGTTCGTCACCACGCCCTCGAGCGTCATGCCCGGCTGCAGGTCCTTCAGCTCGCGCACGTCCTCGCGGAACGCGGCAGCCTTGAACTCGGGACGCGGATCACGGCCCGGCTTCTCGAGCTCGGCGAGGATGTCCTTCACGGTCGGCAGGCCGAAGCGCTCGTCCACGAGTTCCTTCGCGTTCACCTTGCGCAGGAAGTCGCCGTCGCCGATCACGGACTCGATCTTGCGGCCGGTCTTGGCGAGCAGCTTCTCGACGACCGGATACGCCTCGGGGTGCACCGCCGACGCGTCGAGCGGATTGCTGCCACCGCGGATGCGCAGGAAGCCCGCCGCCTGCTCGAACGCCTTCTCCCCCAGCCGTGGCACCTTGAGCAGCGAGCGGCGGTCGGGGAACGGGCCGTTCGCGTCGCGGTACTCCACGATGCGCGCGGCGATGGACGTGTTGAGCCCCGACACGCGCGACAGCAGCGGCGCCGATGCCGTGTTCAGCTCCACGCCGACCGCGTTCACGCAGTCCTCGACCGTCGCGTCGAGCGCCTTGGCCAAGTGTGACTGGTTCACGTCGTGCTGGTACTGGCCGACGCCGATCGACTTGGGATCGATCTTCACCAGCTCCGCGAGCGGGTCCTGCAGCCGCCGAGCAATGGACACCGCGCCGCGCAGGCTCACGTCGAGATCCGGGAACTCGCGCGCGGCGAACTCGCTCGCCGAGTACACGGACGCGCCGGCCTCGGACACGGTCACCTTGGAGAGCTTCAGGTCCGGATGCGCGCGCATGAGATCTCCCGCCAGCTGGTCGGTCTCGCGCGACGCGGTGCCGTTGCCGATGCTCACGAGCGACACGCCGTGCTTGAGCGACAGCCCCGCGAGCGTGGCGATCGAGCGGTCCCAGTCGTTGCGCGGCGCGTGCGGGTAGATCGTCGCCGTGTCGAGCAGCTTGCCCGTCGCGTCCACGACCGCGACCTTCACGCCCGTGCGCAGGCCCGGGTCGAGCCCCATGGTCGCGCGCTGGCCCGCCGGCGCCGCGAGCAGCAGGTCGCGCAGGTTGAGCCCGAACACGCGAATGGCCTCTTCTTCCGCGGCGCCGCGCAGCTGGCCGACCAGGTCCACTTCGAGGTGCAGCAGCATGCGCGCGCGCCACGCGAGCCGCACGGTGTCGGCGAGCCACTTGTCGGCCGCGCGGTTCTTGTTCGAGATGCCGAAGCGCTGCGCGACGATCGCCTCGCACTCGCTCGGCGCGCCCTCGGCGCGCGCGGGCTCGGGATCGAGCGCGATGTCGAGGAAGCCGAGCGCACGGCCGCGCAGCAGTGCCAGCGCGCGGTGGCTCGGCACGCGGTGAATGGGCTCGTCGTACGTGAAGTAGTCCGAGAAGCGCGCGGCCTCCGCCTGCTGCTCGGGCTTGAGGTCCTTCGCGACGCTCGAGCGGAGCGCGCCCTGCTTCCACGTGCGCTCGCGCAGCTGACCCAGCAGCGGCGCGTCCTCGGAGAACTTCTCGATCAAAATCTGGCGCGCGCCGTCGAGCACGGCCTTCACGTCCGCGAAGCCGGCGTCCGGATTGAGGAACGCGGCCGCGGCTTCTTCCGGGTTCGTGTCCGGCGTGCCCAGGAGCGTGACCGCGAGCGGCTCGATGCCCGCCTCGCGCGCGATCATTGCGCGCGTGCGACGCTTGGGCTTGTACGGCAGGTAGAGGTCTTCGAGCGCGGTCTTGGTGTCCGCGGCGCGGATGGACTCTTCGAGCGGCGGGGTGAGCTTGCCCTGCTCGGTGATGCTCGCGAGGATCGCGCTGCGGCGCTCTTCGAGCTCGCGCAGGTAGCCGAGGCGCTCGAACAGGTTGCGCAGCTGCGTGTCGTCGAGCCCGCCCGTGACTTCCTTGCGGTAGCGGGCGATGAACGGAACGGTCGAGCCTTCGTCGAGCAACTGGATGGTCGCGTCGACCTGGGCGGTGCGGACGGCGAGTTCTTCGGCGATGCGCTGGGAGATGGTCTTCATAGGGGGCGCATTCTTACCCGATGCGCGCATCGCGGCGCAACGAAAACGGCGCCCCGGTCACGAAGACCGGAGCGCCGATTCACTTTCGCCGCGAACGACGCGCCTAGACCGTCACGCCGTCCTTCAGCGCCGAGCGCGCGATCACGAGACGCTGGATCTCGGACGTGCCCTCGTAGATCTCCATCACCCGCACGTCGCGGTAGTAGCGCTCGACGGGATACTCCTTCACGTAGCCGTAGCCGCCGTGCACCTGGATCGCCTGGTGCGTCACCCACGTGGCGGCTTCGGTCGAGTAGAGCTTGGCCGCGGACGCCGCGCTCGTGCACGGACGGTTCGCGTCCTTGAGCCACGCGGCACGCTGGATCAGCAGCCGCGAACCCTGCACGCGCTTCTCCATCTCGGCGAGCTTGAACTGGATCGCCTGGATCTTCGACAGCGGCCCGCCGAACGCGTTCCGCTGCTGCGCGTACTTCGCCGCCTCGCCGAACGCGGCCTGCATCACGCCGAGCGCCTGCGCGGCGACGCCGATGCGGCCCTTGTCCAGCGCGGACAGCGCGATCTTGATGCCTTCGTTCTCCGGGCCCAGGCGGCAGATCTCGCTCACGCGCACGTCGTCCATGGACAGCGTGACCGTGTGCGATCCGCGCAGCCCCATCTTGTCTTCGCACTTGCCGACCGTGAGGCCGGGCGTGTCGCGTTCGACGATGAAGGCGCTGATGCCTTTGGAGCCCGGGCCGCCGGTGCGCGCGAAGATCAGGAACGTCCACGCGTGATGACCGTTCGTCACCCAGTTCTTCGAGCCGTTGAGCACGTAGTGGTCGCCGTCCTTCACCGCGGTCGCGGTGAGCGCGGAGGCGTCCGAGCCGCAACCGGGCTCGCTCAGCGAGAACGCGCCCATGTCCTTGCTCGTCAGCCGCGGCAGCCAGCGCTTGCGCTGCTCCTCGGTGCCGAACTCGTAGATCGGGTACGCGCCCACGGAGTTGTGCACGGCAAACAAGATGGCGAGCGCGGCCGACACGCGGGCGATCTCCTCGATCACGACGACGGTCGTGCGCATGTCGCTGCCGAGTCCGCCGTACTCCTCGGGCACGGCCATGCCGAGCAGTCCGAGCTCGGCGAGCTTGTCCACCGCCCAGCGCGGTACGTCGTCTTCGCGATCCCACTTCTCGGCGTGCTGCGCGAACTCGTTCTGGCAGAGCTCACGCACCGTGTCGCGGATCGCGACTTGTTCTTCGGTCAGGTCGAGATTCATGAAGGAATCCTGCTTTCGAAACGCGGATCGCCCTAGGCCGGCTGGTGCTGGGCGGTCTCGCGGAACACGGTCAGGCAGATGAGAGCGACGATGCCCATGACGGCGGGGCCGGGGCCGAGCAGCAGCGAACCGAGGGCGCCGAGGAACGCGAGCGGCACCGCACGGCCGTCACCGGCCCACAGGCCGGGCACCGCGCCCAGGAACGCCAGGCCGACGAAACCCTTGAACAGGCTCGGCAGCCAGATCGGCATGCCCAGCTTGGCGGCGGTCGTCATGAACGCCCCGGTCTGGCCGACGAGCGCGAACTCCTGCCCCGTCACCCACGGGTAGAAACCCTGGAAGACCGCGGAGAGGCCGGGATAGAGCGCGCACAGCGTGAGAATGACCAGAGCGACGGGACGGACGGGACGCTTCATTCGGGGAATCCTCCTCGAGTCGGTTGTCAGGCCTTGACCGCGTGCTCCTTGAGCACCTGCGCGGCCACCACCATCTTCTGGACTTCGGTCGTTCCTTCGTAGATTTCGCAGATGCGCGCGTCACGCCAGTAGCGCTCGACGTGATACTCGCTCATGTAGCCGTAGCCGCCGTGCACCTGAATGGCCCAGTTCGCGCACTTCGTGGCCGCTTCCGACGCGTGCCACTTGGCGAGCGAGGCTTCCTTCGTGTGCGGACGGCCCTGATCGCGCAGCCACGCCGCCTGGTAGACGAGCAGGCGCGCCACGTCGAGCTCGACGACGCTGTCCGCGAGCATGTGCCGGATGGCGTCGAACTCACCGATCTTCTTGTCGAACTGTTCGCGCTCGTTGGCGTACTTGACCGCGGCTTCGACCGACGCCTGCGCGATGCCCAGCGCCTGCGCGGCGATGCCGATGCGTCCGCCGCCGAGCGTGGCGAGCGCGACCGTGTAGCCCTTGTTGAACTCGCCGAACAGGTTCTCCTTCGGAACGCGCGCGTTCTCGTAATAGATCTCGCGCGTGTCCGAGGCGTGAATGCCGAGCTTGTGCTCCTTCTTGCCCTTGCGCACGCCGGGCGTGTCGGCATCCACGATGAATGCGGAAATGCCCTTCGGCCCGAGCGCCTTGTCCGTCGTCGCGTAGGTGATGAGCACGTCGGCCGGGCCGGCGTTGGTGATGAAGATCTTCGAGCCGTTCAGCACCCAGTGGTCGCCGTCCAGCACGGCCGTGGTCTGCTGGTTCGCCGCGTTGCTGCCGGCGTTCGGCTCGGTCAGGCAGTACGCACCGAGCTTCTCGCCCTTGGCGAGCGGCTCGAGCCACTTCTTCTTCTGCTCGTGGCTCGCGTACGTCATGAGCGGGTAGCAGACGAGCGAGTTGTTCACGGACGCGATCACGCCGTGGCTCGCGCACACGCGCGAGAGCTCTTCGATCGCCACCACGTAGGCCAGGTACGTCATGCCCGCGCCGCCGTACTCCTCGGGCACGAACATGCCGAGCAGTCCCAGCTCGGCCATCTTCTTCACGTTGTCGGCCGGGAACTCGTTCGTCTCGTCGATCTGCGCCGCGATCGGCCGGATCTCGCTCTCGGCGAAATCACGCACCATCTCTCGCACCGACTGCGCTTCCTCGGACAGATCGAACGACAGGCCCGCGGCTTCGGTCAGGGTTCCGGACATGCGGATCTCCGTCAGGCCTTCGGGTATTCGTAGAAGCCGCGGCCGCTCTTGCGGCCGAGCCAGCCCGCCGCGACCATCTTGCGCAGCAGCGGACACGGACGGTACTTCGAGTCGCCGAGCCCGTCGTGCAGCACTTCCATGATCGACAGGCAGGTGTCGAGACCGATGAGGTCCGCGAGTGCGAGCGGGCCCATCGGGTGGTTCATGCCGAGCTTCATGACCGTGTCGATGCCCTCGCGCGTGGCCACGCCTTCCATGAGCGTGTACACGGCTTCGTTGATCATGGGCATCAGGATGCGGTTCGAGATGAAGCCCGGGTAGTCGTTGACCTCGACGGGCGTCTTGCCGAGCGCCTTCGAGAGCTCCTCGGTCAGCGCGTACGTCTCGTCCGACGTGGCGATCCCGCGGATGATCTCGACGAGCTGCATCACCGGCACCGGGTTCATGAAGTGCATGCCGATCACCTTGTCGGCGCGCTTCGTGACCGCGGCGATCTCGGTGATCGAGATGCTCGAGGTGTTGCTCGCGAGGATGCACTCGGGCGCCGTCACGGCGTCGAGCGTCGTGAAGATCTGCTTCTTGACCGCGAAGTTCTCGGTCACGGCCTCGACGACCAGCTGGCAGTCCTTCGCGTCCTCGAGGTTCGTCGAACCCGAGATGCGCGCGAGGATCGCGGGCGCCTTGTCCGCGGGCCACTCCTGCTTCTTGGCGACGCGGTCGAGGTTCTTCGTGATGGTCGAGATGCCGCGCTCGACGAACTCGCTCTTCACGTCGATCAGCCGCACGTCGTAGCCGTTGGTCGCGAACACCTGCGCGATGCCGTTACCCATCGTGCCGCCGCCGACGACGGCGACCTTCTTCACGTTGGCCGCGCTCATCACACACGCTCCACGGAGAGCGCGACGGCGTTGCCGCCGCCCAGGCACAGCGTGGCGAGGCCGGTCTTCTTGCCGCGCGCTTCGAGCGCGTAGAGCAGCGTGGTCAGGATGCGCGCGCCGCTGGCGCCGATCGGGTGGCCGAGCGCCACCGCGCCGCCGTTCACGTTGACGCGATCCCAGTCCCAGCCGAGGCCGTCGCCGTCGGCGAGCGCCTGCGCCGCGAACGCCTCGTTCGCTTCGATCAGGTCGAAGTACGAGATGTCCACGGACAGCTTC
>JACRIW010000049.1 GCA_016215625.1 Candidatus Eiseniibacteriota bacterium | reverse complement strand
GGTTGCGCAGGTGCTCGCGCGAGGCGTTGCTCGCGTCCTCGCGCCAGCCGAGCCCGGCGCGCACGAGGTCGCGCTCGACGTCGGCCCGGGTCGCGGCGAGCAGCGGCTTGAGCCACGGGCCTCGCCGCGCCCGCATGCCGCCGAGCCCGGCGAGCCCCGAGCCGCGCGCGAGCCGCATGAGCAGCGTCTCGAGCTGGTCGTCGGCGGTGTGTGCGGTGGCGATCCACGCGCAGCCCGCGCGGTCCGCGGCCGCGAGCAGGAAGCGCCGCCGCAGCGTGCGCAGCCCCGCTTCGCCCGACAGCCCTTCGCGCTTCATGGCCGCGCGGGCGTCCACGCGCGCGCTCACGAGCGGCACCCCGAGCAGCCGGGCGTGCGAGCGCGCCAGTTCGAGGTCGGCGTCGGCGTCGGCGCCGCGCAGGCCGTGGTGCAGGTGCGCGGCGGCGAGCGTCAGCTCGAGCTCGCCGGCCAGCGACGCCAGCGCGACGAGCAGCGCGGTCGAGTCGGCGCCTCCGCTCACGGCCACGAGGACCCGGCCGCCGCGGGCGGCCGCGCAGGGCCCGCGAAAGGCCTGGCGGAGAACCGGCTCGAGCCGGCGAAGGCGCATGGTTTCCGCCTCGGAGGGGCGCGACCGGGCCGGAAGGCCATCGCGCCGGAAGATGGTGCCAGGGGGGAGAGTTGAACTCCCGACCAAGGGCTTATGAGTCCCCTGCTCTACCACTGAGCTACCCTGGCGTGCCGGTTGCCGGCCCCGAAGGGCCAGCGGGGCGCGAAAAATAAGGGCGGAACGCGCCCCGCGTCAAGGCAGCGGCCCGCGAAGGTGCGCGGGGACGCGATCCCGCGCGACAGCGCACGGCCCCTTGGGGCCGGGCGGGCTCAGGCGCCGCCGGACGGTCCCGGGGCGCCCGGGGCGTGTTCGCGCAGCCAGCGCCACACGGCGCGCATCGCCCAGAGGTCGTCCTCGTTGTACTCGATGAGCGCCGCGACCCGCCGCTCGCGCTCCGTGGGGTCGTCGGTCTCGCGTGCCCGGTGGAACTGGGCGACCGACCACTCCGAGCCGGAATCGGGATTGCGCCATTCGAAACCCATCCACGGCGCCACGTGCTTGATCGAGTACGAGCGCAGCGGCAGCCGCACGCAGCGGTCGAGCACGCGCTTGAGATCGAAGCACGCGCTCTTCATGCGCTTCACGAAGCCCTCGGGCGCGCCGAGCCGCGCGGCGTAGCGCTCGATCCACAGCGGCTCGAACGCGTCCCAGTGCACCCAGCGCGCGTCCGGGTGCGAGTCGAGGATCGCGTTCGCGCGCGCGACGAACTTTTCCCACGCGGCGCGGTCCCCGTCGGCGCCCATCTCGGCGATGATCGCCTCGGCGGCCGGCTCGGCGCCGGGCAGCTCGAGCGCGACGCCCCACAGGTAGATCGGGTTCTCGGCCTTCTCGCCGAGCGAATCGCCTTCGAGGTCGAACCACACGAGCGGCCCCGCGGGCAGCATCGGCGGCTGCAGCCACGCCGCGCGCTTCTCGATCCATGCCGACGCGACGACTTTCGCCTGCTTCGCGGATCCTCGCACCGGGCCGGCGGGCAGGCGCTCGGGATCGAGCGCGACGAGATCGGCGAGCGTGCGCACGCCGAGCGCGTGGTACTCGGGCACGTGCGCGCTCTGCACCTCGGGCAGCAGCTCGATGCGTCCGTCGCGCTCGGCCATGTCCCAGCAGTGCTCGTAGTACGGGCAGCGCTTGCAGTTCGAGTGCGCGCGCAGCTCCGTGGGCTCTTCGGGCTCGGCGAGCGTCGCGTCCACCGCGCGCACGACCGACGCGTAGCGCGCCTCGGTGGCGGGTTCGACCACGAGCGTCTCGCCCTCGCCGTTCACGATGTCGAAGCGCGCCGGCGTGATGCCCGCCGTCTCGACGAGCAGGTCGCGCACGTGCGCGAGCTGCAGCGCGAAGTCCGCGCGCGCGTCGGGGCGCAGCGCGAGCCGCGCTTCGGTCACGACGAGGTCGTCCCCTTCCCACGACAGGAAGCCGGGGTGCGCGACGCGCCGGCCGTCGGCCGACACCAGCGCGCCGCGCCAGATCGGGCGGCGCGTCTCGCGCAGCAGGCGCAGCGTTTCCGCCGCGACTTCGGAGAGCGGACCGTCGTGCTTCCAGAAGGGTCCGGCGAGATCGGCGAAGCGGCCGGCGACCGCGCGCTCGTGCTCGCGGGCGCGCTCGCGCAGCACGACGACGTGCTCGGGCAGCGGCGCCATCGGCGTGCGCGTGAGGTTCGCGAGCCACAGCCGGCGGCGGCAGTCGGCCACCTGCACGAGAGCCTGCGACGTGATGCGGACGGGGCGGCGCTCGGCGCCCGGGGGATGGGCCGTATCGCTCATGCGCGCGCTCAGCCCGCGGCTTTTTCTGCGCCGCCGGGCGGCGAGCCCTCGGACGCCGGGGGGACGGAAGGTTCGTCCTGCGGCCGGATGCGGAAGATGCGCGAGAGCTCCGAGCGCAGCTGGCCTTCGTCGAGGCGCTGGTAGAGCACGCCGCGGTAGGCGACCGAGATGCTGCCCGTCTGTTCGCTCACGACGATCACCGCGGCGTCGGTCTCTTCCGACAGCCCGATCGCGGCGCGATGGCGCGTGCCGAGCGCGACGGCGGTGAGCGGATTGGCCGACAGCGGCAGGATGCACGAGGCCGCGATGATCGTGTCCTCGCGGATGATCACGGCGCCGTCGTGCAGCGGCGAGCCGGGGCTGAAGAGCGTCACGAGCAGCTCGGCGCTCACCTTGGCGTCGATGCGCGTGCCGGTCTCGACGAAGTTGCGCAGGCCGACGTTGCGCTCCATCACGACGAGCGCGCCGTGGCGCCGCTGCGCGAGCGACTCGAGCGCGCGCACGACTTCGCCGAGCACGCCGTAGTTCTCGCCGCGCAGGAACGACCGCACGTAGCGCGTACGTCCCCACTGCGCGAGTGCGTGGCGCAGTTCGGGCTGGAACAGGATCACGAACACGATGAGCCACACCGTGCGCAAGCTCTCCATGATCCAGCGCACCGCGAGCAGGTCGAAGTAGCCCGCGAGCAGGCCGACCAGGATGATGAGCAGCAGGCCCATGAACATCTGCGCCGAGCGCGTGCCCTTCCCGAGCGTGAGCAGCCGGTAGAAGAGCGCCGCGACGAGCAGGATGTCGATCGCGCCTTTGATCCAGTGCGGGTGGTTGCCGATCATGTCGCGCGCAAGGTATCAGACGCGCACGCCGTTGGCGCGGGCGTTCCTCAGCCGTTCGGCGTGCCGCGCGAGGTGCGTGCCGCGCGTGCCGCGCGTGCGGCATCCGCGACGCGCACCGCCCGGACGGTCGCCGCGACGTCGTGCACCCGGACGATCGCCGCGCCCTCGAACACCGCCAGCGCCGCGGCGGCGAGCGAGCCCTCGAGCCGCTGGTCCGCCGGCGCGCCGTCGAGCAGGCGCGAAAGGAAGCTCTTGCGAGAGGCGCCGACCAGCAGCGGACGGCCGAGCGCCGCGAGTTCGGCGGTGCGGGCGAGCAACTCGAGGCTCTGCTCGCCCGACTTGGCGAAACCGATGCCGGGGTCGAGCGCGAGGCACTCGTCCGCCACGCCCGCGGCCACGGCGCGCGCACGGCGTTCCCGCAGGTGCGCCGCGACCTCGGCGACCACGTCGCCGTAGGCGGTCTCGCGCTGCATGGTCTCCGGCGTGCCGCGCATGTGCATGAGCACGAGTCCCGCGCCGGCCGCGGCCACGGCCGCGCCCATGTCCGGGTCGTCGAGTGCGCTGACGTCGTTGATCACGTGCGCGCCCAGCTCGAGCGCGCGTTTCGCCACCACGGCGCTGCGCGTGTCCACGGACACGAGCGCCGTTCCGGCGCCGCCCGGCAGTTCCGCCGGACGGGCCGCGAGCGCGGCGAGCACGGGCTCGAGCCGGCGCAGCTGCTCCTCGGGCGGGACGGCCGCGGCGCCGGGGCGCGTGCTCTCGGCGCCCAGGTCGAGCAGGTCCGCACCCTCGGCGGCCAGCTCGCGACAGCGCGCGACCGCCGCGGCCGGGTCGAGGAATCGCCCGCCGTCCGAGAACGAGTCCGGCGTGACGTTCACGATGCCCATGACCGCGGTTCGGGCCGAGAGGTCGAGCACGCGGCCGCGGCAACGCCAGAGCGACGATGCGCTCATGCGCCGAGCGCCTCGCGCAGGCGGCGGATCTGGCCGGCATGATTGTGCGCGTGCGCCGAGTACCACTCGAGCCACAGCTCGGCGTGGAACGCGCCGGCCTCGGAATGCCAGCCGTGGCGGCGCCAGTCGTCCTCGGTCATGCGGTCGAGCAGCTGCGCGGTGGACTCGCGCGCCCCGCGGAAGGCCAGCAGCGAGGGCTCGAGCGGCCGGTCGTGGGCGTGCAGCACGCGCGTCCATTCGTCCTGGTCGTAGCCCTGGATGACCGGGTGCTTCTCGGCCAGCAGCTTGCGGATGCGCAGCGCGCTGTTCATCTCGGAGTCGGCCAGGTGGTGGACGATCTCGGCCGCGCTCCACTTGCCGGGAAACGGCCGGGCGGTGAGCTGGTCCGCGGGGAAACCGTCCAGCGCGGCCACGACCTCGGCGTAGCCCGCCTTGTATTTCTGGATGAGCGCCTGGCGCTGTTCCGGGGTCATCGGGATCCTCCTCGCGGCGGGTGGTGGGCGGCTCCCGCGGGGCGACCCTCGTGCGTTGACCGGCGGGGGGCCGAATGCTACCACTAACCGCCCTTTACGCATGTCCGAGGCGCTCGGGGATCCGCCGGCGCGCACGTCGTGCGCGATCCGCCACGCCTTTTCATGATCGGCCCTGTACCGGGTTCAGGAGGTTTCGTTCGCATGTCCTGGTGGAAGCGTTTCCTGCTGCCTGTCGCGCTCGTCGCGGCGTGCGTCGCGCCCGCTCGCGCTCAGCTGAGCGGGCACCCCGTCGAAGCGTCGGTCGGCGCCGGCATCCAGAGCTTCGACGCCCGCGATTTTCTCCAGGATTCCCCGTCGTTCACGGGCTCGCTGGGTTATCGCTGGTCGGACGTGTTCACGTGGGAGGCTTCGTTCACGGGCTCGTACGCCAAGCGCGACATGGCCGGCGAACCCGCGCACGACTGGTCCTACAGCGGTCTCGACCTGCGCTGGAACATCCGCGACGCGGGTGAGCGCGCGACGCCCTTCTTCCTCGCGGGCCTCGGCTACGGCCGCACGCTCGACGACGTGACCGGCCACATCGGCCGCGGCACGCCGAGCCTCGGCGTCGGCTTCCTCTACAACCTCATGGGCAACCCGCGCACGTACCTGCGCGTGCAGGCGCGCGACATCATGTTCCGCGAGCGCGGCGCCCTCGAGTTCAGCCACCACATCGCCGCGACGGCCGGGCTGCAGTACGCGTTCCGCGGCAAGTACAAGGACAGGGACCTCGACGGCGTCCGCAACTGGATCGACATGGAGCCCTCGACCCCGATCGGCGCGAAGGTGGACGCGAAGGGCGTGCACCTCGACACCGACCGCGACGGCGTCTTCGACGGCCTCGACAAGTGCGAAGGCACGCCGCAGGGCTGCAAGGTGGACGCGAAGGGCTGCATCGTCGACTCCGACGGGGACGGCGTGTGCGACGGCCTCGACCAGTGCGCCGACACGCCGAAGGGCGCGAAGGTGGACGCGAAGGGCTGCCCGATCGACACCGACGGCGACGGCGTCTTCGACGGCCTCGACGGTTGCGAGAACAGCACGAAGGGCGCGCAGGTGGACGCCAAGGGTTGCCCGACCGACGCGGACGGCGACGGCGTGTTCGACGGCCTCGACCAGTGCGCGGCCACGCCGGCCGGCCTCAAGGTGGACCCGAACGGCTGCCCGATCGAAGTGAGCGAGCGCGAGACCGAACTGCTCGACACGGGCACGATCCGTCTCCAGGGCATCCAGTTCGACGTGAACAAGGCGTCGATCAAGCCCGAGTCGTTCCCGATCCTCGACGAGGTCGCCGCGATCCTGCAGCAGTACCCGGCGCTCACGATCGAGATCGGCGGCCACACCGACAACACCGGCGTGAAGGCGAAGAACATGACGCTGTCCGAGGCGCGTGCCCTGGCGGTGCTCACGTACATCACGCAGAAGTACCCGATGCTCGACGCGTCGCACTTCTCGGTGAAGGGTTACGGCCCGACGATGCCGGTCGCGCCGAACACGACGGCGCTCGGCAAGGCGAAGAACCGCCGCGTCGAGTTCAAGGTCACGAACACCGAGGCGCTCAAGATCGAGCGCGAGAAGCGCCGGTTCGTCCCGAAGGACGAGGCGGCGCCGGCGGGCGGCGCGAAGTAACGGCGCCCCGCCACGCGGCACGCGAAAGCGCCCCGGGAGAGCGATCTCCCGGGGCGCTTCGCATGACCGGTTCACGGCCCCGCGCTCTCACGTCTTCTGCTTCTTCTTCTCCGCCGCCGGGAACAGAACGTTGTTCAGCACGAGCCGGTATCCCGGTGAATGCGGGAACTGGTCGAGCTTGGTCTCGGGGTCGCCCACCATGTGCTGGTAGTCCTCGGGGTCGTGCCCGCCGAGGAACGTGAACGTCCCGCGCCCGAACTGGCCGTGCAGGTACTTCACCTCGTCGGTGCCTTCGACCTCGGCCAGCACCATCACGCCGGGCTTCAGGCGCGAGCGGCGGAAGCCGGTGCTCTGGCCGAGGAACTCGGGCACGGCGTTGACGTGGTTCTGGGTGAGCATCGCCGCGACCGGATCGTTCTTGGCGGAGAAGTCGAACAGCGTGAACACCGTGTTGGGCCCGCGCTGGTTCGCCTCCAGCGTCACGTCGATGTCGGAGAAGCGATACAGAAAAGGATCCATCTCGAGCCGGAAGTCGCGGAACGCGAGCGTGCGCGAGTAGTCCAGCTTCCGCGGCGCGTTCGGGTCGGCCGGATCGCCGTCGTAGATCGCGTCCGCGATGTCGAGTCCGGCGGCCGCGAGCGCGATGTCGTATGTGTCCGTCGCCGAGCACATCCCGAACATGAAGCCACCGCGCCCGACGTAGTCGCGAATGCCCATCGCGACCGCGGCCTTGAGCTGCGTGACCTTGGCGAAGCCGAGCTTGGCCGCCATCGCCTTCTGCACGGCCTCTTCCTCGATGTACCACGGCATCGTGTGGTACGAGGTCCAGAACTTGCCGTGCTGCCCGGTGAAGTCCTCGTGGTGCAGGTGCAGCCAGTCGTACTTGGCGAGGTCGCCGCGCAGCACTTCCTCGTCCCAGACGCGCGTGTAGGGAATGTCCGCGTACTGCAGCGCGAGCGTGACCGCGTCGTCCCACGGCGGCGTGTTCGGCGGGATGTACACCGCGATCAGCGGCGCCTTCTCGAGCGCGACGGACTCCATGTTCGCGTCGGCGATCTCGGCGCGGATCTGCGCCTCGGCCGAGGCCGAAACGTTCTCGAACGCCACGCCGCGGATGTTCGCCTCGCGCTCCTCGGCGGCGCCGCCGGGCAGCAGGAACGACCCGCCGCGGTAGTTGAGCAGCCACTCGGAGCGCTCGCCCTGCTGCAGCGACCAGAACACGAGGCCGTACGCCTTGAGGTGGTTCGTCTGGGAGTCGTCCATGGGCACGAGCATCTTCGCGAACGCCGCGCCCGGCGCGAGCGCCGCGAGCGCCAGCGACGCCGCGAGCAGCAGCGGCCACGCCTCGACCACCTCGGCATACGACGTCTTCTCGCCGTCCTTCGCGCGCGGGGGAGCGCCGCTCGCGACCTGCGGCCCGCCGTCTTCGCCCGCGACCACGGGGTCGCCCGCGGGCGGCACCGGGCCGGGGCCGGGCATGGGCCCGGGCATGCGCCCGCCGAACGTGAACGTCCGCACCCGGCCCTTCGCGCCGCGCGCGAACAACAGCGCGATCATCAGCGTGACGAGCCCGATCAGCAGCAGCGGGATCGCGGCGAGGAGCGCGACCGCGCTTCCCACCGGGCCGAGCGTGCGCACCACCGGTCCGCCGGACGGGCGGCCGGGAGTGCGGGAACCACCGAGCAACGGCATGACGATCCCTTCCCTCGGCCTAGAGTCGCGTGTCCTTGCGCAGCCGCTCCACGCGGCGGCGCACTTCCGGAGCGTTCCATGCGCGCGGGTAGCGCGCGAGGCATTCCTCGAACTGCGCGAGCGCGCCGCGCGAGTCGCCCTTCTGCAGCAGCAGCTCGCCCGCGCGCTGCCGGGCGAGCGGCGCGAGCCGGTCGGCGGCCAGCGAATCGGCGACCACGAGCGCCGCGGCGAGCGCGCCCGCGAGGTCCTTCTGCGCCGCGCGCGCGTCCGACGCGGCGAGCGCCGAGGCGGCGTACAGGGGCGAGGTGCGCGGCAGCGCCCGGAACAGCGAATCGGCGAGCACGCGTGCGCGCGAGTCGTCGCCCTTCCAGCGCGCGTAAGCCTGCTGCGCGACCACGAGCAGCGCGGGCTCGGACTTGCCGTCGTCCACGCGGTACCAGCGCTCGAGCGCCGTGAGCGCGTCGGCCGAGGCGGGGTCGCGCGCGACCACGTCGTAGTGCACGAGCGCCGAATCGAACGCGCCCGCGAAGAACTCGGCCTCGGCGAGCATGAACGTCGCGCGCGGGAAGCGCCGAGCGAGCGAGTCCAGCGCGGGCAGCACCGCGGCCGGCGGACCGTCGCGCAGCTGCGCGAGCAGCCGCTCGAGCGTCAGTTCGGGCACGTGCAGCGCGGCGGCGGGGTCGCGCTCGAGCAGCGCGCGCGCGTCCGCGGCGCGGCCGCTCTCGCGCAGCGTGCGCGCGACGCCGACGAGGAAGTCGCCGCCCCAGAGCGACGGCGGCACGTCGGCGAGCGCCGTGGCGAGCCTCGGTGCGACGCCCTCGCGCGTGCCGTGCGCCGTCGCGGTGCCGAACGCCTGGCGTGCGGCGTTCAGCCGCAGCACGCGCTCGAAGCGCGCGTCCGCCGCGAGCGACACGAGCGCCTCGATCGCCGCGACCGAGTCCGGCGTCGCGAACTGCGTGAGCGCGTCGTCGGCCCAGCGCTGGCGCACGGCAGGCCGCATCACGGGGCGGTCGGCGGCGGCGAGCACGCGCGCCGCCTCGGCCGGCTGGCCGGAGCGCGCGAGCAGCGTCGCGTAGGTGAACGAGAGTTCCGGGCGCGCCGGCCGCGCCGCGGAGGCCGCGCGCAGCACCTCGCCGATCCCGCGCGCGTCGGCGGGCGCGAGCTGCAGCAGCCGCTGCGGCGCCCACGTGCCCTCGCGTTCGGACGCGGCCCACGCCTCGGCCACGACCTGCGCCGCCTCGCGCGGACGGCCCTGGCGTTCGAGCGCGGACGACAGCTCGCGCGCGACGAGCAGCGAATCGCGGCCGCGCAGGCGCTCGTCCCGGCCGAGCGCCACGACCGCCGCCCAGTCGCCGCGCGCCACGTGCACGCGCGCGAGCTCGGTGACCGCGAGCGGATGATGCGGCACCTCGCGCAGCAGCACGCCGAGCGTGTCGCGTGCGCGATCCGGCAGCCCCTGCAGCCGCAGGTCGAACGCGCGCCGCAGCCGCTCCGATTGCGCGGGAGTGAGCGGGGGCGCCGGGCGCGAGAAGCGCGGCGCCTCGTTGCTCGGCGTGCCGGCGAGCGTGAACGCCTCGCGCGCGAACCGCGCGGCGCGGCCCGGGTCCGGCACGGACGGTGGCGCAGGAGGAGGCGCGGCCTGCGCGGCGGCTCGCGCCGCGGGCCAGGCCGCGACGCACGCGAGCGTCAGCACCGTCACGGCCGCCCGGCGCGCGGCGCGGGGAAGGATCACTTGCCGCTCCCGTTCAGCTTCTGCAGGTAGCGCTCGATGAGCGCGCGGTACTGCGCCGGGTAGCGATCGGCGTCGGCCTTGAGCAGACCCGAGCGCACGCGGTCGTTCTCGCGCAGCAGCGCGTCGGGCAGCGGCGCGGGCGACGTGCGCGCGACGTCTTCGCCGCGGCGTGCTTCGCGCTGCGGATCGAACTCGCGCCGGTGCAGCGAGCGCTGCGCGTCGAGCATGCGCGAGAGGATCTGCGCCTGGCGCTCCTCGAGCTGGTCGTCGAGCTGGCCGGCGCGCAGCATCTCCTCGGCCTGCTCCATGTCGCGTCGCGTCTGGTCGAGCCGGCCGAGCAGCTCGCGCTTGGCCTCCTCGTCGCGCTGGATGCTCTCGAGCTCCTGGCGCAGCCGCGCCTGTTCGTCGGCGAGGCGGCGCACTTCGGCCTCTTCGCCGGGCGTGAGCCGGTCCTGGTGGCTCAGGCGCTGCGTGAGTTCCTTCGAGCGCGCGTTGAGCGACGACTGCTGCTGGCCGAGCTTGCCCATCTTCTGCCCCGAGGCGCCGCCGGCGCCCTCGCCGGGCTTCTGGCCGGGCTTGTTGCACATCGCGGCTTCGGAATCGCGCAGCGCGTTGACCGCTTCGGCGAGCGCCTGCCCCGCGGCCCGGCCGGCCTGTTCGCCGCTCGCACGGTTGCCCTGCGACATCTCGCGGCCCGAGCGTGACATCTGGTTCATCGCGCGGCCGAGCTGCTCCTGCACTTCCGGCGAAAGCGCGGGCGTCTCGCCGCCGAGCGCCGCGAGCGAATCGGCGACGCGCGCGATGCCTTCGGAGAGGTCGGTCTGGCGGTTCGCCTGCTCCTGCGACGAGGCGGCGCCGCGCTGCAGGTTCTGCGCGGCCTGCTGCCCGAGCGTGACGAGGTCCTGCGCGGCGCGGCGCATGGCCGCGACCTGTTCGGCGTCGCGCTGCGCCTGCGCGCTCGCGCTGCTCTGCGCCATGCGCTGCGACGACTGCCGCAGCGACTGCGACGCCTGCTTGCCGGACTGCTGCGCCTTCTGCGGCTGTCCCGCCTGCGACTGCGACGCGGCCTGCTGCTGCATCTGCGCGGCCTGCTGCTGCAGCATCTCGGACGCCTGCTGCAGCCCTTCCTGCGCCTGCGGGTTGTCGGTCTGCTGTGCGGCCTCGGCGGCGTCCTTCGCGAGCTGCTCCGTCTGCTCGGCGGCCTGCTTCTGGCGCTCGGCCGTGTCGGTGCGCTCGGCGGCGCTCGGCTTGTCGCGCCCGCTCGCCTGCTCGCCGTGCTGCTGGTTGAGCGCGTCCTGCCGTTGCGCGAGGTCCTCGGCGCGCTTGGCGAGCGCATCGAGGCGCTCCTCGTCGCGCAGCGCCTTGAGCAGTTCGAGCGAGCGCTCGATCTGCTTGAGCATGTCGCGGTTGGCCTGCTGCAGCTGCGGCAGCTGCTGCTCCATGGTGCGGCGGTCCATCTGCTCGATCGCGCGCCGCATGCGCTCCATGGCTTCGCGGAACTCGGGGCTCTGGATCTGCTTCACGAGCTCGGCCATCTCGCGCAGCTTCTGCTGCAGCTCGGCGCGGTACGCCTCGCGTTCGCTCGCGTCGGCCGCGTGCTGCTGCAGCTGCTGCGCCGCCTGGTCCACCTGGCGCGCCAGCTCTTGCTGGCGCTCGAGCGCCCTGCGCATCTCCTCGGCTCGCTCGAACTGCTGCGACGACTGGCCCTGCTGGGGGCGCGGCGCCTGGCGCTGCAGCTGATCGAGGGACTTCTGCAGCTCGCGCGCGTTCTCGGCGACCTTCTGCAGCGACTGCGCGACGGTCTCCTGGCGCTGGTCGAGCTTCTCGTACAGGTCGGTGAGCGAGGGGAAGCGCAGGCGGAACTCCGGGCTGTGCGCGTGCGACGCGCCGGCGACGGTGTTGTTGTCGCGCGCCTCGAAGCGGAACGTTCCCTCTTCGCCCGGCAGCAGCGCGAGCGCCGAGGCGTCCCACTGCGCGGCGAGTCGCGCCTCGCGCGGCTGTCCGGCGGGCGAGGCGAGCGGCACGTCGCGCCACGGCGCGGCGGCTTCCTTCCTCCACTGCAGGCGCACGTCGGCCACGCCGAGGTCGTCCTCGACGAGCACGTCGTACGGCACCATCGATCCCGCGGGCAGGTCGAGGTCCCCGCGCGGTGTCGCCACGGTGAGCACGGGCGGCGCGTCGGCGAGCGCCGCGATGCGGTAACGGTGCGCGGAGGCGCCGCTCGCGGACTCGGCGCGCAGCGACCACTCGCCGTCGCCGTCCACGCGCAGTTCGCCGCGCCAGCGCCGCGGCGTGATCGCGGTCCACGCCGCCGGCTTGCCGCCGGGCGCGGTGGCGACGAGCGACTCGACGTCGCGGTCGAACGTGACCTCGATGCGCGCGCGCGAGCCGCGCAACGCCGCGACGTCACCGCGCGTCGCACTGCCGGTCTGCACGGGCAGCCGTGCGTAGGCCGGCGCGTGGTACTCGAATGTGAACGACACCGGCATCGGCGTGCCGTCGAGCGCGATCTGGTAGCGCGGGCTCTCGGTGCGCACGACGCGCACCGCGTAGTTGCGCGCACGCGTGACCGGCGGCAGGTCGAAGCGCCACCGGCGCGTGCCGTTCGCGTCGGATTCGAGCACGGGCGCGGGCGAGGCCCCTTCGCCGAGCAGGCGCGGCGCCGCGGCGCTGCCCTCGACGATCGCGCGCACCGCGAGCGTCGCGCCGGGCGCGAGCTTCACCGAGCCGGGCTCGACCACGAGCGTCACGGGCGGCGCGGCGAGCGCGGGATCCCACAGCGTGCGCCAGGCGCGCAGCGCGCCCTGCGGCGCGACGAGTCCGAACACGAGCACCGCGGCCGCCGCGGCGCCCACCGCGGCCAGCGGCCGCGCGGGCTGCAACGGCGCCTGCAGCGAGCGCAGTTCGGTGCGCTCGAGGCGCTCGGCGGCTTCCTGCACGAGCGCGCCCGCGAGTTCGTCCGAAGTGCCCGCGGGTACGTTCGACTCGAGATCGAGCGCGTTGCGCAGCCACGAGCGCACCTCGGGCCGCGCGCGTTCGACCGACTCGAGCCACGCGTCGAAGCGCGGCAGCTCGGCGAGCAGCGCGCGCACGCTGAGCGCGAGCAGCGCCGCGATCGCGACGAGCAGCGCGACGAGGCGCGCGGTGGAGGCGCCCGGTCCGCCGCCCGCGGCGCCGAGCAGCACGGCGATCGCGACGAGCGAAGCGCCGGCGGCGAAGGCGCGGAGCGCGCGGCGGGCCACGATCGCGCCGCGCACGGCGGCGTGACGGCGCTGCAGCGTTCGACGGAGCAAGAGGCCTCGTGCTCGTGGAGTCATGGCGATCGGGGCGGCCCGGTCGGGTGTCGTGTCAGTGCGTCAGCGCGTAATGGACGAGGTTCGTGGCCATACGCAGGGCCGCTTCTCGCTTCTCGGGCGGGTCGTGGTGCACGGCCTCGTCTTCGAGCCCGTCTCCGAGGTCGCAATCGAAGGAAAAGAATACACAGAGCCTTCCGTCGCGAACAATCCCGAAGGCCTTCGCGGGGCCGCCGTCGTGCTCGTGGATCTTCGGCAGGCCGGCCGGGAACTCGTACGGCTCGTGGAAGAGCGGGTGCGAGAACGGCAGCTCGACCAGCTCGGCGTCCGGGAAGAGCTTCTTCATCTCGCGCCGGAAGCTGGGGCCGATGCCGTAGTCGTCGTCCACCCAGAGGAAGCCGCCCGAGTCGAGCCAGCGCCGCAGGTTGGCGGCTTCGGCGTCCGAGAACTTCATGTTGCCGTGCCCGGCGGCGTACACGAACGGGTACTGGAAGAGGGTCGCCGAGCCGGGCTCGACGACCGCGGCGTCGTCCCCCGCCACGGCGATCGTGGTGCGCTGGCGCAGGCCGGCCATGAGGTTCCTGAGCGAGGTCTGGTTGCCGTACCAGTCGCCGCCACCGCCGTACTTGAGCCGCGCGATCCCGAACGCCCGCGAGCCCGGCGGCGTGGGTTCGGCCGCGCACGGGCGGGCGGCGAACGAGGCGAGGGCGAGGAGCAGGGCGAGCACGGCTGCCGCGACGCGAGTCATGGGCGGAGCATAGCAAAGGGGGGAGTCCTTTCGGACTCCCCCCGGACGAGCGCGAGGCGCGATGTGACTAGCGCGAAGCCACTCCGGCGCGGCTCTCGACCAGCTTGCGGGCCTGGCCGGGCGTGAGGCCCTTCGGCAGGCGGGCGACCGGCAGGCGGCCACCGGCCGTCTGGGCGATCGTCGCGCCACCGGCACGGTTCGGAGCGCCGATGTCCTGGTTGAACGGGTCGAACGCGACGCGCACGCCGCCCATGGGCAGCACGCCGAACGCGTTGAAGTTCGCCGGGGCCGCCTCGACCAGCTTGAACTTGTACGGGTCGAGCGCGCCCGGCGACTCGGTGTTGAGCGTGCGGACGCCGGGATTGAGGCGGTTGACGATGCGGAAGTTCGCGTCCACGGCCGCGACGCGGATGAGCATGCGGACGGGGAAGCGCGAGCCGCGCAGGTCGAACGGCACACCCAGGTCGGTCGTGAGGATGACGCGCTGCGTCACGGTCGGGTCCGGGTAGACCGGCGTCGGGTAGTTGCACTTCACCATCGCCGTGCGGTTGCCGCTCACCTCGCTGAAGTCGACGATGTTCACGATGTAGAGCACGGCGCGGGGATCGGACGTCCAACTGAACGTCCCGATCGAGTCGCGGAACTGGTACGGCGACGTCGGGATGAGCGTCTCGTCGAGCGTGCCCGACGCGAGGGCGAGATTCGAGACCGGCGACTCGTGCGACACCCGGCCCTGCAGCAGGCCGCGCACCACGTAGCGCTCGCCGCCACCCGTCGCGTTCGCGTCCTGGAACGAGAAGATGTCGCGCTGGTTCGGCAGGTCCTTCATGAACGGACGGAGCGTGTAGTCGTAGACCGGCGCGAGGCCGCCGCTGCCGTCACCACGGTACAGCTGCAGCGCGTCTGCGATCGTGTGGTCGAAGACCATGCCGAAGAGCCGGCCCGTGCTGTCGGCCGCGATCGGCGTCGAGCTCGAGTAGAACGGCGAAGCGCCTTCGGTGGTCGCCTGCAGCCAGTGCGACTCGGTGAGGGCGGGCTGCTGGAAGCCGACCAGCAGCAGGTCGGACGTCGTCTGCCCCTCGAGCGTCTGGAAGCCGGAATCCGGCGTCGTCACTTTCTGCGCGCAACCGGTGAGCGCGCCGAGTACGAACAGCGCCAGGACGGCGCCGAGGACCCGCACTGCGCGTGACTGGGTCATGTTCACTGAGCCTTTCGTTACTCCGCCTGGGCGCCCTTGCGGCGATCCAGCGCGATCCAGGTGTCGAGCGCGAGCGCGCTCGCCACGTACACGGACGAGTAGGTACCGAAGACGATGCCGACCAGCATGGCGAACGAGAAGTCGCGGAGCACCTCGCCGCCCCAGAGGAACAGGGCGAGGGAAGCGAGGAACACGGTGAAGGCCGTGATGACCGTACGCGAGAGCGTCTCGTTGACCGCGATGTCCATGACGCGCGAATGCGTCTCCTTGCGGAGCGCCTTGTTGCGTTCACGGATGCGGTCGAACACCACGATGGTGTCGTTGATCGAGTAGCCGGCGATGGTGAGAAGGGCAGCGACGACGGTCAGGGACACCTCACGCCCGGTGAACATGAGGAAGCCCAGCGTCACGAGTACGTCGTGCAGCAGGGCCACGACGCCGCCGAGGGCGAACTTAAACTCATAGCGGATGCCGACGTAAAGCAGAATCACGCCGAGCGAGCTGAGGATGGCCCAGACGGCCTTGGACCGCAGTTCGCCGCCGACCTTGGGGCCGACCGTCTCGATGCGGCGCACCTCGACCGACGTGCCCGCCACCTTGCCGGAGATCGCCGTGCTGATGCGCTCCGAGATGTGCTTGGCGTCGCTGTCGCCGTTCTGAACGCGGATGAGGAACTCGTCCTTCGACTCGCCCGTCATCTGCTGGATCTCGGCGCCCTTGAAGCCGCCCCCGTCCAGCGCGGCGCGCACGTCGTCGGCGTGGGCCGCCGGCGCGGTGCGGATCTGGATGAGCGTGCCGCCCGTGAAGTCGACCGAGTAGCGCGGGCCCTTGGTGAACAGCAGGAACAGCGTGACGAGGATGATGAGTCCCGAGAAGGCATACGCGAGCTTGCGATGCTTCATGAACGGGATGTTCGTGTCGTGCAGGATCTGGAGCATGGTGTCCTCGCTCGCTTAAATGCTGAGCCGGTCAGCCTTGCCGCGGCTGAGCCAGAAGTCGTAGATCATTCGGGTGAACACCACGGCCGTGAACAGATTGGCCACGAGACCCCAGATCAGGGTGAAGGCGAAGCCCTTGATGGGGCCGGTGCCGAACTGGAAAAGGAACAGGCCCGAGATGATCTGCGTGGAGTGCGCGTCGAAGACGGTGCGGAACGCGCGGTCGTAGCCCAGATCCACCGCCTGACGGATGCTGCGTCCACTGCGGAGCTCTTCGCGGATGCGCTCGAAGATCAGCACGTTCGTGTCGACGGCCATACCGACGGTGAGCACGAGGCCGGCGATGCCGGGCAGCGTGAGCGTCGCGCCGGAGTAGGCGAGGATCGCGAGGATGTAGAACGTGTTCAGGATCATCGCCAGCACGGCGACGACGCCGGAGAGCTGGTAGTAGACGACCATGAACGCGACGATCATCGCGGTGCCGATGAGGCCCGCGCGCACACCCTGCTGGATCGAGTCGCCGCCGAGCGACGGTCCGACCGTGCGCTCTTCGAGGATCTTGACCGGAGCGGGCAGGGCGCCGGCGCGCAGCACGATCGCGAGGTCCTTCGACGAGTTGATGTCGAAGCTGCCCGTGATGCGCGCGTTGCCGCCGGGAATGCGGTCCTGGATGTTCGGAGCGGACTGCACGACGCCGTCGAGCACGATGGAGAGCTGGCGGCCGACGTTGGCGCCGGTCACGCGCGCGAACTCGGTGCGGCCCTTGGGCGTCATGTTCATGCTCACGCCCCACGCGCCGGGCTGGTTCGGGTCGAGGCCGACCGCGGCGTCCGCGGTCGAGACCGAGCCGCCGGTCATCTCGGCCGAACGCTTGAGCACGTAGAGCGTGCGGGCGTTCACGCCACCGATGTCACGTGCGCCCTTCTCCCACAGCACCTGCGTGTCGGGAGGAAGGATGCTGTCGAGGTTCGTCGAGGCGAGCAGCTTCTCGACGATCGCCGCCTCGGTCTCGGGGAACACGCCCTGGTCGAGCATGCGGCCCGTGATCGGGTGGAGGCGCAGCGTCGTGTCGGTCTCGGCCGTGTTGCTCGCGGCGAAGAACGCGTCGAGGCGGTCGAACGTCGCCTTCGTCTCTTCGGGAGTGCGCACCAGCTTGAACTCGAGAAGCGCCGTCTTGCCGATGAGCTCGATCGCGCGCGCGCGGTCGGTCAGGCCGGGCAGCTGCACCGCGATGCGGTCCTCGCCTTCGCGCTGGATGAGCGGCTCGGCGACGCCGAACTGGTCCACTCGGTTGCGGATGATCTCCATCGCGCGGTCGGTGGCGTCCTTCGCTTCGGCCGCCGACAGCTTCGACTTGTCCACTTCGAGCAGCAGCTGCAGGCCGCCCTGGAGGTCGAGGCCGAGGTGAATGGCCTTCTTGCGAAGCTCGGCGAGCTTCTTCGGGGCCAGCGCTTCCGTCTGCGCCGGCGTCATCGAGTAGTAGGTGTAGGACGGGTAGAGGAACCAGGCGGCCAGAGCGGTCACCAGGACGACACCCGCCAACTTCAGAAGGTCCGAGCGAGACATGCGTGCCCCCATACGGTCAACCGCCGGGAGGGCAGGCTTGTCCCCTCCCGGCGTGCGAGAAATTGAGGGGCGAAGTCTATGCGGCGCGTTATCAGGGTGTCAACGCAAGCACTTTGGCGTGAGGACGGGAACGCCGGGGCGGGGAGCCGCGAAGGGAGGTGCCCCCGACCGCGGCGGCCGGAGGCCGCCCGATGCGGCGCGCCAGCAACGGAAGCCAGTCGCTCGCCGGCCGGGACGGGGCCCGGTTGGCGGCCGGACCCGATGACTCGAACGGTACGAGGTGGGTCGGGGTGAGGGATGGGACTGCGGCTGGGGTGGTGGGTTCCCCGCCGGCGAGCGACTCGCCCGAGGACACGGGCAAGCCCCGGGCCGGGAGCCGCCCGGTCGCAAGTGCCGCCGCCCCATCGGGCGCCCGCTCGCCGACCGGCCGCGAGCCGTCACCACCGTCGCCGGACCGACGCCGCTGTGGTCGCTCGCCCGGAGCCGGCCCCGGGTCCGGAAGGTGGAGCGTCGTTCGCGCCGCGAGTGACGGGCCGATTTCTTGACACCCCTTCACGCGCCTTCCTATAGTGCCGCGCCAACTGTACCGGGCCCACCTATCCCTCGCGGAATGAGGAGCTTCCCTCGCATGATCTCTCGCGTTCGCCTCGCGAGTGTCGCGGTCTTCCTGCTGCTTTCGAGCGTCGCCGTCAGTCACGCCCAGCAGGCCGATTCCACCCGCGCGACCCAGTCGCCCGCACGTGCGGGCCGAGGCGCCATCGGATTCCAGCTCGGCAGTTCCTGGTTCGCCGCGGACGGTGACTACTCCGAAGGTGCGTTGCCCCGCCTCACGTTCGAAGGCAGCTACCGCTACGTGCAGAGCGAGCACTGGCAGTGGCAGGTGAGCCCCTATTTCACGTGGGCCGCCTACGGAAACTCCACGCTGATGCCGTTCACCGACCCGAACTTCCCGCAGGACGAGACCAAGGGGCGGGTGCTCCTGCAGCTCGTCGGCGCGAACGCCCAGTGGCAGCGTGCGGGCGGCGGTGCCCGCTGGCGCTGGCACGTCGGCGCCGGCCCGGGCGCGTATCGCGTGGTGGTGCAGAACCGCCGCAAGGTGCTCAAGGACCCGACCACGAAGCGGCTGCATCAGGGCACGTACCTGGCCGGCACCGCCGAGTTCGGGATCGAGCGCTTCAACAAGGGCCTCGCGAACACGTCGCTCGAGTGGACGGTGGCCACGCACATGGCGTACGCCACGCGCGACGATCAGTTCGTCGAAGGGTTCAACGGCAACCCGCTGAACTTCGAGACGCGGTTCGGCGTGCACTACTACTTCGATTTCAATCGCGGGAAGAAGAAGCCCGCGTCGAGTACGCCGCCGGCCCCCGCGCCGACGCCGTCCCACTGAACCAACGAAGCCGCAGCGCGACACGCTGCGGCTTCGACGTTTTCGGCAAGGAGCTTTCCCGTGAGCGAGCGCATTGCCTGGAACGAGAAGGTCGGCCCCGAGGCGCTGACCTTCGACGACGTGCTGCTGATCCCGCGCTACTCCGCCGTGCATCCGCGCGAAGTGGACGTGCGTTCGCGGTTCTCGCGGCGCCTGTCGATCAACATCCCGATCGTGAGCGCGGCGATGGACACGGTGACCGAGTCCGGTCTCGCCATCGCGCTCGCGCGTGAAGGCGGGCTGGGCGTCATCCACAAGACCCTCACGATCGAGGACCAGGCCGCGCAGGTGGACCGCGTGAAGCGCTCCGAGAGCGGCATGATCGTGGACCCGGTCACGCTGCCGCCGACGGCGACCATCGCCGACGCGCACGCGATCATGGCGCGCTTCCACATTTCCGGCGTGCCGATCACCGAGCACGGCAGGCTCGTCGGCATCCTCACGAACCGCGACCTGCGCTTCGAGGACGACCACTCGCGCCTCGTGTCCGAAGTGATGACGCGCGAGAAGCTCGTGACCGCGCCCGTCGGCACGACGCTCGTCGAGGCGAAGGACATCCTCGCGAAGCACCGGATCGAGAAGCTGCCGGTCGTGAACGAGGCCGGGGAGCTCAAGGGCCTCATCACGGTCAAGGACATCGAGAAGCGCATCCGTCACCCGCACGCGTGCAAGGACGAGCTCGGGCGCCTGCGCGTCGCGGCGGCGATCGGCGCCGGCGGCGACTTCCTCGAGCGCGCGCAGGAACTCGTGCGCGTGGGCGTGGACGCGCTCGTGCTCGACAGCGCGCACGGCCACAGCATCGGCGTGATCGAGGCCACGAAGCAGCTGCGCGCCGCCGTGAGCGGCGCCGACCTCGTCGCGGGCAACGTGAGCACCGGCGAGGGCGCGCGCGCGCTGGCCGATGCGGGCGCGGACGCCGTGAAGGTCGGCATGGGGCCGGGCGCGATCTGCACGACGCGTGTGGTGAGCGGCGCCGGCATGGCGCAGATCACCGCCGTGCTCGAGGCGGCGAAGGCGCTCGAGTGCACCGACGTGCCCGTGATCGCCGACGGCGGCATCAAGTACACGGGTGACATCGTCAAGGCGCTCGCCGCCGGAGGCCACACGGTGATGATCGGCGGGCTCTTCGCCGGCTGCGAGGAGAGCCCCGGCGAGCTGCTGCTGCTCGAGGGCCGTCAGTACAAGGTCTATCGCGGCATGGGATCGCTGGGTGCGATGGCGGCGGCGAAGGGCAGCCGCGAACGCTACTTCCAGGAGAACACCGACGAACTCGCGAAGCTCGTGCCCGAGGGCATCGAGGGGCGCGTGCCCTTCAAGGGGCCGCTCGCGACGACGGTGTACCAGATGATCGGCGGCCTGCGTGCCGGCATGGGCTACTGCGGCGTGCGCACGATCGACGAACTGCGCACGAAGGCGCGCTTCTCGCGCATCAGCAGCGCCGGCCTGCGCGAGAGCCATCCGCACGACATCAAGATCACGAAGGAAGCGCCGAACTACGAAGTGCGTTGAACGCGCGTGGGTGATTCCGCCCGCCGCGCAGTTTCATCCGTTTTCGTGCCCCACGAACATCACGCATTCGCTACATTCCGTGTGCGGCCCCACCCGCTCGAGCGATTCGTCACTGGCCTGATCCTTCCGGGAGGAGGAGACCATGCGACCCATCGGTACCCGCCGCGGCAATCCCGTCGTGCGCCGCATGATCGAGCAGAACCAGCGCCGCCGACTGTACTACTCGCTCTCGCCCGACGAGGCGCAGGTGCGTGGGGACGCGAACGATCCGCGCGCGGTGCGGTGGACGCGCGAGTTCTTCGAGCGTCTGCGCGACGTGGTCGTGCCGCGCATGGCGATCGCCGAACGCATCGAGGACGGCGTGCTGCGCTACTTCGGCGCCGAGCACCTGCGGCTGTGGGCGCTGCACCGCGAACACGAACTCGTGGTCGCGTACGACCACGGCGACTCGCCCGCCGAGATCCGCGAGCGCGCGCGGCGCTGGCTCGGCTGCCTCGCGACGCACACCGCGCCCGGGCTGCCGTCGCCGCACTGGGGGCGTCCCGTGTACGGCGCGCGCGTGGACCGCGCGACGCAGGAGCTCGACATCGTGTGGGCGACGCCCGGCGACTGGTGCCGCTTCGTGCTCGAGGACGAGCACGCGCCGCGCGTCTACGACGCTCCGCCGCACTGGAACCGCGCGCAGCTCACGCCCGCCTGAGATTCGCCGGCCCCCGAACGGCGCAGCGAACGGCCCCGGTGCCACCTGGCTCCGGGGCCTTCGCGTTGCCCGCGACTGGAGAAGACTCGGGCACGTCCTTCGAGTCGTTCAGCGTTTGGGCAGTTCGAACTGGAATCCGGGGTTGATCTGGCGGATCTCGCTCACGACGCGCTCGAGATCCTCCTTCGCGCCGGTGGACGGCGCGTTCTGCCAGGCGGTGTAGAGCTCGAGCAGCTCGTCCTGCTTCACCTTGAGCAGTTCCTGCTGCGAGTGCTCGTCGATGCTGCGCTCGAGGTGGTAGACCTCGCCCGCCGAGAAGCGCTTCATCAGGTCCAAGTACTCGCCGCGCATGTGCGACAGGATGCGCAGGTACTTCTCGAAGCCGTTCGACAGCTTCTCGAGCACCTCGGACACGCCCGCGTTCTTGCGGTGCATCTGCTGCGAGTACGTGTACGCGAAGTGGTAGTAGGTCTTGCCGCGGCCGATGTACGCCTCTTCGCTCGGCTGCAGGCGCGAACGCGACGCCCCGGTGATGATCGGGTGATCGAAGATGCCGATCGAGACCAGCAGGAAGTCGGCGTTGGTCTTGTAGATCTGGTACTTGAGCCGTGCGTCCGTGGACGTGGACAGGCGGCGGAAGACGTCGGCGTCGTACTTGGACAGGAATTTCTTGGACTGGTCCACGTACTCGGGGTTGATGAACGCGTGGAGCAGGTGCGCCAGGTAGACGTTCACGTCCTCGTCGTAGCAGTCCTGGTTCGACACGAGGCCCGTCTCCATGCGGCTGTACAGGAGACAGTTGATCATGAAGTAGTACGTCGGCTGCAGGTCGCGGCTGTTGTCCTTCAGGTCGACGTATTGGCGCGGGTCCATCGTGTCCTCGCTGCTGCTGCGGTCGCGGAGCGCGGCCGGGTGGTCCGGCCGTGGGGGAGCCCTGTCTACCCCTGTGCTCTGCACTTGGCATGCCACGACCCCGCGCCGCGTGCGCGCAGGCCCAAGTACCGCGCCCGGCGCGCGCGGGGGGGCCGCGGCCCGCGGACGAAGGTCCATCGCGACCGACACTTCGCGTCATCCGGACCAAACGCTGGGGGCGATGCCCCGATTTTCGGGTACCGGGAACGCGCGCGCGGCTCCGGCGGAGCGCGTGGCGAAGTGCTCGTCGCGCGCTGCGCGCGCGCGCATCCTGCAATTCCTGTTTGTAACGTCGCGCACGTCTGCTACCCCTCGCGCGAGCAGGGCGCTGGCGCGCAGCGCGATACGCCCGCGCGCGGACGCCGCCGCCCGTCTCGCGACATGCACGAGCGCTCCCGGAGGGCTCCGCCCCGGCTGCACGCGGTGCGTCGCCGCGCCGCAAGCGCGTCCGGGGCATGTCACTTGCGAACCCACCGGGTGTGAGCACTCCCAAGCGACCCCCCATGAAGATCGCCCCCGTGCGAACCGCGAAGCCCGTGTCGAGTCCCGAACCCGAGCCCCGGGCCGGGCTGCGCGCACGACTGTGGCTGGGCTGCATCGCCGGTGGCGCCGCCGCGGGCCTGGGCTCGCTCTGGGTCATGGGCACGCGGATCACACCCGGGGCGGTGGACACGGCGCAGCTGCTCGCGTGGCTCTCGGGCGTCGCGTTCGTCGCGGTGCTCGCCGGGCTCGCGCTCGCCGCGTGGCTCGACCACCACATCGTCGGACAGCTGCGCATCCTGCTGCGGGCGCTGCGCACCGGGCGCGTCTCCGAGTTGCGCGGGCTGCCCTCCGGCGGCGGCTGGGGCGAGCTCGGCGACCTCGCCGAGGAAGTGCAGTCCACGCTCACGCGGCTGCGCACGGTGGGGCACGCCGCCGAGGAGATCGAACAGCTGCGCGGCCAGCTCGCCGCGATGCAGCTCGCGGCCGACCGCTGGCTCGCGACCGAGACCTGGGAAGCCCCCGCGATCCCGACGGGCGCGCTCGCCGAACTCAACGACACGCTCGCGCGCGGCTTCGCGCGGCGCGCGGTCGTGGACGAGCAGAACCGAGACGCGGCGCAGCAGGTGGCGGGCGAACTCGGCGCGGCGCTCGCCGACGCGCAGGAGTCCGCGACGCAGGCCGAGCGCGGCTTCGTCGAGGCGACCGCCATGCTCACGACGGTGCGCGAGCTGCAGCGGCTCTCGGGCGAGCTGCAGACGGCGCTCGACCAGCTCGGCGCGACGGCCGCGCCCTCGAGCGACGGCCAGGCGGCGCGCGCGGCGATCGAGGAACTCGTGGACGCCTCGCAGGAGAGCGTGGACGCGATCGGCCGCGCCATGCTGCGCGTGCACGACGTCTCGGCACAGGTGCAGTCGCTGTCCAACCGCGCCACGCTGATCGCGATCCAGGCGGTCTCGGCGCCCGCGCGCGAGAGCGCCGGCGCGGACGAGAACGCGGGCGAACTCAAGCAGCTCGCGCAGGACGTGCGCGCGATCACCGACCGCACCGCGACGTTCGCGGACGACATCGACCTCGCCGTGTCCGACGCCATGCAGACCATGGCCGCCGCACGCACGCGCGCGCTGCAGAAGCTCGAGAGCGCGGGCGTCACCGCGCCGCCGGCCGGGCGCGAGCGCACGTACGACGACGCGCAGCGCCTGCTCGAGCGCGTGCGCGAGATGGTGCAGGACGCCGCGCGCAAGGGTGAGCGGTTGTCGGCCGCGGGCGAGCGCACCTCGCGCGCCGCCGAACGGCTGTCGCGCCGGGTCGAGGCGGAAGCGGGCGAGGCCGCCGCGATGCGCGTGCGCCTCACGCCCACGGGCGAAGCCGCGCCCGTGGCGAGCGCCGCCGGGCTGCGGCTGCTGCCGGTCGAGAACACCGCCGAGCCGCCCGCGCAGGACGCCCCCGCGCGGAGCACGCGTGAAGAGGAGGGCCGCCCGTGAGCGCGCGCGACGACGGCTCCCGCGAAATCGCCGCAGGGCTCGTGGCCGCGCTGCGCCCCGCGCTGGGCGCCGACGCCTCGCACGTGGCGCGCCTGGCCGCGCGCGACGTGGCGCAGGTGATCGGGCTTCCCGGTCTCGACGCCGCGCTCGCCCTGCTCGACCGCCACGCCGGTCCGCAGCGCCCGCGCGACGTGGGCCTGCTCGCCGCACGCATCGATCGGCTCGCGCACGACGTCGAACGCGACCGCCACCTGCGCGCGCTGCGCGACGCCGACGCCGAACTCGCCGACCACGCCGCGCGGCTCGACGAGCGCGAGTGGGTCGCGACCTCCGAGACGCCCGAAGCGCCGGCCGAACACGTGCACGACGCCGCCGAAGTGCTCGCCGACCAGCCCGTGGGCGACGTCGCGGGACTCGATCGCGCGCGCCTGACCGCGCAGGTCGCCTCCGCGCTGCGCGCCGCCGTGGACTGGGCGGGGTTCGATCTCGCGCGCAAGCTGCAGGTGCAGATGCACGACTCGGCGCTCACGCTCACGGGGCCGTGCGGACACGAAGCCGGGCTCGGCCCCGCGGGCGCGGTGCTCGCGACCGTCGAAGGCAGCCTCGCGAAGGAGCCCGACGGCCGCTGGACCATGCGCGTGCCCATGCACGCCGAGCGCGGCTCGTTCCTGCTGCTGCGCCAGGGCCGGCTCGCGATCGCGCTGCCGTGGCATTCGGTCTCGCGATTGCGCATGCTCGCGAGCGGCGCCGAACGCACGCTCACCGAACCGGTGCTCGCGCCGTTCACCTCGAGCGCGCCTTCCGAGGGCGAGCGCCCCGCCGCGCTCGTCGCGCGCGGGCTGACGCGCGCGTGGCTCGTCGCCGACCGCATCGTGTGGCGCATCTCGGCCGATCCGATCGAACTCGACGAAGTCGGGCCGTTCGGCGTGCCCTCGCACGTCGTGCTGCTCGAGAACGACGACCGCTACTGGGTCGCCGACGCGATGCACCTGCTGCGCGACGTCGAGGCGCCGGGCGTGTCGGCGCCCGCGCCTCGGCCGCGCGCGAACGTGGCGCCGATCGCGCCCGAGGCCGAAGCGGCGGCGGAAACGGCCGCCGTGGAGCCCGCGCCCGAATCGCTTTCGACGGTGGTCGAGGCGGAGGAAGCGCCGGAGGCCGAACTCGCGCAGCGCTCGCTCGCCGACGCCGTCGCACGCGCCATCGACCTGTTGCGCGCCGAACGTCCGGCCGCGCCACCGGCGGAAGAGGTGCACGCAGTATTCGAAGCGGCAGCGCCCGAGCCTGCCCCCGAGCCCGCGCCCGAGCCCGCGCCCGGCCGCTTCGCGCCGCTCTATCGCGCGCAAGTCACCGTGATGAGTCCCGCCGACCTCCTGCCGGCCGAGAGCCTCGCGGCCGTGGTCGAGCCGCGGGCGCCGAAGGCGCCGGACCCGCTCGTGGCCGAAGCGATCGAGCCGGTCGAAGCGCCGCTGCCGGCCGCGCCGATCCCGCCGATCGCGCCGATCGCCGAGCCCGTGCACGAACGCCCGTCCGTCGAGGCCGCGCGCCATCCCGTCGCGCGCGCGCTCGTGGCGGACGAATCGCTCGTCGCGCGCATCTTCCTCGCGCGCATGCTCGACCGCCTCGGCTACGTCGTCGATACCGTCGGCGACGGCGCTGCGATGTGGGAGGAACTGCGGCGCGGGCCGTGGTCGCTCGTGTGCGCCGACTTCGCGATGCCCGACAGCTGGGGGCGCGCGCATCTCGAGCGCCTGCTCGACCACCGTGCGAACTGCCGCGAGCCGTACACCCTCGTCGTGCTCACGCGTGACGGGAGCGAAGACGTCGTCGCGCGCGACATGGGCGCGACACTGCTGCTGCGCAAACCCTTCGACGACGATTCCCTCGACCGACTGCTGCCCACCCACGCCTGAGCCCCCGCACCGGAGATCCGCACCCGTGAAGTGGACACCCCCGGCATTGCCGTCCCACCGTTCCGTCGCCGCTCCGCTCGTGCTCGTCGCCGACGACGATCCGAAGGTCGTCGAGCTCGTGCACCTCGCGCTGCACGCGCAGCACCTGCGCGTCGTCACCGCCTACGACGGTGACGAGGCGATCCGGCGCGCGCTCGCCGAGCGCCCGGACCTGGTCGTGCTCGACGCGCGCATGCCGGGCAAGAACGGCATCGAGGTGTGCGACTGGCTGCGGCACGACCCCGAAGATCCGCAGGTGCCGGTGGTGCTGCTGGCGGACGCGAACGACGGCGACCTCAAGCTCGAGGCGCTCGCGCGCGGCGCGGACGACGTGCTCACGAAGCCCTTCAGCCCGCGCGAACTCGTCGCGCGCACGAAGCGCCTGCTCGCGCGCTCGCAGGAGCTGCGCGAACAGCGGCGCCGTGCGGCGCAGCTCGAGCGCGACCTCGCGCGCGCGCAGGACGACGCGCGCCGCGCGGCCGCGGACCTGCGCCGCGAGCAGCGCCTGCGCGAACTCGCGTTCGGCTTCGGCCGCGACCTGCAGCGTTCGCTCGATCCCGACGACGTCGCCGCGCGCGTGCTCGCCGCGGCGCACCGCCTGCTGCGCTGCGACGACCTCGCGCTGTTCGCGCCCGCCGGCGGTGCGCTCGACGGCCGCGCGCTGCAGCCGTTCGCGACCGCGGGCGAGGACGCCGCGCGCTTCGGCGGGCTGACGCTCGATCCGCGCGGCGAACTCGTCGCGCTCGTCTCGGGACTCGGCCGCCCCGTACGCCGCGCCGAACTCGAACGCTTCTCCGCCGTGGCGCCGGAACTGGCCGAGTTCGGCGCGCGCGGCGCCGCGCTGTTCGTGCCCGTGCGCACGCTCGCCGGCATCGAGGCCGTGCTCGTCGCGGGCGAGCGCGCGGACGGCATCGCGCCTTCGGCCGCGGATCTCGAAGTGCTCGGCGCGCTCGGCCAGCTCGCGGCGCCCGCGCTGCAGAACGCGTGGCGCCATCGCGGCGCCGAGGACCGCGCGATCGAACTGCTCGCCGAACGCGCGCAGGCGAACGACCGCGTCCGGCACGCCGCGGCCGAAGCGAGCACGCTCGCCGAAGGTGCGTGCGCGTGGCTCGACCTGCCGATGCGCGAGCGTGCGCTCGTCGCGCACGCCGTCGCGCTCGGCGCATGGGCGTGGAACGGCGACGGTCACGCGGCGCTCGCGGCGCTCGCCTCGCACGAGGACTCCGGCCGTCTCGGCGAGTTGCGCGAGCTGATCGGGCGCGCGGCGCTGCTCGACGTGCCCGCGCACCTGAGCGCGGAGCGGCGCGAGGCGGCGCTGCTCGTGGCGGTGTGCGTACGCATCACGATCGCGCGTGCTTCGGGCCGCAGCGGCGGTGAGGCGTGGTCCACGGCGATCGGCTGGGCGAGTGCGCAGCTCGATCCGCGCGTGCACGAGGCGCTCGCGTCCGCGGCGGAAAAGCGGGAGCCCGAGCGCGTGAGGCGCCCGGGCTCCATGTCGCGCGCGGCGTAGAACGTTACTTGCCGCTGTCAGCCGGGGCTCCGCCACCGGAACGCAGGCCGCCGAAGTCCACCTTCGGGACGGCCTTCGCCGCTTCGGGCACCGGGTAGAACGGCGCGGGCGTGAAATGGAAGATTCCCGCGTAGATGTTGCCGGGGAACATCTGCACGAGCCCGTTGTAGAGCTTCACCTGGTCGTTGTAGCGCATGCGCTCGGTGGCGATGCGGTTCTCCGTTCCGGAGATCTCGTCCATGAGCTGCGTGAACTGCTCGCTGCTGCGCAGCTGCGGATAGTTCTCCATCACGACGAGCAGGCGGCTGATGGCGCTGTCCATGCCCTGCGCCGCCGCGATGCCGGCCGTCGGGCCCTTCGCGCCGCTCATGGCCGCGCGCGCCGCCGCGATCTCGCCGAACACCGTCTGCTCCTGGATCGCCGAACCCTTCACGGACTCCACGAGGTTCCCGATCAGGTCGTTGCGGCGCTGGAGCTGGTTGTCCACCTGCGCCCACTTGTTGTCCACCTCGAGCTTGCCCTTCACGAGGTTGTTGTAGCCGCCGGCCACGCAGCCGCCGAGGCCGAGCAGGATCACCACCACGACGAGAATGCCGATCAAACCCTTGTTCATGCCGTTCTCCTTCTTCTTTCAGGTGCGCCGCGGGTCACGCGGCGGGGGACCTCACCAGTTCGCGCCTCCGCCACCGCCGCCGCTGCCGCCACCACCGAAACCGCCGAACGAACTTCCACCACCACCGCCGAAACCACCACCGAAACCACCACCGAAACCGCCGCCGCCGATCCACGGCCCGCCACCACCGTAGTAACGGCCACCGCGCCCGCCGCGCGCGGCGAGGTTCGAGAGCACGATCACGATGAGCAGGGCGACGAACCACATGGGCATGCCGCGACGGCCGCCACGACCTCCGCCTTCGTCGTACACGAGCGGACGTCCGTCCCACTCGAGCGTGACGCCCTTCTCGGCCGCGATGCGCTTCGCCGTTTCGACCACCGCGAGCGTGACGCCCTCGCCCGGCTCGCCCGCGCGGAACTTCGGTACGACCACGTTGCGCAGCATGCGCGCCTGCCAGCCGTCGGGCAGCGTGCCCTCGAGGCCGTAGCCGGTCTCGAAGCGCAGCGCGCGCTCCTCCATGGCGACGAGCAGCAGCACGCCGTCGTCCTCGCCCTTCTTCCCGATCGCCCACGCCTGGAACACGCGCGTCTTGAAAGCTTCCGGCGCCTCCGGCGCCGTGGTGGCGACCGTCAGCACGGCGAACTCGGCGCCCGTCTTCTTCTCGAGCTGGTCGAGGAAACCCTCGAGCTCGGCGGAACGCTGCGCGCCGATCACGCCGGCCGCGTCGGTGACGTAGCCCGCGTGCTCGGGGATGGGCGCCAGCCCGTCCTGCTGCTGCGCGTGCGCCGTCCGGGCGGCGAGCGCCACGCACAGCAGCGCTCCCGCGACGAGCACGCGCGCGAAGGCGCGTGCGTTCATGACGTGCGCAGCCCGTCGATGGCCGCGATCAGGCGGTCGATTTCGCGCAGGAAGGCGCGGTAGGTCTCGCGCACCGTGTCGGCCGCGGGCTTCTTCGCGCCCGCGCGGCGCAGCAGGTGCGCGCCGAGCAGCGCGCGCGCGTCGAGCCCGTACGCGTCGGCGACGCGTTCGATGAGCGCCTCGGTCTGCGCCGGCGCTTCGTCGCCGCGCAGCCGCAGCAGCGTGCGGAAGAGCGTGTGGAAACCGCTCGACAGCCGCGTCAGCACTTCCGCGAGCCGCTCGGCGCGCCCGGCCGACGCGAGGTATTCCTGGCGCAGCCGGATGTGCTTGCCGCGCAGCTCGTGCTCGCACTGCAGGCGCAGGTACGTGCGCGGCACCTCGACGCCGCCGAACACGTCCTCGCCTTCGAGTCGCAGGTGACGTTCGCTCAGGTCGAGCCACTCGATCGGGAACACGTCGAGCGACGCGAGCATCTGGTCGCGTGTGAGGAACAGCGGATCGAAGTGCGGCGCCTTGCGCGTCTCGGGGATCGCCGCGGCGACGCGGTCGAGCACCGCGCCTTCGAGCGCGCGCGCGATCACGAGGATGTTGACGCGGGAATGCGCCGGATCGAAGCCCTGCGTGAGGACGCTGCCGGTCAGGTAGGCCGACAGGAACTCGGGACCGAGCGCCTCGCGCACCGGCGTGAGCCAGCGGCGGGCGGCATCGAGCGTCGCCGCAGGCGGCTCGATGCGTGCGTGGGAGTCGGACATGCGCGGGACAGTAGGGCTTTCACTCGGCCGGTCAAGCGGGGGGCGACGAACCGTCAGGAGCGTGTGACGAACGGAAAAGCGCCCGGGCCCCCGCCGCTACCGGCAGGGGCCCGGGTGCGAGGCCGCGGGGACCTACGCCGCGTGGCGCCCACCTTCGGCCATGTCGCGAGCCTCGGCCCACTTGGCGAGTTCCGCGTACAGTTCGGCCGCCTGGATCGGCTTGGCGACGAACCCGTCCATGCCGGCTTCGAAGCAGCGCTCGCGCTCCTGCGCCAGTCCGTGCGCGGTCATCGCGACGACCGGAATGCGCCGGCCCGTGCCCGCCTCGTGGCGGCGGATCTCGCTCGTCGCATCGAACCCGTTCTGCCGCGGCATGAGCACGTCCATGAGCACGAGATCGAACGCGCCCGTACTCACGGCCTCGACCGCGGCCCGGCCGTCGGGCACGACGTGCGCGGTGATGCCCCAGCGCTGCAGCATGCGCGTCGCGACCTTCTGGTTGACCGCGTTGTCCTCGGCGACGAGCACGCGCAGATCGAGCGGCTGCATCGTCAGCGTGAAGTCGGGCGCCTGCGCCGGCTGCGCCGGCTGCGCCGCCGCCGCGACGCGTTCGAGAGGCACCTCGACCGAAATCGCGCTGCCCCGGCCGGGCTCGCTGCCCACGACGATCGTGCCGCCCATGAGCTCGACGAGGCGGCGCGAGATCGCGAGTCCCAGCCCCGCGCTGCCGGAGATCGGGTGCTTTTCGCCGCCGCCGGTGCGCTGGTCCATGAGCGCGGCGAGATTTTCCGCCGAGAGCGTGGCGTCGGTGTCCTGCACCTCGATGCGCAGCGGCACGCGGCCGTCGGCGAGAATGCCGGGCGCGCGCGAGAGCGCGACGGTGACGCTGCCCTCGTCGGTGAAGCGCACCGCGTTCGAGGCGAGGTTCGTGATCACCTGGCGCAGGTGCGCCGCGTCCCCGCGCATGCGGTCGGGCACGGTGGACGCCACGGTCGCGCTGAACGTGATGCCCTTCGCGACGGCCTTCTGCGCGAGCAGCCGGGCGACGTCGTCCACGACGTCGCGCACCGAGAACTCCTCGGACTGCACTTCGAGCTGGCCGGCGCCGGCGCGCGAGAAGTCCACGATGTCGCCGACCAGCCGCACGAGCGACTCGGCGCTTCCGCGAATGGTGAGCGCCTGGTCGCGCTGCTCCTCGGTGAGCGAACTGTGCAGCAGGAACTCGACCATGCCGAGCACGCCGTTGAGCGGCGTGCGCAGGTCGTGCGCCATGCTGGCGATGAACTCGGAGGACGCGCGTGCATGGGCGGCCGCCTGGTCGCGCTCGCGCGCGAGCTCCTCGGCTTCCGCCCGCACGAGCGACGCGGCGGACTCGGCGTCCGCGCGCGCTTCCTGGGCCTCGTACGCCATCCGGCGGAGTTCGTCCTCGAGCCGGCGGCGCTCCGTGAGGTCGGAGAGCGGGCCGAGCGGGCGGGCCTGGGAATCGTCTTCGTGCGAGTTCCGCTCGCCGGCCCCGTTCGGGCCGTGGCTGTGAGTGTTCACGATCGACGCCTCTTCCGGGAAGCAGGTGATGGGCCGGACGCGCTCCGGCCGAGCCGGCGCGAGGGAACGCCGCGGAGCGCGAACGCTCCCGTGCACCTCGTGCTTATCGGTCGCAACGGTCCGGGCCCGAAGAGGCGCCGCACAATTTGACCCCCCGGAAGGGTGCGCCTACGGTCGCCATCGACTCTTCATCGACGACCGGACGCGCACGCGAGCCATCCCTCGGAGCGCCCGGCCGAGTCCCCGCACACCTCAAGGAGCGGGTCGCAAGACCCGAACTTCCCGTGAAATCCGTCGTCAACGACTTCAGCATCCACGTCGCCACGGTCAACGGCTCGGGCAGCCAGACGGCGAACAACGTGCTGCTCCGGTCCATCATGCAGATGGGCGTCCCGGTCAGCGGCAAGAACCTGTTCCCGTCCAACATCGCCGGACTGCCGACCTGGTTCACGATCCGCGTGAACGAGGACGGCTACATCGCCCGTCACGCCCGCAACGACGTGCTCGTGGTCATGAACCCCGAGACCGCCGCGACCGACGTGGCCTCCATGGGCCCGGGCTCGCTCATCATCGCCAACGACGCCATCAAGTTCCCCGACGTGCCCGCGGACCGCACGGTCTACCGCGTGCCGATGGCGAAGCTGATGGAACCGATCACGAACGACGTGAAGCTGCGCCGCCTCGTCGTGAACATGATCTACGTCGGCATCGCCGGGCAGCTGCTCGGCATCGAGCAGGCCGAGGTCGAGAAGGCCCTGCACGCGCAGCTCGGCAAGAAGCCGAAGGCGCTCGCGCTGAACGCGGCGGCGGTCAAGGCCGGCTACGACTTCGCCGCGGAGAACCCGCTCGCGATCCCCTTCCGGGTGGAGCGCCGCGACCTCACGGGCGGCAAGATCCTGATCGACGGCAATACGGCGGCCGCGCTCGGCTCGATGTTCGCGGGCGTGACGGTCGTCGCGTGGTACCCCATCACGCCGTCGAGCTCGCTCATCGAGGCGCTGATCGGGTACCTCGAGCGCTACCGCCGCGACGAGAAGACGGGCAAGGCCACGTTCGCCGTCGTGCAGGCGGAGGACGAGATCGCGGCGATCGGCAACGTGCTCGGCGCCAACTGGGCCGGCGCGCGCGCGATGACCGCGACGAGCGGTCCCGGCATCTCGCTCATGGCCGAGTTCTTCGGCTACGGCTACTACGCCGAGATTCCCGCGGTCGTGTGGGACATCCAGCGCGTGGGCCCGAGCACCGGGCTGCCGACGCGCACGATGCAGGGCGACCTGTCGTTCGCGTGGGGACTGTCGCACGGCGACACGAGCTTCCCCGTGCTGCTGCCGGGCTCCGTGACCGAGTGCTTCGAGTTCGCGGGCACGGCGTTCGATCTGGCCGAGCGGCTGCAGTCGCCGCTGCTCGTGCTGAGCGATCTCGACATCGGCATGAACAACTGGATGAGCGAGCCGTTCGAGTACCCGACGAAGCCGTGGGACCGCGGCAAGGTGCTCGACGAGGCCGCGCTCGAGAAGATCGGGCAGTTCCAGCGCTACGGCGACGTGGACGGTGACGGCATTCCGTGGCGCACGCTGCCCGGCAACCGCAACTGGAAGGGCACGTACTTCACGCGCGGCTCCGGCCACGACGAGCTCGCGCGCTACACCGAGAACACCGAGGCGTACGTGCGCGGCATGGACCGCCTGAAGAAGAAGATGGAGAACGCGCGCGCGCTCATGCCGCAGCCGGAACTCCTCGAGACGCCGGGCGCCGACGTCGGCCTGATCGCGTACGGCTCGTCGCACTGGGCCGTGCTCGAGGCGCGCGACCTGCTCGCGAAGCAGGGCGTGAAGGCGTCGTACCTGCGCGTCCGCGCGCTGCCGCTCGCGCACTCCGTGCACGAGTTCGCGCGCAAGTACGCGCGCGTGTACGTCGTGGAGCAGAACCGCGACGGCCAGCTGCGCGAGAAGCTGCTCACCGAAGTGCCCGACGCCGCCGCGCGCGTGCAGTCGGTGCTGCATTACGACGGCCTGCCGATCGACGCGCAGAGCGTCGTGGACGGCGTGCTCGCCCACGAAGGCCGCACGGTCACGGAAGGAGCCACGCGATGAGCGCCCCGACCACCCCTCCGGCGGGACAGCCGGTCAACCGCGTCGGCCTGAGCCGCGCGGACTACGACGGCAGCAAGACCACGCTGTGCCCGGGCTGCGGCCACAACGCGATCACCGGCGGCATCATCCAGGCCGCGTGGGAGGCCGGGCTCGAGCCGCACAAGGTCGCGAAGCTCTCGGGCATCGGGTGTTCGAGCAAGACGCCCGCGTACTTCCTCGGGCACTCGCACGGCTTCAACTCCGTGCACGGCCGCATGCCGAGCATCGCGACCGGCGTGTCCATGGCGAACCGCGAACTGCTGCTGCTCGGCGTCTCCGGCGACGGCGACACGGCGAGCATCGGCATCGGCCAGTTCATGCACATGATCCGCCGCAACGTGCCGGCCATCTACATCGTCGAGAACAACGGCGTGTACGGCCTCACGAAGGGGCAGTTCTCCGCGACGGCCGACCTCGGCAGCACGCGCAAGTCGGGCGAGGCGAACCGCCTCATGCCCGTCGACCTGTGCGCGCTCGCGATCGAGCTGGGCTGCGGGTTCGTGGCGCGCTCGTTCTCGGGCGACCAGAAGCAGCTGCGGCCGCTGCTCAAGGCCGCGTTCGCGCACAAGGGCACGGCGATCATCGACGTGATCAGCCCGTGCGTGACGTTCGCGGACCACGAGGGCTCGACCAAGTCGTACGCCGCCGTGAAGGAGCACGACGCGCCCCTGCACGACATCGACTATGTGCCTTACTTCGAGGACCTGTCGGTGGACTACGAGCCGGGCACGACGCGCGAAGTGGACATGCCGGACGGCTCGCGCATCTTCCTCAAGAAGCTCGACACCGACTACGACCCGACCGACCTCAAGAAGGCGTGGGCGGTGATCCACGAGGCGCGCGAGGAGCAGAAGCTGATCACGGGCCTGCTGTACGTGAACCCGAAGACGCACACGTTCCACGACGAGCTGCGCATGGTGGACGCGCCGCTCGCGACGCTTCCACTCGAGCAGGTGCGGCCGCCGCAGCGCGTGCTCGAAGAGGTCATGCGCTCGTTCGCCGAGGGCAGCGCCCCGATCGGCGCCGGCGGCGGGTGATCGGCGGCCGGTATTCAGGCACCTTGCGCGGCGGTCGTCCTTCCGGACGGCCGCCGTTCGTATCGGGCGCGGGCGATGCCTCCGATGGTCGAGGGCTCGAGCGGCGCGCACGCCTCGACGACGCCGCGATGCGTCGCGACGATGCGGTCGGGGTCGCGCTCGCGCAGGAAGAGCTTGATCCGGAAGCCGCCGCGCGCGCGCGGGAGCAGGTCGCGCCAGGACGCGCGTCCCCAGCCACGGTCGCGCAGCGTCGCGGGGGTGAAATCCTCGACGTGGAACTGCAGCACGAGCGGGGCGCCGCTCCAGCGGCATTCGCGCATGAGCGCCGCCACGAGCGTGCGCGAGCCCGCGCCGCGGAGCGTGAGAAAGGCGGGCGCGCCTGCCGGGACGAGCAGCGTGCTCGTCGGGATCTCGAGCAGCCCCGGCGCGAGCTCGTGCACGGTGCGCGGGCTCGCCCACCAGCCGGGGTTCAGCGGCGTCGAGCTGAAGAGCGGGAAGCGCTGCGGGGTCGCGCTCGAATCCGCGCGATAGCCGAGTGCCGCGAGCGCGTGCACCGCGTGGGGCCCGAGCGTGCACCAGCGCGGGGAGCGGAACGAGGCGGGAGCTTCGCCGAAGAAGTCGGCGTGGCGCGCATGTGACTCCCGCAGGAACCCGAGCCGCTCCGGTCGGCCCCCCATGAGCGCGTCGATCTCGTTCCAGTCGTGCTCGTGGCCGTGGCTCGCGACTTCATGGCCGAGCGCGGGAAGCCGGCGCAGCGCTTCGGCGAGCGGCGCGATCGCGAACAGCGCCGACGGCACGAAGAACGTCGCGGGCAGGCCGCGCTCGGCGAACCATTCCGCGGCGTGCCGCACGTCGGAGGGATGATCCACGTCGTGCAGGTCGAATGTGAATGCGACCGTGGCGTGATCGCGCCTGGGGACCATCGGGACTCAACCTCGGAAGATCAACATCCACGCCCCATGACGCAGCGCCGGCACGGCTTCGAGCCATGCGGAATCCCAGCGGCGCACACGGTTCAACCAGGTCCGTACGGGGGAATGCGGTCCTTCCGAGGCGTCGGCAGCATAGACGCGCGGCAACGCCAGTAATAGAGGAGAAATGAGTGAACAGGCATCGCAGCGCCCGATGGGAAAATGACGGAGGAACATTCCGCGTTCGCTCCACGCGAGATGACGTCTCGGGGTGAGCCGGTCGGGGTAACGGATGCCCGCGATCGCGCGCCACGCGCGATAGGCGAGCGCGACCGGGCTGCCCGCGAGATTTTCGACCACGACGAGGCGTCCGTCCGCGCGCAGCACGCGGCGCATCTCGGCGATCGCCGAGGGCCGGTCGGTGTATTGCAGCACGCTGAAGCAGAAGATCGCGTCCACGCTTCCGTCCGCGAGCGGTAGCCGCGCGGCGTCCGCGGCGAGCGCCTCGCCACCCGGGAAGCGATGACGCGCACGGGCGAGTTCGGGTACGTCCACGTCGAGCGCGATCGTGTGGCCGCCGCACGCACGCACCGCGGCCGCGACGTGCCCGGCGCCGCTTCCGAGATCGAGGCACGTGCGTCCCGGGCCGATCGCCGGCTCGAGGTGCGCGAACGCCGGCTCGAGGATCGGCTCGAGGAAGAGTGGTGCGAAACCCTCGCGGGTTTCGCGCCATCGTTCGAGCAGCGCGCCCGGCGCGCTCACGGAACGCGGGCGACGCGCTCCCGTCCGAGCGCGTCGATCGCTCCCTCGAGCTGCGACTCGCGCACGAGCAGCAGGTCCGTGTCGTAGGTCGAGAGTACGAACACCGGGATTCCCGCGACCGCGAGCGGCGCCGTGAGTCCGGAGATCACGCCGGTCACGCCGAACGGGATCGGCCCTTCGACTTCGAAGGCGCGCCAGCCGCGCTCGGCATTCTCGACCGAAGGCGGCAGGTCGTCCTCGGGGCAGACCACGGACAGTTCGCGCGGCGTGCGCGTGAGGCTCCAGACCGTGGCGCTCTCGTGGAACACCCACGCGGGCAGCGGCGCGTCGGGTGCGAAACGGCAGACGGCGAAGCGCTCGGGCAGGAGCGCCAGACGGCGTGGCGTGGCGCGCTCACTCACGGGAAGACCGTGTTGCCCTCGTCGTCGAGCAGGAGGATGGCCGACGACGGGCAGGCCTCGGCGGCCTCGAGCAGGCGCTCGGGGGTCTCGGACTCGGGGTCCAGGACGACCGCCTTGTTCTTGCTGTCGAGCGCGAAAGCGCCCGGCGCGAGATCGAGGCAGTGGCCGCTGCCACAGCATTCGTGATGGAGGATGCGGATCTGCATGGAGGGAAGTCCGAGGGTGAAGGGCCCAAAGCGCGCGTCATGATGCGCGAGCGCCCGCGCCCCTGTAAAGAGCGAGCGTGTTCGCAGTGGGCCGGAACGCGCGCTTTCCATTACAGTGCGCACTCCTTCGCCTCACACCCATCACCCGGCACGGAGCGACCACCATGGACGCCCTGACGCAATACCTCGAGCAGAACCAGGAACGCTTCCTCGAAAACCTCAAGACGTGCCTGCGCATTCCGAGCGTGAGCGCACAGCCCGCCCACAAGGGCGACGTGCGCGCGTGCGCGGAACACGTCGCGGCGCACCTGAAGTCCATCGGCGTGCCGCACGCCGAGGTCGTGGACACCGCCGGTCATCCGGTCGTGTACGGCGAGTGGCTCGGCGCGCCGGGCGCGCCGACGGCGCTGCTCTACGGGCACTACGACGTGCAGCCGCCCGATCCGCTCGACCTGTGGAAGACGCCGCCGTTCGAGCCCACGCTGCGCGACGGCAAGCTGTTCGCGCGCGGCGCGTGCGACGACAAGGGGCAGGTGTACATGCACCTCTCCGCGATCGAGGCGCACCTGAAGGTGCACGGCAAGCTCCCGATCAACCTCAAGATCGTGATCGAAGGCGAGGAAGAGGTGGGCAGCGAGCACCTCGCCGAGTTCCTCGAGTCGTGGAAGGCGCGCCTCGCGGCCGACGTGATCCTCGTGAGCGACACGTCCATGCTCGGACCCGACCAGCCGTCGCTGTGCTACGCGCTGCGCGGCCTGCTCTACACCGAGGTCGAGGTCACCGGCCCGACGCGCGACCTGCACTCGGGCGAGTTCGGCGGCGCGGTCATGAATCCCGCGAACGCGCTCGCCACGATCATCCACGGACTCAAGGACGCCGACGGCCGCGTCACGGTGCCGGGCTTCTACGACAAGGTGCGCGAGCTCACCGAGCAGCAGCGCACGGCGATGCGCGAGCTGCCGTTCGACGAGGCGGGCTTCATCGCCGAGAGCGGCGCGCCGATGGGCGTGGGCGAGAAGGGCTACAGCACCATCGAGCGCGTCACGTCGCGTCCGACGCTCGACGTGAATGGCATCTGGGGCGGCTACATCGGCGCCGGCGCGAAGACCGTGCTGCCGAGCGTGGCGACCGCGAAGATCAGCATGCGGCTCGTGCCCGACCAGAATCCCGACGACCTGTTCCCCGCGTACGAGGCGCACGTGCGCTCGCTCGCGCCGAAGGGCTGCACGGTGAAGGTCAGCCATCACCACGGCGGCATGCCGTTCATCAGCGATCCGTCCGATCCCATGATGCAGGCCGCGTATCGCGCGCTCGAGCGCTCGTGGACCAAGAAGCCGGCGCTCATCCGCGAAGGCGGGTCGATCCCGGTGATGGCGACGTTCCAGCGCATCTTCGGGAAGCCGAGCATCCTGATGGGCTTCGGACTGCACGACGACCAGGTTCACGCACCCAACGAGAAGTTCTCCCTCACGTCGTTCCACGGCGGCACCCGGAGCTGCGCCTATCTCTACGAAGAACTCGCCCGCCGCTGAGCGGCCCGGTCCGGCGCGAGAAGCGGCCGAAGCGATGCGCGCCATCCGCGCGCTCGCCCGGCCGGCTTCGTCGCACCCGGCGTCCGGCGGTCACGGCTCGCGCATGGAGCGGCTCGGGCTGAGCATGCCCGAGTGCCACGAGATCGCCGACGAACTGTACGCGCGCTGCAAGCCGTGGCCGGGGCGTGACGTCGTGCGCCTCGCGCAGGCGCTCGTGGACACGCGCACGTTCGACGCGCGGCAGATCGCGTACGACGTGCTCGGCGCGCATCGCGCCGGGCTCGCCGCCGTGCGCGCGGCCGATCTCGGCGTGCTCGGGCGCGGGCTCGACAACTGGGCGAGCGTGGACCAGTTCGCGTGCAGCGTGAGCGGGCCCGTGTGGCGCATGGGCGGTATCGACGACGCGCGCGTGCTGCGCTGGGCGGACTCGCCCGACCGCTGGTGGCGACGCGTCGCGCTCGTCTCGACCGTGGCGCTCAACCTCAAGTCGCGGGGCGGCACGGGCGACACGCCGCGCACGCTCATGGTGTGCGAGCGGCTCGTGGACGACCAGGACGAGATGGTCGAGAAGTCGCTGTCGTGGGCGCTGCGAGAACTCGCCAAGCGCGATCACGCGGCGGTCGCGTGGTTCCTCGACCGCTTCCGCGAGCGCGTGATGCCGCGCGTCGCGCGCGAGGTGGCGACCAAGCTCGAGACCGGCCTCAAGCGCGAGCGCCGCTTCGGCCGCGAGGGCGGCCGGTGAGCGGACGGCTTCGCTTCGCGCTCGTGCTCGCCGTGCTGACGGCGATCGCGGCGTGCGTGCCGCCCGCGCTCGCGGGCAACGCCGTGCGCACGCTGGTCGTGCGCGGCCTCGTGGCGCGCGCGGACGGCAAGCCCGCCGCGGGTGCGCGCGTGAGCGCGAAGGGCCCGAAGGGCGGCGTGAACGTGTCGGCCACGACGGACGAGCGCGGACGGTTCTCGCTGCAGATGCCGATGGGATCGCCGACGGGCATCCGCGCCGCGGCATTCGCGGTCGAGGTGCGCGCCGAAGCCGGTGGCAAGAAGCTCTTGTTCGCTTCGGGCTCGCCCGCGCTCGGCATCACGGTGGACTTCGTGCCGGGCACGAACCGCCTGCGCGTGCGCAGCAACTCGCCGGCGGCGACCGCGGCGGTGATCACCGCGTTCGTGCAGGACGGCGCGCCGACCGCGTGGGTGGACGCCGACTTCGGTGGCGCCGTGCGCGCGACCGGCAGAATGGCGCTCGGCGCCGAGGACGAGATCACGATCGCCGGCGTCGCGCCCGCACCGGGCAACGCCGCGGCGGAACCGGAGCGCGTGAAGCCGTTGCCCGTTCGCACTCCCGCGCCGATCAATATCTAGCCGGAGCACG
>JACRIW010000048.1 GCA_016215625.1 Candidatus Eiseniibacteriota bacterium | reverse complement strand
TCGAACGTCATGGCCGAGGCGGGACTCGCGAACATCCTGCGCTGGGTGCCGTTCCCGGTGAACGAGCTCGACCTGCGCAACCGGATCAAGAACAAGATGATCCGGCCGACGAGCATTCCGCAGACGCTCGAGGACCTCGTCGTCGAGCAGGCGATCTGCCGCGAGGCGCTGCGCCTGTCGTTCGTGCAGCACCGCACGCTCGCGGTGGGACTCAAGGGCAAGCAGCAGTCGCGCGACATCTCGGACGCGCTCACGCAGTCGGCGACCGGCGAGTCGCTCGTGAACCTGCTCGACCTCGGGCTCGTCGTGGGCTCGGGCGGCGTGCTCTCCCACGCGCCGCGGCGCGCACAGGCGCTGCTCATGATGCTCGACGCTTTCCTTCCGGAGGGCGTGACCGAGGTCGCGGTGGACAGCATCTTCATGACCCCGCAGCTCGGCGTGCTCTCAACCGTGCATGAGCAGGCCGCGACGGAGGTGTTCGAGCGCGACTGCCTCATCGTGCTCGGCGCGTGCGTCGCACCGATCGGCGCAGGCAAGCCGGGCCAGCCGTGCATGACCGTGGAGGTGCGCACCGCCGCCGGAGCGGTCTCGACGCACCGCGCCGCGTGCGGCGACATGATGCTCGTCCCGGGGGCGGGGCACGAACGCTGGACGCTCACCGTGACGCCCGAGCGCGGATTCGACGTGGGCGCGGGCCGCGGCAAGCCGCTCACGCGCGACGTGCGTGCGGGCGAAGTCGGGCTCGTGCTCGACGCGCGCGGCCGGCAGCCGTTCGCGCTGCCCTCCGACGACGCGGCGCGGATCGACCGCCTGCGCGCCTGGAACCGTGCGCTCGCGATCTATCCGAGGGAGCTCTGACCGTGGGCCACTCCTACACGCCCGGCCTTCGGGTCACGGAATCGGCCCGGCTCGAACGCGAACGGCGGCTGCCGTTGCGCGGGGACGTCCTCGTGGCGGCCGGCGACACCGTGGCGCCCGGCACGGTGGTCGCGCGCACCGAACTGCCCGGCAACGTGCAGGTCGTGAACCTCGCCGCGAAGCTTTCGCTCGAGCCGGCCAAGGTCGTCGCGGCGCTGCTCAAGCCGGTCGGCAGCGCCGTCGAGAAGGACGAACCGATCGCGTTCACGAAGGGGCTGTTCGGCTTCGGGCGCACCGAAGTGACGGCGCCGTGCGCGGGCGTGCTCGAGAGCCTTTCGCCCGTGACGGGCCAGCTGCTCCTGCGCGAGCCGCCGATTCCGGTCGAAGTACGCGCGTACGTGAGCGGGCGCGTTGCGCGCGTGCTCGAAGGCGAGGGAGTCGTGGTCGAGACACACGGCGCGTTCCTGCAGGGCATCTTCGGCGTCGGGGGAGAGGCGTTCGGACCGCTCGCGGTGCCGGTGAGCAATCCGGACGCCGAGCTGCGTCCGGGCGATCTCGGGCGCGAGCATCGCGGCTGCGTGGTCGTCGGCGGGGCCTACGTGAGCCACGACACGCTGATGCGCGCGCGTGACATCGGGGTTGCGGCCGTGCTCGTCGGCGGCTTCGACGACGGCGACCTGCGGAAGCTGCTCGGGCGCGACCTCGGCGTCGCGATCACCGGCGCCGAATCGCTCGGTTTCACGCTCGTGCTCACGGAAGGTTTCGGCCGCATCCCGATGGCCCAGCGCACGTGGAAGCTGCTGCGCCGGCTCGAGGGCAGGGAGGCCTCGGTGAGCGGGGCGACGCAGATTCGCGCCGGCGTCCTGCGGCCGGAGGTGATCGTTCCGCTCGACGGCGACGCGGCCGAACGCCCGGACGAAGCGGGGGGCGGGCTCGAGGTGGGCGCGCTCGTGCGCGTGATCCGCGAGCCGTGGTTCGGGCGCATCGGCCGCGTCGTGGCACTGCCGGCCGCGCTCATGGTCCTGGAGACCGAGGCGCTCGTGCGCGTGCTCGAGGTCGAGTTCGCCGACGAGCGCGAGCGCCGGATCGTGCCCCGTGCGAACGTGGAGCGTATCGCGCCGTGACGCGCTCGGGCGTTGACTCGGGCGGAAACGCGTTGCTAGCGTGCCGCGCACCCGCTCGCGCCGGATCGCGTGTGGGTTTCCGCCCAGGAGGGGCCCCCTTGCCACTCGCCGCATCCGTGCGCCGTCTCGTGCCGTTCGCGCTGCTGCTCGTCGTCCTCGCCTCACCGGCGCCGGCGGCGGCCGTCGCTTCGGCGGACAGCCTGCGCGCACCGGCGCCACCGACCGGCCTGCTGTACGCGGACGTCCCCAACGACGCGGGCCACGCGATGTCGCTCACGTGGACGCTCTCGCCCGACGACACGGGACGCGCCGGCGTCGTCTCCGGGTATTTCCTCGAGCGAGCCACCACGCCCGGCGGGCCGTGGGCGATCGTGGACAGCGTCGAGTCCGGCACGCGTGCCTTCACCGACCTCACGGTGCAGCGCGAGGTGACCTACTTCTACCGCGTCGCCGCCTTCGGTCCCGGGGGCACCACGCGCGCCGGGGCCGCCGCCGGGCCGGCGATCGGGCGCGCGACCTGGTTCAACGTCTCGCGCGTGAGCGTGCTCGTCTTCCTGCTCGCGTTCTTCCTGCTCGTCCTCTACTACATGTACATGGCGCAGACGGGCCGCAAGCCGTTCGTCCGCCGCCTCGCCGGCATCGACGCGATCGAGGAGGCGATCGGGCGCGCGACCGAGATGGGCCGCCCGGTGCTCTACGTGCCGGGGATCCAGGACATCGACGAGATCCAGACCGTGGCGGGCCTCGTGATCCTCGAGAGCGTCGCGAAGATGACGGCGCGCTACGACACTCCGCTGCGCGTGCCCGTGTCGTACCCGATCCCGTTCACGATCGCGCAGGAGATGGTGCGCAGCGGGCACGTGGACGCCGGACGGCCCGACGCGTACGACCCCGAAAGCGTCCAGTTCGTCTCGCCGGAGCAGTTCGCCTACGTCGCGGCCATCACGGGCATCATGCTGCGCGAGCGCCCGGCGGCCCACCTGTTCGTGGGCTCGTTCTACGGCGAGTCGCTCATGCTGTCCGAAACGGGTTACGCCACGGGCGCCATCCAGATCGCGGCGACGGCGAACGTGCACCAGCTGCCGTTCTTCGTCGTGGCGTGCGACCACACGTTGATCGGCGAGGAGATCTTCGCCGCGAGCGCCTACCTGTCCGGCGAGGCGCGCCTCGTCGGCGGCCTCAAGGGCGCCGACATGCTCAAGCTCGTCATCGTGGCCGTCGTGATCGCCGGCTGCCTCCTCGAAACCTTCGGCATCCACACCCTGACGGTGTGGATGCAGACGCAATAGGAGCGCGGCGTGAAGCGCGAGATCCCCCTGTTCCTCACCGCGGTCATCGGCGCCATCGTCCTGGCGGGATTCTTCGTTCCTCATCCCTACGTCAGCGTGCCCGCCGACTACCTGCAGCGCTGCGCCGTGATCGTCGTGGCGTTCGGCTACGCGCTCGGCGGCGCGAACCTCGTGCAGGTGAACCTCGAGGGCATCCTCCGGCGCCATCCCGACTGGCCCTACAAGCTCGTGCTGCTCGCCGGCATGGGCGTGACGCTCGTGTTCGGGCTGTTCGTGGACCGCGCGAAGTTCCAGGATCCCGGCACGGTGTCGCTGTGGATCTACGACCACGTCTACGTGCCGATGAACTCGACGATGTTCGCGCTGCTCGCGTTATTCATCGCGTCCGCGGCGTTCCGCGCGTTCCGCGTCCGTTCGGCCGAGGCGGCGCTGCTCGCCGTCTCGGCGCTCGTCGTCATGATCGGGCGCGTGCCGCTCGGTGACGCGGTCATGGCGGGTGTCTTCGACCATCCGGGGCTGCCGGAGTGGATGCGGCACCTGCGCCTCGAGCCGCTGCAGCAGTGGATCATGGACTGGCCGCAGAACGCGGCGAAGCGCGCCATCCTGATCGGCGCGGCCATGGGCGTCATGGCGACCGGGTTGCGCGTGATCCTCGGCATCGAGCGATCGTACCTGGGAGGGAGTGACTGACATGGCACTCTCCGCGCTCGAACGCATCGACCGCCGCTGGATCTTCCTCGTCGTCGGGCTGCTCGTGCTCGTGCCGCTGCTCTGGCCGATCGGGCTCCCGGTCGTGCCGACGACGCCCGTGCGCCAGTACCACGACGCGATCGCCGCGATTCCCGACGGGTCGACCGTGCTCATGTCGTGCGACTACGACCCCGCCTCCACTCCGGAACTCGCACCCATGACCGAGACCTCGCTCCGCCAGTTGTGGGACAAGCGCTGCAAGGTCGTCGTGACCGTGCTCTGGAACGGCGGCGCGGCCGTCGTGGACCAGTCCATCGAGAAGGTCGCGGACGAGTACCGCGCGCGAGGCGTGCCGCTCGTGGACGGCGTGGATTACGTGAACCTCGGCTACAAGTCCGGCAACGAGGCCGTCATGGTGCTCATGGGGCAGGGAATCGCCAGCGCGTTCCCGCGGGACCAGCGCGGGCGCGTGACGACGCAGCTGCCCATCATGCGCACCGTCACCGACTATTCGAGCTTCCCGATGCTCGTGAACATCTCCGCGGGCTACCCGGGCACGAAGGAGTGGGTGCAGCAGGTGAACTCGCGCTTCCACCTGCCGATGGTCTCGGGCTGCACCGCGGTCAGCGCGCCGGAGTTCTTCCCGTACCTGCAGTCCGGCCAGCTGCGCGGCCTGCTCGGTGGCATGGCGGGCGCGGCCGAGTACGAAGTGCTGCGCAAGGAGCGCGGCGCCGCGACGAGCGGCATGGACGCGCAGTCGATGGCGCACCTGTTCATCGCGCTGTGCATCGTCGCCGGCAACGTCGTCCACTGGACGCGCCGCCGGGCAGGAGCGTCGGCATGACGATCTCGACCGACTTCGGCGTGTGGATCGCGGCGCTGCTGACGCTGTGCGTGTTCTCGTTCCTGTACAAGGACAACCCGCTCTACAAGTTCGCCGAGCACCTGTTCGTCGGCGTGTCCGCGGGCTACTACATCGCGCTGAACTACTGGACCGTCGTGGACCAGTACCTCGTGATTCCGCTGCGCGCGGCGTTCGACGGTTCGCAGGCCGGTGGTCCGTTCCAGGCGCAGATGCAGGACTACCGCGGCTGGCTGATCGTGCCCGCCGTGCTCGGGGTGCTGCTGTTCACGCGGCTCTTCACCCGGCTCTCGTGGATGTCGCGCTGGTCGCTCGCCGTGGTGATGGGCGTGTTCGCGGGACTGAAGACGACGGGCTTCGCGCAGGGCGACCTGGTCGCGCAGGTGCAGGCGTCGCTCGTGCCGCTCTGGATCCCCGGCGACCTGTGGGGGAGCCTCAACGCGATCCTCTTCACGGTCGGGCTCGTGACGAGCCTGCTGTTCTTCTTCTACAGTCGCGAGCACAAGGGCGTGCTGGGCGGCGTCTCGCGCGTCGGCGTCTGGTTCCTCATGATCTCGTTCGGCGCCGGCTACGGCTACACGGTGATGTCGCGCATCTCGCTGCTCATCGGGCGCTTCCAGTTCCTGCTCGTCGATTGGCTGCACGTGAGGTGAACGCGGTGCGACCCGGCTCCACCGCGCATCACCCGCCCCCGGCCCACGCAGCCGGGGGCTTCGTTTCGGGAGACGCATGATCCTCTGGCGTGACGGCGCGCACGACGCGCGCGAGAACATGGCGCGGGACGCGCGGCTGCTGGCCGCGTGCGAGGCCGGCGCGCTCGAGGGCCCGGTCCTGCGGCTGTTCCGTTTCGCGCCCGCGGGGATCACGCTCGGCAGCAGCCAGTCGCCGGAGGCCGAACTCGACCTCGCGCGGCTCGACGCGGCGGGCATCGTCTGGGCGGTGCGCCCGACGGGCGGCCGGGCGATCTGGCACGACGAGGAGTGGACGTTCTCGCTCACCGCGCGCCTCGGGCCGGACGGCTGGGCGCCGGACGCGACGGCGGCGTACGCGAAGACCTGCGGGATGCTCGCGGTGGCGCTGCGCCGGCTCGGCGTGCCGGTCGAGCTGTCGCCCGGCAGCCCGCGTGGCGTCGGGAGGCCCCGCGGGGGTGCGGAGTCGGCACCGCCGTGCTTCGCGTCCACGGCCCGGCATGAGCTCACGCTTCGGGGCCGCAAGTTCGCGGGGATCGCCCAGCGCCGGCGCGGGGCGGCGCTGCTCCCGCAGGGCAGCTTGCTGCTCGGGGACTCGCACCTGCGCCTCGCGGACTGGGCCCGGCTGGACGAGGGCCGCCGCGCGGAAGTGCGCGTGGCGCTCGCCGCGGCGACCGCGCATGCAGGGGAGTGGCTCGGTCCCGATGCCCCGCTCGAACGGCTCGAAGAGGCGATCGCGGCGGACCAGCCGCTCGAACGGCGGCTGGGCCCCGGGGACGCCGCCGCCTGGTTCGCCACGGTCCCGGCGGCCGCCGTCCGCCGCGGGGATGCGTGACTCTTGCGCCTCGCGCGAGGCGGTTCCTATGATGCCGAGGACGTGCGCCGCATGGTGCGGGGTGCGCGCGAGGTGCTCATGAGAGTCCGTCCGAAGTTCGATTCCCGGATCTGTGCTGCGGCGCTGTTGCTCGTGCTCGCCGGTTGCGGCGGCGCGAAAGTCGCGCGGCGCGTGGACGTGCACCCGCTGCCGCCGGATACGCTCACCATGCGCATGCACGAGCCCGGCGAATACGGCGGACGATTCGTGGTGGGCGCGACGGCGAGCCCGAAGCACTTCAATCCGATCATGGCGAGCGAACGGCCGACCAACGACGTCTGCAACCTCCTGTACACCTCGCTCACGGACGTCGATTACGGCACGCTCGAGGACACGCCGTTGTTCGCGAAGTCGTGGGAGTGGTCCGCCGACGCGTGCACGCTCACGTTCCATCTGCGCCGCGGCGCGTGCTTCAGCGACGGCCACCCGATGTCGTCCACGGACGTGCAGTTCAGCTTCGACGTCGCCATGGACGATTCGCTCGGCACCTCGATGTCCGAGGGACTGTCCATCACCGACCCGCGCACCGGCGAGCGTGCGCGCTTCGCGTACTCCGCTCCGGATTCGTACACGTTCCGCGTCGTGACGGTGCGGCCGTACGCGATGCTGCTGTCGGCCACGAGCACGGTGCGCATCCTGCCGCGACACGTGCTGGAACGGGTCTGGCGCGCAGGCGGTTTCGCCTCGGCCTACGGCGTGGACACGCCGCCGGAGAGCCTCGTGACGAGCGGACCCTGGGTGCTGCGCGAGTTCCGCGCGGACGAGAAGGTCGTGCTCGGCCCCAATCCTTGGTGGTTCGGCGTGGACGCGCGCGGCCGGCGGCTGCCGTACCTCGACGAACTCGTCTTCGTGCTCGCGAAGGACCAGGACGTCGCGGCGCTCAAGTTCCAGGCGGGCGAACTCGACGGCCTCGACAACGTGCGCCCCGAGGACTACGCGGCGTACGCGGCGGGTCAAGCGAAGGGCCGCTACACGCTGTACGACGGCGGACCTTCGTTCAACACGTCGTTCCTCTGGTTCAACCTCAATCCCGCGCCCGAGGGCAGCGCGAACCACCGCGCCGGCGAGCCGATGGTCGGCGCCGTCAAGTACGCGTGGTTTTCGCAGCGGGATTTCCGGCGTGCCGTGTCGAAGGCGATCGACCGCGAGGCGCTCATCCGCGGCCCGTTCCGTGGCGAGGGCGTGAAGAACTGGTCCACCATGTCGCCGGGCAACAAGCGCTGGTACGACCCGGCGATCACCGGGCTCGACTTCGACCCCGAGGGCGCGAAGGCGCTGCTCGCGGGTCTCGGCTGGAAGGACACGAACGGGGACGGGTTCCTCGAGGACCGCGACGGCCGCACGATCGCGTTCACGATGCACACGAACTCCGACAACACGATGCGCAAGGAGATGCTGACGCTGGTGCGGGACGACCTCGCGAAGGTGGGGCTGCGCGTGGACGCGGCGCCGCTCGAGTTCAACACGCTGACGTCGCACATGCGCGGCGACCTCGATTACGACGCGATCCTGCTCGGTCAGGGTTCGGCCGTGCCGGCCGAACCCGGCATGGGCCAGAACACGTGGCGCTCCTCGGGGCTGCTGCACTACTGGCACATCCGCCAGGAGAAGCCCGCGACGCCCGAGGAAGCGCGCGTGGACGCGCTGATGGACCGCATCGTGTACACGACCGACGAAGCCGCGCGGAAGGCGGCGTGGCGCGAACTCATGGGGATCGTGAACGACCAGTGCTGGATCGTCTGGCTGCCGACGCAGATCATCCGGCTGCCCGTGCGCAGCCGGTTCGGGAACGTCCAGCCGAGCCCGATGCCGCACCGCATCCTCTGGAACGTCGACCGCATCTTCGTGAAGCCCGGCCGAGGCTAGAGGCCCGCGCGTGCGCACGTTCGTGCTCCGGCGGCTGCTCGAGGCCGTGCCCGTGCTGTTCGGCGTGTCGGCCCTGACGTTCCTGCTGCTGCAGCTCGCGCCGGGGAACTTCCTCGACGCGTTCCTCGAGAACCCGTCCGTCTCGCAGGCCCAGCTCGCGCAGATGAGCCGCAACTTCGGGCTCGACCGGCCATGGTACGTGCAGTACGCGCTGTACGTGAAGAACGTCGTGCTGCACCTCGACTTCGGCCAGTCGTTCTCGTACCACCAGCCGGTGTTCACCGTGCTGCGGCGCGGCATGGGCAACACGCTGCTGCTCGCCCTCGCGGGCGCGTGCGTGACGTGGGGGCTGGCCCTGCCGTTCGGGCTGCTCGCCGCCGCGCGCCGCGGCACGTGGGTGGACCGCACGCTCTCGCTCGGCAGCTTCGCGCTGCTCAGCCTCCCCGAGGTGCTCTCCGGGCTGCTGCTGCTCCTGTTCGCGTGGCGCACGGGCTGGTTCCCCATCGGCGGCATGCACGACCTCGATCACGACCGCATGGCGTTCGTGCCGCGCGTGCTCGACACGCTGCATCACCTCGTGCTGCCCGCGCTCGTCGTGGGGCTCGTGCCACTCGCGAGCCGGATGCGGCAGATGCGGGCGAGCGTGCTCGACGTGCTGCGCCTCGACTGGGTCACGACGGCGCGGGCGAAGGGGCTGCCGGAGCGCGACGTGCTCGTGCGGCACGTGCTGCCGAACGCACTCAATCCGCTCATCACGCTCTTCGGCTTCACGCTCGGCAGCCTGCTGTCGGGTTCGTTCGTCGCCGAGACCGTGTTCGCCTGGCCCGGGCTCGGATCGCTGACGCTCGAGGCGATCCAGCGCCAGGACCAGTACCTCGTGATGGGCGCCGTACTCATGGCGAGCGCGCTGCTCGTGGCGGGTAATCTCGTCGCCGACCTGCTGCTCGCGCTCGCCGATCCACGGGTGCGCCATGACTGACGCGCGCGGCGGGCCCGCGCCCGTCCCGCAGTCGCCCGCGAGGCGGGCGTGGAGCGCGCTGCGAGCGAACCGCGTGGGCACGGTCGCCGCGACCGTGCTCGTGGTGCTCTACGCCTGCGCGGCGCTCGCGCCGTTCCTCGCGCCGTACGGCGAGGGCGAGATGGATCGCGTCCGGTTCTTCCACCCGCCGACACCGGTGCGCTGGGACGGGCGGGTGGACGTCACGCGGCCCACGGCGGCTGGCGTGAACCGCTACGAGGCCGTGCCCGGTGCGAGCGCGCCGGTGCGCTGGTTCGTGCGCGGCGCGCCCTACCGGCTGCTCGGCGTGATCCCGGCCGACCGCCACCTCTTCGGCGTGGACGCGCCGGCACGGCTCTACCTGTTCGGCGCCGACTCGATGGGGCGGGACGTGTTCTCGCGCCTGCTCTACGGCGCGCAGGTCTCGCTCACGGTCGGGCTCGTCGGCATCCTGATCTCGTTCACGCTCGGCCTGGTCCTCGGCGGGGTGGCGGGTTATCTCGGCGGCTGGGTGGACACGCTCGTGATGCGCGGGGCGGAACTGTTCCTGAGCGTGCCCGCGCTCTACCTCGTCGTCGCGCTGCGCGCGGCCTTTCCCGCGCACCTCTCGAGCCGGCAGGTGTACGTCGCCATCGTCGTCGTGCTCGCGTTCGTCGGATGGGCGTCGCTCGCCCGCGTCGTCCGCGGCATGGTGCTTTCGCTGCGGCGAGCCGAGTACGTGCTCGCGGCGGAGGCGCTCGGCATGAGCCGCGCGCGCGTGCTCGTGCGGCACATCCTGCCGAACACGGCGTCGTTCGTGATCGTGGCCGCGACGGTCGCGGTGCCGGGTTACATCCTCGGCGAGGTGTTCCTGTCGTTCCTCGGCATGGGCGTGCAGGAGCCCGCGGCGTCGTGGGGCAACATGCTCGGCGCGGCACGCAGCGTGAGCGTGCTGCGCGATCATCCGTGGTTGCTCTTCGCGCCCGGTGCCGCCATCTTCGTCACCGTGATGACCTTCCACGTCTTCGGTGACGCGCTGCGCGACGCGCTCGACCCGCGGCAGGGGCCGGGGGGGCGCGCATGAGCGGCCCGCTGCTCGAAGTCCGCGACCTGCACACGCACTTCTTCACGGAAGACGGCGTCGTGCGCGCGGTGGACGGCGTCTCCTTCACGCTCGCCGCCGGCGAGACGCTCGCGGTGGTGGGTGAATCCGGCAGCGGCAAGAGCGTGACGTCGCTTTCGCTGCTGCGCCTCGTGGCCGATCCTCCGGGCCGCATCGTCTCGGGATCGATCCGCTTCGGCGGCGTCGAGCTGCTCACGCTCCCCGAGGGCGAGATGCGGCGGATCCGCGGACGCCGGATCTCGATGATCTTCCAGGAACCGATGACGTCGCTGAATCCCGTGCACACGTGCGGCGCGCAGATCGCCGAGGTCGCGGCGCTGCACGAAGGGCTGTCGCGCGAGGCCGCGCACGCGCGCGCGGTCGAGATGCTGAAGCTGGTCGGCATCCCGGCGCCCGAACAGCGCGCGCACGAGTACCCGCACCAGCTCTCGGGCGGCATGCGCCAGCGTGTGATGATCGCGATGGCGCTCGCCTGCCGGCCGGACGTCCTGATCGCCGACGAACCCACGACGGCGCTCGACGTGACGATCCAGGCGCAGATCCTCGAACTCCTCGCGCGGCTGCGCCGGGAACTCGGCATGGCCGTGCTGCTCGTCACGCACGACCTCGGCGTGGTCGCCGAGACCGCCGACCGTGTCGCGGTGATGTACGCGGGGCAGGTCGTCGAGCAGGCGGACGTGCGTGCGCTCTTCGCGCGCCCGGCGCATCCGTACACCGCCGGGCTGCTCGCCTCGCTGCCGCGGCTGGGGGAACGGCGCGAGCGGCTGCGTGTCATTCCCGGCACCGTGCCGAACCCGGCGCGCTTCCCCTCGGGGTGCCGCTTCCACCCGCGCTGCCCCGTGGCGGTGGACCGCTGCCGAACGGAAGCCCCGGCATTCGTCGAACTCGCGGCCGGACACGCATCGCGGTGCTGGCGCGCAGCCGAGATCGCGGCGGGCACGCTCGACCCGGCGGGTGGGGAGCGCTCGTGAGCGGCCGGCCCCTGCTCGAGGTGCGCGACCTCCGCGTGCATTTCCCCGTGCGGCGCGGCGTGTTCTCGCGCGTCACCGGGTACGTGCGCGCGGTGGACGGCGTGTCGTTCACGATCGGCAGGGGGGAGACGCTCGGCCTCGTGGGCGAGAGCGGTTGCGGCAAGACCACGACCGGCCGGGCGATCCTGCGGCTCGTGGAGCCCACGTCGGGCACGGTGTGTTTCGACGGGGAGGACGTGACCGCGCTGGGCGGTGCGGCGATGCGCCGCATGCGTCGCCGCATGCAGGTCGTCTTCCAGGACCCGTACTCGAGCCTCAACCCGAGGCTCACCGTGGGCAGCATGCTCGCCGAGGCGCTCTCGATCCACGACCTCGCGCACGGCGTCGCGGCGCAGGAGCGGATCGCGGAACTGCTGCGGACCGTCGGGCTCTCGCCCGAGCACGCGCGGCGCTACCCGCACGAGTTCTCGGGCGGGCAGCGGCAGCGCATCGGCATCGCGCGCGCGCTCGCGGTGGAGCCCGAGTTCATCGTGCTCGACGAACCGGTCTCGGCGCTCGACGTGTCGATCCAGGCGCAGGTCGTGAACCTGCTCCAGGAACTCCAGCAGCGTTTCGATCTCACGTACCTGTTCGTCGCCCACGACCTGTCGGTGGTCGAGCACATCAGCACGCGCGTGGCCGTGATGTACCTCGGGCGGATCGTCGAGATCGCGAGCCGGGACGCGCTCTACGCCGACGCGAGGCACCCGTACACGCAGGCGCTGCTCTCGGCCGCCCCGGAGCCCGACCCGAACCGCCGTTCCGAGCGCATCGTGCTCACCGGCGACGTGCCCAGTCCCGCGCACCCGCCGCAGGGCTGCCGCTTCCACCCGCGCTGCTTCGTGGCGCAGGCGGACGGAGCGAAGCTCGCGCGCTGCCGTGCCGCCGAGCCCGAGCTGCGCGAGGTCGCGCCCGGGCCCTGGGTGTCCTGCCACCACGTGTGAGCGCCGCGCGGCGCGAGAGCGCGTCGCGGACGACTCCGAGTGCGCGGTCTCACGGGTGAGCCGGCCCGATCGCGGTGGCATTTGCCCCAACCCGGGAGCATCCGCGGCTCCTGCGGCAGCACGCGTCGGCCTGTTCGCAACGCGCGCCCGTGCGCGGTGCACGGCGCTTCGCACGGCGGATCCGCATGGACTGCGCCTTTCGGCGCATCGCTCGACCAACTCGCAACCACATGCGGGTGGACGGAGCGCATTCCTGCTTTCGGCACCGACCTTGCGATAGGTATTCGGTGAAGCCGGAACGCGGTGGTCGAAGACGAAGCCGGGATCAGCCGGAACGTCGGGAGCGGACCGGGGCGGCAAACAAACCGAATACTCGATGTGTTCCCTGCGCTTCTCGTGCTTGGCTGTCTACGGGCTGATCCCCCTATCGCGAGCGAAGGAGTCTGTCGGACCGGCACACGGTTGCCGCGGGGAACCTTTATGACGGGCCCTGAGCCTGGCGGCGCACATGGCCTCCGTGCTCGACTCACGCGACCGCAGATCAGGGCCCATGAAGCACCGAACGCCGTCTTCCGGAAACGGGAGGCGGCGTTTCGGCGTCTGGCGTGCGCACGGGAGTGACCGGAGGCGCCGCACCCTCGGGCCGCGCGGCGTTGACCCTTCTCCCGGGCACTGTTAGCGTGCCGCTCCCGCGCCGCGGATGGCCGCAGCGCGAATCGAGAAGCAGGAGAAGGCCGGAATGAACGAGCGTCGCCCACGGGTTTCCGTCGGGTTGCTGGAAACTCGGGGCTGGGTCGCCGCGGTGGAAGCCGCGGACGCCATGGCCAAGGCGGCGCAGGTCACGGTCTCGCGATACGACGTGACGCGCGACGCACGCATCACCATCGTGGTGCGCGGCGCGCTGGCGGATGTGGAAGCGGCGGTGGCGGCGGGTGAAGCCGCGGCGCGCGCCGTGGGCGAGGTGCTCCGGGGGCACGTGATCCCGGCGCCGGACCCGGAGCTGGAGTTCCTGTTCGAACGGGGCTGACGTCTTCGCCGGCCCGGACACCGAAGCATTGAACCGCAGCAGCGGGAGGAAGCGATGCAGGAAGAAGCCCTTGGCCTGATCGAGACGCGTGGCTTCGTCGCGATGGTCGAAGCGTCGGACGCGATGGTGAAGGCGGCCCGCGTCACGCTCGTGCACTACGAGAAGATCGGTGGCGGCTACGTGACGACGGTGGTGCGCGGCGACGTCGCCGCGGTCCGTGCGGCCACGGAAGCGGGCGCCGCGGCGGCCGCGAAGGTCGGCGAAGTGGTCTCCGTGCACGTGATCCCGCGTCCGCACGGCCAGCTCGAGGACGTGCTTCCGATCCGTCGCCCCGAGCCCGCCGGCAAGAAGTAAGACATGCTGCTCGCACAGGTGCTCGGAACGGTCGTGTCCACACGCAAGGACAGCGGCCTCTCGGGCCTCAAGCTCATGCTCGCGCGCGAAGTCGACGGCCAGTTCAAGCCAGCCGGCAACTTCGTCGTCGCGGTGGATGCCGTGGGCGCCGGAACGGGCGAGATCGTGCTCGTCGCCGCGGGATCCTCGGCCCGACTCACCGAGGTGACCAAGGACCGTCCGGTGGACCACGTGATCTGCGGGATCGTCGACGCGGTCGAGGTGGACGGGAAGGACGTCTATCTCAAGAGCCTCGGCGTGAAGGGCTGACCTCGTGTCGCTCGACCCGCATCGCATCCAGACCATCGTCGCCGACGTGCTCGACCAGATCGAGCGCGCCGGTGGCGACGGCGCGCAGCCCCTGGGCGTGCACGCCACGCTCGACGAGGCCGTCGCGGCGGCGCGCCGTTCGTTCGAAGCGTTCCGCGAAGTGCCGCTCGAGACGCGGGCGCGCATCATCGCGTCCATCCGGGCGGCGATGCTCGCGCATCTCGACACGCTGGCCACGCTCGCGGTCGAGGAGACCGGGCTCGGACGCGTCGAGGACAAGATCGTCAAGAACCGGCTCGTGATCGAGAAGACGCCGGGCACCGAGGACATCGAGGCCTCGGTGTGGACGGGCGATCACGGCCTCACGCTCGTCGAACGCGCGCCTTACGGGGTCATCGGCGTCATCACCCCGGTCACGAACCCGTCGGACACGATCATCAACAACGGCATCTCGATGATCGCGGGCGGCAACGTCGCGGTGTTCTGTCCGCACCCGAGCGCGCGCCGCATCTCGACGTTCACGATCGACCAGATGAACCGCGCCGCGCGCCGCGCGGGCGCACCGCTGCCGTTGCTGCACTCGGTCGCCGAGCCGACGATCGACGTGGCGAAGGCGCTGCTCCAGCACCGCGGCACGCGCCTCAACGTCGTCACGGGCGGTCCCGCCGTGGTGAAGGAGGCGATGGCGTCGGGCAAGAAGTCCATCTGCGCCGGCCCGGGCAATCCGCCGTCCGTGGTCGACGAGACCGCCGACCTCGAACAGGCCGCGCGCGACCTCGTCATGGGTGCCTCGCTCGACAACAACATCATCTGCGTGGACGAGAAGGAAATCGTCTGCGTCTCGATCGTCGCGGACCGGCTCAAGGAACTCATGTCGCGCTCGGGCGCGGTGATCCTGCAGCCGCACCAGACCGAGCAACTGCGCAAGATGGTGCTCGAGTACGAGAAGGGGCCGCGCAGGCACGGCGGCGTGAACAAGAAGTACGTCGGCAAGAACGTGGACGTGATCCTGCGCGACGCCGGGATCCCGTGCGACGCGTCGAAGCGCCTCGCGGTGTGCGAGGTGGACGGCGACCACCCGTTCCTGTGGACCGAACTCATGATGCCGATCCTGCCGCTCGTGCGCGTGCGCAACGCGGACGAGGGTATCGACTTCGCCGTCGAGGTCGAGCACGGCTACCGGCACACGGCGTCCATGCATTCCCGCAACATCGACATGCTCTCGAAGATGGCGCGCGCCATGGACTGCTCCATCTTCGTGAAGAACGGCCCGCACGCCTCCGGCCTCGGCTGGAACGGCGAGGGTCCCACCAGCTTCACCATCGCGAGTCCCACGGGCGAAGGCATGACGACCGCACGCAGCTTCACGCGCCTGCGCCGTTGCACGCTCAAGGACCGCTTCCGGATCGTATGAGCCACGTCGCCGTCGCCGCCATCGAAACCTCGAGCATCGCCCAGGGCATCGTCGTCGCCGACGCCATGGTGAAGCAGTCCGAGATCGACGTGCTCGAGGCGAGCACGCTGTCGCCGGGCCGCTACTGGATCCTGATCGGCGGGGACGTCGCGACCGTGCGCTCGTCGCACCAGCGCGGCGTCAAGGTCGCGGCCGACACGTTGCTCGACCAGTTGTTCATCCCGCAGTTGCACGCGGACGTCCTGCGCGCGCTCCGCGGTCTCGTGCCGGCGAATCCGGACGACGCGTACGGCGTGATCGAGACGCTGACCGCGGCTTCCGCCATCGTCGCGGCCGACCTCGCGGCCAAGGCGGCCGAGATCACGCTGCGTGACGTCCGCCTGGCCAACGGGCTCGGCGGCAAGGGCGTCGTCATGATGTCGGGCTCGTTGAGCGCCGTGCAGGCCGGGGTCACGGCCGGCAAGGCCGACGCCCAGAAGCGCGGGCTGCTCGCGCGCTCCGTCGTGATTCCGCGGCTCGATCCGCGGCTGCGCGCCCGGCTGGCCTGATGCACTTCGCGCGCGTCATCGGCACGGTCGTGTGCACCGAGAAGGTTCCGGCCTGGAAGGGCCAGCGCCTGCTGCTGGTGCAGCCGTGCGATTCGGCGGGCAAGGCCTCCTCGGCGCGCCCGCTCGTGGCGCTCGACGCGGTCTCGGCCGCGCCCGGGCAGCTCGTGTTCTACGTCCGGGGCCGCGAGGCCTCGACCATCCTCGCGAATCCCGAGAACCCGGCCGACGCGGCCATCGTCGGGCTCGTGGACGACGTGCGCGAGGCTCCCGGGGCGACGCGCTGATGTTCCTGGCGCGCGTGGTGGGCGAGGTCGTGGCGACCGTGAAGCACCCGCATCTGGCCGCCCAGAAGCTCCTGCTCGTCCAGGCCGAGCCCACGCCCGGCAAGGCGCAGAGCGCCCCGGTCATCGCAGTGGACGCCGTGGACGCCGGGATCGGCGACCGGGTGCTCGTCGCGGACGAGGGAAACTCGGCCGCCCAGGTGCTCCGGAAGGCTCGCGGCCCCGTCCGCACCGTCATCGTCGGGGTGGTGGACGAGGCCGATCCGGGCCCGGCCTGAGACGGGCGACTTTACGCGGACGGCACTTCCGGCTTATTTTCCCGGTAACCAACGCGGAGGTCGGTGTGCCGCTTCACGGCTGTCGCTGCCCGGCATGCTGGCAAACGTTCGAATCACTGCTGGATCGCTGGAACTTCCCCGGCTCCACCGTGCCCTCGCTGTGGAGAGGCTCGGACGGAACGGCAGTTCAGCGTGTTCGCCGTCGCGGCCGCGTCGGCATGTGAAAGTGGAATGCGTACTTCGCCCGGCCCCTGTGGTTCGGGAGGGTGCGGGTGCCGACCGTAGTCGAACAGGGTTGAGCGATTCATCAGGAGGGGCGCACATGACCAAGGCGGACCTCGTCGAAGAGATCGCCGTTGCAACGGGCATCTCCAGGAATCACACGGCCATCATCGTGGACGGATTGCTCGACTCGGTGTGCCGTGCGTTGAGTGAAGGAAAGCATCTCGAGATTCGCGGCTTCGGTACGTTCAAGGTGCGTGAGCGCCGTGCGCGTCGTGCGCGTAATCCGCGCAGCGGTACGGAAGTGCTCGTGCCCGCGAAGCTCGTCCCGGTTTTCAAACCCAGCCGTGAGCTGAAGGCTCTCGTGCTGGAACCTGCCAATCAGGAACAGACGGTCGCCGGCTGACGGCCGCCAAAGAGGAGCTGGAATGGGTTCTGGAAAGAAGCGGAAGCGGAAGAAGATCGCGACTCACAAGCGAAAGAAGCGCCTCCGGAAGAATCGTCATAAGAAGCGCATCCGCTAGTCGCCCTTTTCGGGACGCCGAACCGGTCCGCCGTCTCCTCGGCCGCGCGCACTTTGCGCGCGGCCGTTGGAGCTTCGACCCCGCACGCCGATGGGCGGGCGGGGTTCGTGAGCTTCGGTGGAAAGGCTCGCTCGCTCCCGAGGACGGGGACTACTGCATCGCCGAGGTCCCGGACGACGGGCCCGCGATGCTCGTGGAAGTGCTCGGAGCGGACGATCGACCCGAGTGGGACGACGCGATCGTCGCCTCGCAGTTCCGCCTCCGGCAGCATTTCCCGCAGCGCGTGCTGGACGAGGCCGACGCCTTCGGCGAACCCGGCCCGGACGACGTCGAGGGACGTCTCGACCTGCGCGAGCACCTCGTGTTCACGATCGACCCCGAGGACGCCCGCGACCACGACGACGCGCTGTCCATCCGCCGCGTCGGAACGCACCGCTGGGAGGTCGGCATCCACATCGCCGACGTCTCGCACTACGTGCGTCCGGGCACGGCGCTCGATGCCGAGGCGCGCGAACGCGGCACGAGCTGCTACCTGCCGGGCGGCGTCGTGCCGATGCTGCCCGAACGGCTTTCGGCCGACCTGTGTTCGCTGCGCGAGGGCGTGGACCGGCTCGCGCTCTCGGCGCTCGTGCTGCTCGACGACGATGCCGTGCTGCACGAATACCGTTTCGCCGTCACGGTCATTCGAAGCCGCGCGAAGCTGAGCTACGAGCGTGTCGAGCAGGCGCTCGAGGGCGGCGAGCCCCTGCCGCACGCGCAGCAGCAGGCCTGCGAACGGCTGATGGCGCTCGCGCGCCGCATGCGCGCGCGACGGTTCGCCGCGGGCGCCCTCGCGATCGAGTCGCCCGAGGTGAAGGCGCGCGTCGACGAAGCCGGTCGGACGCTCGCCATCGAGAGGCGGCCGCACCTCGAGAGCCACGAACTGGTGGAAGAGTTCATGCTGCTCGCGAACCGCTGCGTGGGCGAGGCCGGCACGGTCCGCGGCGCCGGCATGCTCTGGCGGGTTCATGAGCCGCCGGCGAGCCACAAGCTGGCCGAACTCGACGAGATGCTGAAGGTGCTGGGCCTGCCTCGGCTGGGGAACGCCGGCGAGCCGCACCGGGCGCTGCAGGCGCTGCTCGCGATCCCGCTCGACGGCGCGAAGAAGCGTCTCGTGCACCGCCTCGCGCTGCGCTCGCTCACACGCGCGCGATACTGCGAGCGCGACCTGGGGCACTTCGGGCTCGCGACACGGGAATACCTGCATTTCACCTCGCCCATCCGGCGCTACCCCGACCTGCACGTGCACCGTCGCGTGCGCGAGTGGATCCTCGGCGCGCGCGATGGTGCCTGGGACCCGGCGGCGAACGCGGAACTGGCCGCGCAGTGCAGCGGCCGGGAGCAGGACGCGACCGCGGCCGAACGCGAGGGCGTGCGCGTGAAGGGACTGCGGCATCTGGAAACGAGACTCGGCGAACGCGTATCGGGTAGTATCTCGGGGCTCATTCCCCGCGGGTTCTTCGTGGAGCTCGACGACGTTCCGGTGGACGGTTTCGTCCGTCTCGCCATGGACTCGGACGACCGCTTCGATCTCGATCCCTCGGGGGTTCGACTGGTGGGACGCAGGACGCGCCGACGGTTCACGCTCGGGGATCCGGTGAACGTGGTCATCGCGCGTGTGGATGTGCCGGCGCGGGAGTGCGAACTCGCGCTGAGGCTGCCGGAACCGCGGCGGGGCCGCCGCACACACGGGAGGCAAGGATGGCGGTGAAGCAGAGCACGCGGCGGCGAGAGCGCCGCAGGAGCACGCGAGTCGACGCGAAACTCAGCATGCGCGTCGAGGGCGCCCACGAAGGGGGCCCGGCGCAGGTCGTCACCGAAAGCCAGAACATTTCCGCGAGCGGCATCTACTGCACGAGTTCGCACTTCCTGCCGCCGCTTTCGAAGGTGATGCTGACCATCGTGCTGCCGAAGATGCCGGGGCAGAAGCGTGGCCAGGAACTCATCAAGACCGAAGGCATCGTCGTGCGCTGCGAAGCGACGCCGGGCCGCAAGCCCGAAGCGCGCTACCAGCTCGCCTGCATGTTCGCCGACATCGACCCCGAGCGCCGTGAGCGCATCGAGGAGTTCGTGGCGTGGCGAAACCTGCAGGCGCTGCACGCGGCGCTGATGCCGGCGCGCCGCAGGACGACCGCCGGGACGAAGGCCGCGAAGAAGAAGGCCGTGCCCGCCCGCAAGAAGGCGGCGGCCCGTCCGGCCCGCCGCGCGACCACCGGGAAGCGCCGCACGACGAAATGACCCCCGCATCGCCTGCCGTCCGGCGTGGCCGCCCCCTCGGCGGCCGGTTCACGCCGCCCGGCGACAAGTCCATCACGCATCGTGCCGTGCTCTTCGGCCTGCTGGCCGAGGGCACCTCACGCATCGAGTACGCGAACCCGGGTGAGGATTGCCTGGGTTCGTTGCGCTGCGCCGAAGCGCTCGGCGCGGCCGTGCGCCGTGACGGCGCGCTCTGGGAGTTGACGGGCACGGCGGGCGCCTTGCGCGCACCCGCGCACCCGCTCGACTGCGGCAACTCGGGCACCACCATGCGGCTGCTCGCCGGCATCGCCGCGCGCTCCGCCGCCGCGGTGACGCTCGCGGGGGATGCCTCGCTGAGCCGCCGGCCCATGGCGCGCATCGTGACGCCGCTCGAGCGCATGGGGGCGCGCATCGCCACGTCCGAAGGTGGACGGCCGCCCCTCACGATCACCGGCGGCGCGCTCGCCGGCATCCGCTACGACGTGCCGGTCGCGAGCGCGCAGGTCGCCACGTGCGTTCTGCTTGCCGGTCTCGCGGCGTCGGGCGCGACCGAAGTGCGGCTGCCGGGGCCTGCACGCGACCACACCGAGCGCATGCTTCCGGCCTACGGCGCGGCGCTCGAGGTGACCGAGTCGGAGCATGGTGGACGGACGGTGCGCCTCGCCGGCGCGACCACCCTGCGCGCGCGCGAGGTGCGCGTGCCCGGTGACGCTTCGGCCGCGGCGTTCTTCCTCGCGGCCGCGGCGGCGGAACCCGGAGCGAGCGTCACGGCCGTGCACATGAACCTCAACCCGACGCGCACGGGACTGCTCGACGTGCTCGCCGCGATGGGGGCCGAGGTGAGCATCGAGCACGTGCGTGACGAGGCGGGAGAGCCCGTCGGCGACGTGACCGTGACCGGACCCGACCGGCTGCGCGCGTTCGACGTGCCCGCCGAGTGGGCGCCGCGGCTGATCGACGAGGTGCCCGCGTGGGTGATCGCCGCGAGCGCGGCCCGGGGCACGTCGTCGGTGAGCGGCGCTTCCGAGTTGCGCGTGAAGGAGTCCGATCGCGTGGTCGCGCTCGCGCGCAACCTCGCGGCCTGCGGCATCGAGTCCGACGAGCGCCCCGACGGCCTCGCGGTCACCGGCGGCACGGCGCGCGGCGCACGGATCGAGGCGCACCTCGACCACCGGATCGTGATGGCGTTCGCCGCGCTCGGCGCGCGCACGGCCGAGCCGATGACGTTCGACGACGTGAGCAGCGTGGCGACTTCGTACCCCGGCTTCTTCTCCACGCTCGGCGCGCTCGGTGCGCAGGTGGAGGGTGTGGCGTGAGCGTGTTCGTGGTCGTGCTCGACGGGCCGTCGGCGGCGGGGAAGAGCACCACGGCGCGTGCGATCGCCGAGCGCCTCGGGCTTCGCTACCTCGACACCGGCGCGTTCTACCGCGCGCTGGCGCTCAAGGTCGCGCAGGACGGCGTCCGTCCCGACGACGCCGACGCGGTGACGGAAGTGGCGAAGCGTTCGGCGATCGATTTCTCGGGCTCGCCCTCGCAGGCACACGTGTTCCTCGACGGCCGGGACGTGAGCGGCGAGATTCGCACGCCGGAGGTCAGCGAGATGGCGTCGCGCGTCGCCGCGGTGCCCGCGGTGCGGCGGCTGATGGTCGAGTGGCAGCGCGCGATGGCGGAGCGCGGGCCGCTCGTGGGCGAGGGCCGCGATCTCGGCACGATCGTCTTCCCGGACGCCGACGTGAAGATCTACCTCGACGCCGACCTCGAGACGCGCGCGAAGCGGCGCTGCCGCGAACTCCAGGCGCGCGGGATCGCGGTGCATCTCGACGACGTGCGCGAGGACCTCGGGCGGCGCGACGAGCGCGACATGAACCGTCCCGACAGCCCGCTCAAGGCCGCCTCGGACGCCATCCGGGTCGATTCCTCAGGACTCGACCTCGAGGGCCAGATCGCAGCCGTACTCGAAGTGGTCCGCCGTCATCCGCGCTGTCCCGCAAGCGGCGCAGCGGGTTAGACTGCCGGGCCGTCCCCGGCGGGTGAGCCCCGCCGCTTCGGAAACCCCTGCACATCCCGGCCCGAGGGGCCGAGACCGGACTAGGAGTTTGCTTGGGTCTGCTCTATAGTGCCTCCCGGCTTTTGTTCAGCCCCCTCGTGGCGCTCGCCACGGGGTACGAGGTGCGCGGCCGCGAAAACATCCCGAAGTCCGGGGGCGTGATCGTGGCGGCGAACCACGTGGCTTACACGGATCCGCCCGTCGTCGGGTTCGCCGCGCAGCGGGAACTGTTCTACCTCGCGAAGGAAGAACTTTTCCGGGTGCCGGTGCTCGGTCCGCTCATCACCGCCTACAACGCCATTCCGATCCGGCGTGGCAAGGCGGACGTGGCGGGGATGGCGCGAGCCATGGAAGTGCTGAAGCAGGGCCGCGCGCTGATCATGTTCCCGGAAGGGACGCGGTCGCGTGACGGAAATCTTCTCCCGGCTCGTCCCGGGGTGGGCATCATGTCGGTCAACACGAACGCGTTGATCGTCCCGTGCCACCTCTCCGGAAGCGACCAACCGGGAAAGTGGCTCTTCCGCCAGGTGCGCCTCCGAGTGTCGTTCGGTCGCGCGCGGACGTGGCAGGAGCTGGCGGGTGAGAAGGCGGGTCTCGAACCCGGTCGCGAGCTTTACCAGGCGGTCGGGGACGGAGTGATGCGCGAGATCGCGGCCCTCAAAGCCGGCCACTGACATCGGCTGTACGCGGAACGGGACACCCGTTCCCATATTCCATATCGCAGGAGGCTTCTGTCCCCATGCTGGAAACCAAGGATCAAGACCTCAACCCCGTCGCGCCGGTCCGGCGGGCACCCCCTCTTCCGCTCGTTCCGCTGAACTACGACGGTGAAGAGGAGCTCACGCTCGAACAGCGCAAGGCGATGTTCGGGCAGTACGAAGAGTCCATGCAGTCCATCGGCGAAGGCGAGATCGTGCGCGGCACGGTGCTCTCCATCGACGACAAGGACGTGCTCGTGGACGTCGGCTTCAAGAGCGAAGGCATCATCTCGCTCAGCGAGTTCTCCGACCCGACGAGCATCAAGGTCGGCGACGTTCTCGAAGTGTTCCTCGAGAAGATGGAGAACCAGGACGGCCTCGTCGTCCTGTCGAAGCAGCGCGCCGACTTCGTGCGCGTGTGGGACCGCGTCAAGGAAGCCCACGACAACGGCCAGGTCGTCGAGGGCAAGCTGATCCGCAAGATCAAGGGCGGTGTGGTCGTCGATCTCTACGGCGTCGAGGCGTTCCTGCCCGGCTCCCAGATCGCGCTGCGCCAGGTCCAGAACGTGGACGCCCTCCTGGGACAGACGGTCGCCGTCAAGATCATCAAGCTGAACAAGCGCCGCCGGAACATCGTCGTGTCGCGCCGGTCGGTGCTCGAGGAAGAGCGCGACCGCATGAAGGCCACCATCCTCAAGGACCTGGCGAAGGATCAGGTGCGCGAGGGCGTGGTCAAGAACATCACCGACTTCGGTGCGTTCGTGGACCTCGGCGGCATCGACGGTCTGCTGCACATCACCGACATGTCGTGGGGCCGCGTGCAGCACCCGTCCGAGCTCGTCAAGATCGGCGACAAGGTGCGCGTGAAGGTCCTGAACTTCGATCCGGAGAAGGAGCGCATCTCGCTCGGCCTGAAGCAGCTCGATGCCTACCCGTGGGAAGGCGTCGAGGAGAAGTACAAGGTCGGCGACCGCATCAAGGGCAAGGTCGTCTCGATCACCGACTACGGCGCCTTCGTGGAGCTGGAGAAGGGTATCGAGGGCCTCATCCACGTGTCCGAGATGTCGTGGACGCGCCATGTGCGGCATCCCTCGAAGCTCGTCAACATCGGTGACTTCATCGAAGCCGTGGTGCTCAAGGTCGACAAGGCCAACGAGAAGATCTCGCTCGGCCTCAAGCAGGTGGAGCCGGATCCGTGGCTCACGCTCGACCAGAAGTACCCGCCGGGCATGCGCGTGAAGGGCAAGGTCCGCAACCTGACCAACTTCGGCGCGTTCGTGGAACTGGAAGAGGGCATCGACGGCCTCGTCCACGTCTCCGACATGTCCTGGACCAAGCGCGTCGCACACCCGAGCGAAGTGCTCAAGAAGGGTGACGCGGTCGAAGTCGTGGTGCTCTCGATCGACAAGGAACACCGTCGCATCAGCCTCGGCCTGAAGCAGGTGAGCGACGATCCGTGGCCGCAGCTCGCGGAGAAGTTCCCCTCCGGCATGGAACTCGCCGGAACGGTGAACCGTCTCTTCGACCGCGGTGCGATCGTGGACCTCGGCGAAGGCATCGAGGGCTTCATCCCGCTCTCGCAGCTGGGCATCGACGAACTCAAGCGTCCGAACGACGCCTTCGAAGTCGGCGAATCGCTCACCATGAAGGTCACGCGTGTGGACGTCCCGAACCACCGCCTCATCCTCAGCGTCAAGGCTTGGATGACGGAGCAGGACGACATCGCGCTGGCCGAGTGGACTTCCAAGCGGAACCAGGTGCGCGCGCGCATCGCGGCCAACCCGCCCGCGGAAGAGCCGGTGACGGCGAAGGGCAAGGACGAGGACGTCGTCGACGAGTAGTCGACATCCCTCGCTCCAGGTCACGCGAAGCCGGGCGGTCCGAAAGGGCCGCCCGGTTTTCTTTGCGGCGGCGGGCGCCCCGAGGGTGCGGGCTTGGAGGACCGCGCCCCGCCGTCTAGACTGCGCGCCCCATGCGCAAACCCGCCCTCGTCCTTTTGCTCGCGTGCGTCCTCGCCACGCCCGCGCACGCCGCGCTCGAACAGGCGTGGCGCGCGATCCCCGCGCGCGTGCCCGCGGAGAGCCTGGCGGTCCGGTTGCGGTCGATGGAACTGCGGCCGGTCGCGGGCGTGAGTCCGGGAGCGGCGGCCTTCGCGCTCGGCCAGCTGCACTATGCGAGAGGCGAGTACCGGCAGGCGGTCGAGGCGTTCACGCGCGCTTCCGGCCGGCTCACGGGCGCGGAGCGTGGCGAGGCGCGTTACTGGAACGGCCTCTCGGCGCTCGCGCTCGGCGAAGCCGGGCCGGCGCGGACGGCGTTCGCCGAAGCCGCGCCCGACCGGCGCGCGCTCGCGCAGCTCGGCATCGCGCAGGCGTGGGACCTCGAGCAGCGCCCGGACAAGGCCTACGACGTGCTCCGCATGCTGCTCGCGGGGGACGCGGGAGAGGCGACCGCTCCGGCGCTCGACAAGTTCGCCCAAGTTGCCGAGCGGCTGCACCGCCCGGACGAGGCGGCGCGCGTGCGGAGCCGGCTCGCGCGCGAGTTCGGCGGCACGATCGAGGCGGCGCGCACGACGACCACGCCGCCCGCCGCCGCGGGTGCGGCGAACGCCGGGACGGACGGTGAGGTCGCGATCCAGATCGGCGCCTTCGGCGAGGAGGCGCGTGCGCGCACGCTCGCCGAGTCCGCCCGCCGTGCCGGCTTCGCCGAAGCCACCGTCCTCAGGCGCCCGACGCCCGACGGCCGCGCCACGCTGCACGTCGTGCGTCTCGGCCGCTACCCGAACCGTGAAGAAGCCCGCAAGGCCGGCGAGCGCGTGCAGCGCGCGCTCGGCGTGGGCTGGCAGGTGGAGAAGCCATGAAAGCGACGCCGGACACGGCCGCCGCCGCCACGAGCGCGGCCGCGAAGACGCCGCTCATGCGGCAGTACCTCACGACCAAGCAGGACTATCCGGACTCGTTCCTGTTCTTCCGGATGGGCGACTTCTACGAGCTGTTCTTCGAGGACGCCGTGCGCGCCGCGCAGTTGCTCGGCATCACGCTGACCTCGCGCAACAAGCAGGATCCGGAACCCATCCCCATGTGCGGCTTCCCGTGGCACCAGCGCGACGGTTACGTCGCGCGGTTGCTGCGCCTGGGCCACAAGGTCGCGGTATGCGACCAGCTCGAGGACCCGGCGCAGGCCAAGGGCCTCGTGCAGCGTGGCGTGACCGAAGTGCTCACGCCCGGATCGGTCACGAGCGACACGTTCCTCGAGTCCGGCGCCCACAACTGGCTCGGCGCGATCTGGCCGCAGCCGGCGCGCGTGGGACTGTGCTTCGCGGACGCGTCCACGGGCGAGGTGCGGCTGGCCGAGAGCGCGTGGAGCGAGGCGGGGCCGCTGCTCGCGCGGCTCACGGTGGCGGAGTGGCTCGTGCCCGCGACACTCGACGAAGGCTCGCAGTCGCGGGTGGAGTCGCTGCTCGGTGGCCTGCCGGGCGCGCGGAGCATCGTGCCCGTGCCGCGCTTCCTCGACACGGCGCTGGCCGCGAAACGCTGGGGACAGGCGCAGGCGGACGCGTACGCCGACCTGCCGCTCGCGCTGCACGCCGCGAGCGCGGCGCTCGACTACCTCGATCGCACGCAGGGCGGCGCGGCGCTGCAGATGACGCGCGTCGAACGCTGGGCCGAGGACGCGCTGCTGCGCTACGACGCGGCCACCGCGCGGCACCTCGAGCTCTTCGCGCCCCAGCCGGGCGGTGAGCCGCGTCACACGCTGTGGCACCACCTCGATCTCACGGTCACGACGCTCGGCGCGCGGCGGCTGCGCACGTGGGTCGAACGCCCGCTCGCTTCGCTCGAGGCGATCCACGAGCGGCAGGAGGCCGTGGCCTCGTGGCTGGAATCCGGAACGGCGCGTGCGAACTTCCGCGAGGCGCTGCGCGGCCTTCCGGACCTCGAGCGGCTCGCCGCGCGTGCAGCCTGCGGCAAGGCGACGCCGCGCGACCTCGGCGCGATGCGCGACGCGCTGCGCAAGCTGCCCGCGCTCGCCACGTCGCTGTCGGCGCGCGGCGACGCCGAAGACGTGCGCGCGGCGCTCACGCTGCCGCCCGCGCTGCTCGAGCGCCTCGAGGCCGCGCTCGTGGACGAGCCGCCCGCGGTGTCGAAGGAAGGCGGGCTCATCCGCTCCGGCTACGACCCCGTGCGCGACGGTCTGCACAACCTCGCGCATTCGGGCAAGCGGTGGATCGCCGAGCTCGAGGCGACCGAACGCGAACGCTCGGGCATCCCGAGCCTCAAGGTCGGGTACAACCGGGTGTTCGGCTACTACCTCGAGATCACGAACTCGCACCGCGACAAGGTGCCCGCGGACTACGAGCGCAAGCAGACGCTCACGAACGCCGAGCGCTACGTGACGCCCGACCTCAAGTCGCGGGAGAGCGAGGTGCTCGGCGCCGAGGAGAAGCTGCGCGCGCGCGAACACGAGCTGTTCGTCGAGCTGCGCGAGAGCGTCGTGCCGGACGTGCCCGCGGTGCAGGCCGCGGCCGCCGCACTCGGACGGCTCGACGCCGAGGCCGCGCTCGCCGAGGCCGCCGCGCGCTACGGCTGGACGCGGCCCGAGCTCGAGGATTCCGACCGGTTGCACGTGGAGGACGGGCGCCATCCGGTCGTCGAACGGCTGCTGCCGCGCGGCGAGTACGTGCCGAACTCGGTGGACCTCGACGCGACCCAGCGCCAGGTGCTGCTGCTCACCGGACCCAACATGGGCGGCAAGAGCACCTACCTGCGCCAGCTCGCGCTCATCGTGCTGCTCGCGCAGACCGGTTCGTTCGTGCCCGCGAAGCGCGCCGTCGTCGGGCTCGTGGACCGGCTGTTCACGCGCGTCGGTGCGGCCGACCGGCTCGGCGCGGGGCAGTCGACGTTCATGGTCGAGATGTCGGAGACCGCGGACATCCTGCGCAGCGCGACCGCTCGCTCGCTCGTGCTGCTCGACGAGATCGGCCGCGGCACCGCGACCTACGACGGTCTCGCGCTCGCGTGGGCGGTCACGGAGCACCTGCACGCCTCGCAGGGGCCGCGGCCGCGCACGATCTTCGCGACCCACTACCACGAGCTCACGCAGCTCTCGGAGACGCTGCCACGGCTCGCGAACGTGCACGTCGCCGTGAAGGAGTGGGGTGACGGCGTCGTGTTCCTGCACCGGATCGCGGACGGTGCCGCCGACCGTTCCTACGGCATCCACGTGGCGCGGCTCGCCGGGCTGCCGGAGAGCGTGCTCGCGCGCGCGCGGGAAGTGCTCGCCGAGCTCGAGAGCGAGCGCACCGTCGAGCACCTCGAGCACGCGAAGAAGCCGCGCAAGGGCGCGGCGCCGGCCCCTGCGGCCGCGCTGCCGCTCTTCGAGAGCGTGGCGCCTGCCGAGCATCCCGTGGCCGAGGCGCTGCGCGCGCTCGATCCGGACGCGCTCACGCCGATGCAGGCGCTGCAGAAGCTGAGCGAGTGGAAGAAGGAGTTCGGCGGCCGCTGAGCGGGTGCGCTCAGCGCTTGCCGCGGCGCAGCCGGGTCGCCGGCTCGTGGGCCTTCGGCTCGGCGAGCTGCACGAGCGCGTGCGCGAGTGCGGAGCCTCCGCCCGTCGCGCCCGAACGCGTCCGGCGGTGCTCGACCAGGCGCTTCCAGTGCGCGGGGCGCTTCTCCTGCAGCCAGCGCTCGAGGTCGGCCGCGGTCTTGAACCACGCGGTGATGTCCGACAGCGGCGCACGCCGCTCGCAGCCGCGCGGGTCGTACTCGCGGCAGAGCACCGGGCGCTCCTCGTACACCGCGCAATGCCCGTTGGGCTTGAGCTGCTCGCACTTCGCCTCGATGTGCAGGTACCACGCCTCCGGCTTCTCGAGGTAGATCTCGAGGTTGCGGTGGTGGAGCACCCAGATCCACTGGTCGTATTCCCACGGCGAACGGGGAGCGTCGATCTCGATGCTCACGGTCTCGCAGCAGCGCGTGCATCCGGCGCAGAGGTCGGCGTTCTCGTCCGCGGTCAGGTCGATCGCGTCGCGCCCGTCCTCGAGCACCGTGGTGTCGTCGGGGCCGCTCACTTCTCGAGCACCTCGAGGCAGTTCTCGTAGCGCCCGAACGACGGCATGAGATAGACGCCGTTCGCCATGCCGCGGCACTGCGCGAGCAGGTCGCGCGCGAGATCGACGCCGACCTTCTGGCCCTCGTTGCCCGCGTCGTGCATGCGCGCGCGGATCCAGTCGGGCACGTGGATGCCGGGCACTTCGTTGTGCAGGAACTCGGCGTGGCGGAACGACTGCAGCGGCAGGATCCCGATCATGAGCGGGATCGGCGGCATGCCGCCGAGGCGCTCCAGGAAGCGCTCCCAGCACGACAGTTCGTACACGGGCTGCGTCATCACGAACTGCGCGCCCGCGTCGATCTTCTTGCGGAAGTGGTCGAGCTCGTGGTCGAGGTCTTCGGCGGTCGGGTTCACCGCGCAACCGATGCTGAAGCCGGTCGGCGCGCCGATGGACGTGCCCGAGTCGTCCGTGCCGCGGTTCATCTTGTTCACGATGCCGATGAGTCCGACCGAGTTCGTGTCGTACACGGCCGTCATGTTCGGGTAGTCGCCGAGGCTCGGCGGATCGCCCGTGAGGCAGAGGATGTTGCGCAGACCGAGCGCGTGCGCGCCCAGGAGGTCGCTCTGCAGGCCCATGAGGTTCCGGTCGCGGGTCGTGTAGTGGAGGATCACCTCGACCTGCGGGAACAGTCCGTGGATCTGGAACGCGAGCGACATCGCGCTCATGCGGATGCGCGCCATGGGCGAATCCGCGATGTTGATGCAGTCCACCCCGCGCTCGGCCATGAGCTTCGCGCCGGCGAGGACCTTCTGCGTGTTGATGCCGCGCGGCGGGTCGATCTCGACGCTCACCGTGAACTTCGTGCGCATCTTCTGCAGCAGCGTCGGCTCGGTGGCTTCGGCGGGCGCTTCCTCGACCGGGGTGCGCTCGAGGATGTGCACTTCGGCGCCGGAGGGGAGGGTCTCGGCCGGCAGGTGCGAGGCGAGCCGCTCGCGCATCGCGCGCGTGTGCGCCGGCGTCGTGCCGCAACAGCCGCCGACGATGCGTGCGCCGAGAGCGACCGCCCGTGCGGCGAAATCGGCGAAGTATTCCGGGCTCGACAGGTAGACGTAGCGCCCGTCCACGAACTGCGGCAGTCCGGCGTTGGGCATGACCGAGAGCGGCAGCCCCGAGGCCGCCGCGGCGAGTTCCTCGAGGACTTCGAGCGTCGGCTGCGGACCGACGCCGCAGTTCACGCCGATCACCGACGCCCCCGCGGTGCGCAGCGCCTTCGCGACGAGCTGCGGCGTGTGGCCGTAGCGCGTCTTGCCGTCGAGGCCGAACGTCATCTGCGCGACGACCGGCACTTCGGTCGTGACCGAGCGGATGGCGCGGAGCGCGGCGAGGATCTCGTTGAGGTCCTGGAACGTCTCGAGGAGGAAGACGTCGAGCCCGCCTTCGAGCAGGCCCTCGGCCTGTTCGCGGAACGCCTTCTCGGCCTCGGCCACCGCGATCTCGCCGAAGGGCTCGATGTGCGTGCCGAGCGGACCCATCGAGCCCGCGACGAAGGCCGTGGTGCCGACGATCTCGCGGGCGTTGCGCGCCACCTTCACGCCCTGGCGAGCGATCACGCGCGCCTTGTCCGCGAGCCCGTGCGTCGCGAGTCGGACGGCGTTCGCGCCGAAGGTGTTGGTCTCGATCAACTCGGCGCCCGCGGAGAGGTATTCGCGGTGAATTCCCTCGATGAGGCCGGGCTGGGAGAGGTTGAGTTCGTCGAAACAGCGGTCGTAACCGACGCCCCGGGAGAACAGGAGCGTGCCCATGGCGCCGTCCGCGAGGACGGGGCCCTGGGCGAGGCGGGCGAGGAAGGGGGAGGAAGTGGACATGTGGGCGGCAATCTACGGGCCGCGCGCCGGGGGTTCAAGCGGCGGCGCCCGTACTTCCGATGCTTGGCCGCGGCCGGTTCTGTCGCTACATTGCGCGCCATCGTGAACCCAACCGCCCTGCTGTTCGTGCTCGCGCTTTCCGCCGTCACCGCCAACGTTCCCACGCTGCCTCCCTCCGCGCTGCATCCGGGACAGAGCGCCGTCGTCCGCACGGTCTTCGCGGGCGACTCGATCGAGACGTTCGACGCCGTGATCCTCGGGGTCATGGACGGCGGACGCAGCGACGGCAGGATCATCCTCGCCCGCGCCACCTCCGAACGCGTGATCGCCTCGGGCGTCGCCCAGGGCATGAGCGGCTCGCCGGTGTATGTGGACGGCAAGCTCGTCGGCGCGCTCTCGAGCGGCTGGGCGTTCAGCCGCGAACCCATCTTCGGCATCACGCCGATCGGTGAGATGCTCGACGTGCTCGAGCGTCCCGACGCGCCAGCGGCCGAGGCCGCCGGCGGACCCTCGGGGGTCGACGAGCGGCGTTCCACGTCGTATCGCGGACTCACGTGGGCCGGCGACTCGCTCGTCACGGAGGCGGCGCCCACCGCCGATCCGGCGCGTCCGATGCCGCTCAAGCTGCCGCTCGCCGCGGGCGGGCTGCACCCGGCCGCGTTCGACGCGGTGCGCTCGTTGTTCGACGCGTCGGGTTTCACCGTGACGCCCGGCGGCCGCGTGAGCGGCGCGCGGGAAACGCCGCTCGTGCCGGGGAGCCCGGTCGCGGTGGACCTGCTGCGCGGCGACCTCAACTTCTCTGCGATCGGCACGGTCACGTACGTGGACGGCGATCGCGTGCTCATCTTCGGGCACCCGTTCTTCCAGGCCGGCCCCGTGCGGCTGCCGCTCTCGACCGCGCACATCGTCACGATCCTCCCGAGCGTGAACACTTCGTTCAAGCTCGGCATGGCGGGCACGCCCGTCGGCACGGCCACGCAGGACCGGCGCGCCGCGGTGGCGGGCCGTCTCGGTCCTTCGCCGCGCCTGCTGCCGTTCACCGTGCGCGTCGAGCAGGACGGCCGCACGCAGGACTTCCGCTTCGAGGCCGTCGAGGACCGGCTGCTGCTGCCGCAGCTCGTGAACGCGGCGGCGACCAACTGCGTCATGGAAGCGGGCGGCGGCACGCCGATGCAGACGGTGGAGTGGTCGCTCACGACGCACCGCAAGGGCCGCGTGTTCACGACGTCCGACGTGGTCGCGGGCGAGCAGCCGCTCGCCGAGGCGACCGCCGTGCTGACGGGACCGCTGCGCTTCCTGTACGCGAACTCGTTCGAGCCGTTCGCGCTCGACTCGCTTTCGATCGTGCTGCGCGTGCATCCCGGCCGCCGGCAGTGGACGCTGCGCAGCGCCACGCTGCTCACGAACGCCGTGCGCCCGGGCGGGGAGGCGCTCGTGCGCGCCGAGATCGAACGCTGGCGCGGGGAGCGCCGCACGATCGAGCTGCGGGTGCCCGTGCCCCAGGAACTGCCCGACGGCCGCTACCCGCTCGCGATCGGCGGTGGGGCGGAGGCCGACCGTGCGCTCGCGACGCGGCTGCCCTCACGCTTCCGGCCCGTGTCGCTCGCCGACGGTTTCGACAAGCTCGGCAGGCTGCGCGCCGCGAACGCGCTCTACGCGACGCTGTGGGCGCGCGCTCCCGAGGTGACGCGTGACGGCGACGACTTCCCGGAACTCCCGTCCTCGGCGCTCGCCGTGCTCGCCGCTCCGCAGAACGCGGGTGAGCAGACGCGCCGCGCGACGTGGGCGGTGTTCCCCGGGCCCGTTGCACCCATCGATGGCATGCTTCGCGGGGAAGTCCTGCTGGAGCTGAACGTGGATCACAAGGCGCCCGCGGGCGCGGAGAACCGTTGATGCGCAGACTCGCCGTTGCCGCCGTGCTGTTCGCCGGAACGCTCGCCGCCGGTGCCGTGGGTGCGACCGAGACGCAATGGTGGACGTCGCAGGCGTTCGCCGATTACGCGAAGGCCGAGGCCATGGGCGTGGTCGTGCGCGCCGACGGCGTGCTCGAGGCCGGCCCGCGCGCCACGATGTTCCCCTCCGACAGCGTGCGCTCGGCGTGGGCGATCGCCGTGCTGGCCGACGGGTCGGTCGCGGTCGCGGCCGACCACGGCCGCGTCGACCGCTGGACCGCGGCCGGAGGACTGAAGCCGTGGGTGAAGCTCGGCGGCGGCCAGGTGTTCGCGCTCGTGCGCGACGGCGACGGCCTGCTCGCGGGCACGGGGCCGCGCGGCGCGATCTTCCGCATCTCGCCCCGCGGCGACACGACGCGCGTGGCGACGACCGACGAGCGCTACGTGTGGGCGCTGGCGCCCGGCACGAACGGCGCGATCTGGGCCGCGACCGGAACGCGGGGCAGGTTGCTGCGGATCGAGAAGGGCCGTGGGTCGGTCGTGTTCGATTCCGAGGAGAGCAACCTCGTCTCGCTCGTCTCCGACGGCGCGGGTGGCGTGTACGCGGGCGGGGATTCGCGCGGCCGCATCTATCACGTGAGTGCGGCCGGCGTCGCGCGCACGCTCTTCGACGCGCCGGAGGACGAAGTGCGCGCGCTCGCGCGGGGCGCCGACGGCGTGCTGTGGGCGGCGGCCCTTTCGGTCGCCTCGACCGACACGGACGGAGAGGACGAGGACCAGACGCCCGCGCCCGTGACCACACCCGTCGCGGGAGGGCGATCGGTCGTCTACCGCATCGCGCCGGACAGCGCCGCGGTCGCCTGGTGGACGTCGCCGCAGCCGCTCGTCTTCGCGCTCGCCTCGACGCCGCAGGGACTGATCGCGGCGAGCGGCAATCGCGCGGGGCTCTTCCGCATCGAGCACGCGACCGCCGCTTCGCAGCTGCTGGCCCCTTCGCAGGCGCAGGTGACCGCGCTCGCATCCGGCGCCGACGGCGCCGTGTGGGCCGCGACGGCGAACCCCGTGGCGCTCTGGCGCGTCGGGCCCGCGCGCGCCGCGGGCGGGACGCTGACGTCCGCACCGCTCGACGCCAAGCGCTTCGCGCGCTTCGGGCATGCGCGCTGGGCGGGCTCGGGTGCGCTCGCGCTCTCCACGCGGAGCGGCAACAGCGAGACGCCGGACACGACGTGGTCGAAGTGGCAGGACGTCTCGGCCGCCGACGGTGGCGGCCGCGTGCAGTCCCCGGCCGCGCGCTTCCTGCAGTGGAAGCTCGAGCTGGGTTCGGCCGACGCGCGGCTCGAGGAGCTCTCGGTCGCCTGGCGCGAGGAGAACATGGCGCCGCGCGTGGACGACCTCGGCGTCGCGCCGCAGGCCCAGGGCTTCCGCGACGGCGAGCTGGGCCCGCGCAGTGAGGCCGTGACCCAGGCGCTGCCGAGCGGCCAGAAGGTCGAGTACTCGGTGTCGCTGCCCTCGAACAAGCCCATCCGCGAACTTCCGGTCTGGGCCCGCGGACTCCGCACGCTGCAGTGGCGCGGCAGCGACCCCAACGGCGACGCGTTGCGCTACCGCATCGAGGTCAAGCGCGAGGACGGCGGCGAATGGGTCGAGATCGGCAAGGACCTCGAAGCGACGCTCTACACCTGGAACACGAACTCGCTCCCCGACGGCCGTTACCGCGTGCGCGTCACCGCGACCGACGGCGTCTCGAACGCCGTGGGTGAGGAACGCACGGGCTTCGCCGTGAGCCGGCCGTTCGCGGTGGACAACACGCCGCCCGCGTGGAAGGCGTTGAGCGGACAGGGCGCGCGCCTCGAGGGAGCGGCCGACGACGACTCGAGCCCGATCGTGCGCCTCGAGGTCGCGGTGGACGACGGCGACTGGCGCTCGCTCGCGACGGACACGGGGCTGGCGGACAGCCGCGAGGCGCGCTTCCGCGTGACGCTGCCCTCGCTCGCGCCGGGCGAACACCTCGTGAGCGTGCGCGCCGTCGACATGGCGGGCAACGCCGCCACGCGCGCCGTGACCGTGCAGGTGCCGCGCGGGAAGTAGGGCCCGATGACCCGCACCGCCACGCTCTCGCCGGGCCGCTCGCTCGCCGAAGGCGTGGCGGTGGCGATGCTCGCGGTCGCGGCGAGCGTGGCGATGGGGCGACTGCCGTCGTGGACGGCACAGCTCGGTGCGCTGCAGTCGCTCGCCTGGGGCGCGAGCGCCGTGCTCGCGCTGGCGCTGATCCGGCTGGCGCGATGGCGCGTGACGCGCGACGTCGCGCTCGTGGTCGTGACCGCGGTGGCGATGCGCCTCGCCGTGCTGCCGCGCATCCCGGAGCTGTCCGACGACCTCTGGCGGTACGTGTGGGACGGCCGCGTCGTGCTCGCGGGCCTCGACCCGTACGCGCACGCGCCCGATGCACCGGCGCTCGCGGCGATGCGCGAGACGGAAGTGCACCCGCGCATCAACCATCCCTCGCTGCGCACCATCTACCCGCCCTTCGCGGAGGCGGGCTTCGCGCTCGCCGAGCGCGTGCACCCGGGCTGGCTCGGCATGAAGGGCTGGATCGCCCTGAACGACGTGGCGCTCGTGTGGGTGCTCGCCGTGCTCAGCCGCCGGCGCTGCGGCAGCGCCCTCCCGGCGATCGCCTACGCGTGGAATCCTCTCGTCGTGATCGAGTACGCGGGCAGCGGTCACCACGATCCGACGGCGCTCTTGCCTCTCGCTCTCGCCGTGCTGCTGCTCGAATCGCGGCCGAAGTGGTCGGCGGCGTGCTTCGCCGCGGCGGTGCTCGGCAAGCTCCTGCCGCTCGCGGCGCTCCCGCTCTTCTGGCGGCGCTGGCCGGCCGGGGCGCGTGCGATCGCCGTCGTCGCGAGCGGCGCGGGGCTCGCGTGGTTCCTGCGCGCCGCGAGCGGCGAAGCGAGCGGCCTCGAAGCGTACGCACGAACGTGGCGCAACAACGCGCTCGCCTTCGAAGGCGTCGAACGTGTGCTCGGCGAGCCCGTGGCGCGCGCCGTCGCGATCACCGCCCCGTTCGTCGTGGCCACCGTGGCGGCCGCGCGGGGCGCCGAACTCGTGCGGGGAGCGCGGGCGGCCTTCCGCGCGGGGCTGCTCCTCGGCCCGGTGCTGCACCCGTGGTACCTCGGCTGGGCGCTCGTGTGGGACGGCGTGGCGCCGTCGCTGCCGTGGTTGCTGCTTTCGGCGCTCGCACTCCTCAACTACGGTGTGCTCGCCGCGCCGGCGGAAGGGGGCGCCTTCCACCTGTCGCTTCCCTGGAGAATCGTCGAATACGGTGCGCCGGCGCTGCTGGCGCTCGCGCTGCACCGGACCCGAAAGGCCGTTCATGAGTGACCCCCGTCTCGCGCTCGTCTTCCCGCTCGTCTCGGGCGACCGCGCCCTGCGCGACGTCGAACAGATCGCGCGGCACCATCGCATCCAGTCGTCACCCGGTTACTCGGACGCCGCCGCCTGGCTCGTGGCGTCACTGCGCGCCGCGGGGCTCGAGCCCGAGGTCGTGCGCGTGAGCGGCGACGGCGCCACCGCGCTCGCGGGGTGCGTCATGCCGCTCGGCTGGGATTGCGAGCGCGGCTCGGCCACGCTGCACGGCACGGACGGGCCGCGCGCGGTCGCGTCCTTCGCCGACGAGCCGCTCTCGCTGGTCCAGCGGAGCGTGAGCGCCGCGGGGCGCTGGCCCGTGGTCGCGCTCGCGGACGGCGCGAGCGCGTCGCACTACGACGGGATCGACGTGCGCGGCAAGGTCGTGCTGACCGACGGCGCGGTGATGCGCGTGCACCAGCTCGCCGTGCTCGAACGCGGCGCGGCCGGGCTGCTGTCGGACGGCCGCCGGCTCGTGCCGCCGGCGCGAACGCGCGAGACCGACCCGGACTCGCTCGCCTACACGTCGTTCTGGTGGGGCGATGCCGCGCCGTCGGGTTGGGGCGTGGTGCTTTCTCCCGGGGAAGGCGAGCGGCTGCGTGGCCGCCTCGCCGCCCGTGAGGCCGTCGAGCTCGAGGTGGACATCGCGGCGGCGTTCGCGCCGCGCGACATCGAACTGGTGAGCGCGGTCGTGCCGGGCCCGCTGCCCGGTGAGGTGCTCGTGACCGCGCACCTCTGTCATCCGAAACCGGGGGCGAACGACAACGGCTCGGGCGTCGCCGCCGCGCTCGAATGCGCGCGCGTGGTCGCCGCGCTCGCCGCCGGCGGGCGCCTGCCCGCGGAACGGCGGACCGTGCGCTGGTTGTGGATGCCGGAGTTCACCGGCACGCATGCCTGGATCGCGGCGCGCCCCGAGGCGGCCGGCGCCACGATCGCGGCGCTCAATCTCGACATGGTGGGCGAGGACCAGGCGCAGTGCGCGAGCGTGCAGCAGCTCGAGCGAGCGCCGCATTTCGCGTCGAGCTTCGTCGAGGAACTGCTCGCGCGGCTGCGCCAAGAGGGCTGGGGTGAGTCCGTGCCCTTCGCGCACGAGGAAGTGCGCTACGGTGGGGGCAGCGATCATGCGGTGTGGCTCGATCCTGCCCGCGGCGTGCCCTGCGGCATGCTCATCCAGTGGCCGGACCGCTACTACCATTCCAACCTCGACGGCCCGGAGCGCTGCGATCCGCGCTCGCTCGCGCACGCCGCGCGCATCGCGTGCGCGTTCGCGCTGACGGTCGCCGCGCCGGCAGCGGACGACCTGCGGACGCTCGCCGCCGAGATCGAAGCCCGCACGCGCCGGCGGCTGCGCGCCGCACTCGATTCACCGCAACCGCTCCGCGCCGCGCGTGCGGCGCGGCTCGCGGGGCACACCGCGCTCGCCTCGCTCGACCGCCTCGCGATCGGCCTCGACGCGGCGCATCCCGTGCGCGCCGCGCTGCGCGCGGCCGTGCTGGCGGCCGCGGACGGCATGGAAGGGCACTTCGATTCCGAAATCGCGCCCACGCTGCCGGTGGAACCGGTGCCCGCGGCCGCGCGTCCGGGACGCGTGCCCGTGCGGCTCCAGCGCACCCCGATCGTGCCCATGCTCACGCACCAGTCGGGCTTCTCGGCGCTGCCGCACGACGCGCGTGAGCGCTTCGTGGCGCTCGAAGAACAGGCGGGCGGCTACCTCGCGTTCGAAGTGGCGTGGTTCGCCGCGAACGGCGAGCGCGCGATTCCGGAGATCGCCGAACTCGTGCGAGACGAGGGGCACGAGGTGGGCGACGAAGCGCTCGAGGAGTGGTTCGCGCTCGTCGCCGAAATGGGCGCGGCGCGCTGGCGGGAGTGACCGCCGGCGCGCCGCGCGCGTGCCTCGACGTCGTGCGTCAGCGCGAGCTGTCGGCCGCCGCGGGGGTGGCGCGCGGCGCCACCGGCTGGGCCGGCGCCGCCTGGGCCGGCGCCCCGGCGTACTTCGAGAGCGGCTCGAGCGTCGCCTTGCGGATGAGCGCGAGCGTGCCGGGGTTGGCACCCATGGCGGTGCGGCCGATGTCCTTGCGGTCGGCGAGCGCGACGATCGCATCCACGACGTCCATGCCCTGGACGACCTTGCCGAACACCGTGTAGCCGCCGCGGTCGAGGTCCTTGCGATCGGCCACGCAGATGAAGAACTGCGAGCCGCTCGACTCACGCTTGGGATTCACCGCGTCGGGCATGCGCGCCATGGCGATCGCCCCGCGCAGGTGCGGCAGCTTGATCTCGGCCGGCACGGTGTAGCCGGGACCGCCCTGGCCGTCGTTGAAGATGTTCGAGTCCTTCGAGTTCGGGTCGCCGCCCTGGATCATGAAGCCGGGAATCACGCGGTGGAACGTCGTGCCGTCGTAGAAGCCGCGCTTGACGAGCTTCACGAAGTTCGCGGCCGTCTTCGGCGCGTCCTTGTCCGCGAGCTGGATCACGATCCGGCCGCGGGCGGTCTCGAGCACGACCGCCATAGGTTCGGAGGGCGCCGCCGTCGCCGCCGGTGCCGCGGCGCGCGCCGGCGCGGCGGGCTTCGCCGCGGGCGTGCCGGCGAAGGCGGCGATCGGCAGGGTCAGGGCGAGAGACAGGACGGGCAGGAACGCGCGGGACATTCGACCTCCGTGAGAAGGGACGGCGACCCGGAGTCGCCGGGGGTGGCACCGGGCAGTGAAGCGAAGCGTGAGGAAAGGGTCAAGACCTCGGGGGCCGGGTGAATCCGCGTTTCGCACGCGGTGATGCTGTTATACTCCCCGCCCTCTGCGCACCCCCACGGTCATCCGTTCGAACCGCCGTCCCCGGACAGCGCGGCGACTCCCCAGAGTCGCCCGGTGAGCCCGGCGTCGCGGCGGTGAGAGAAGTACCAGTAAGGTTCGCAGGACGTGCAGGCTTCCGTGTCGTGCACCTGAGCGTCGGGCAGTCCGGCCGCGACGAGCGCGATGCGGGTGGCGGTCGGCAGGTCGAGGTGGGGGTTCGGGAGACCTTCGCGACGGAGCGCGGGCTCCGGGAAGCGCTCCGCGACTTCCTCGCCGACTTCGTAGCAGCAGCCGCGGTTGCACGGACCGAAATGGACATGCACGCGTTCGGGACCGCAGCGGGCCCGCTCGCACACGGCACGCAGCGCCGCCAAGGGCATCCCGTCCGCGGCGCCGCGCCAGCCGGAGTGCGCGGCCGCCACGACCCCGGGCGCTTCGAACAGCAGCGACATGCAGTCGGCGGTGGTCACCGCCAGGGCGAGTCCCGGCACGCTCGTGAGGAGCGCGTCGCATTCGAGCTGGTGGCCCGGCCCCGTCACCTCGACGATGCGCGTGCCGTGCACCTGGCCCGCCGTCGCGAGGAAAGCCGGATCCAGGCCGAGCGTGGTGAGCAATCGGCCACGGTTCGCCGATACCGCGTCGGGTTCGTCCGCGGTGGAGCGGCCGAGGTTCAAGGTGTCGAACGGCGGGAGGGAGACTCCTCCACGCCGGGTGGAAAAGGCGAGCACGGCGCCGTGGGCGGAGGCCGCGCGGCGCCAGAGCGGAAGTTCGGAGTTCCGGGTCAGTGTCCACATGAGTGGGCCGCACGCTAGGGAGCGGTGCGCGCAGGGTCAAGCGCGGCCGCATCAGGGGGATTGCACAAGGTGAATGCTCGTCGTGGACTTTCACTGCTCGTGATCGTCGCCTGCGCCGCGCAGGCGGCGCTGGTCTTCGCACCGCCGGGCGCGCGCACGGCCCGTCCCGCTCCGGCCGCCGCGTCGCCCGCCGCGCCCACGGGGCCGGCCGCCGCGACCGTCGGACCGCGCCGCATCTTCAAGGACGACCTCGACCGCCGCACCGCCGCGGCCGTGACCGAGTTCTCCCAGCGCAGCGGCAACCGCGAGCTTCCTCCCGAGATGCGTGACCTCGTGCGCCGCCAGGTGCTCGAGTCGCTCATCCGCCAGGAACTCTTCACTCTCGAGGCGAACCGGACGGGGGTCACCGCGTCGGTCGCCGAGGCGGAGGAGATCCTCAAGCGCGAGCCGTTCTTCAATCCCGGCGGGCAGTTCGATCCCACGCGCTTCAACGCCGTGAAGACGACGCAGAAGGCGTCCTACGACGCCGCGATCGCCTCGATCCGGTCGCAGCTCGCCGGGCGCAAGCTCGCCGACCGCACCGCGTCGAAGTACACGCCGAGCGAGGCGGATGCGCGTGCGCTCGCCGCGCGGACGCTGATGCGCGTGACCGCCGAGCACCTCACGCTGCGCAAATCGGAGTTCGACGGCAGCTATCCCGAGCCGCGCGAGGCCGACGTCGTCGCGTACTACCGCTCGCACCAGCGCGACTACGAGCGCCCGGACCGCGCCAAGCTCACGGTCGTGTTCGTGAACTCGCCCGGCCTCTCCGACGAGCAGCGTCGCGAAAGCGGCGCGCTCGACGCGTGGACGAAGCGCATGAAGGTGGTCGCCGACAGCCTGCTCGCGGAAGTCGCGAAGGGGGCGGAGTTCTCGTCGGTCGTCGCCTGGCTGAGCCCGAGGCAGGGCGTCGTCGTGACGTCGGACAACTTCCCGGGCTACTGGCGGGGCACCGCCGCGCAGCAGAAGCGTCTCTTCGATCCGCGCATGACGGGCGTGGTGTTCCCCGAGCCGATCGCCGGTGAGGAAGGCTGGATGATCGTGCGCGTGGACGAAGTGCAGCCGGCGCACGTCGCGCCGCTCAAGGACGTCGCGCGCGAGGTGCGTGGCGTGCTGCGCCGCGACCGCAAGCTGCACGCCGAGGAATACGTGCAGCGCGCGCTCTACGCGACGCTGCGCGATTCGCTCGCCGCGCCCGGCATGCGCGTGCGCTGGGCGGTGTTCGACACGGCCGCCATGCGCGTGCCCGAGCCGGCCGCGGCCGACCTCGATCGCTATTACCGCGGGCACCTCGCCGACTATTCGTCCTTCGACGCGGCTTCCGGCGGCGTCGTGGCGAAGCCGCTGGCCGACGTGCGCGACGACGTGCGCACGCGGTTCCTGCGCGACGCCCGCATCCGCGCCGCGCGTTCGGCGGCCGACCTGCTCACGCGGGCGTGGGCGGCGGGGAAGCGGGACGCGGCGACCGAAGCGCTCACGCAGGTGCGCGAGGCGGTCGCGCCCGAGGGCGCCGACCTCGATTCCACGCTCGAGGGCAGCGTCGTCGCGGACTCCGTCTGGTCGAACCCGGTTCCGCGCACGAGCGAGTTCCCGCTCCGTGGCGGCTGGGTCGTGTGGCAGGCGATCGCACGCGTGCCGCGTGCGGTGCCGAGCTTCGCGCAGGCGCGCTCGGCCCTGGCGGCCGCGCGCCAGCGCCAGCGCGAGGCCGAGGAACTCGAAGGCGCCCGTGCGCTCTACGAGACCAACGCGAAGCAGTTCAGCCGCGGCGACGTGCTTTCGTACACGCGCATCATCGTCTCGCCTCCGCCGATCCTGCAGGTGCCGCTCACGCGCGCCGAGGTCGAACAGTTCCATCGCGAGAACCTCGACAAGTACTCCGCTCCCGAACTCGTGCGCGCCCGTCACATCCTGATCGAGCCCACCGCGCAGACCCCGGAGGCCGATGCCGCCGCCCGCACGCAGGCGGAGCAGGTGCTCGCGCGGATCCGCAACGGCGAGGACTTCGGTGCGCTCGCGAAGCAGTTCAGCATGGACATCGCCACGAAGGACAAGGGCGGCGACCTCGGCACGTTCGGGCGCGGCACGATGCTCGGCGAGTTCGAGCGCGCGGCGTTCTCGATGCAGGCCGGCGAACTCGTGCCGGATCCCGTGCGCACCGAAGTGGGCTGGCACGTGATCCAGGTCCTCGACCACGAACCCGCGGTCGTGCAGCCGCTGGCGTGGATCTACTCCAGCGTGTCGTCGGACGCGGCGATCGCGAAGGCCGAGCGCATGGCGCAGGCCACCGCCGACAGCATGCGCCGTGTCGCGCGCACGCCGGCGGCGCTGCTCAAGCTCGCCGAGCGCCTCGGCTACATGGCCGTGCCGAACCAGCACAAGGTCGGCGAGGTGATCAACTCCTCCGCCGTCCGTCCCTTCTTCCAGGAACTCGAGGGCCTGAAGGCGGGGCAGTTCGTGAAGGAGCCCTTCCGCATGAAGGGGCAGGGCTACTGGATCGCCTGGGTCGACAGCGTCGCGCCGCCGCGCACGCCGACGTGGGACGAAGCCCGTCCGTACGCGATCGACGCCTTCCGGCGTGGCGCCGGCGAGCGGGCGATGAACGCGAAGCGCGCCGAACTGGACTCGATGTCGGCCGCGGGCTGGGCCTTCGATTCGCTGGCCGCGCTGTGGGGCGGCCCGGAGCGCACACGCGAACTCGCGCCCGGCAAGGGACTCGCGGGCATGGGCAACTTCGCGATCTTCGATTCGCTCGCGTTCGGCACGTCGCGCAGCCCGGCGCTTCCCGTGGGCGAGGTGACCGGCTGGGTGCAGTTCCCGAACGGCAGCGTCCGCCTGCGTATCGCCGAGCGCGTCCAGCCCGGCGCGCAGCAGCTCGCCGAGCGCGCCGCCAACATTCGCGCCGCCGAGACGGAAGAGGGGCTGCGCGAGTACTTCGAGGAACTCAAGAAGCGCTATCCGGTCAAGATCCTCGAGGCCCGGATGAGGGACATGCAGCTGGCGAGCCCCCCGCCGGGAGCCCCGGTTCCCTAGTCTCCGCGCGCGGGGCGGCGCCCTCGGGTGGCCGCCCCGCGACGTCGGACTCACGTCCGGCCCCCGGCCGGCCGATAGTCGGGGTGACCCAGCGGCCACCCACCGGAGCGATCCCCCGACCATGGCGACCCCAACCCCGGAGCACGCGCACGACATGCCCCGTCGAGTCGTACTCATCGACTTCGACTGGCAGGACGCGGACCTGCTGCCCGAACTGCTCAAGCGACCCGGCGTCTCGGTGCGCCTGGTGGCGGGTGAGCGTGTGCACGACCCCGGCGTACGCGTGGCCGAGCTCTGCGGCCTGCCGCGCACGCTCGACCTCGCCGACCTGACACGCGAGATCTTCGACCTCGCGATCGTGGGCGAACGCAGCTCGCGCCGCACCCAGCTCGAGAGCCTGCTGCTCGCGCTCGGCACGCCGTGCCAGACGCTGCAGGAGTTCATGCAGGGCACGGCGGAGTCGGCGGACGAGTCCCCGGCGATCGAGGCACCACTCGCGCTGCATGCGGCGACGCTCGAGCACACGCTCGGCGGCGGCGACTACGACGCGCTGCTCGAGCAGGCGCTGCCCGATCTCGGCGCCGACGCGCCGGTCGCGCCCGCGCCCGTACCGGAACCCGCGCAGCCGCACTGGCGGGTGAGTTCGCTCGAGGATTTCCCTTCGCCCGAATCGCGGGCCCGGCTGGAGAGCGCGCTCAAGGAACTCGTGGGCGCTTCTGGCGCGAACACCGCCGAACTGCACGCGGGGGACACGGGGCCGCTCCAGCTCGTCGCGCAGGTCGGTCCCGAGGACAAGCTGCTCAAGGGGCTCGTGGACCTCGCGAGCGAATTGGGCACGCCCCAGGTCGTGACGCGGCTCTCCGAGCCCGGCAAGGGCCGCACCTGGGGCGCGTGGCCGTTCCGCACGACCCAGCGCCGCGGCGTGCTCGCCGTGGCCGCGATCGAATCGCCGCAGGGCATGGGCCAGTGGCAGAGCATGGTCGAGGACCTGCGAAACACGTGGGACGAGGAGGACCGCGAGCGTGCGGGCACATCCTTCCCGTACACGCCGCTGCGCGAGTCCGGGTGGCTCGACGCGCCCGAGTTCCGCAAGCGCATCGAGCTCGCGCTCGAGCGCAATCGTCACGACCGGATGCGCTTCGAGCTGCACCGGATCGAGTTCCCCGATCATCCCGTCGCGCTGCAGGCGTTGTTCGAGCAGTTCCCCGCGCAGGTTCGCGACACGGACTGCCTCATGCGCGGGAAGGGCTCCAGCCTGCTGCTGCTCACCGCCGGCCAGGCGGACGGGTTCTCGCACCTGCGACGCCGGCTGCTGCAGCTCTGGGACCGCGTCTGGCGCGAGAACGGCCCGAGCACTCCGGCCCCCGCGATCGTGGACCACTGCGTGACGATGGCGGGCCCCGAAGACGCCGACGCGTTCCTCGCCGCCGCGCACGACTGGCTGAGCTGAGCGCGCACGCACGGGGCGTTTTCGTGCGCGCTTGACCGCCCGCCGAGGCGAAGGGTATTGGTGCCGGTTCCCGCACCTGCCGTTCCTTCCGCCGGAGGCCCGTTGGCTCGTCCCATCCTGCGCCTTTCTCCCGAGACCGCCTCGCGCATCGCCGCCGGCGAAGTGATCGAACGTCCGCTCTCGGCACTCAAGGAAGTGCTCGAGAACGCGCTCGACGCCGGGGCGCACGCCGTCGAAGTGCGCGTGGACAAGGCGCTCGATCACGGCTTCCTGGTCGCGGACGACGGGGGAGGGATCGCGCCCGGCGATCTCGAGCTGGCGCTCGAGCGGCATGCCACGAGCAAGCTGAAATCGCTCGACGACCTCGACCTGCTCGCGACGCTGGGTTTCCGCGGCGAGGCGCTGCCGAGCATCGCCGCCGTGAGCCGCATGCGCATCACGTCGCGGCCCGCGGGCGAGGAAGCCGCCACGTTCGTCGCGGTCGAGGGCGGGGAGCTGCGCGAGAAGGGCGCGGCCGCGCGCGCGTTCGGCACCACCGTCGAGGTGCGCGACCTGTTCTTCAACACGCCCGCGCGCCGCAAGTTCCTGCACTCGCCCGGTGGCGAGCTGCGCGCCGCGATCCGCATGATCGAGAGCTACGCCCTGTCGCTCCCGACGACGGCTTTCCGTCTCGTCGTGGACCAGAAGGAACGTTTCGACTGGGCCGCGGTCGCGTCGCAGCGCGAGCGCGCGGCGCAGATCTGGGGACAGCGTCACGCCGAGCAGCTGCTCGAGGCGCACGGGGAACGCGCGGGCATGCGGCTCTCGATGCTGCTCGGGCTGCCCGAGCACGCGCGCTCGACGCGCGAGGGCCAGGTGTTCCTCGTGAACAGCCGCTGGGTGCAGAGCCCGGCGCTCTCGCAGGCGCTCCGCCACGCGTACGGCAACCTGCTTCCGGGCGGACGGTTCCCGAGCGCGGTCGTGTGGCTCGACGTGCCCGCCGACCGGCTCGACGTCAACGTGCACCCGACGAAGCGCGAGGTGCGCTTCGCGGACGACGACACGGTCTTCTCGTTCGTCGCGGGCACGGCGGCGCAGCCGCTCACGCGCATCTACCCGCCGTTCACCGTGGTGCCCGGGCGCCAGGGCGGCGACGAAGCGCTGCCCGCGTGGGCCGAACGCGTGCGCGAGCAGCCCGTCGTGGACGAGTCGCAGCTCGGGCTCGCGCTGCCGGCCTCACCGGCGTCCGAACCGTCGCCGGCGGCGGCGCACGGCGAGGGGGCCACGCCCGCGCCCGCCCCGCGCCCGGCCGCGCCGGAACCCGAACTCTGGCAGCTGCACCGCACGTACATCCTCGCGCCGGTGCGCGGCGGGCTCGTGATCGTGGACCAGCACGCGGCGCACGAACGCATCCTGTACGAGGAGGCGCGCGCGCGGCTGGAGGGCACGCAGGGCACGGCGCAGGGACTGCTGTTCCCGGTGCTCGTGGACCTCACGCGCGCGCAGTTCGAACTGCTGCTCGAGGTGGGACCGCACCTGCGCCAGCTCGGCTGGGATCTTTCCCCGCTCAGCGCCCCGACCGTGGTGATCAACGGCGTGCCTTCCGGGCTGCGCGTCGAAAACCCGGGGCAGCTCCTGCAGGACGTGCTCGACGGCATCGGCGAGGGAGTGCCCACCGCCCAGGACTCGCTCGTCGAAAGGCTCGCGTGCTCGCACGCCTGCCACGCGGCGTGGCGCGCGGGGGACACGCTCTCGCGCGAGGAGATGCGCGCGCTCGTGGACAAGCTCTTCGCGACGTCGCGCCCGCACGGCGACCCGCACGGCCGGCCGACGTTCGTGCGACTCGACCTCGAGGAACTGCACCGCCGCTTCGGCCGGTCATGAGCGCCGCCGTGCCGCCGCGGACCGTCGTCGTGATCGCCGGCGCCACCGCCACCGGCAAGACCGATCTCGGCGCCGCGCTGGCCGCCGAGTGCGGCGGCGAGGTCGTGTGCGCGGACGCTCGCCAGGTGTTCCGCGAACTCGACGTCGGCACGGGCAAGCCCACGGCCGCGGAGCGCGCCGCGCGTCCCCACCACCTGTTCGACGCGCTCTCGCTCGGGGACAAGCCGAGCGCCGGATGGTACGCACGCGCGGCGTCGGACGCCTGCGAGCGACTCTTCGCGCGCGGCGTCACGCCCGTGCTCGTCGGCGGTTCGGGGCTCTACCTGCGGGCGCTGATCGAAGGGCTGCACGCGGAGCCGCCGCACGACGAGGGCGTGCGCCTGCGGCTGCGCGCGGAACTCGAAGCTTCCGGTCCCGAGGCTCTGCACGAGCGGCTGGCGGCCGTCGATCCCGTGACGGCTGCGCGGCTCGCGCCACGCGACCGCCAGCGCATCACGCGCGCGCTCGAAGTGCACGAGGCGAGCGGCAGGCCGCTGTCCTGGTGGCACGCGCAGGAAACGCGCGCGGGACTCTCCGCCACCTTTCGCGTGATCGAGGTCGAAGTGGACGCGGAGGCGCTCGCGGAGCGGATCGCGGTTCGCTCCCGGGCGATGTTCGCGGCCGGCCTGCTCGAGGAGACACGGGCGCTGGTCGATGCGGGCCGGCGCGATGCCCTCGTCGCGCTGAAGGCGATCGGGTACGACGAAGCACTCGCGATCCTCGAGGGCCGGATGAGCCGGAGCGAGGGGGAAGCGGTCATGAACGACCGGACGCGGTCCATGGCCAAGCGCCAGCGCACGTGGTTCCGCCACCAGCTCGCCGCCACCCGCGTCGCCGGCGGCCCGGACTTCGCGGCGCTGCTCGCGGCGGCCCGCGCGGCGCTCTTCCCGGCCGGGGTTTGACACCCCCCGGAGCCGTCCCTATCTTGCGCCGACGCTTGATACGGCACCTTCGCGGGCATAGCTCAGTTGGTAGAGCGCGAGCTTCCCAAGCTTGAGGTCGCGGGTTCGAACCCCGTTGCCCGCTCCATGTGTTCCAGGACCTCCGGCGCGTCGGCCCACTCACTGGCGGCGCGCCGTCCTGTTTTCGCCCCATTCCCCGAGTGCGCATGTCCGCTCCCGTCGTCGCCATCATCGGCCGCCCGAACGTCGGCAAGTCCACGCTCTTCAACCGAGTGATCGGGGAGCGTCGCGCCGTCACGCACGACCGTCCCGGGGTCACGCGCGACCGCAACGCGGTGCGCACGGAATGGCTCACGCGGCCGTTCGTCCTCGTGGACACCGGCGGTTTCCTGCCGGCTTCCTCCGAGGGGCGTGACGCCGACATCCGCCGCCAGGCCGAGATGGCCATCGGGCTCGCGGACGCGATCCTCTTCGTCGTGGACGCGCACACCGGCGTCACCGACCTCGACCAGGCGATCGCGACGCAGCTGCGGCGCATGGGCCGGCCGACGCGGGTGATCGTGAACAAGGTCGACAAGCCCGGCGACACGATCGTGCACGAGTTCCATTCGCTCGGTCTCGGAGAACCGATGGCGATCGCCGCCGAAGGCGGTTTCGGCATCGGGGACATGCTCGACGCCACGCTCGCGATGCTGCCCGAGGACGCCGAGCCCGAGGAGAAGCCCGACGCGCGCGTCGCCATCGTGGGCCGTCCGAACGTGGGCAAGTCGTCCCTCGTGAACGCGCTCCTGGGCGAAGAACGCGTGCTCGTCGAGCCGCGCGCCGGCACGACCGTGGACGCGATCGACGCGCCGTGGAACACGCCGCACGGCAAGTTCGTGCTCGTGGACACGGCCGGCATCCGCCGTCAGGCGGAGTTCGAGGACCAGGCCGAGTTCTATGCGACGATGCGCGCGCTGCACGCGCTCGAACGCGCGGACGTCGCGGTCCTCGTCGTGGACACGAAGGAAGGATTCCAGAAGCAGGAAGCCCGCCTCGCGCACCACGCGCTCGACGCCGGCTGCGCGGTGCTCGTGCTGTACAACAAGTGGGACCTCGTCGAGGACCGCGAGCAGGCGTGGAAGGAAGTGCAGAAGGAGCGCGAGCGGCGCTTCCCGACGCTCGCCGACCTGCCTGCGCACCCGGTCTCCGCGACGGAACGCATCCACCTCGTCAAGCTGCCCGAATACATCGCGCAGCGGGCCGAGGAGAACACCCGGCGCATTTCGACCGGCAAGCTCAACGACTGGCTCGCCGAGGTGCAGCGCCGCCGTGCGGTGCCGAGCAACTCGGAAGGCCGCGCGCCCAAGATCTACTACGTCACCCAGACGGGAATCCGGCCGCCCACCTTCACGTTCTTCGTGAACGCGCCCTCACGGCTCAACGAGAACTACCGCCGTTACCTGTGGGGCAACTTCACGGAGCATTTCGGGTTCAAGGGCACGCCGCTCCGGTTCAAGGTGAAGAAGAGCGAGTAGGCATGCCCGCGATGATCGCGCTGGTGGCGGCGCTGGCCGCCGGATACGTGAGTGGTTCGCTGCCCTGGGGGCTGTGGCTCGGGAAGTGGTTCAAGGGCGTGGACGTGCGCACCATGGGGTCGGGCAATCTCGGCGCCACGAACGTCTACCGCTCGCTCGGACCCGGGATCGGGGTCGCGACGCTCCTGCTCGACATCGCCAAAGGCGCCGTGCCCGTGTTCCTCGTGCCGGCCGCGCCCTTCGCCGCCGCGTTCCCGGGCGGGCCCGAGTGGTGCAAGGTCGCCGTCGCGTTCGCGGCCGTCGCGGGCCACGTCTGGACCTTTCTCGCCGGCTTCAAGGGCGGCAAAGGTGTCGCCACCACGGTGGGCGTGCTGCTCGCGCTGTCGCCGCCGTCCTTCGGCGTCTTCCTCGCGGTCTTCCTCGTGACGCTCCTCGCCACGAGGTTCGTGTCGCTGGGCTCGATGCTCGGGGCGGTGGCGTTCACGATCGCGCTCTGGAAGTTCAGCCCGGGCGGCTGGTCGAACCCGAGCGTCATGCTGGGGGCGCTCCTCGCCGTCGTCGTGATCGTCCGGCACAAGGACAACATCGCGCGGCTGCTGCAGGGGAAGGAGAACCGCTTCGCCTTCAGGAGGGCCAAGTCATGAGCACGGTCGCGGTCCTGGGTGCGGGCTCGTGGGGTACGACCATCGCGATCCACCTCGCGGGAGCCGGTCACGACGTCCGGATCTGGGGCAACGACCTCGCCCAGCTCGACGAGATGGCCACCACCCGCCAGAACTCCAAGTTTTTGGCTGGCATCTCGCTACCGGAGAGCATTAAGGTTCAGCCGGAACTCGAAACCGCCCTCGCCGGGGCGGACTTCCACTTCTACGTCGTGCCTTCGCAAGCGGTGCGTTCGGTCGCCGGGCGGATCCGCGAACTGGGGGCCTCGGCCATCCCGGTCTGCGCCAGCAAGGGCCTCGAGCTCGGTACGTTGAAGCGGATGTCCGAAGTGCTCGGCGAAGCGCTCGGGGACCCGGCGCCGGTCGCCTTCACGGGACCGAGTCATGCCGAGGAAGTGGCCGTGGGCATTCCCACCAGCATCGTGGCCGCGTGCGCGGACGAATCGCGCGCGAAGGCGGTGCAGGTGCTGTGCGCCACGCCGAGGTTGCGGGTGTACACGAACGACGACGTCGTCGGCTGCGAGTACGGCGGAGCGCTGAAGAACGTGATGGCGATCGCCGCCGGGGTCTGCGACGGGCTGGGCTACGGGGACAACACGAAGGGCGCGTTGCTCACGCGCGGGCTGGCCGAGATCAGCCGGCTCGGCATGGCGATGGGCGGCCGCCGCGAGACGTTCTCGGGGCTCACGGGCATGGGTGACCTCATCGCCACGGCGATGAGCCGCCACAGCCGCAATCGCCACGTCGGCGAACGGCTGGGCAAGGGTGAAACGCTGGAGCAGGTTCTCGGCGGCATGGTGATGGTCGCCGAGGGCGTGAACACCGCCCGCGCGGCGCGCGACCTTGGGGCCGAGCGAGGGGTGGAGCTGCCCATCACCGAGCAGGTGTGCGCGATCGCGCTGGAGGGAAGGGACCCTCGCGAGGCGATCCGGACGTTGATGACGCGCGACCTCCGCAGCGAGAGCGAGGACGCGCGCCGGAAGGAGTGAACTTGGCGATCCGCAAGACGGCACCCGAGACGGACAGCAAGCTCTACCGCTCGATCAGCGAAGTGAGCGAGATGCTGGACGTGAAGCCGCACGTGCTTCGCTACTGGGAAACGCAGTTCAGCATGCTGCGGCCCAAGAAGAACCGGGCCGGCAATCGCATGTACCGCCCGGACGAAGTGAAGCTGCTGCTCCGCATCAAGGAGCTGCTGTACGCCAAGCGCTTCACGATCGAGGGCGCGAAGCGCACGCTGCTCGCCGAACGCCGGGAGGAGTCGCCGCAGGTCGAGATGGGCTTCGATTCGGCCGAGCGCAAGCTGCTCCTGTTCGAGGTGAAGGAAGGCCTGCGCGACATCGTCGCGAAACTGCGCCGGCAGGCGCGGCCCGCGGCCGAGGATCTCGAGCCCACGCTCGAGGGCTGAGGAACCCGCGACCGCTCCTCGCCCGGGAGCAGGTGGAGTACGCATGCCTCTGTCTTCGACGGCGGGATCGCGCAGCCGAGTTCGCCCCATCGGCCGTTTCGCGCTCACGTTGATCGCCGTGCTCGTGGCCGCCGCCGCGTTGTTCGAGTTCCTCCTGCTGCCCCGTGTCCGCCGGGACACCGTGTCGAGGGTCGAGCACGAGATGGCGATGGTGCTCGAGGTGCGCCGTGGCGCCATCGAGCGCTGGATCATCGACGGCATGGCCGACGCCAAAACCGTGGCCAGCTTTCCCAGCTCACGCGCGCTCGTGAATCCGGCGTCCGGGCACGAGATCGATCGGGAGTTCACGGGAATCCTGAACGAGTTCGCGCGACAGCACGAGATCGCGTCGATCGGCGTGTTCGACTCCCTGAGCCGGCTCAGGGCCTCGACGACCGCTCACCGGTTCGCCGACGAAGCGTGGTCGTCGCTGCGATATCCGCAGCCCGGGCGCGGTGACGAGTACGTGGCGTTCGTGGCGCTCTCGAACGGGGAGCCGACCGTCGCCATTCGCGTGCCCGTCGCACCGGGTGGCGGGCACGTGTACACGACACACACGCCGCAGCGATGGCTCACCGCGCTGCTGGCGAGCAGCGCCCTTCCGATCCCCGGGGCGCAGATCAGCCTCGTCGAACGCACGCGCGAAGGAGACCGGGTGATGCTCGGTCGCGTGCCGGCCGTGGCGCCCGGCGAGCGCCTGCTCCGGCGCGAAACGTCCATCCCGGGTTCCGCGTGGTATCTCGAGATCGCGGTGCCCGAGTCGAAGCCGCTGGCCGGAACGATCGCGCGGATGCGCGGGTGGGAACTCGGCACGCTGGCGTTCCTCGCGGCGATCACCGCGCTCGTGCATGCCCTCGCGTGGGGGCAGCGCCGTGCGATCGAAGCCGCGGTCCAGCGCAGCCGCGCCCGCTTCAGCCTCCTGCTCGAGCATGCGAACGACGCCATCCTGTTCCTCGACGACAACGGCGTCGTCCTGCGCTGCAACCAGCGCGCGGAGGAGTTCTACGGTGTCGCCTCGGGTGGTCTCACGGGACTCCAGCTCGCCCGCGACCTCACGGTGACCGGTCCGCCGACGCCGCTGACGGATGGGCTGCACGAGGCCGTGCACCGCACCGCGGGTGGTTCGGCGACCGCGGTCGAAGTGAGCGCCAAACGCGCCGAGGCCGGAGAGCGGACGATCACGGTCGCTCTCGTACGCGATGTCCAGCAGCGCATCGAGCAGGAGCGCCGGCTGCTTCGATTGAACCGGAACCTCCGGACGGCGGCGGCGGTCGGCGCCGCGGCGATGCGCGAGGACGACGAGGCGCGGTTGATCGACGAATCCGTCGCCCTCGTGGTGGCCCACGGCGGCATCGAGGTCGCCGCAGTCGCGGTCGCCACGGGGCCGGAGTCCCTCCGCTGGGCCGCGCGGGCTCACGCGCCGGGGGCGGCGGATCCCGGGCTTGCCTTGCCGGACGCCCTCGCGCACGAAGCCATCGCCTCGGCCGAGACCGTCTGCCGGACCTTCGGCGCGGAAAACACGCCACCTGGCGAGCCGGAGCGTGCGTGGCTCCAAGCGGGAGTGCGTGCCGCCCTGTGCGTACCGGTGCGCGTGAGCGGCCGCCAATGGGGCGCGGTGCTCCTGCTCGCACGGAGCGAAGCCGAGTTCGAGCCCGAATCGCGCACGCTGATCGAGAACGTCGTGCGCGACGTCGGCTTCGCGGTCGAGTCGATCGGTGAGCGTACGGCGCGCCGGGAGCTCGAGGCCACGCTCCAGGCGTTGTTCGAGTCGGGTCCCGTCGGGATCGCGGTCATGGACCCGGGCGACCGGCTCACCGAGGCCAACCACGAGTTCCTGCGCATCATCGGGCGCTCCCACGACGAGGTCGTGAGCGGCGCCGTGAACTGGATGGAGTTCTGCACGTGCATGGGGGCGGACGGCCGGCCGATGCCGTGCACGTTCAGCACGCCTTTCGAGACGGACTTCACGAGAGCGGACGGCTCGCGGATCGGCGTCTTCGTCGGGCGCGTGCATCTCGCGGGCGAGCACGCGCGCTCGATCGCGGTCGTGCTCGACCTGAGCGCGCAGCGCGCGACGGCCGAATCCCTGCGCCAGACCCAGCAGCAGCTGATCCAGTCCCAGAAGCTGGAGACCATCGGGCGGCTCGCCGGCGGCGTGGCGCACGATTTCAACAACCTCCTCACGGTCATCCAGGGGTACACGCAGATCGTGCAGTCCGCCGGAGCGCAGACCGAAGCCGACGCGGCGGCCCTCTCGCAGGTGCTGCGGGCCGCGGATCGCGCCGCTTCGCTCACGCGGCAGATGCTCGCGTTCAGCCGCCAGCAGGTGCTCGAGCCGCGCGTGCTCGACCTCGGGCAGGTGCTCACCGACACCGAGAAGATGATTCGCCGGCTCATCGGCGAAGACGTCGAGATCGTCCTGCGCCTGCCGGGCAATCTCGGGCTCGTGAAGGCCGACCCGGTGCAGGTCGAGCAGGTGCTGCTCAATCTCGTGGTCAATGCGCGCGACGCGATGCCTCACGGCGGCCATCTCACCCTCGAGGTCGCGAACTTCGACACGACCCCGGATTTCCTCGTGCGGCATCCCGAAGTGGCGCCGGGCGCCTACGTGCTGCTCACGGTGAGCGACGATGGGGAGGGCATGCCGCCCGACGTCGTGCCGCGCATCTTCGAGCCGTTCTTCACGACCAAGGAGCCGGGCAAGGGGACGGGACTCGGTCTGGCGACGGTGTACGGCATCGTCCGGCAGAGCGGCGGCACGATCTGGGTGAGGAGCGCACTCCACGAGGGATCGTCGTTCCACGTCCTCCTGCCGCGGGTCTTCGGCGCGCAGGAGAGCGCCGCGACGCCCTCGATCCGCCCGCATGGACGGGGAGAGCGCGTGCTCGTCGTCGAGGACGACGACATGGTGCGTCCGATCACGGTGGCGATGCTCGAGCGGCTGGGTTACCGGACTCTCGCGGCCGCGAGCGGTGAGGACGCCCTGCGGCTGTGCCGGGATCCGGGGCAGGTGGTCGACCTGCTGCTCTCGGACGTCGTGATGCGTGGCATGAACGGGCCGGAACTGGCGTCGGAGTTCCGGCGCGTGCGGCCGGGCACGCCGGTGCTCTTCGTGACCGGCTACACGCACGATTCGGCGACGATCGAGCGGCTCAGCGCCGGCGGGGCGCCCTACCTGCCGAAGCCGTTCTCGCTCGACGCGCTGGGGCAGGGGGTGCGGCGCGCGCTCGGGTCGCGCGCGCAAGTCTGAACCGGCGGCGGCTTGCGTGCGCCGGGCGCGCAAGCTACATTCCGGCCCCGCATTTCCCTGTTGTGACCGGTCGGGGCGTAGCGCAGCTTGGTAGCGCACCTGCATGGGGTGCAGGGGGTCGCTGGTTCAAATCCAGTCGCCCCGACCATCTTCCCTCTCACACGATGCCTCGCATGCTCGCCGTTCTCGTGTTCTTCACGGCTCCGAGTCCCGCGTGAGCTTGCGCGTCGCGGCCCTGGTGCCCGCCTATCAGGCCGCTGCCCACCTGGGCGAGGTCCTGCTCGCGCTGTGCGCCCTGCCGAGCCCACCGCACGTTCTCGTCGTGGACGACGGCTCGCGCGACGCCACGTCCGAGGTCGCACGCCAGCATGGCGTGCAGGTGCACACCTTCGCGGCGAACCGCGGCAAGGGGCATGCGCTCATCGAAGGCTTCAAGCTGCTGGCGGACTACGACGCCGTCGTCACGCTCGACGCCGACGGCCAGCATCCGCCGGAGTGCGTGCCGGATTTCGTGGCGGCAGCCGAGGCGGGGGCGGACCTCGTGCTCGGGGCCCGCGAACTGACGCCCGACATGCCGCCGGCGCGGCGCTTCGCGAACGCGTTCAGCAGCGCGTGGTGTTCGGCGATCGCAGGGCAGCGCATCGCGGACAGCCAATGCGGCTACCGGCTCTACCGCCGCGAGGTGCTGCAGCGCACCCCCGTGCAGGCGAGCCGCTACGAAGTCGAGACCGAGATGGTCGTGCGCGCGGCCCGGCTGGGCTTCCGGTTCTCGCACGTCGAGATTCCCACCGTCTACGGCGACGAGACGAGCCACCTTTCGCCGACGCGCGATGTTCCGCGCATCGTCGGCATGATGCTGCGCCTGACGTTCGAACCGCGGCCCCGGGCCTGAGGAGTTCCATGCACATCCTGGTCACCAACGACGACGGCATCGGCTCGCCGGCGCTGCTGCAGCTCAAGGCGCAGCTCTCGCAGTTCGGCCGCGTCACGATCATCGCCCCCGACCGCAACCAGAGCGCCACCTCGCAGGCGCTCACGCTGCACCGTCCGCTGCGCATCCACGCGCTCCAGGAGGACGTGTACAGCGTGGACGGCACGCCGACCGACTGCGTGCTCGTCGCCTTCCACGGCAAGCTCGTCGAGCGGCCGGACCTCGTCGTGAGCGGCATCAACCACGGCCCGAACATGGGTGAGGACGTGTTCTACTCGGGCACGGTGGCCGCCGCCATCGAAGGCACGCTCCAGGGCGTCCCCGCGCTCGCCGCGTCGCTCGTCACGCGACAGCCGACGGATTTCCGCGAGCCTGCCGAGATCGTGGGCCGGCTGCTCCGGCAGGTGCTCGTGCGCGGACTGCCCCCGCGCATGCTGCTCAACGTGAACTTTCCCTTCCGTTCGATGGCGGACCTGGCCGGCGTGCAGTTCACGCGGCTCGGGACCCGGGTGTACGAGGACACGCTCGTGCGCAAGGTCGACCCTCGCGGCAAGGAGTACTACTGGATCGGCGGGGAGGATCCCGTGTGGCGGCCGGAACCCGGCACCGACTATCACGCGGTGCACGCGGGTTTCGTCTCGGTCACGCCGATGCAGTTGGATCTCACGGACCACGCGGCGATCGATGCCATGGAGAGCTGGTCGCTGGGTCTCTAGGCCCGCCCTCGCTTGGCAGGACTTCGACCCGTGTGCTAGTTTCCCCGCCGCTGCAACGGTCCTGCCGACCCGGATCCCGCATCCGCCCAGCTCGCGATGAGGGTTCCCGCCGGGTACCGCAAGTCCGCACGGGCCGATCGCCCTCGCGACGGTCGGCCCACCGTTCGGCACCTACAAAGCTCTCTTCGTCGGGGCGTGGCTCAGCCTGGTAGAGCACCTGGTTCGGGACCAGGGGGTCGGAGGTTCAAATCCTCTCGCCCCGACCATTTCATCGAGCGGACCCGTTCTTCCGGACGGGTCCGCTCGTTCGTCCGCCCCGAGCCGCTTGCTTCACGACCCGCGCAAAGGCCATCCTGTTCCCATGCACCATCTCCATCTGGTCGTCGGAGGGCGAGTGCAGGGTGTCGGGTTCCGCGTGTTCACGCGGCAGCGCGCGCGAGAACTCGGCGTGCTCGGTACGGTGCGCAACCTCCCGAACGGCACGGTCGAAGTGCGGGCCGAAGGTGCGCGCGAAGCGCTCGAGCAGTTCCGAGCCCGGGTGCTCGCAGGACCGACGTACGCGCGGGTCGATCTCGTCGAGGAGTACTGGGACGAGGGCGGATCGCGGCACACGGATTTCCGGATTCTGGCGTGAAGGAGACCATGGAAGGACCCGTGCTGGTGCCGTTCCGGAGCCGCCTCGTGGCGGCCCGGCAGGATGCGCTCGCGAGTGGCGAGTTGTCGGGCAAGGAATACGAGTCACTCCTGCTCGACGACGACTTCGACGCCGCCGCATTCGAGCGCTTCCGCGCGGCGCTGCTCGCCGACGGAGTGCGCCTGCCCGACACCGGCGACGACGAATCGGCGCCGCGCCGGGTCGAACGCCGCACGAGCGCGGGTGAGGCCGAGCGCGACCTGCTCGACATCTACCTCGACCAGATCGGACGCGTGAAGCTGATCGCGCACGACGAGACGCTCGCGCTGTCCGTCCGTGCCCGCAACGGCGACGAGGGCGCGCGCAAGCAGCTCATCCTCGCGAACCTGCGCCTCGTCGTGCACCTCGCGAGGCAATACCGCAATCGCGGGCTCGCGTTCCTCGACCTGATCGAGGAGGGGAACATCGGGCTCATCCACGCGGTCGACGGCTTCGAGGCCGACCGCGGGCTGCACTTCTCGACCTACGCGTCCATCTGGATCCGCCAGTCCATCCTGCGTGGCCTCGCCGAGCAGTCGCGCTCCGTGCGCATCCCGGTGCAGATGTTCCGGCAGATGAACCGCTACGTGAGCGTGCAGCGCCAGCTCACCATGCGCCTCGGGCGCGAGCCGTCGATCGACGAGATCGCGCGCGAGCTCGAGGTCACCGTGGTGCGCGCGGAGCGCCTGCGCGCGCTCGTGGCGGGCATGCAGTCGCTCGACACGAACGAAGGCGTGGACGCGTTCGAGGAACTTTCGGCCGAGCAGCTCGGACAGGCGCCGGCCTCGGTCGAGCGGCTGGTCGAGCTGCAGCTCGAGCACGAGAAGATCGACCGGCTGCTGCGCTCGCTGGGACAGCGCGAGGAGCAGGTCATCCGCATTCGTTACGGTTTCTACGATGGTGACGCGCGGTCGCTGCAGGAGACGGGCGACCACTTCGGGATCTCGCGCGAACGCGTGCGCCAGATCGAGGCGCGGGCGCTCGAGAAGTTGCGCGAAGCCATCACTCTCGCCGATGGTCCCGCGACCGAAGGCTCGTCCCGAACCGCCGTACTCTAGGAGCCCGACATGGATCTTCGCTCGTACATCCGCGACGTTCCCGACTTCCCCCGCAAGGGCATCCTCTTCAAGGACATCACGCCGCTCATCGGCGATCCGGCCGCGTTCGCCGAGTCGGTGAAGCAGCTGGCGAACCGCGTCCCGAAGCCGGACGCCGTGGTCGCGATCGAATCACGAGGCTTCATCTTCGGTGCGCCGCTCGCGCAGCACTGGAACGTGCCCTTCGTGCCGGCGCGCAAGTTCGGCAAGCTGCCCGGCAAGACCGTGCGCCAAGTGTACTCGCTCGAATACGGCGAGGACACGCTCGAGCTGCATGCGGACGCACTGCGGCGAGGCTGGGAGGTGGTCGTCGTGGACGACCTGCTCGCCACGGGCGGAACGGCGGCGGCGACCATCGGACTGGTCGAACAGCTGGGCGCGCGCGTCGCAGCCGCGCTCTTCGCGATCGAACTCTCCGGCCTCGGCGGGCGCGACAAGCTCGCGCCGACGCGCGTCGAAGCGCTGCTCAAGTTCGACGTGAAGGAGTGAGCGGAACGCGACGCCCCGCTCAGGGCGTCGCGTTCAGTTTCTCGAGGCGCTTGCGCAGTCCGTCGATCGTGCGCGCCGGGCGCTGGGACGCCGGGATGCTCTCGCCGAACGCGATGGCCTCTTCGAGCGCGCGCTTCTCCATCGCGCGGTCCTTCTTGCCGGCGAAGATGTCGGCCCGCGTGGTGAAGAGGAGCATCTTCCGCGGACCGGCGTCGTTCCGCGCCATCGCCAGATCGGACTGGGCGAGCGCGTCCTCCCAGCGGCCCATGGCCTTGTAGGCCGTCGCGAGCCGCTGGTAAGGGTTGTAGTCGTCCGGGAAGTCGCGCTGGGTCTGAAGCAGCATGTCCACCGCGCGCGAGGGCTCGTTCAGCTCGAGATAGGCCGTCAGCCGGTGCGCATCGAACACGGCGCGCTGTTCCGGCGTCTTCGCGGCCCGCGCGGCGCCTTCGAGGAAGGCCACCCAGTCGAGCGCGGCGGTCCGGGCGCCCAGCGAGTCTTTCGCATCCTGCCGCGTCGAGAGGATCTCGATCCAGGCCCCCGAGCGGTCGTCGTCGGACGTCGCGAAAGTGAAGTCCGCGACCAGTTCGCGGGTCGCCTTCTCGAGCGCGGCGACGCGCGCCGGACGGGAGGAGTCGCCGGCGGGAAGCTCTCGCGCGCAGCCGAGTGCGCTCGCGGCCACGTTGAGCGCCGAGGGCGAGCGGCCGAGTCGCGGGAGCGTGGCTTCGGCCAACTCGACGCCCGCGGCGTACTGGCCGGAGCTCGTCAGCGCGTACATGCGCGACTCGACGATGCGCGCCCAGCCCTTCCAGTCCGTCGGGGCCGCGGCGAGCACCTCGCCGAACGCGGCCGCGGCGCCGGAGAAGTCGCGGACGCCGTAGAGGCTGTCGGCGCGTGCGATCACGGCGAGCAGGGCGCGCGGGGCATGGCCTCCGTGGGCCGCGTCGTCGAGCAGCGCATGCAGCTGGTTCACGGTCATGCCGCCCACCCAGCGCACGGTGATGCGCTCGGCCACGGGATCGATGACGTAGAACGAGGGGAGGGCGTCGGTCACGTACTTCGCCCGGAAGGCGGCGTTCTTCGGCTTTTCCGAGTCCACGCTCAGGAAAACGAACTCGCGGTCGTGCCGTGCGAGCGTCGGGTCGTTGAGGACGAAGGCCCACATCGACCGGCAGGTGTGGCACCACGGCGCCCAGATGTCGACGAAGAGGGGCACCTTGCGCTCACGAGCGATCGCGACGGCGCGGGCGTAGTCGTCGTGGAGCCAGCGTACGGGCGCCGAAGGCGCCGAAGGCGCGGCGGGGGCGGAGTGGGCGGCGGGCGCCGACGACACCGGCGCGGCGGTCGTGAGCAGCATCGCGGCGAGCGCGAGGGCGGGCAAAACGCGGTGGGAAGTCGTCATGGGAGGAAAACTAGCAGAGCCGCTCGCGCGCTCGGAAGGGCAGCCGCCGGAGGGGGCAAATCGCCCCTCCAGCGCGGCACCAGGGGAACCGAAACTCGAAGGGCCTCGCGACTGCAGGGGGCAGGCCAGCGCCGGAGCGCGCCGATGGGGGGCAGAGCGATGACCGACTTTCCGTTCCACCGGGAGTTCACCCGCGTCCCGATCCACATCTGGGGCACGTTTCGCGACGACTCGGGCGAACTCCTGACGGCCGAGATCAACAACCTCAGCATGCGGGGCTGCCACTCCTCGACGTTCGAGGGGCTCCCCGAAGGCGGGCGCTATCACCTGACGCTGTTCACGGAGGATGAGGACAGCGCGCTTCATTTCACGGTCGAAGCGCGGATCGTGCGGTCCGACCCGGACGGCATGGGGATCGAGTTCTTCGAGCTTCCGCTCGAGAGCTTCGAGCACCTCCGGAACATGGTGCTCCTGAACTCGCACGACCCCGCACAGGTCGAACGCGAGTTCCGCGAACACATCGGGATCCGCAAGGCGGGCTGAGCGACCGCGCCCGGCGGCGAAAGACGAGGCCCGTGCCCACTGGCGCGGGCCTTCCGCATTTCGGGCCTGCCGGCGATTTCGCCGTGGCGCCGCTCGCTCCGTGGGTGCACTCTTCCGTCAGGGCCGTTTCGCGTCGCACCTTCCTCGGGAGGGACCATGCACCGAATCTCGGACATTCTCGCGCGCAAGGGCAGTCAGGTGTACCGCATCGGCATCGCGGAGAGCGTGCTTGCCGCCGTGGCGGAGATGGCTCGGCACGACGCGAGCTCGCTCGTCGTGCAGTCGGGTGGCGACGTGGCCGGCATCTTCACCGAGCGGGACCTCGCGCGGCGCGTGACGCTCCAGGGCCGCGATCCCGCGGCGACGCGCGTGGGTGAGGTGATGACGCCGCAGGTGCTGTGCATCGCGCCCGAAACGCGGATCTCCGACGCCATGGCGCTCATGACGCAGCAGCGCGTGCGTCACCTTCCCGTCGTGCAGGACGGCGAGGTGAAGGGCGTGGTCTCGATCGGTGACCTCGTGAAGTGCGTCGCGAGCGAGCAGGAGGTGGAACTGCGCTACCTCGCCGCGTACATCCGCGGGGAGTACGCGGTCTGACCTCAGGCGTGCCCGGTGTGCCCGAAGCCACCGGCGCCGCGGCGGGTTTCGCCGAGTTCCTTCACTTCGGACCAGAGCGCGCGCGGGACGCGGGCGAGCACCATCTGGGCGATGCGCATGCCGGGCTCGACCACGAAGGGTTCGTGCCCGTGATTGACGAGCGCCACGACGATCTCGCCGCGATAGTCGCTGTCGATCGTGGCGGGGCTGTTGGGCAGCGTCACGCCGTGGCGCGTGCCGAGCCCCGAGCGCGGACGAATCTGCATCTCGAAACCCGCCGGCAGCTCGATCGCGAAGCCCGTCGGGATGCGCGCGATCGTGCCGGGCGCGATCGTGATGGCCGACGGAATCGCCGCGCGTACGTCCATCCCGGCGGCGCCTTCGGTTTCGTAGGAAGGCAGCGGCAATCCCTCGCCGTGGTCGAAGCGGCGGATGCGGACGCGGATGTCCCCGGACTGCGTGTGGCCTTCTGTCATGCGTACATTCCTCCTCGAGAGTGCGCAGGCTAGCCGGAGCGTTCGTGCGACGCGAGGCGAAAGTGTGGCGCCGCGGTGAGGGCACCTTGCGCGGACGGGCCACTCCACACCAATCTGCGCGCTCACCCTCGCACATTCGCGGAGGACTCGTGTCGCACATCCCGACGCAGCAACCGATCCATCCCGGCGTCCGCATCGGCCACGTGCACCTGAAGGTCGCGGACATCGAGCGCGCCCTCGGCTTCTGGTGCGGCGTGCTCGGCTTCGAGCTCGTGCAGCGTTACGGGCCGGGCGCCGCGTTCATCTCCGCGGGCGGCTATCACCATCACCTCGGCCTGAACACGTGGGAGAGCCGCGGTGGGTCCCCGCCGCCTCGCGGCACGACCGGCCTGTATCACGTCGCGATCCTGTACCCGACTCGCGCCGCGCTCGCCGACGCGCTGCGCCGCCTGATCGCCGCGCGCGTTCCGCTGCAGGGCGCGAGCGATCACGGCGTGAGCGAGGCGCTCTACCTCTCGGACCCGGACGGCAACGGGGTGGAGCTGTACTGGGACCGTCCGCAGGTGGAGTGGCCACGCGACCCCGAAGGCCGCCTCCGGATGGTGACCGACGCGCTCGACCTGGACGGCCTGCTCGCCGAGCCGCCGCTCCCCGCGCGAGACGAGGACGCGGCGCGTTGAGCGCTCCTCGCACCGGCCCACAGGAGGGTTCGGCGGTCGTGCTCACCGCCGGCGTGCTGGCCTGCGCCGCGATCGCCGTGGTGGCGGCCCCTGCGGCCCCGGCCGGCGCCGCGTGGGGGCTGGATGCCGCCCGCTTCCTGCCGGCCCCGACACGGGCCATGCTCGTGCTCCTGGCGCTCGGCACGCCGATGCTGCTGCTCGCGCCGGTGGGCCGTCGCCTCCGGTTGCCCGCGCCCGCCGCCACGGCGGTCTTCGTCGCATGCTTCACGGTGCTCGCCTGGTGTTTCCGCGTCGGGCACGTGTTCCTCGGCGACGGCATCCCGATCACGAGCACGCTGCCGGACACGGCCGCGCTGCACCCGCGTGAACCGCTCTCGTCGTGGTTGCTGCATCGTGCGTGGTCGGCGCTGGGGCCGTACTTCGCCGACCCGGGCCGGGCTCGCGAACTCGTGGTTCAGGACGTGGTCGCGGTCGTGAGTGTCGCGGCGGGTGCGCTCTACGCCGCCGCCGCCGCGGGGATCGCGCGTGAACTCGCGCGGTCGTTCCCGGGCGAGACACCCGGAGACGACCGCGCGACGGTCGCGCTCGCCACGGTGACCCTCGCCGCGCCGGGCGCGGCCCTGGTCTTCTTCGGCTACGTCGAGCACTACGCGTGGCCGGCCGCGTGCAGCGCGCTCTTCGTGTGGACGGCGCTGCGCGCGCTTGCGGGGAAGGGGCCGCTGTTCGCACCGCTCGCGTGTCTCGCCCTCGCGTTCGCGCTGCACTTCTCCTCACTGGTGCTCCTGCCGATGGCCGTCGTGACCACCGTCGCGAGCTTCACCGTGCGCGAGCGCCGCGGCGCCGCGCTGCGCGACGTGGCGCTGGTGCTCGCCGCGGTCGCGACGGCGGCGGTCGCGCTGCGGCTCGGCGCGGACTATGACCTCGCGCATCACGTGCGCGAGCTCGCGAAGAGCAACCGCGCGGACCTGGCCTACCTGTCGTCTCGCGCGCACGTGCGCGACTTCACCAACGAACACGCGCTGCTCGGTCCGCTGGGCCTGTTCCTCGCGCTCCCGTTGCTCGTGCCCTTCGCGCTCGAGGGGCGCGTGCGCGCATCGCTGCGCGCCTTCGTCGGCACGGGGGTGGTCACGCTCGGCGCCGCCACGTGGTTCACGCCCGACATGCCGCTCGGCTACGCGCGGGACTGGGACGTGTTCGCGGCGGTGGGCGTGACGCTCGCCGCGCTCGCGCTCGCCATGCTCTTCGCTCTCGTGCGCGCGGACCGGGCGCGACACGGCCTGCTGGCCGCCGCCTGCGCGGTGACGCTCCTGCACACGCTTCCGTGGGTGGCGGTCAATCACTCCATCGGCGCTTCGGCCGCACGGTTCGCGACGCTGCCGCTCGGGCTGGGCCGCACCGAGAGCACACTGGCGTGGTGGCACATGCAGCGCGGGGATCACGCGAGCGCGCGCATGTGGATCGAGCGGTCGCTGCGCGCGAATCCCGGCAACATCCGGGCGGTGGACCTGTACGGGCGCATCGCGCTGCTCGAGGGTCAGCCGGCGATCGCGGTGCGGGCGTACCGCGCGGGGATCGCGCTGCGGCCCGAGCGGCCCGAGTACCGGCTGCAGCTCGCGTTCGCGCTGCACGCGGCGGGCCGCGAGCCGGAAGCACTGGCGGTGCTCGACACGCTGGAGCGGACACATCCCGACGAACCCGCGCTCTGGCTGCAGCGCGCGATGGGGCGGCACGCCCTCGGCGACGAAGCAGGGGCACGCACGAGCCTCGAGCGTGCGCTCGCGCTCAATCCCGCACTCGCGGCCACCGCACGCTCGGTGCTGCCGTCGCTCATGGAGGGCCGATGAAGATTCCGCGCCCGGCCCCGAAGGCCACGAAGGGCGAAACCTACCGCCGCATCTTCGCGATGGTGCGGCGCATCCCGAAAGGAAAGGTCGCCTCGTACGGGCAGGTCGCGGAGTGGAGCGGCCTGCCACGGCAGGCGCGGCTCGTGGGCTACGCGCTGCACGCCTCCGCCGCGGACGTCGTGCCCTGGCACCGCGTCGTGAACGCGGCCGGCGTGCTCAGTCTGGGCAAGCTCGATCCTTCCGGCGCGCTCACCCAGCGGCTGCGACTCGAAGCCGAAGGCGTGCGTTTCGACGCGCGCGGGCGCGTGCGCATGGAACACCACCGGTGGAAGGGACCGCCGGCGCGCTGAGCGCACGTGTTGCATCCGGCGAATCGAGAGTTTTTCGTTCTGCAAACTCTCACTCGCCGGGTGACGGCCGGCGGGAACCCGGACGGGGTTCGCGTGTAAGTTCCGTGCGTGCGGTCCACCCCACATGCGCACGCGCGTCCGGTGACGGACGCGATTCTCCCGTCCCGTACCGGGGGAGAACGCTTGTCCCGACCAGTGTCGCAATGCCGCCCGCCGTGGTTCGCCGTTTTGTTCCTGCTCGTGCTCACGTGCGCCGTCGCCTTCGCGGGTGCCCCGAAGGACGAGCCCGCGGCGCTCGCTCCTTCATTCCGGCTTCCCGGCCGCGGCGCCGAGGTCGTCTCGGATTCGCTCCGCGGACGCGTCGTGCTCGTGGATTTCTGGGCGTCGTGGTGCGTGCCGTGCCGCAAGTCGTTTCCGTGGCTCGCCGCGCTGCAGGAAAAGCACGCGAATGCGGGGCTGAGCGTGGTCGGCGTCAATGTCGACAAGTCGCGTGGAGCCGCGGACGCGTTCCTCGCGCAGGTCCCGGCGCCCTTCGCCATCGCGTTCGACCCTGCGGGCAAGGTGGCGTCCGCCTACCGCGTGAAGGGCATGCCGTCCACGTTCCTCGTCGGTCGTGACGGCCGCGTCGTGTACGCGCACGTCGGGTTCGATCCGGCGAAGACCGCGGAGTTCGAAAAGCGCATCGAGGAGGAACTGGCCCGATGAACCGATCCCGTCGTTTGTTCGTGCTGTGGCTCGCCGCCGCACTGGCGGCCCTCTCGTCCGGATGCGCCGCCATGTCGGTGAAGCCGTGGGACCGCGATCTCATGGCGGACAAGCGCATGCGATTCGCGGCGCTGCCGCTGGAGACCGCCGTCGACGGCCACATCTACTTCAGCAAGGAGGCCGCCGTGGGCGGCATGTCCGTGGGTGGCGGAGGTTGTGGATGCAACTGACGGACTCCCCGGTCCCGGCACCCTCGCCGCTGCGTGCCGCGCTGCGCGGGGCGGCGCTCGCGTTGCTCGCGGGCGGCGCCGTCGCGACGACCGCTGCCGCTTCCGACGTTCCGCGCTGGCAGCTCGACACGTCCGGGTTGCTCTACGGCGAGCTGCAGCGCACGAGCGTCGTCGAGCCGATGGCGCGCGTCACGCGGACGTTCGCGAAGGGCAACAGCTTCACCGCGCAGGTGGACTTCGATGCGATCACCGGCGCTTCGCCGAGCGGCGCGCAGCCCTCGGGCCTCGTGCAGACCACGACGACGCCGTCCGGCAACACGAAGACCGTGCCCGCCGGCAAGCTGCCGCTCACGGACTTCCGGGACATGCGCGGCGCCGTGGACCTCGAATACGCGCAGCCCTTCGGCTCGCACCTGACGGCGAGCGTGGGCGGCCACTTCTCGAAGGAGTCGGACTACCGTTCGCTCGGCGAGCGCGGCCAGCTCTCGCTCGAGGCTTTCCAGCGCTTGTCCACGTTCACTTTGGGCGCGTCCGCGAACGCGGACGTCGTGACACCGCTCGACGGCACTCGCGAGCCGTTCACCGCCGACGATCGCACCGGCGTGAACGCGAACGACAAGCACGCGCGCAGCTGGCTCGTGGGCACGTCGCGCGTGATGACGCGCCGCTGGCTGCTCGGCGCGACCGGCACGTACGGCGAGGAGTGGGGCTACCTCACGGATCCGTACAAGGTCGTGAGCACGATCGACCCGCTCACGGGGCACACGACCGGCGAACTGCACGAGAAGCGGCCGGACCGCCGCGTGCGCCGCGACGTGCTGCTGTCTTCGGTCTACCACCACACCGAGGACGTTTCGTACCTCTCGTACCGGTACTACTGGGACGACTGGGGCGTTGAGGCGCACACCGCCGACTTCCGGCTGCGCCACGACTTCGACGCGTCGCATTTCGTGCAGCCGCACCTGCGCTTCTCGCGCCAGGGCGCTGCGGACTTCTACTGCTACGGGCTGGTCGAGGGCCGGGAGAAGCCGCGGTTCGCGACGAGCGACTACCGCCTCGGTGACCTGAACACCGCCACCGTGGGCGTGACGTACGGCTTCGATCTCGTGAGCGTACCCGGACAACTGACCGTACGTGGCGAATACATGCGCCAGTGGGGGCGCGGTTTCCCCGGCGACGCGGTGGGTTCGCAGCGCACGTACAACCTCGCGCCCGCGGTGAACACCGGGACGCTGATGCTCGGATGGTCGGTGGGGTGGTGAACGGCAACACGCCGCGGCTGGAGCGTCTCGGCGACGTCTGGGCCGGGCGCTTCACCGCGATGGCGAGTCCGTGCGAGGTGCTCGTCGACACCGACCACAGGCGCGTGGCCGCCGACCTCGTGCGCGCCGCACGCACGGAAGCGCGGCGGATCGAGAAGAAGTTCAGCCGCTACCGCGACGACAGCGTCGTACACGACATTCAGGCGGCGCGTGGGACGCCATGGGAACCCGACGCCGAGACGGCCCGGCTGCTGGGCTACGCGGCCGCCTGCTTCGAACTTTCGGGTGGGTCGTTCGACGTCACCTCGGGCGTCCTGCGGCGCGCGTGGCGCTTCGACGGCGGCGAGGCCTCGCCCGACGAAACCGTGATCGCCGAAGCGCTCTTACACGTCGGCTGGCTGCGCGTGACGTGGGACGGCCGGACGCTCGTGCTGCCCGAGGGCATGGAACTGGACTTCGGCGGCATCGGCAAGGAGTACGCGGTGGACAGCGCGGCGGCGCTGCTCGCGGAGCGATCGCCGGTGGCGTGCCTCGTGAACTTCGGGGGCGACCTCGTCGCCAACGCGCCGCGTCGTGGCGGAGCGCCCTGGATCGTCGGCGTCGACGATCCGGAGCGGACCGGCGAGGGCGTCGTCCAGCGCATCGAACTCGAACGCGGCGCGCTCGCGACGAGCGGGGACGCGCGACGCTACGTGACGTGGCGCGGGCGACGCCTCGGCCACATCCTGGACCCGCGCACCGGCTGGCCCGTGGTGGACGCGCCGCGTGCGGTCACCGTGCTGGCCGCGACCTGCATCGAAGCGGGAACGCTCGCGACGCTGGCCATCCTGCAGGGCCGTGGCGCGCGTGCGTTCCTGGAGGCGCAGGGCGTGACGGGTTGGGTCGTGGACGCCTGAACTACCCGTGGACGCCCGAGGCTTCGTTGCCCGAGCGCTCGACGTACTCCGCGTACGACCCGAGGTACTCGAACGGCGGCTGCGCCGCCTCGGTCTCGGTGCCGGGCCGCAGTTCGAGCACGCGGTTCGCGAGGCCACGCAGGAACGTGCGGTCGTGGCTCACGAACAGCATCGTGCCCTCGAAGTCCTTGAGTGACTCGACGAGCATCTCCTTGGTCTCGAGATCGAGATGGTTCGTCGGTTCGTCGAGCACGAGGAAGTTCGGCGGGTCGAACAGGATGCCGGCGAGCACGAGCCGTGATTTCTCGCCGCCGGAGAGCACGCGGATCGGCTTGTCGACGTCCTTGCCGGAGAAGTGGAACGCCCCGAGCAGGTTCTTGACGACGCCCTGCGACTCGAGCGGGAAGTCGTGCTGCATCTGCTCGAAGACGGTGCGCGAGGGATCGAGCAGTTCGAGCGACTGCTGCGCTAAGTAGCCCATGCGCATCGACGCGCCGAGCCGCACGGAACCCGAGTCGGGCTCCGACACGCCCGCGACCATCTTGAGGAGCGTGCTCTTGCCCGCGCCGTTGCGCCCCATCACGCACCAGCGTTCGGTGCGGCGCACGCGGAAGTCGAAGCCGTCGTAGATCACGCGCTCGCCGTAGGCCTTGCGGATGCCCTTCATCTCGACGACGTCCTCGCCGGAACGCGCGGGCTGGCGGAAGCGGAACTCGACCACGTGACGGTGGCGGGGAAGCTCGACCTGCTCGATCTTCTCGAGCTTCTTCACGCGGCTCTGCACCTGAGCGGCCTTCGCGGCGTGGGCGGCGAAACGCTCGATGAAGCGGCGTTCCTTGGCGAGCATCGCCTGCTGGCGCGCGTACGCGGCCTCGCGGTTCGCCTCGGCGATCGCGCGCTCGCGCACGTAGAAGTCGTAGTCGCCCGAGTAGCTCGTGAACTCGCCCGTGTCGATCTCGAGGATGCGGTCCACGATGCGGTTCATGAAGTCCTTGTCGTGGCACGTCATGAGCACGGCGCCGGCGTAGCCGCCGATGAACTTCTCGAGCCAGAGGATCGATTCGATGTCGAGATGGTTCGTCGGCTCGTCCATGAGCAGCACGTCGGGCCGGCCGAGGAGGATGCGGGCGAGGCCGACGCGCATCTTCCAGCCGCCGGACAGCGCGCCCACGTCACCCTCGATCTGCTCGTCCGCGAAGCCGAGGCCGTGCAGGATCTCCTTCGCGCGGGACTCGAGGTCGTAGCCACCCTGGCGCATGTACTCGTCCTGCACGTGGCCGAAGCGCTCGAGGATGGCCTCCATCTCGTCCGCGCGTTCGGGATCCGCGAGCGCGTGCTCGAGATCCTTGAGCTCGTGGTGCAGCTCTCCGAGGTTGCCGCTGCCGGCGATGGCTTCGTCCAGGACGGAGCGGCCGGACATCTCGCCGATGTCCTGCCGGTAGTAGCCGATCGAGATGCGCTTCGGCACGGTGACGTCGCCCTCGTCGGGGGATTCCTCACCGACGATGAGGCGGAACACCGTGGTCTTGCCGGCGCCGTTCGGGCCGACGAGTCCGACCTTCTCGCCCGGGTTGAGCTGGAAGCCGGTCTCGACGAACAGGATCTGGGAGCCATACTGCTTGGAGACGTTGTTGAAGACGATCACTTGCCGCCCTGCTTCTTCTCGATGCGCGCCCAGGCGTCCTTGAGCGTCACGGTGCGGTTGAAGACGGGCGCGCCGGGCTTCGAATCCCGGGCGTCCGCCACGAAGTAACCCACACGCTCGAACTGCACGGGCGCGCCGGGCGTCGCGCCACCGAGCACGGGCTCGACCTTGCAGCCCGTGAGCGTCGTGAGCGAGGCGGGGTTGAGGATCGTGGTGAAGTCCGCGCCTTCGGCGGCGGTCTCGGGATCCTCGGCGGCGAACAGCGTCTCGTAGAGGCGCACTTCGGCGTCCACCGCGTGTTTCGCGGAGACCCAGTGGATCGTGGCCTTCACCTTGCGGCCGTCGGGCGCGTTGCTGCTGCGCGTCTCCGGATCGTAGGTCGCGCGCACTTCGGTCACTTCGCCGGCCTCGTTCTTCACGACGCCGGTGCAGCGGATGAAGTAGGCGCCGCGCAGGCGCACCTCGGTGCCGGGCGAGAGCCGGAAGTACTTCGGCGGCGGCACCTCGCGGAAGTCCTCCTCGTCGATCCAGAGCTCGCGCGAGAACGGCACCTGCCGCGTACCGGCGGCCGGGTCCTCGGGATTGTTGCCGAGCTCGAAGTGCTCGACCTGGTCCTCGGGATAGTTCTCGAGCACGACCTTGACGGGCTTGAGCACCGCCATGCGCCGCAGCGCGCGGGCGTTGAGGTCGTCGCGCACGCACGCTTCGAGGAGCGCGAGCTCGACGCGATTCTCGCGGCGAGCGACGCCGATGCGTTCGGTGAAGTCGCGCAGCGCGGCCGCGGGATAGCCGCGGCGGCGCATGCCGCTGATCGTCGGCATGCGGGGATCGTCCCAGCCGCTCACGAAGCCGTCGGTCACGAGCCGCAGGAGCTTGCGCTTGCTCATCACGGTGTGCGTGAGGTTGAGGCGCGCGAACTCGTACTGGTGCGGCAGCGGGCGCGGCAGGTCGAGCGCCTCGAGCAACCAGTCGTAGAGCGGACGGTGCGGGACGAACTCGAGCGTGCAGATGGAGTGCGTCACGCCTTCGATGTAGTCGGAAAGCCCGTGCGCGTAGTCGTACATCGGGTAGATGCACCACGCGGCGCCGGTGTTGTGGTGCTCGACGTGGCGGATGCGGTACAGGAGCGGATCGCGCATCCAGACGTTGGGCGAAGCGGGGTCGATGCGTGCGCGCAGCGTGCGGGCGCCGTCCGGGAACTCGCCGGCCTTCATGCGGGCGAACAGCTCGAGGCTTTCGGCGACCGGGCGGTCGCGATAGCGGCTCGGCTCGCCCGGCTGGCCCGGCGCGCCGCGCATGCGGTCCACTTCCTCGGCGGTGTGGTCGCAGACGTACGCCTTGCCGTTCTCGATGAGGCGCACGGCGAACGCGTGCAGCGCGTCGAAGGAGTCGGACGCGCGGAAGGGCTCGGTGCCGGGCCCGGTGCCCTCGGCGGCGGCCTGATGGAAATCCGCGCCGTTCGCCGTCGCCGTCGAGCCGCTCGGCTTGAACGCGAGGCAGTGCTCGGCCCAACCGCCCACCAGCCATTTCACGTCCGCGACGATGGATTCCTCGTACTCGATGTCTTCCTTCGCGGGATTCGTGTCGTCCATCCGCAGGTTGCAGCGGCCGCCGAACTGCTGCGCGATGCCGAAGTTGAGGCAGATCGCCTTGGCGTGACCGACGTGCAGGTAGCCGTTCGGCTCGGGAGGGAAGCGCGTGACGATCTTCGCGTGGGCGCCGGAGGCCAGGTCGGCCTTGACGATCTCGCGGATGAAGTCCTCGCGTTCGGTGCCGGGAGCGGGAATGTCGTGCTCGGACATGACGATCTCGAAAGGTGCGACGCCGCGGCGGCGCCGCCCGCGGACGGGGACGGCGCCCGGTACGGGCGGTGGTGGAATCGGAACCGGTGACATAACGCCATCGGGCGCGGTGTGTCCAGCCGCGAAGGCCCGAAAACGCCACGGTGCGCCGGCCTCGGGGGCCCGGCGCACCGTGGCGCGTACCGCGTGGACCGGAGCGTCAGCGGTAGAGCGTCTTCACGCGGCCCCACGTGGAGTTCGTGGTCGGCACCGGCCCGCCGGCGGGCTGGAACGCGAGGTCCACGATCTTGTCGCCCGGCGCGGGCACGAGGAACGCAGGATTCGTCTCGAGCAGGGTGTTCGGCGAGAACTCGTGCACCTGGCCCGTGACGCCGTCCACGACGAGGATGCGGCCGTTGACCGGCGAGAACGCGATGCCGTGCGGCCGCGCCCAGCCCGTGCCCACGAACACGCCGTTCATGAGGTGGCTCGTCCAGTCGAAGCGGTAGCCCATGTTCGTGTTCATGCTCGTCACGTGGATGTCGCCCGTGATCGGGTGGAACGCGACGTCGTTCGGAAGCGCGCCGACGGGAAGCACGATCGTGCCGAGCGGTGCGCCGGTCACGCCGTGGAAGATCTCGACGTTGCTCGTGAGCCACGAGCACACGTACAGGTTGCCGTCGGGGCCGAAGTCCATGTCGGCGGGCATGCCGACCGAGCACACGACGCGGATGAAGGCGCCCGTGTTCGCGTCGTAGGCGCGCACGTCGTTCGTGAGCATGTCGCCGATGTAGACCTCGCCGGTCGGCGCGTAGAGCCCGGCCCACTGCCATCCGCCCGTCGGGTTGTAGACCTTGATGAGCGCTCCGGTCGCGACGTCGCGCTCCTCGACGCCGAACGCGTTGTGCCCGATGAGCACGCGGTTGTTCGTCGCGCCGAAGTGGATCGCCATCTGGCCGTTCGGCGTGCCGGAGATCGAGAACACGCTCAGGAAGTTGCCGAACGTGCCGTGGTAACGGCGCACCTTGTTCGAGGCGTCGCTCGTGACGTAGAGGTCGCCGGGGGCGGCGAAGGCGGCCACGGCGGCCAAGAGCGAGAGCGCGACGACGGTGCGGAGCAGGAAGGTGGAAGCAGCAGTCGAAAGGCGCATGAGGGAACCCCCGATGTTCGGATGGCACGGGACGATGGGATCGACGTACGACCTACGGCGGAGGGGGACGGACCTAACGCCGGTCGTGCGACAAACCGCGTCAGCCGGTGTAACTTGCCCCGCGTTTCCGGATCCCATCCGCCCGGGGTGCTCCCCATGTCCGATCGTCCTGCCGCCCGCCGTATCCCGCTCGCCTTCGCCTGCCTGCTCCTGGCGCTCCTGACCGCCTCCGCCTGCGGCCCGAGGACGAGCGGCAAGCTCGTCGGCCACACCCGCCCGATCCCGAAGCAGGTGGGAGGACTGAGCATGTCCGAGGCGAGGCTCGGGAAGCCCGACACCACGTTCACGTTCCGGGCGAAGCGTGGCGGTCTTCTCTTCGTGTTCTTCGGTTTCACGAACTGCCCGGACCTCTGCCCGACGACCCTCGGGGACCTGCGCAAGGCGCTTCGAAAGGTCGGCCCCGGAGCGGACAAGGTCGACGTGGCGTTCGTGACCGTGGACCCCGGCCGCGACAGCAGCGAGGCCATGGCACGCTACCTCGGGTCGTTCTTCACCGGCGGGCACCCACTTCGACCGGCCGACAACGAGCAACTCCTTGCCGTGCAGGCGGCTTTCGGCGCCGCCTCGTCCGTCACTCGCAAGGCGGACGGCGACGTCGACGTGGCGCACACGGCCCTCAGTTACCTCGTGGACGAGCACGGCGCGGTGCTGCTGGAGTGGGACTACGGCACCTCGCCCGCCGATCTCGCGCACGACCTGCGCCTGCTCCTCGCCCGCAACGCGGGAGGTACGAAGTGAATCGCAACGTTCTGCCTGTCCTGGTGCTGCTGTTCGCCCTGGTCAGCCTGGGAAGTTGTACGAAGCGCGAGCGCCACCCCATGGCCAGCGAGGGGCTGAGAGGAGAGGCCGCCGTGAACCTGAAAGGGTTCCACGCCCGGCCCACTCCGGACGGAGCCACGGTCGGAGCCATCTTCGGCACGATCACGGCACCGCTCGGCGACACCCTGCGCGCCGTGAAGGTGGCGCCGGACGTCGCCGAGAAGGTCGAGATCCACCGGATCGTGCAGAACGCGGCAGGGCAGATGGAAATGCGTCCCGTGCCGTGGCTCGCATTGCCGGAAGACGAGCCCGTGGAGCTGAAGCCCGGCGGCCTGCACGTGATGTTGTTCGGGCTCGCGGCGCCCCTGCAGGCGGGGAAGACGGTCCGCCTGACCCTGCTCTTCCAGGACGGCGGAGAGCGCGTGCTGGAGGTTCCCATCCGGGACGAGTGAAGCCCCGGAAGATGTTGGCCGGAATGGAAATCGCCGCTGGAGACGGACCCGCTTCCTCCCGATAATGCCGTCATCCCCACCTGCCGGGGACGCATCGCCCCGGCCCTCGAGATCCAGGAGTCCTTCCGTGCCCCTCTGGCTTCGCCGTGCCCTCGTGTTGCTCGCCGGCTTCGCGCTCGTGACTTTCGGCGTGCGTGCGGCCCAGGCGCTCACCGTGCCTTCCGGCTTCACGGTCGAGAACATGGTCCCGGGCACCACCTTCACCGTCCCGACCGCCGTGACCTTCCTGCCCGACGGGCGCTACCTCGTCGCGGAGAAGGGCGGCAAGGTCCGCATGGTCGTGAACAACGTCACGAGGGCCACGGCGGTCGTGGACCTCTCGAACGAAGTGCTCGACCTCAACGATCGCGGGCTGCTCGACGTGGCCGTGGACCCGAACTACTTCGTCAATCACTTCATCTACGTGCTCTACACCGTGGACCCCGACACGAACGGCGTGGACACGGACGTGCCCTCGTTCGCGCGGCTCACGCGCTATCGCATGAACGTGAGCGGCGACACGAACGTCGTCACGCCCTCCACGCGCACCATCCTGTTCGGCACCGACTGGCGGCATGGTCCGCTCATCGCGACGGGTTCGCACACGATTGGTTCGCTGCGCTGGGGCAGGGACGGCAGCCTGCTCGTCTCGGTGGGTGAGGGCGCGAACTTCCAGTACGCGGACAACGGCGGGCTCTACCCGTCGGCGTTCGGTCCCACGAAGACCGACCCGAACGAGGACATCGGCGCTTACCGCTCGCAGGACATCACGAGCCTGTGCGGCAAGATCCTGCGCATCAATCCGGCGAACGGCCATGGCTACGCGAGCAATCCGTACTCGGACGGCGACCTCATGTCGGTCCGCTCTCGCGTGTACGCGTACGGCCTGCGCAATCCGTTCCGGTTCACCGTGAAGCCCGGCACGGGCAGCGTGGACACCACCGCGGGAAATCCCGGCGTGCTCTGTCTCGGAGACGTCGGCTGGGACACCTACGAGGAGCTGAACGTCGTCAGCGCCCCGGGACAGAACTTCGGTTGGCCGTGCCGCGAGGGCATGCTCGCGCAGGCGATCTACCCGCTCGTGCAGCCCTCGCACAACGGCTGCTCGAGCACCGGGACGTCCACGAATCCGGCCACGTTCACGAATCCCGTCGCGGCGTGGCACCACAGCACGCAGAACCTGAGTTCGCCCCCGAACTTCATCGGCAACGCGTCGGTGGGCGGCGCGTTCTATCCCGACACGCTCTACCCGGCGGCCTACCGCAATCGCTACTTCTTCGCCGACTACGCGGCCCAGTGGATCAAGGTCGCGACGTTCGACGCGAACAACGCGCTGCTCTCGATCCAGGACTTCGGCACGGCGATGGACATGCCCGTGTGTGTCGTGCGCCATCCGAGCGACGGCTGCCTCTGGTACGTGTCGATCAGCACGGGCCAGATCCGCCGCATCCGCTACACCGGTGGTGGCGGCGGCGGCAACAACCCGCCGGTCGCGGCCGCGACGGCTTCACCCACGGCGGGCCTCGTGCCGCTCGACGTGAGCTTCTCGAGCGCGGGCACGTACGACCCGGACGGCAACACGCTGACGTACGCGTGGTCTTTCGGGGACGGCGGGGTTTCGTCGCAGCCCAATCCGCTCCACACCTACCAGATCGCCGGCAACTACACGGCGGCGCTCACCGTCAACGACGGACAGGGCGGTTCGTCGCTCGCCACGGTGCCCATCACCGTGGGCGCGACCTCGAGCTTCCCGACGAGCGCGGTACTCGACGACTTCAATCGAGCGAACGGCTCGCTCGGCGCACTGTGGCTCGACGACGCGGCCGGGCTGTCGATCAATTCGAACACGATGCGGCAGATCAGCCTGAGCGCGACGACGGTCTACAACGGCGGGACCTACGGGCCCGATCAGGAGTGCTTCCTCACGCTGCAGGCCGTGACGCCGAACGCGACGGAACTCGACCTCATGCTCAAGCTGCAGGGCACGACCTGGAGCAGCGGTCACATCGAGGTGCGCTACGAGCCGACGCTCTCGAAGATCACCGTCTCCACGTACCACCCGACGCAGGGCTGGGCGACTCGCGGCGTGATCAACAGCGCCAGCTTCGGCGCGGGTGACCAGTTCGGCGCGCGCGCCTTCGCCAACGGCACGGTCGAGGTCTACAAGAGCGGCATCCTGCTCGGCACCGTGTCGGTGACCGGCTGGCCGTACTACGCGAACGGTGGCCGTCTCGGGTTGACGTTGACGGGGAACTCGTCGTCGATCTTCGACGATTTCGGCGGCGGCAACTGGAACCCGGTGGACACCGCTCCGAGCGTGAACGTGACGTCACCGAACGGGGGCGAGGCGTGGACGGGTGGTTCGTCGCACGCGATCACGTGGACGGCGAGCGACAACATCGGCGTGACGAGCGTGGACGTGGACTACAAGGAGAGCGCGGGGGGGCGGTGGATCCCGCTGGCGCTCGACCTGTCGAACACGGGCAGCTTCACGTGGCCGGTGCACAACACCCCGAGCACGGGTGCGCGCGTGCGCGTGCGTGCGCACGACACGGCGGGCAACGTGGGTGCGGACTCGAGCAACGCGGACTTCACGATCGTGCGGACGCCGGGCGGCAAGGCACCGACGACGCTGCGCGACTTCCAGCTTCCGGGCTCGCAGCCCTTGAGCGCGGGGACGTTCTCGAACAGCTCGAACTGCACGAGCTGCCACGGCGGCTACGACGCGAACGTCGAGCCGGGTCACGGGTTCAAGGGCACGATGATGGCGCACGCGGGTCGCGACCCGATCTTCTACGCGTGCCTGGCGGTGGCGGAGCAGGACGCGCCCTCTTCGGGCGACCTGTGCCTGCGTTGCCACGTGCCGATGGCGTGGCTCTCGGGCAAGAGCCAGCCGACGAACGGCGCGTCGATCGACGCGTCGAACCGCGACGGCGTCTCGTGCGACTTCTGCCACCGCATGGTGGACCCGATCTACCAGCCGGGCGTCTCGCCGCCGGAGGACCAGGCGCTGCTCGGGGCGATGTTCCCGGCGCACGTGCCGGTGACGCGCGGCACGGGGCAGTACGTCGTGGACCCGAACACGCGCCGGCGCGGGCCATTCAGCGATCCGGTGACGCCGCACTCGTGGCTGCAGTCGGCGTTCCACTCGAAGAGCGAGATCTGCGCGACATGCCACGACGTGTCGAACCCGGTGTTCGTGCGCCGGGGCGAGCGGCGCTACGAGCCCGCGCCGTTCGACGCGGCGCCCGACTCGATGCACGCGTCGGTGCTGATGCCGCTCGAGCGCACGTACAGCGAGTGGCTGAACAGCGCGTTCCCGCAGGGCGTGTACGCACCGGAGTTCGCGGGCAACGCTCCCGGGGGGATCGTCTCGTCGTGCCAGGACTGTCACATGCGCAAGGTGACGGGCAAGGGCGCGAACGCTCCCGACGTGCCGGTGCGCAACAACCTTCCGCTGCACGACTTCACGGGCGGCAACGCGTGGATGGGCGGCGTGATCCAGACGCTCTACCCGGGAGAGACGGACGCGGCGGCGATCGCCTCGGGCGCCTCGCGTGCGACGGCGATGCTGCAGGCGGCGGCGACCGTGCGCGCGACGGTGACGGCGGCCGGCGACAGCTTCCTCGCGACGGTGAAGGTGACGAACCACACGGGCCACAAGCTGCCGACCGGCTACCCCGAAGGGCGCCGCATGTGGATCAGCGTCACGGCGCGCGACGCGAACGGACAGGTGGTCTACCAGTCGGCGCCGTACGACACGGCGACCGGCGTGCTGGCGCACGACGGCTCGGCGCGCGTGTACGAGATGCACCTGGGGATCTCGTCGCGGCTCGCTTCGACGCTCGGCATGAGCGCGGGACCGAGCTTCCACTTCACGCTCAACGACTCGGTCTACAAGGACAACCGCATCCCTCCGGCGGGGTTCACGAACGCGGCGTTCCATGCGTTCGGCGGCATGCCGGTGGACCCCGAGGTGCCGGGCACGCGCTACGCCGACGGGCAGAACTTCGACCTCGCGACGTACGCGCTGCCCTCCACGGCGCGCTCGGTCTCGGCGACGCTGTGGTACCAGAGCTCGTCGAAGGAGTACGTCGAGTTCCTGCGCGACGAAAACGTCACGAACACGGCCGGCACCGCATTCCATGCGGCGTGGGCGGCGAACCGCAAGTCGCCGCCGGTGCTGATGGCGCGCGACTCGCTCGTGTTCGACGTGCTCGACACGCCGCGCCCGGCGGTGCCGAAGCAGGCCTCGCTGCGCGCGATCTCGAACCCGTTCCGCGGCTCGCTGCAGGTGGCGCTCGCGTTGCCGGTCGAGCAGGACGTCACGCTCGAGATCGTGGACGTGACCGGGCGCATCGTCGTGCGGCAACCGCGCGGCCGGCTCGCCGCGGGTGAGCACCGGCTGTTCTGGGACGGCCGCGACGCGACCGGACGCGACGTCGGCGCCGGCGTGTTCTGGGCCGTCGTCCCGACCGACCGCACACGCCTCGTGCAGCGACTCGTCCGGTTGAGGTGAAGCTCGGGGGAGGCCGGGCGACCCTTTCGAGCGGATCCCGGAGCCACCCCATGGGGCGAATGCGAGCGCAATCGCCCGCTTCGCCCCGTTTCGTCCCCGGGCGGAGGAGCCCGCAAAGTGGTTCGGCGGGATGAAACTGGGGTTACTTTCGGGCCGGGCTCGGTTATGCTGCGGCACTTGGCAAAGGGCCAGGCGGGCGCACGAGGTGCCCGACACTCACTCGATCGAAAGCGCTCCCCCTGACTTTCCCCACGCAGTCCACGGAAGGCGAGCCGCAGCCCAGCCCGGCACTTCCCGCCATCATTCAGGGCGGCATGGGAGTCGGTGTGTCCAACTGGACGCTCGCGCGCGCGGTTTCGAGCCTCGGTCAACTGGGCGTCGTGTCCTGCACGGTCGTGGACACCGTCTTCGTGCGCCGTCTCCAGGACGGCGATCCCGGTGGCCACATGCGCCGCGCCATGGCCGCATTCCCGATCCCGGGTGTGGCCGAGCGCGTGATGCAGCAGTTCTTCCGCCCGGAAGGACGTCCGCCCGGCACGCCGTACAAGCAGCTGCCCATGTACCAGCACATCGTGGACAAGGGCCGCGAGCAGCTCGCGATCCTCGCGGCGTTCGTCGAAGTGCATCTCGCCAAGGAGGGCCACGACGGCCCCGTCGGCGTCAACCTCCTCACGAAGGTCCAGCTCCCGAACCTCGCGCTGCTCTACGGCGCGATGCTCGCGGGCGTGGACTTCGTGCTCATGGGCGCCGGTATCCCGCGTGAAATCCCCAAGGTGCTCGACGCCTTCGCGGAGCAGCGCATGGTCGCCGTCCGGCTCGAGGTCGAGGACCGCCAGGCGGACACGCCCGAGGTGTTCTCGCTCGATCCACGCGTCCACTGGGAAGGCACCCCGCCGCCGCTGAAGCGCCCGAAGTTCCTGCCCATCATCTCGAGCCACTCGCTCGCGACCATGCTCGTGCGCAAGGCCGACGGCCGCGTGGACGGCTTCGTGGTCGAAGGGCCGACCGCCGGCGGGCACAATGCGCCGCCGCGCGGAGAGCTCAAGCTCAACGACCGCGGCTAACCCATCTACGGCGAACGCGACGATGCGGACTTCGCCAAGATCGCCGAACTCGGCCTGCCGTTCTGGATCGCGGGAGGCACCGGCACGCCGGAAGGCCTCGCGCAGGCCCGCGCGCTCGGTGCGCAGGGCATCCAGGTGGGCACGTTGTTCGCCTACTGCGACGAGTCCGGCATCACGCCCGAACTCAAGCGCTCCGTGCTCGCCGCCGTCGTGCAGGGGAAAGCCGACGTGAAGACGGACGCACTCGCTTCGCCGACGGGATTCCCGTTCAAGGTCGTGCAGTGGGATGGTGACCCGGCCACGAAGGTGAACCGCAAGCGCGTCTGCGACCTCGGCTACCTGCGCGTCGCGTACGCGATGCCGAACGGCCGTGTCGGCTACCGCTGCCCGAGCGAACCCGAAGCCGAGTTCGTGGCGAAGGGCGGAGCGATCGAGGAGACGGTGGGGCGCAAGTGTCTCTGCAACGCGCTGCTCTCGACCATCGGCCAGCCGCAGGAGCGCAAGGACGGGCCCGCCGAGCCGCCGCTCGTCACCAGCGGCGACGAACTCGTGCGACTCGGCCGGTTCCTCGACGGGCGGACCCGCTACTCCGCAGGCGATGCGCTGCAGTGGTTGCTGTCGCCTGCGGCGGTCACTCCGGCCGGATGAACGTCCCCGAGCGCAGTTCGGTGATGGCCTGACGCAGTTCGTCGTTCGTGTTCATCACGATCGGCCCGTACCACGCCACGGGCTCCTCGATCGGACGGCCGGAGCACAGCAGGAAGCGGATGCCCTGCTCTCCGGCCTGCACGACGATCTCGTCGCCGGAGCCGAACATCACGAGATTGCGATCGCCCGCCTGCTCGCGCACGACGACTTCTTCGCCGTCCTTCTGCACCTCGTGCAGCACGCCCTGCGGCGCCGACGAATCGCGGAACGTGCCGCCGCCTTCGAACACGTACGCGAAGGCGTTCCGGCGCGTGTCGATCGGCAGCGTCTTGCGCTTGCCCGGCGGCACCCACACGTCGACGTACTGCGGCTCGGCGGCGATGCCGTCCACCGGCCCCTTCTTGCCCCAGAAGTCACCGACGATGACGCGCACGCGCGTACCGTCGTCGTCCGTGATCTCCGGAATGTCCTTCGAGGCGACGTCCTGGTACCGGGGCGCCGTCATCTTGAGCGACGAGGGAAGATTCGCCCACAGCTGGAAGCCGTGCACGCGGCCGAGGGCGTCCCCCTTGGGCATTTCCTGATGCATGATGCCGCGTCCCGCGGTCATCCACTGCACGTCTCCGGCCCCGAGCAGTCCCTCGTTGCCGAGGCTGTCGGCGTGCGTGACCGAACCGGCGAGCACGTACGTGATGGTCTCGATGCCACGGTGCGGATGCCACGGAAAGCCGGCCATGAAGTCCGCGGGCACGTCGTTGCGGAAGTCGTCGAAGAGCAGGAACGGGTCGGTCTCGTCGGTGTCGCCGAACCCGAACGCGCGGCGCAGCTTCACGCCGGCGCCTTCGACGGTGGGCGTGGCTTCGACGATGCGGCGAACGGGGCGGATGGACATGTTTCCTCCGGCGAAACGGGGCGGAGCGTCGGGATGGACTGCGGCGGACAGTCCCACAGATGCCGCTGGGCGTGCCTGCGATTCGTCACGCTCTCGACAGGCGTGCGCGGCGCGGTCAGCGCAGCACGAACACCTTGATCATCGTGTCGCCGATGCCCACGAGCGCGGCCCCCGCCACGAGTCCCGCGCAGATCGGCTCGTGCGTCTGCAGCCACAGCTTGTTGCCGAAGGACTCGCGCCTGCGGCCGTAGATCGCCTCCATGATCGCGAAGAACGAAGCGCCCGCGAACATGGCGATGACCGAGTCCGGCGGCACGAGGACACCGAGACCGATGGCGAGCGGACTCAAGGGGAAGCGGTTCTTCGTCACGATGCGCGCGACCTCGAACACGAGTCCGACCGCGGCCGCGACGATCATCGAGGTGAGGATCGAGCCCGTGAGCAGCGTGCCGTGACCGCCCGGCGCGAAGATGGACGTGACCAGCTCGGAGACGCCCTTCCACTGCACGGCGGAGGGGAAACTGAACTGCCCGCCCTCGGGGGCCATGACCGCCTGCAGGTTCATGCCCGGCTTCCACTCGGAGAGGAAGAGCAGGTAGAAGAGCGGGGTCGAGGCGAGCGCGCCGGCGAAGATGCCGATCGCATGCCCGATCGCCTGCTGGCGCGGCTTCGCGCCGAGCATGTAGCCGGGTTTGATGTCCATGAGCAGGTTCGACGCGTTCGACGACACCTCCACGCACATGACGCCGGTCATGAGGTTCGTCGGCGGGTGCGTCGGGTCCATGGCGCCGAAGGTGAACTGCGGGATCTTCGAGAGCGCGCCCGTGGGGGTGATGCTCGTCATCGCCGTGCTGCGCGCGGCGATGAGCGTGAGCAGCACGATGAGCGGAATGGCGAGCGCCCCGAAGAGCGGGTGCACGCCGAACCAGTACCACGCCATCCACACGCCGATGCCGCCCACGACGGGGATGCCGGCGTACGAAACCCAGAGCGGTAGTTCGATGTCCGCGAGCACGTCCGGCTCCGTCGCGGTCGAGGAAGCGCCCGCGCGCCTGCGCGTGAGCATGCGGAAGGCGTCCACGAAGATCTGCGGCTTCGCGAACAGCGACACGAGCGAGGCGGTGACCATGATCGCGATGCCCCACCAGAGTGACCACGAGTTCACGACGTGCACGCGGCCGAAGACCGCCGTGCCCTCGGCGACCGAGCCGGACTTGGGCAGGATCTCGCCGAGCGCGATCATCCACGGCACGAGGATCACGAAGTTGACGACCATGCCGAGCATCATGCTGCTCGCGGTGCGGATGCCCATGAGGCCGCCGGCGCCGAACATGGCGAAGTCCATCGCGGGCCGCAGGCCCAGCTGGCGGATGTCGACGTTCGCGAGCCGGATGACCTGCGCCGAACCTTTCTCGACGAGGTCGTAGTACCAGGCATCCAGCTCGCGCGGCAGTTTCCACGCGTGCGCTCGCCCGAGCACTCGCTCCTGGAGCCACTTCATGTAGTTCTCACCGGAGAGGAACGTGATGGTCCCCGCGATCGCCGCGGCGCCCGCGAGCGCGCGCGCCTTGAAGAGCCCGACCGCCGCATCGGCGGAGTAGAGCGTGTCGAGCACCACGCCGCACGCGCGGCCCTGCGGGAAGGGCTGCTGCTCGTCGTTGATGAAGAGGCGCTTCATGGGGAAAGCCACGAGGACGCCGAGCAGAGACAACACGACGTTGAAGCCGAGCATCGGAAGCCACGGCATCGGCCGGTTCTCGATCCACATGTACGCGGCCATGCCGGAGATGAGCGGCCCGGTCATGTAGCCCGCGGCGGTCGCGACGGACTGCGTGGCGTTGTTCTCGAGCACGGTCATGTCGTTCGCGCCGAGCCGCGCGAAGACACGGAAGATCGCGAAGGAAAGAATCACGGAGGTCAGTCCGACGCCGAGCGACCAACCCGTCATGGCCCCGACGTAGAGGTTCGTCGCGCTGAGCAGTCCGCCGAGGATGAAGCCGGTGAGGGCGGCGCGGAACGTGAGCTGCGGCATGTCGCCGCGGTAGACGTTCTGCAGCCACCAGCGATCCTTCTGCGCGCGCGTCCAGGTGCGGACCTGTTCTTCGGTGAGCGACTCGATCGCCATGCATCCTCCGGTGTGGGGTACGCGACGCGGCAGGATAGGGGCGTGCCCGAGGAAGTCTCAAGCCCATCCGGGAGCGCCGGAAGGGTTGCTCCCATGCGCCGGAGTTCCGCACGGGAAAACGTCATGCCGGTCGGGAACTCGATCGCTCGCCCCCGCCCTCGGATGGATGTACTTCGCTCTTGAGGTGGACCTCGCAGCCGGTCATGGTGCCCGCAACCCTTCCCCCACGGAGAGTCCCCTCATGGCCGTTCGAGCTGTTCGCTCCGGATTCGTCGTCCGCCTTCGGGCCGCAGTCGCACTCACGGGGTTCGCCTGCGCCGTGCTCGCGGCCCCCGCGCTCGCCCTCGCGCCTTTCAATGCGCCCTTCCGTGAGTTCCCGGCCTCGCTCCAGAACTCCGCGTTCGCGACGGGCGACTTCGACGAGGACGGGCGCATCGATGCCGTCGTCGCCTCGACCGGCATGGAACTCGTCTTCCTGCGCCAGGCTCCTTCGCACGAGTTCGAGGAGAACGCGCGACTGCCGCTCACGACCCTCGTGCACGAGATGCTTTCGGCCGACCTCGATGGCGACGGCCACCTCGACCTCGCATGCCTGACGTCCGCCGACGAACTGCTCGTGCTGTCCGGCGACGGCACGGGCGCCTTCCCGTCCTCGTACACACGCCCGGCCCCCTTCGGGGCGCTGTGGCTCGTGACCGCCGACCTCGATGGGGCCGCGCCGATCGATCTCGTCTCGCTCTCGTACTACTCGGCGTCCCTCCAGAAGTATTTCGCGACGCCCGGCGGAGCGCTCGTCGCGCCGCTTTCGGAGGCGACGCTCTCGGGTCCGGCGGCGATCGCGGCCGGCGACCTGAACGGGGACGGGCTCGACGATCTCGTGCTGTCGCACGACTTCATTCACGTGCTCTCGATCCTGTACACCGATCCCGGTGGCGGGACGACCTCCACCTGGACGCTGCCCAATCCGTCGCTCTACGGCACGAGCCTCGCGTGTGCCGACGTCGACCACGACGGGCGGCGCGACCTCCTCATGAGCTCCGGTGACGGCTACGGTGTCGGCGTGTACCTCGCCGACGGTGCGGGGGGATTCTCGTACCCCTCGTTCCACGGCGCCGATCCGGCACGCGTGGCCTTCGTCCTGCGAGTCGCCGACGTGAACGGTGACACGCATCCCGACCTCGTCCTCGGAGGCAACCAGTCCCGCGTGCTGCTGGGCGACGGCACCGGGGCGTTCACGCCCGATTTCGGCCTGTTGCCGGACGTCCATGCGAACGACGCGCTCGTGCTCGCGGACTGGGACGGGGGCCCGCTCGACCTGCTGACGTACTCGAGCGACGGCGCCGGACTCCTCGCGTTCCACGGAAACGGCGCCGGCACGTTCGGGCAGGACGAGCGCATCACGGCCGGTTTCGGCGCCGAAGTGCTCGCCGCGGACCTCGACCTCGACGGACGCACGGACCTCGTGCAGGGCGGGGACGGGGATCCCGCCGTGTCCGTGCTCTGGCAGACGCCCTTCCACACGCTGGGCTTTCCGGTGTCCTATCCGCTCCCGCAGGCCCCGAGCGGTCTCGCCGTCGGCAAGTTCGACTCGGACGACTATCCGGACGTGGCCATGTGCTTCACGAGCGGCGGCCTGCTGATCATGCCGAACGGCCACAACCGCGATTTCGGTCCCGACGTGTCCAGCAGCATCACCGGGTATCCCATCTCGATCGCGGTCGGCAACCTCGACGGTGACGGGCAGGACGACATCGTGCTCGTGTGCAGCGGTGGCATCGAGACCGCCCCGGGACTCGGGGCGCCCTCGCGTCCGCAGTTCACTCCCGGCATCAGCGTGCATCTCAGTTCGAGCGGGTACTCCAACCCGACGTTCATCCCGGCCACGGGCTCCTGCCCTTCGCGCGCCGCGATCGGGGACGTCACCATGGACGGCATTCCGGACATCGTGGTGACGATGCTCTGCAGCTCGACGTTCGAAGTGTTCCCGGGCGACGGAGCGTACGGCTTCGATCCTTCGCTGCTCCTCCTCACGTCCGTCGGTCCGCCGCAGGACGTCGCGCTGACGGACATCACGGGCGACGGTGAGCTCGACATCGTTTCGGCCGGGCAGAACGGCGTGTTGTCCGTGCTGCCGAACCTCGGCGGCGGTTCCTTCGACGCGCCGGTCGATTTCCCGAGCGTTCACACGCCGCGGCGCCTCACGGTGGCGGACGTCGACGGCGACGGTGAAAAGGACGTGATGGCGCTGTCGTATTCGGCGCATCTGGCCGTACACCGCGGCCTGCCGGGATCCGGGACGCTCGAGAACGCCGGGCGCTTCGGCGTGATGGCCCAGGCGGGGTCGGTCGCAGCCGCCGACGTCGACGACGACGGCGATCTCGATCTCGTCGCGGCATCGCACGGCAGTTCGCACATCCAGTGGCTGCGGAACAGGACGCTGTCCCCGGGAAGCGTGGCCGGGCCCGGACCGCAGGCGGAAGGCGCACTCTTCCTGCGTGCGCCCGCGCCGAATCCCGCGCACGGCCCGGTCACGCTCGAGTACCGCCTCGGTTCGGGCGCCGTCGCCTCCGCCCAGTTGCTCGACGTGAATGGGCGTCTCGTGCGCGACCTGCTCCCGGCACGCATGCAAGCCGCCGGGGCGCATCGCGTGCAGTGGGACCTGCGCCTGCCGGACGGCCGCCGCGCACCGAGCGGGGTCTATTTCGCGCGCGTGCGCGCGGGCGAAGTCACCGCGACGCGGAAGATCTTCGTCACGCGCTGACGCGGGGGAAGAAGAAGAGGGGCGCCGGAGTGGTTCCGGCGCCCCTCTTCGTGCGTCGGGACCGCCTCAGTTCGCGCGCTTGGGCATGCCGAGCCGGAGCGTGAACTCCTGCGTCACGTCGCCGCCCTTGCCGTCGGACGCCTGCAGGACGACACGGTACTCACCCTTGCGGTCGGCCGCGGGAGGCAGCGGCCATTCGAGCGCACCCGAAGGTGACACGGTCATGCCGGCGGGGCCGCTCACGAGCGCGTACGTCAGTGCGTCTCCGTCCGCGTCGCTCGCCGCGACCTGGTAGCGGTAGACCGGCGCGTCCGCGGTGGGATTGGCCGGCGTGGACGAGAACATGGGCGCGCGATTGTCGAGCGCGGCGGGATCGGCGCGCAGTGGCGCGGACTCCGCCTGCCCGTCGCGGGCGACGACCTCGACGGCCACCTTGTCCCCGAACGAGGCCGCGCTCGCCGAGTAGCGCGCGGCATTCGCACCGGCAACCGGCTGGCCGTTGCGATACCACTGGTAGGAAACGGACGTGGCGTCACCGTCGGGATCGAGCGCCTCGACGGTGGCCTCGAGCGCGCCGCTCGCGTTGATCACGTGGACGCGCGTCAGGTGAGGGGGAGAGTTCTCGATCGTGACCTCGGCGCTCTCCGCTCGGCGCCCGTCCGGCAGCACCGCACACGCCTGGATGCGGTCCCCGCGGCGGAACTGACCCGCGGCGAGCGTGGGCTCATCGACGCCTGCGACCGGCGCCCCGTTGCGGCGCCACTCCCAGCGCGTGCCCGCCGGGGCTTGGACCTCGTGCCCGAGGCGAGCGCTGAGCGTCGAGGTGACGAAGGGCCGCTCCGGAGCCAGCAAGACTCCGGTGAGCCCCGCATCCGAAGCGCGAGCGGCCAGCCCCGGGGTCGCCTTTGGAGCGCATCCCCAGGACGTCGCCGCGAGGGCCGCGAGCGCGATCGCCCGGAGACGCTTCACTGGGGATTCCCCGGCGAATCGATGGGACGCACCTTGATGAACATCGAGCCGTCCGTTCCCCCCAGGGCGACGTCGCGCGCCGGACGGACGATCACGCTCGTGACGATCGAGCCGGTCGAGCTCTCGAATCCGGTCACGAACAGCATGCGGTTCGCGTACGACGTGCCGACGGGCATGGGCCCGCGGCCGACCTCGTAGATCGCCGCGCTCGGTGCGATGCGATAGGGCCGTCCGTTGAGGACGATCTCCCCGCTGAGGACGCCACCCCATTCACCGGTCGCGGCGAACGTCGGGTAGGCGGGCGCCACCGGGCCCGGGGGGCGCGACGAGCGGCGCTTCCCGCGCAGCTTGTCGAACTGCGCATCGGCGGGTGCGGCGACGATCGTGACCCCGACGGTCAGCAGCAGCAGGGTGGACAGAATGCGGTTGCGCATGATCGCTCCTTTCACCGGAACATCTGGCGCCACGAACGCACCGCCATCTTGCGGAGCCCCGTGTTGATCTGGTGGGTCAGCAGCACGGCGTTCGAGGACTGCAGCACGAGCGCCTCGTTCACGAGGTCGACCGACGGGTCGGCGAGGATGCCGTCGCCCATGGACTGGACGCGCCCCGTGAGCACGTTGTTCTCGGTCTCGGTCGCGTGGTCGGGTGCGGAGCCGTCGTTGTAGTCGAGCGAGTAGAGCCACGACTGCCCTCCGCCCGCGCAGGCGTCCGTGTTCGGCAGGAAGCTCGGAACGTAGAGCGTGCCGGCGATGAGCGCCGGCGCGCGCGTCACACGCTCGCCCGAGTGCTCGACCATGTTCACGTACCAGCCCTTCTGGGTGCTGGTGATCGAATGGAGCGTGGTGGTCTGGTCCGCGAGGTCCGACGTCGAGACGGTCGCGCCCGTGCCCCAGTCGGTCACCGCGTAGATCGTCTGCTGCGTGGTCGTGGCGACGTCTGAGACGGACAGGTATTGGCCCGTGCCGAAGAACACCATCGGCCGTCCGACGGCGTCCATCGTCACGGCCGGGGCCGCCTGGATCGGCTTGCCGCAGTCGAAGAGCAGGCTCACGGTCCACGGATTGGCCTGGAGATTGACGCGCCAGAGCCGGCCCTTGAGATCGCCGAGGTAGGCGAGGTCGTCGTAGCCGTCGAAGTTGACGTCGATCGACGTGGCACGCGTGGTCTTGTTGTAGGTGACCGGCGAGCCCAGGGCGAGCGTCGTGACCACGCTGCCGCTCGCGGGGTCGACGGCGAGCAGGTTCGTCTGCGCGGAGCCGCCCACGAGCCCGGTGCCGACGAGCAGGAGGTGCTTGTTGAGCGTGCGGTCACGGATGAGCGTGGGCACGTTCCAGCTGTTGTTGAGCGCGGGGATCGACACGTCCCAGAGCACCGACGGATGCTCGGGACTCGTCACGTCGAGCGCGAAGAGGCCGGACCCGCCGCGTTCGTATCCGCCGACGAGCATCGTGCGCCACGCGTTGCTCGTGTACACGTCGAACGCCATCGGCGACAGGTTGACGTAGTACGCATGGCAGTAGGTCGGCGACGTCAGTTCGCGAAGACGCGGCAGCATGAGCTTCGGAACGTAGCCCCACATCTCCGAGCCGTCGGCCGCGTTGAAGCAGTGCAGCATGCCGTCGTTGGCCCCGAGGTAGAGCGCTTCCGTGCGGTTGGCATTCGCGGACCGGAACGCCGCGTAGTTGTTGAGCGACGTGAATCCCGTCGGCTTGCCGACCATGATCGGCGCCGAATCCACGATGTCGCCCAGACGCCAGCCGTTGCGGCTCCGGTAGCCCGCGATGGAGTCGCCCCGCGTGAAGTTGATGATGTTCGCGGCCTCGGTGTTGTCCGCCGCGCCCAGCAGCGTGCGCAGCGTGGCGGCGTTCGTCGCGGTGAAGGTGTAGCTGTCCGTCCCCGTCGTCGACGTGAAGATCGAGCGCGAGCTCGTCGCGCGCGAGGCGAGCTGCGACCCGGCCTCCCAGAGCGGCTGGCTGCCCGCGTGGTAGGGGAGTTCGAACGACTCGACGAAGCCGCGCCAGGTCTGGGACTCGTAGCGCGCACGGAAGAGACGGTTGCTGGTCCGGTCCTCGGCCGACACGACCGACACGGCCGCGCCCGAGGAGATGCGGGTCTCGATCGTGCTGAACGCCGCCGTGAGCGCGGCGCCGAGCCCCTCGACGCTGTTCACGCTGTAGTAGTCGCCGCCGCCCTTGTCCGCCGTGAGCTGGAGAATGGGGGCGTTGATGCCGAACCCGATGACGAAGGTCGCCACGTTCTGCATGCCGTCCATGTCGGGGCGAAGGTCGTTGCGATACATGTACGTGGCCACGTCGTCGAGGTAGTGCGAGCAGTTGTAGCTGTTGCCGAACGGCGCGCCGAGGCTCGTGCAGTTGCCCGGGTCGAGACCGTCACCGTCGTAATCGCGCAGGTAGGCCGGGACATCGAGATCCTGGGTCGGGTGACCGTCGGACACGATCACGACGAACGAGCGCTGGCAGCTCGCCACGATGGGGGCGCCGGCTCCCGTGGTCTTGTAGTAGTCGAGGATGTTGACCATGGTTTCGGCCAGCGGCGTCCACGAATCCGCGTTGATGCCCGCCATGTTCGCCTGGATCGTCGCGATCGGGGTGCCGACGTCGGCCACCTTCGTGCCTCCGGTGCCCCCGTTGAACTTGTACATGCCGAAGCGGACGCTCGAACTCGAGGCGAACACCGCGTTCACGGCGGCCTTCGCGGCCTGGATGCGCGTGACGGTCGGAATCGCGGCTCGCTGCGCCGTCGTCGCGTTGTAGAAGATCCAGTTGAGGTAGTTGCCCGGGTAGTCGCCGTCGTAACCGCCGTCGCTGTTGACGAGATACGCGGTCGGAGTGGTCGCCCAGCGGCGGTTGAAACTGCGCGGGGAATAGGTGCCGTCCGAGGAGATCGAATAGGTCTGCGTGCGGTCGAAGTTGCCCGAATAGTTCGTGTTCGGGTTGTAGGCCGAGTGCCAGACGACCTCGTTCATGCTGCCCGAGTTGTCGAGAAGGATCATGACGTTCGCTTCGCCGCCGCCCGTGCTGATGACGAGCGGCACGTCGCACACCGCGCCCGCGATCGTCGCGTGCATGCTCGCGAGCGCCGCGAGGACGAGTCCCCACACCTGCATCTTCGCGTTCTTGCGCATGGTCAGTAACCCTCCCGATACAGGCGCGTTGCGGTGACCTGGACGGCCGCCTCCGACTGCTGCGCGCTCGCGCCACGCGCGTCCACCGTGTACTCGTAGTCCTTGTATTCCACGCTCCAGCCCGGACGGAACCGCTTGCGCGTGTACGTGACGTCGTACTGGTAGCGATTGTCGCCCTCGAGCGTCACGTACTCGTTCGCCTTGAAGACGTGGCTGAGCGTGTCCACCAGCGACGGCGGGCTCGTCTGCCGCTGGATCCAGTTCACGCCGGCCTCGCTCGCCGCGTCGGCGGAGTAGAACGAGCGCTGGTTCGTGTAGTCCGAGAGCGCGGTCTTCTTCTCCGAGGTCACGATCGTGATGGCGATCGCGGCGAGCACGGCCAGGACGGCCAGCACGCCGAGCACCATCACCAGTGCGGCGCCGCGTTCGTCGTCGAGTCGTCGGTCCATCGGGTCGGTTCCTCCCGGCCGCGCACGCGCGCGGCCTTGACTACATGTTGCGGAGCGTGATGCGGGTCGAAAGGGTGAGCGGCTGCGCGCTCCCGCTCGCGGAGGTGAAGCTCAGCGCGACGGAGCGCACGCGTGCCGCGTCGGTGGTGCTGAGCGGCAGCGCCGTGATCTCGGTGTTCGTGGCGTCGAAGTAGCGCACCCGAAGGGACGTGACACCGGACAGGAGCGGGATCGCGCCCGTTCCCGGATCGCGGGAGATGACGCCCGACGTGTCGCTCCACGAATAGGTGACGTCCTCCGAAGGCTCGGCGGTCTGGATCGTGCCGTTGCCGTTCAGGTCCGCGCGCACGCGCAGGCGCACCGAGTCGGCGGACACGATGCCGACGATGCCCACGGGCGGGCTGCTCGGATCGGCGCCGGCCTGGCGGATCTCCGAAGTCATGAGGAACAACGTCTGGCGGGCCGCGGCCTGGACGTCCGCGCGTTCCGCCGTGTTCCGCTCCATGCGGTTCGAGCCGATCAGGATCTTGCTCGCGACCAGCAGCACCGTCGCGAGGATGGCGATCGTGACGATCAGCTCGACGAGCGAGAAGCCGCCCGAGCATCGATCGGGACCCTGCCTGCGCGCCGTCATCGGTCCGCCACCAGCGTCTGGAGTCGCACGGACGTCGTGTCGAGCCCTTCCCGCCAGCGCACCGTCACGGTGACGCTGCGCAGGGTCGGGTTCACGTCGGCGATGCTCGTGATGTAGTCGAACTGGTCGACGGAACCCGTGTCGGGCGCGAGCGCGTCGTAGCCGCCGGCACGCGCGACTTCGAGCCGCTCCTGTGCCACCGTGAGCGCTCGCGACTGGCGACCCGTGCGGTAGACGTCGGAAGACGAGCGCGTCTGCAGTCCGGAGAGCGCCATCACGCCGATCGCGATGAAGACGAGGGCGACCATGACCTCGATGAGCGTGAATCCGTCCATGCGTCGCATCGTGCGGTCAGTCACGGGTCACACTCCCGTTCGCGCCCACGCGCAGCACGCGCGAGCTGGAATCGGCACGGAGCGTCACCGCGACGGGCTCGGTGAGCCCCCACGCGTAGAAGGTCACGGTGTCGGTGGCCGTCGCCCGGACCCCGCGCGGCAGCGCGCGCGTGCGGTACACCTGTGCCGGCGACGTGCGGGCGAGCGTGTAGTGCACGCTGTCGGTGAAGAGAATCGTGAACGTGCGGCGCTGCTGGTTGGCCAGGGAGCGCGCGTAGTAGATGTCGGAGACCAGCGTGTTCGTGGCGCCCGCGAGCCGGCTCGAGCGCAGCATGCCGGCCACCGGCGGAGCCACCATGGCCGCGACGACGCCCAACACCACGAGCACGATCATCAGCTCGAGGAGCGTGAATCCCTTGTTGGAGTGATGCGGTGCCGTCATGGCGAGTACTCCGAATCAGGTTTGAAGCGAGAAGCTCGACGGTCCACGGCGGTACACGTCCGCAACGGACGGGGACCCACCCTGCCCTGCAACCGCGGGGCCAATATCGCCATCGTTGCTGCGCCTGCAGTTGAGGCCGCGGCGGTCGCGCGTCCATCGCATTTCGGCGTGCGGAAGATTGAAGAACGCAATCTCGCCCTCAGCGGAATGTCCTCGGTTGCGGTCTCACGCCCATGCGAATCCAGTCGCATACTGGTTTCGGCAGGCATGGGCGCGGGCTGAATCGCTCGTTGATCCGACGCGACCTGTGGCAAGATGCCGCGCAACGCTCAAGGAGGAAGGTCATGCGCCGCAAGACAATGGCCGTACCCGCTCTCGTGCTTTCGATGGTCCTCATCACGCTCTCGGGCTGCTCCCGCGTGGTCGTGGACAACAAGGGGCTCCTCAAGGACGGTGGCAAGTGGGAGTTCCCCTTGAAGGCTGGCACCTACCAGGTCGAGATGACCGCCGGTGGGGATGGAGCCTCGGTCCAGTGGCAAGGCTGCGACTGCCCGGGGACGGGCCCGGTGCGCAAGTGGCGCAGCCGCTGCCGGATCGACGGAGAGGGCAAGCTCATCGTGCGCAATCCGAGCCTGCTGCACCTCGGGTCCGACACGCAGGTCACGCTCAAGGTCACCAAGGTGCCGCGATGACCCAGCCGCCGCGTTCCATCGTGGCCCTCGGCGTGCTGCTCATGACGTTCTCGACGACCGGCGCTTCGGATGCCGCCGTGCGCTTCGTGGTCGAGGTCCCGGCCCGCACTCCCGCCGCCGGCGTGCTGCACCTTTCCGGCGACCGGCCCGAACTGGGGAGTTGGAGCGGAACGGGCCTGGCGCTCGTTCGCGGGCAGGACGGTCTGTGGCGAGGCTCGCTGGAGCTGGCCGCGGGGACGGCCTTCGAGTTCAAGGTCACGCGCGGCAGCTGGGACAGCGTCGAGAAGGATGCGCAGGGAGGAGAGCTGGCGAACCGGCGCGCCACCGCGAGCGGGGGTGAGGACACCGTGCGCGTGAAGGTCGCGGCGTGGCGCGACCAGACCGAGAAGCCGGCCTCGCGCGAACACACCATCACCGGAACGCTCAGGCGCCACGAACTCTTCGTCTCGAAGCACGTGGCTTCGCGCGACATCCTCGTCTGGCTCCCGCCGGCCTACGAGCGCGACGTGACGAGGCGCTATCCCGTCGTCTACTTCCACGACGGACAGAACGTCTTCGACGGCGCGACGAGCTTCATTCCCGGGCAGGAATGGCGCGCGGACGAGGCGGCCGACGGGCTGATCCGCGCCCACCGGATCCCGCCGGTCATCCTGGTCGGGATCCCGAACACATCCGCGCGCGTGGACGAGTACACCTGGGAAAACGGCGGCCCTCGAGGCGGAGGCAGATCCCCCGAGTACCTGAAGTTCATGACGGAGGAACTGATGCCGTGGGTGAACGCGAACTACCGCACGCTC
>JACRIW010000047.1 GCA_016215625.1 Candidatus Eiseniibacteriota bacterium | reverse complement strand
GCGGCGGGCTTCGGCGGGAACCCGCCGGGCAGCCACTCGAGCCCGGGCACGACCTGCAGCAGGTGCGCGAGCGCCGCGAGCGGGCTCGCGACCAGGTCGAACTCGACCTCGGTCGCCTGCGTCTTGTGCGTGTGCGGCATCGCGAGCGCGACCGCGCCCCAGACCGCCACGGCGAGCGCGAGCGGCCACGCGCGTCGCGCGGCGCGCGCCCAGCTTTCGCCGCCGCGCCGGTCGGCCACGACCGCGATCACCGGCGCGAGCAGCACCACTTCCTTCGAAAACGCCGCGGCGAGCATGGCCACGCCCGCCCAGCGGTGCCGGCCGTTCACGTGCAGCAGGATCGCGCCGAGCGCTCCCGCCACCGCGAGGAGTTCCTGGCTGCCGCACGCCCAGCGCACCGGGATGTCGGCGGCGTAGTGCAGCGCGAGGAACGCCGCCGCGAACACGGCCGCGCGGTCCCCGGCGAGTCTTCGCACGAGCGCCCAGAGCAGCACGATCACGCCGAGCAGCGAGACGAGGTTGCCCACGTGGAAGGCGAAGGCGGATTCGTTCGTGAGCCCGGCGACGATCCAGAAGTACAGCTGGCGCGAGACCGGGCGGAAGAAGTTGCTGAGCGGATCGGGCGCGCGCAGCGCCTCGAGCAGCGAGCGGTCGCGCACCTGGTCGAGGAACAGGTAGTCGTCCGCGAAGAAGCCCGTCCGCAGCAACGGCACGAACAGCACGATCGTCGCGGCGAGGATCGCCGCGAGCGCGAGCCACGCCGTCGCGGAGGGCGGCGCTCCCGGGGGCTCGGTCGTGTGCGGGCGCTGCTTCGGCATGGCTCGGGGCTTCGCTCCGGGGTTCACGCGGGTCGCGGGTCGCGGGACACGGCCGTGTGGCGCCGGACACCTGCGCCGGGGCCGCGAAATCCCGCGAATCGCACCATAACATGGCGGCAGGGAGCGCTCGCCGCCGTGTTATGGTGCGCGCGTTCCGGCGCGGTGGACCATGTCATGTCCGCACCACGCACGGGACACTTGTCCATTTCGACGATCCGTTCCTGCCAGGAGCTTTCGCGTCATGATCAAGCTGATGCTGTTCATCGACGGCACGTGGCTGTACTCGAACACCCCGCGCCTCGTCGAAGCCTCGGGCATCCCGGGCTTCATGCTCGACTTCGGCAAGCTGCCCCGCGTGCTGGCCGACGAGGTCACCCGCCAGCTCGGGCATCCCGACTACACGGTCGTGCGCACGCACCTGTTCGGCAGCTATGCCGACAACGTGGACCCGCGCGACGCCGACCCGGTGCAGCGGCGGCTGAACTTCTTCGGCATGCTCCGCCAGCAGCACCACTACGAGGTCGAGGCGTTCCCGATCAACTTCCGCGGCAACCGCCTGCGCAAGACCGACCGCGATCCCGCGAACACGTTCGAGCCGAAGGAGAAGTGCGTGGACATCGCGCTCGCGACCTCCATGCTCTTCAGCGCCGCGATGCCCAACGCGTACGACGTGGCCGTGGCCGTGCTCGGCGACCAGGACTTCAAGCCCGTGCTGCAGAGCGTGCGGCGGCTCGGCAAGCGCGTCGCGATCGCGTCCATCCAGGGCGCGTGCGCGGGCGAGTACTCCGATCCGCTCGACACCGCGCGCGTGCGCGACCTCGACATGATCTGGCTCGAGGACCTGCTGCCCGCGCTCGCGCGGCGCTACGACCCGCACGTGCTCGAGTGCCAGGCGCCGCAGCACCGCGGCGACCGGCGCGTGCAGACGACCTACTACCCGAAGCGCGGCGAGAAGTTCTACTGCGAGGAGTGCCGGCACTCGTTCTCACGCGACCGCCGCGAGAACGCGCCGTCCCCCGAGCAGCCGGCGAAGTGGGCGGTCATGGGCACGCCGCTCTCGGGCGTCGTCTGCCACAAGCGCATGGACAAGAGCTACGGCTTCATCCGCGTGACGGGCTGCGGCGAGTGGGACGGGCCGGAGTACTTCTTCCACGAGAGCGACATCGCGGACGACATCTCCTTCGCCGAGCTGCCCGAGGGCGCCGAGGTGGACTTCGTCGTGAAGGCCGATCCGCCCGAGGGCAAGGCTCCGCCCGCGCGCGAGGTGCGCTGGCGAAGGTAGGGGGCGCGCCGGGCGTTTCGTCGTTGCGCGCGGGCACGTGCGTCGGGCAACCTGCGCGCGTGCGCTGCAGGGCGCCTCCCGTCCGCGGAAAGAGTTCGCTCACCTGCGCCGGACCCGCGATTCGTCCATCGACGAACCTTCTGCCCCAGCGTGCGGACCCCGGGCGACGTGGAGGATCGTCGCATGTCCGATTCCGTCCGGGAGCCCGGTGCTCCCGAACCCGCTCGTTCGTTCGAACAGGCCCGTGCGCTCGCGAAGCGCCTGCTCAAGGACTGCCGCGCCGGGGACGCCACTGCGCTCGAACGAGTGCGCGCCCGGCTGCCGCAACTCGCGGCGACGACACCCGCCGCCGCGGCCGCCGCCGTGAAGCTCGCCGACGTGCAGCACGCGCTCGCGCGTGAAGCCGGCGTCGCGAACTGGGCCGAACTCAAGCGCGCGTACGAAGCCGCCGAGCCGCTCGCCGCACAACTGCGCCGATTCGTCGGCGCGTGGCATTCCGAGGACGCGGCGACCATGCGACACGTGCTCGAGACGCACCCCGAGGTCGCGCGCGCGAGCATCCACACCGCGTGCGGCGCGTGCGACGAGGGACTCGTGCGCGCGTTCCTCGAGCGGGATCCCGCGCTCGCGACGACGCCGTTCGCCGGTACGTCGTGGACGCCGATCGTCGCGCTCGCGGCGTCGCCCCTCTTCGCCACTTCGCCCGCGCACGCGGAGGCGAGCGTCGCGATCGGCCGCCGGCTGCTCGACGCCGGAGCCGACGCGAACGCCTCCGTGCCGCAGCCGGGCTCCGACCACATCCGGCTTCCGGTGCTCTACTTCGCGGGCCGCTGCGGCAACGCCCCGCTCGCTCGGCTGCTGCTCGAGCGCGGCGCCCGGCCCGACGACGGCGAGTCGGCCTACCACGCCGCCGAACGCGATCATCGCGGCGTGCTCGAGGCGCTGCGCGATCACGGCGCGGACTTCTCGGCCGCGCACGCGACGTGGAGCAACACGGTGCTGTACTACCTGATGTGGCATCGCGAGCCGAGCGCGATCGCGACGACCGCCGACGCGGGCGCGTGCTGGCTGCTCGAGCACGGCGCCGACCCGAACGTGCCGAGCGGGGACGGACGCGAGACGCCGCTGCACCGCGCCGCCGAGTTCGGCCGCAACGAGGAGATCGTGCGCGCGCTGCTCGACCACGGCGCGGATCCGGACGCGAAACGTGGCGACGGCCGCACGCCGCTCGACCTCGCGATCCGCTCGGGGCGGCCGGCGCTCGTGGAGCTGCTGCGCGAGCGCGGCGCCGCCGGTGCGGCGCGCCCCGCCGACGCGCTGCTCGGCGCGTGCATGCGCGGCGACCTCGCGGGGGCGCGTGCGGTGCTCGACGCGCATCCGGGGCTGCTCGACTCGCTCGACGCGCACGACCGCCGGGCGCCGCTGCACGCGGCGGAGCAGGGGCGCCCGGAGGCGATCGCGGTGTTCGCGGCGCTCGGCTTCGATCTCTCCGTGCACGGGCACGGGCGCTCGACGGCGCTGCACCAGGCGGCGTGGCGCGGACACGCGGACGCCGTGCGCGCCCTGCTCGCCGCGGGCGTCGCGGTGGACCCGCGCGAGGACACGTACGGCAGCACGCCGCTCGCGTGGGCCGCGCACGGTTCGGCGAACTGCCGCGACGCAGACGACGACTACGTCGCGGTCGTGGACCTGCTGCTCGATGCCGGCGCCGCGCGTGCGCCGTCGTTCAACCACTGGAACGAACCGCCCGAGGCGCTCTGCAGCGACGCGGTCGAGGAACGCCTCCGCGCGCGCGGATTCGTACCGAAGGACTGACGGGCGCCGTGCACGGCGCGCGGCGCGCCCGGCTTCAGCCGCGGCGCGCCGCGACCGCCTCCGCCAGCCGCTCGTACTCGCGCGGCTCGTTGTAGGCCTGCGCGCAGACGCGGATCCACAGGCCGCCGTCGCGGCAGAGCACGGGCACCTCGATGCGTTCCTCGAACAGCAGCGCGTCGCGCAGGCGCTGCGCGTCTTCGGGGCTCGAGCCCGCCGACGCGGGCAGCGGCACCGTGGCCATGCAGCCGATCATGCTCTCGCTCGCCTCGAACGCCGTGCCCCAGCGCGCGGCCATGACGTGCGCGCCGCCCCAGGCGAGCATGTGGTTCCACTTCCAGAGCGCGTCGAGCCCGAGCGACTCGAGGAACTCGAAGCCCGCGGGCGCGGCGAGCCACGGCGAAGGATCGCGCGTGCCCATCCAGTCGAACTCGCGCGTGAAGCCCGTGTCGAGCCCCCACGAGACGACCGGCGGATGCAGGCCGCTCTGCCGGTGCGGTGGAGCCCACAGGAAGCCGCAGCTGCGCGGCGCCATGCCCCACTTGTGCAGGTTCGCGACGTACCAGTCGGCGCCGATCGTCTCGATGTCGAGCGGCATGGCGCCCGGCACGTGCGCCCCGTCGACGAGCACGGGCACGTCGCGCCTGCGGCACTCGGCGACGACGCGTTCGATCGGCAGCACGAGCGCGCTGCCCGAGGTGACGTGGTCGACGATGAGCAGCCTCGTGCGCGCGCCGAGGCCGTTCACGATCGCGGCCACGTACGCGTCCGCTCCCGCGCCGGCGCGCGGCAGCGCGATCGTGCGCACGAGCGCGCCGGCGCCGCGCGTGACGGCGTCCGCGGCGCGCGCGAGCGCGCCGTAGCCGTGATCGGTGACCACGATCTCGTCGCCCGGGCCCCAAGGCAGCGAGCGCAGCACGGCGTTCACGCCGGCGGTCGCGTTGTCCACGAACACGAGGTCGTCGCCCCGGGCGCCGACGCGCGCGCCGATCGCCTCGGCGGCGGCGCGCAGCGCGGGGAACTCGGGCGCGGGCATGTCGTGCAGGCGCGCGAGCTCGCGGAACATGAACTGCGCGGGATTGCGCGCGATGCGCTCGCGGATCGCCTGCTGCTTCGCCATCACGGCGCGCGGCGTGACGCCGACGGTGCCGTGGTTGAGATAGGTGATGTCCGGGTCGAGCGGCCACTCGGCCAGCATCGCCCTGCCGAACTGCGCCACGTGCACCTCCGTCGGATGAAGACTCGCGCCCGAAGGTAGCGCAGGCGGGCGGGGGCACCAACGGAACGGCGGACTCCGAAGGGCGTGTCGAGGGCCCTCGTCGTCCGCCGTTCGCTTCGCCCGGTCAGGCGAAGTGCTCGTGCGTGCCGCGCCGGCGGCTCATTCCAGCCCGCCGGTTTCGGGTTCGCCGCGGGAGCGCGCGTGGTTCCGCCACACGACGCGCTTCCCGGCCCGCGGCGTCCCCCTCACATCTGCCACAGGTAGCTCGCCTTCATGAACAGCGAATGGTTCGACGCGTGCAGCGGGCCGCTCTCGTCGCCCGTCAGGCGCGTGCCGTACCCGAGGTACACGACCGTGCCCGGGCGCAGCAGGTACGAGACGAGCAGGTCCTCGCCGAGCGTGCGGTCGCGCGCGACCTGCGCGTCGTTCTCGTCGTAGCGGCGGCGGTCCACCCACTCGGTGATCCAGCGCACCGAAAGCTCGGGCGTGAATTGGTAGCCGAGGCGCAGGCGCGGAATGACGGCTTCGGCGTAGCGCGAATCGTTCGAGTCGCGGCGGATGCGGGTTGCGGTCATCGAGAAGCTGCCGTCGAAGCGCTCCGAGAGCCGCAGGTCGGCCCACACCTCGGGCGCGATGCTGTGGCCCGGCGCGGCTTCGGCGAAGATCACGGTCGAGCCGTTGCTCACGAAGAAGCCCGGGCGCAGCGTGCGCCAGCGGCCGGTCTCGGCCCACAGGAACTGGCGGAACTGCGGCTCGAACGCGCGGCCCGCGTACCACGACGACAGCCGGTTCACGCCGGTGCCGAGCGCCGTGCTGCCGTCGAAGTGCACGACGATCTCGGGGCGCGTCGAGAAGTCGGTGAGCTTGCCGGACACGCCCTGCTCGCCGTGATCGTAGAGCTGCTGTACGCGCACCACGGGCTCGATCCACTGCCAGCGGCCGCCCTTGCGCCCGTCGATGCGGCCGGAGAGGTTGTGGAAGATCTCGAACGTGCCGGGGCGGTTCACGAAGCCCGCGCTCGTGCGGAACCCCGTGGTGATGTCCTCGAAGTTCGAGTTCCACGAGAACCGGCGCGACGTGTAGCGGAGGTTCGCGGTGTGCGCCCAGCCGCCGGCGCGCTCGCCGCTCAGCGAGGCGAGGTGCCCGGGCACGTTGACGGCGGTCGCCGAGTCGAGCCCCGCGAGGGTGTTCCGCAGGTCGGGGGCGGCGTCCCACGAGCGCGAGCTCTGCGCGGTCACGGTCCAGCTGCGACGGAACGTCCAGCGGCCGTCGAGCGCGGCGACGCGGTTGTAGACGTCCTCGTGCGTGCGGTTCGTGACGAGCGCGCCGAGGCTCAGCCGGTCGTGGAAGTCCCGGCGCACGCGCGCCACGAAGAACTGCGCGTCGTGATCGAAGTACGGGTTCACGCGGTCGGGGAGCCCGGGCGTGCTCTCGCCCGCGCTGCGGTCGGCGGCGCTGAGCACGCCGATCGCCGTGCGGCCGGCCTTGCCCGTGAGCTTCACGCCGTACAGCGGGTCCACGATGCGGCGCGTGTACACGAGCGAGGACGGCGTCGAGAAGATGTCGGCGCCCTCGAGGAAGAACGGGCGCTTCTCCGGAAAGAAGATCGCGAAGCGCTCGTTCACGTCGAGCACGCCGGCGTCGGCTTCGACCTGGCTGAAGTCCGGCGTCACGGTGACGTCCGCTGTGAGCGCGCTCGTGATGCCGTATTTGAGCCCGAAGCCCTGGCGGTGCTCGGCGTCCGCCCAGCGCATCGCGCCCGAGCGGCGCTCCGCCGCGTCGGACGAGGTCACGTACGGGTTGATCTCGAGGTTGCGGCCCGGGCGGATGCCCGACATGCCCTCGAGATCGCCGAGCTGGCGGTGGTAGCCCGCGATGTTGCGCGTGACCGGCGCCCAGTACAGGTGCGCGTTCGTGCGGCGCTGGTCGCGGATGGCGTTGAAGCCGAACGACACGCGCTCGGACGGCGCGAACCGGAGCGACTTGAACGGGATCGCGAACTCGACCTCGAAGCCTTCCTCGGTCACGCGTCCCTTGGTCGTGTACTGGAAGTCGGGCGAGTTGTCGCTCTCGTTGCCTTCCTGGTCCACGCCGTCCGCCTGCACGCCGCGCGGGTTCGCGCACAGGAAGTAGGAGCGCTGGCGGTCGTGGTAGGAGTCGATGCTGACGCCCACCCAGTCACCGGTCCAGATGTTGTCGCGGCTCACGATCGGCGCCTGCACGAGGCCGGGCAGCTCGCGGCAGCGGAACGCGACGTAGAGGTTCGAGCTGTCGTAGCCCACGAGGCAGAGCGTGCCGAGCGTGTCCTTGACGCCTTCGACCGGACGCGCCTGCGTGAAGCCGTCGAGGCGCGCGGCGTTCGCCCATTCGGACTCGTCCACGCGGCCGTCGATCGTGGGCGCCTGTGTGAGGCGCGGCGGCTCGAGCTGGATCTGGCGCTCGTGCCCGACGTACGTGGCGCCGGAGGCCGGAGCGGTGAGCGCCGCGCACGCGGCGGCGGCGAGCAGTGTGTGCGTGAACCGGGGAAGCGGTCGGGACATGAGGGCCTCGGGCGGAGTGAGTGCATCCGGACGGGCGCACTCTGCAGGGCAATGACACGCCCGCGCCCCTCGAGGTTGACGAGAAACCGCGAAGCGCGGACGGGCGCGGCGCCCGCGGAGACGAGCGCGGTCGGTTCGCGCGGGGGGGATTCTCTGCGACTTCGCGCCACAGTCTCGCTTAGGCTGTGCCGAAACCCTGTCGAGCTCGCCCGGGCCCTCACGTGCGCGAGCCCCACCCGTGGAGCGCAACGTGGAGCGCATCGTGGACCGCATCGCGGACGCCGAGACCACACGACTGCAGCAGGACGCCGAACGCGCGAGCAACTGGAAGCGCTGGGGTCCCTACCTGTCCGAGCGCCAGTGGGGCACGGTGCGTGAGGACTACTCCGCCGACGGCGACAGCTGGTCGTACTTCCCGCACGACCACGCGCGCAGCCGCGCGTACCGCTGGGGCGAGGACGGCCTGCTCGGGATCTCCGACCGCGAGGGCCGGCTGTGCTTCGCGCTCGCGCTGTGGAACGGCCGCGACCCGATCCTCAAGGAGCGCCTCTTCGGCGTCACCGGGCGCGAGGGCAATCACGGCGAGGACGTGAAGGAGGAGTACTTCTACCTCGACTCCTCGCCGACGCACTCGTACCTGAAGGCGCTGTACAAGTACCCGCAGGCCGCGTTCCCGTACGACGCGCTCGTCGCCGAGAACCGCCGCCGCGGCAAGGACCAGCCCGAGTACGAACTCGCCGACACCGGCGTGTTCGCGGAGAGCCGCTACTTCGACGTGCAGGCGGAGTACGCGAAGGCGTCGCCGGACGACGTGCTCGTGCGCGTCACCGTGACCAATCGCGGGCCCGAAGCGGCCACCGTGCACGTGCTCCCGCAGCTCTGGTTCCGCAACACGTGGAGCTGGAACCGCTCGGGAGAGGCCTACCCGCGCCGGCCGCGCATCGAAGCGGTGGGCGAGCGCGCGATGACCGCCGAGCACGCGACGCTCGGGCGCTGGCGGCTCGACTTCGAGGGGGAGGGCGGCGGCGACGCCGCGCCCGAGCTGCTCTTCACCGAGAACGAGACCAACCAGCAGCGGCTCTACCGCACCCCGAACCGCCAGCCGTACGTGAAGGACGCGTTCCACGAGCACGTCGTGCGCGGCGTGAAGGACGCCGTGCGCTCACAGCGCTTCGGCACGAAGGCCGCGGTGCACCACGTGCTCGCGCTCGCGCCCGGGGAATCGCGCGTGCTGCGCCTGCGGCTCACCGCGGAGGGCGAGGCGAAGGCCGAGCCGTTCGGCGAGGGCTTCGACACCGTGTTCGCCGCGCGCCTCGCCGAGTGCGACGCGTTCTACGCCGCGCGCATTCCCGCCGAACTCGGCGAGGACGAGCGCCGGGTGGCGCGCCAGGCCTACGCCGGACTGCTGTGGAGCAAGCAGTTCTACTTCTACGTCGTGAAGGAGTGGCTCGAGGGCGACCCGGCGCTGCCGCCGCCGCCCGCCGGCCGCGCGGCCGGGCGCAATCGCGACTGGACGCACCTGTACAACCGCGACGTGATCTCGATGCCGGACAAGTGGGAGTACCCGTGGTACGCGGCGTGGGACCTCGCGTTCCACATGCTGCCGTTCGCGCGCGTGGACGTGGAGTTCGCGAAGCAGCAGATCGTGCTGTTCACGCGCGAGTGGTACATGCACCCGAACGGGCAGATGCCCGCGTACGAGTGGGCGTTCGACGACGTGAACCCGCCCGTGCACGCGTGGGCCGCGTGGCGCGTGTACAAGATGAGCGGGCCGAAGGGCAGGCGCGACCGGCTGTTCCTCGAGCGCGTGTTCCAGAAGCTCGTCATCAACTTCACGTGGTGGGTCAACCGCAAGGACCTCGACGGCAACCATCTGTTCGCGGGCGGTTTCCTCGGGCTCGACAACGTCGGCGTGTTCGACCGCAGCAAGCCGCTGCCCGGCGGCGGGCGGCTCGAGCAGGCGGACGGCACCGCGTGGATGGCGTTCTACTGCGGCACGATGCTCAGCATCGCGCTCGAGCTCGCGAGCGAAGACCCGGCGTACGAGGATCTCGCCTCGAAGTTCTTCGAGCACTTCGTCGCGATCGCCGACGCGATGAACCACTTCGGCGGCACCGGGCTCTGGGACGAGCAGGACGGGTTCTACTACGACCGCATCCATCTCGGCGGGAAGGCGACGCCGATGCGCCTGCGCTCGGCGGTCGGGCTCATTCCGCTGATCGCCGTCGAAGTGCTCGAGCAGGACGTGATCGAACGCCTGCCCGGCTTCAAGAAGCGCCTGCAGTGGTTCGTCGAGAACCGCAGCGACCTCGCGAGCCACATCGCCTACATGGACGTGGACGGCGACGGCCGGCCCGACGGCGGGCACCGGCTGCTCGCGATCCCGTCGCGCGAGCGCCTCGAGCGCGTGCTGCGCGTGCTGCTCGACGAGCGCGAGTTCCTCTCGCCGCACGGCATCCGCTCGATGTCGCGCGCGCACGGCGAGCGCCCGTTCGAGTTCGCGGTGGACGGAGCGGTGCACCGCGTGGCCTATTCGCCGGCCGAGAGCACGACCGAACTCTTCGGGGGCAACTCGAACTGGCGCGGGCCGGTGTGGTTCCCGCTCAACTACCTGCTGCTCGAGGCGCTCGAGCGCTACCACCACTTCTACGGCGACACGCTGAAGGTGGAGTGCCCGACGGGCTCGAACCAGTGGCTCGACCTGCGGCAGGTGGCGGCCGAGCTGTCGCGGCGGCTCACGGCACTCTTCGTGGCCGGCGCCGACGGACGACGTGCCTTCGCGGGCGGCGACGAGCGGTACGCGAGCGATCCGCACTGGAAGGACCTGCTGCTGTTCCACGAGTATTTCGACGGCGACCACGGCCGCGGCGCCGGAGCCAGCCACCAGACCGGCTGGACCGCGCTCGTCGTGCAGTGCCTCGAGAAACAGGCGCGCGAGCGCGCGGGTGCGTCCGCGGGCACGCTCCACTCCGGAGGAGGAGGAAGTTGGGAATGAAGCGAGCGCTGCTCCTGTGCGCGCTGGCCGGCGCCGCACTCACGGCACGGACCGAAGCCGCGACCGCGGAAACCACCCCGATCTACGAGCAGGTCCCCGCCACGGGAGCAGTCGCGCACCTGCACGACGCCTGGGACCAGATCCTCGCGGCGCACGTGCGCGACGGGCGCGTGGACTACGTCGGGATCGCGACGCGCGACATGGTGAAGCTCGACCGCTACCTCATCGCGCTCGCGCAGGTGCAGGCCGACACGCTGCCGGGTCCCGACCGCATGGCGTACTGGATCAACCTGTACAACGCGACGGTCGTGCGCGGCGTGTGCGCGCGCTGGCAGCCGCTCTGGCGTCCGGATGCGGACCAGTTCGGGCTCTTCAAGGCGCCGATCCTGCGGACGAGCGACGGCGCGATGTCGCTCGACGCGCTCCAGCACACCGTGATGTTCCGCCAGGCGCCGGACCCGCGCCTGCACGCCGCACTCTGTTGCGCGTCGGTTTCGTGCCCCCCGCTCCGTTCGGGCGCCTACCACGGGGCCGACGTGGACTCGCTGCTCGACCAGGCCATGCGCCGGTTCGTGAACGACCCCGCGCGCAACCGCTTCGACGAAGCGAAGCGCGTGATGACGATCTCGAAGATCTTCGACTGGTACGCGAAGGACTTCGGTGGCCCCGAGGCGGTGCCGCAGTTCCTCGAGTTCTACTACGGCAAGCCGCTCGCGGGCTGGAAGGTGCAGTTCGCGGACTACGACTGGGCGCTCAACGAGACGACGGACGCCTCGAAGCCCGGGCCCGGGGCGAGCGCGGCGCCGCCGGGGAAGAAGAAGTGACGAACGCGGCGGTCGAAGAAGGCTTTTCGTCACAAAGTACTTGACGCTCGTAGGGCTTGCCGCCGATGCTCGTCCCATGACGACGCCCGAAGCCCCTCGCTCCACGCCGCCCGAGCCGATTCCGCTGCACCAGCACGTCGAGGCGGACCTGCGCTACATCCGCAGCGCCATCGAGCGCGCGGGCGAGTTCACCTCGCTGTCCGGCTGGGGACAGGTCGCGGTCGGCGTCACCGCTCTCGCGGCCGCCTTCCTCGCTCCCGCCAATCCGTCGCAGGACCGCTGGGTCGCGATCTGGCTCGGCGAGGCGCTCGTCGCGGCCGCGATCAGCGTGAGCAGCGCCGCGCTCAAGGCGCAGCGCCTCGGGCTGCCGCTCTTCGGCGTCGCGGGCCGGCGCTTCCTGCTCGCGTTCGCCACGCCCGCCGCGGCCGGCATCGTGCTCACCGCCGCGCTCGTGCGCGCGGGCGCGCACGCCCTGCTTCCGGCGACCTGGCTGCTCACGTACGGCGCCGCCGTCTCCGGTGGCGGCGCCTTCTCGGTGTCCGTCGTGCCCGCCCTCGGCGCCGCGCTCATGGTGACCGGCGCGCTCGCCGCATTCGCTCCGCCCGCGTGGGCCAACGCGATCCTCGCGTTCGGCTTCGGCGGGCTGCACCTCGGCTTCGGCTGGTACATCGCGCGGAGGCACGATGGCTGAACCCGCACGCCGTCCTGCACGCCGTCCTGATCGTCGCGCCGCGGACGCATCCTCGACCGCGCGGCAGTCGCAGCAGCAGGCCGCGCACGAGTCGCTCGATCGCGTCATCCACGAGCGCGTCCGGCTCGCGATCGTGAGCGCGCTCGCGGTGACGCCGGCGCTGTCGTTCAACGACCTCAAGAAGCTGCTGCGCATCACGGACGGCAACCTGAGCGTGCATGCCCGGCGGCTCGAGGAGGCGGGATACCTCGAATGCCTCAAGTCGTTCGAGGGCCGGGTGCCGCGCACCGAGTACCGCCTCACCACGGCCGGCAAGCGCGCGCTGCAGGGGTACCTCGACCACATGGAAGCGCTGATCCGGGCGACACGCGCGCGCTGACCCCGCCGCGTTTCGTTCGCCGTCGCACTTTACTTCGCAAAGGAGCCTGCCGATGACCCGTTCGTCGCGACCGTCGTGGGAAGGCCGCCCCGGCACCCCGCAGCAAGGCACATCCTCCGGAGACCACGTTCATGAAACGCTCCATGAAGCGAGTGCGTCGTGAAGTCCGCGTTCCCGCCGTCAGCCGCCGCAGCGAAATCCGCCGTCTCCACGCGTCGTGGCCCGTGGCGGGCCGTGTGGCCGTGGCTGTTCTGGGCGCTGTGGGGCGTCTGGCTCGCCGCCTCGGACCTGCGTAACGACGACGTCCAGTCCGCCGTCGTGCTGCTGCTCGTGGGCGCGTTCGTGCTGGGCTTCGCCCGGCCCCGGCACTGGTGGGCCTGGGCGATCGCACTGGGCGCCTGGGTGCCGGCCGAGCCGCTGCTCGCCGCGGTCACCCGGACGCCCATGGCGTATGCGCCCAACTGGGGCGCGCTGATCGCGTTCCTGCCGGCGCTCGCCGGGGCGGGAGTGGGGGCCGCGCTCGCCTCTTCTCGGCGCGAGAAGGGCTCCGCGGACCCCCCGGGAACACGCGCTGGCCTTTCGTAGCGCGGCCGTCACGCCGGCTGGGCAATCCGCGCCCGCCCCCGGGTGGCCCGCGCCAGTACGGCTCCCCGCCGCGCCGGGAGCGGGGCGCTTCCGCCCGGAGGGATCCCTCCTCCAACCTTTCGACCGTGCCGCCCGTCCTACCGGGTGCAATGACACACACGGCGACCTGGCAGTTGCGAACTCCGTTCCCGGAAAACCGAACCCTGTCCCCGATCCTCGAGAACAGTGATGTGGCGTTGGCCGCGCGGGGCGATGCGCGTGCTTTCGCGCGCCTGTACGAGGGCCACAAGGACCGGGTCTTCGCGCTCGCGGCCCGCATGGCGGGTTACGAGCGGGCGGCGGAGCTCACGCAGGACGTCTTCGTCCGCGCGTGGCAGAAGCTCGGCTCGTTCCGCGGTGACGCCCAGTTCTCGACGTGGCTGCACCGGCTCGCCGTGAACTGGATCCTCAGCCGCCGGCAGACGTGGGCGACCGAGCGCATGCGATTCCTCGACGCCGAGGACGCGCTCGACGGTGTCGCGGCGCGCCCGAGCCAGCGCGAGCTGTCCATGGACTTCGAGACGGCGATCGCGAAGCTGCCCGAGGGGGCGCGCATGGTGTTCGTGCTGCACGACGTCGAAGGCTACCGCCACGAGGAGATCGCCACGCTTCTGGGCGTCACCTCGGGCACCACGAAGGCGCAGTTGCATCGGGCCCGCATGATGCTGCGCCAGGTCCTTTCACCGACGGAATCGAAGAAGTCATGAGCGACCGCTGGACGGATGCGCTTTCCGAATACCTCGACGGCGATCTCGCCGCGACCGAGGCGCGCGAACTCGAGCAGCACCTCGAGTCGTGCGAGGAGTGCCGCGTCACACTCGAAGAGCTGCGGGAGATCCGCGAGCGTGCGCGCTCGCTGGTGGACCCGCCGGCGCCGGACGATCTCTGGGCGGGGATCGCGTCACGCATCGGCACGGCGGGATCCACGAGCGAAGCGCCGCGCGCGCGCGTGCTGAAGTTCCCCGCACGCGTGCCGAGCATCGCGCTGCCGTGGGCGGTGGCCGCGGCGTTCGCGCTCGTCACGCTCGGCGCCGGCGGCGCGTACGTCGCGCTGCGCGGCGCGGCCGCGCCCGAGCCGGGCACGATCGCGCACGACACCGCCGAGACCGGCGGCGAAGTACAGCTCGCGTCGTTCGACGCCGAGAAGGTCGAGACCGAGATCGCCGCGCTGCAGTCGGCGCTCGATCACGGCCGCGGGCGGCTCGACCCGAAGACCGTCCTCGTGCTCGAGAAGAACCTCACGCTCATCCGCCAGGCCACCGAGGACGCGAAGCGCGCACTCGCCGCGGACCCGGCGAACCGCGACCTCCAGAACTACTTCGCCGGCACCGTCGAGAAGAAGCTCCAGCTCGTTCGCCGCGCGGCGACGATGGCGGGGGTCTGACGGCATGCGCGCGCTCGCACTCACGCTCGTGACGATCTCGGCGGCGCTCGCGCTCGCCGTGCACGCCGCGCACGCGGGGGACTCGCGCGAGGTGCGCGAGGTGCACGTGTACCGCATGAGGGCGCCGCAGGCGCCGCAGGCGCCGCAGGCGCCGCCGCTCGTGCGCGTGCCGCAGCAGGCGATCGACTCGTACGCGCCCGAAGCGCCCGACTCCCCGGCGAGCCCGCCGGAGTATTGGGAGATCGTGTTCCCGGCCGGCCCGCGCCAGTTCGACTCGCGCACCGACACGACGCTGCAGGTGCAGCGCGGCACGGTGCTCGCGCTCAGCAACCTCGCGGGCGACATCTCGGTCGTGGGCTGGAAGAAGAACGCCGTGCGCATCCGCGCGCAGCACATGAAGCGCGACCGGATCGTCGTGCAGGTGCAGCGCGGGGTGGTCGCGATCGACGCGACGAATCGCGCCGGCCTGCCGCCGATCGTGGACTACGACCTCGCCGTGCCGGAGTGGATGGCGCTGCGGCTGTCCTCGCTCGAGTCGGACATCCGCGTGCGGAACATGCAGGCGCCCGTGCAGGCCGAGTGCATGCGCGGCGACATCCACGTGAGCGACAGCCACGGCCCGCTGCAGCTGAGCAGCATCGAGGGCGAGGTCGCGGTCGAGGACGCGCGCGACGTGCAGGCCACGTCCATCAACAACCTCGTGCAGCTCGCGCGCATCGTCGGCCAGATCGAGGTCGAGTCCGTGAACGGCGACATCGAGATGCGCCAGGTCACTTCGCCGCGCGTGCTCGCCAGTTCGATGAGCGGCTCGGTGATGTTCTCGGGCGTGTTCGCGCCGCGAGGGCATTACCGCCTCAGCTCGCACACGGGCAACCTTTCCGTCGGCGTGCCCGTAGGCGCGGGCGTGGACGTGACGGTGGCGTCGTTCAACGGCGCGTTCCAGAGCTCCCTGCCGCTGCAGGTCGGCCGCCAGCGCAAGGGGCGGCGCTTCAACTTCACGCTCGGCACCGGCGGCTCCACGCTCGAACTCGAATCGTTCCAGGGTCTCATTCAGCTGATGCCACCCTCGGCACTGCCTCCCGCCGATCCGCCGAAGGCGCCCGACGCGCCCTCGCCCCCCGATCGTCCCGAGAAGCAGAAGGCGAAGGACAAGGAGGACAAGTGATGCGACTGCTCGGGAAGTTCCGCGCGCTGGTGCTCGCGGCCACGGCCGCAACCGCCGTCACGCTCGCGACCGGTACGAACTCGTGGGCCGGCGGCACGGAGCGTCATCAGGAGTGGAGCTGGCAGGGTGCGGCGCCCGCGGCCGGCAAGCTCACCATCCACGGGGTCAACGGTTCGATCGAGGCGACGCCCGCCTCGGGACGCCAGATCGAGATCGTCGCCGACAAGCACGCGAAGAAGCACGATCCCGCCGAAGTCGAGATCAAGGTCGTGCAGGACTCCGACGGCATCACGGTCTGCGCGGTGTACCCGAACGGCGGCAGCCCGTGCAGCGACCGGCGCTGGAACCTGGGCCGCAACAACTCCGACGTGCAGGTGGACTTCACGATCCGCGTGCCCGCGGGGCTCGAGTTCTCGGCGAACACGGTGAACGGCGGCATCACGGCACACGCGCTCTCCGGGCGCGTCACGGCGCACACGGTGAACGGCACGTGCGACATCGAGACGTCGCAGAGCGGCGAGGCGAGCACGGTCAACGGCGGCGTGCGCGCGGTGCTCGGCCGCATGAAGGCCGACGACCGTCTCAAGTTCGAGACCGTGAACGGCAACATCACGCTGCTCATGCCCGAGGGCGTCGGCGCGCGGCTGTCCGGCGGAACGGTCAACGGTTCGATCCACACCGACTATCCCATCACGGTCGAAGGCAAGTGGGGTCCGAAGTCGTTCGACGGCACGATCGGAAGCGGCGGCGCGCGCGTGAGCGCGAACACCGTGAACGGTTCGATCCAGGTGCGCCGCTCGCAGTAGCAACGTCCCATGCGTTGCACCTCCTGATCCGGACCCGCGAACCCCGGAACAGGTGGCGCCGGGCCCGGCACTCTTCGGAGCGCCGGGCTCGCGCGCTTCCGGCACGCGCCCCGCGGGGTCTTTGCCGCGGCGTGACCGCGGGATCGCGCGGCGCCGTGCTAGCATCGCCGCCGCCGACACCTCCGCCCTCCGTCCCGGAGTCCTTCCCGCATGCGACACGTCTTCCGCACGCTCGCCGTCGCCGCCTCGCTGGCGGCGCTGGCCGTGCTCGCGGCGCCGCCGCGCGAATCGTGCGCGCAGTCGTCGCGCTTCACCTGAGTGCCGGACGCGGTCCCGTCGGGACCGGTCGTGGATTCGGAGTTCGCGCTCTTCCACCTGCAGCGCGCGCTGTGGGACCCGGTGGACCCGGCGCGCGTGGGGTCGCTGGCCGACTCGCTGCACTACCGCGTGAACGGCGAGGTCTACCGGTTCGCGGACGAGCGCAACATGCGGCGCTTCGTGAACGCGCCCGCGCTCTACTGCGGGCTCGTGCGCGATCCGGTGAACGGCCGGCGCTTCCTGCCGTCGTCGCGAACGCCCGCGGCCTACTGGGTCGGCGGCCCGTACTTCTTCTCGAGCGACTCCACCAAGGCCGCGTTCGTGGACGATCCGAAGAAGTACGAAGTCGTCCGCCGGTTCTGAGCGCATGAGGCGCGTCGCGCCCCTCGCCGCGGCCTTGCTCGCGTGCGCCATGCCGTGGCTCGCCGGCTGCGCACCCTCGCGCGACGGGCTGCCGGCGTTCTACGCCTCGCGCCCCCGGTTCGAGCAGCCGTTCGCCGGGCAGCGCGTGCCGAAGGGATTGAAGTCGCTCTCGGCGGAGGAGTGCGGCTCGTGCCACGTCGCGATCTATCGCGAGTGGAAGCAGTCCGTGCACGCGCAGGCGTGGGTGGATCCGCAGTTCCGCGCCGAGCTCGCCAAGCAGCCCGGCGTGAGCTGGCTGTGCATCAACTGCCACACGCCGCTCGTGAACCAGCTCGACTCGCTCGTCGTGCGCCTCGAAGGCGGCGACGTCGAGCGTCCCGTGAAGCGCGCGAACCCGCGCTGGGCCGGCGCCGCTCTGCGCGACGAGGCGATCACGTGCGCGGCCTGCCACGTGCGCGACGGCGCGGTCGTCGGGCCGTTCGGCGGCACGAACGCGCCGCATGCGACGCGGCTCGATCCGGCCCTGCGCAGCGCCGATTTCTGCCTGCGCTGCCACCAGGCGGTGCAGGCCTATCCGGGCAAGACGTTCGTGTGCACGTTCGACACGGGCGCCGAGTGGAAGGCGGGCCCCTTCGCCGCCGCGGGCACGGTGTGCCAGGACTGCCACATGCCGCCCGTCGAGCGCCCCCTCGTCGCGGGCGGGCCGGTGCGCCGGGTGGGCATGCACGGCTGGATCGGCAGCCACCTGAAGAAGGGCCACGAGACGCTGCCCGCGCTCTGGGACTCGCTCGCCGCCCGCCGTCCGCCCGGCGTCGAACTGCGCGCGGACACGCTCGTGCGCGCCGTGCCCGGCGCGCCGCTCGCGTGGCGCGTGCGCGTCGTGAACGTGAACGCCGGCCACATGCTGCCGACGGGCGATCCCGAACGCGCGGTGATCGTGACGCTCGCGGCGATCGGCGAGCGCGGCGACACGCTCGCGCGCGAGCAGGTGCGCATCGGCCAGAAGTGGGAGTGGTGGCCCGCGCCGAGGAAGCTCGCCGACGAGCGGCTCGCGCCGGGCGGGGAGCGCGTGCTCACGCTGCGCGTGCGGTCGGCGCCGCGCGGGGCGTGGACGCTCGCCGCCACTGCGGTGAACGAGCGCATCAGCGACGCGAACGCGGATTTCCACCGGCTTCCGGAAAGCTATCCGCGGCGTGCCGAGGTCGCGCGGCTCGAGGTGCGGCCGCGCCGGTGATTTGGCCGTTGCGCGAGTCCCGGGCGGTGCGGACACTGCCCCGCGGTGCCCGGTTCTCCCATCCATCCTCGGAGGTACGCATGGCCAGCCGCGAACTCGAGACGTTCCTCGCCACCTGGAGCTTCGAAGCGCAGCGCAACGCGCAGCTGATGCGGGCGCTGCCCGAAAAGCAGTACGACTACCGCCCGCAGCCCGAGTGGCGTTCGATCGGCGAGCTCGCGTGGCATCTGGCCGAGGGCGACGGCTACATGGCCGCGGCCGTGGCCACGGGCGCCTTCGACTTCGGCACAAAGCTGCCGGGGCTCGAGCGGCCGCGCACGATCGCCGAGCTCGCGCCCGCGTACGAACGCGTGCATGCCGACGCGATCGCCAAGGTGCGGGCGATGAAGCCCGAGGCGCTCGACGAGAAGATGCCGGGCTTCGACGGCCAGCCGATCCGCAAGGGCGACGTGCTGTGGAGCTACCTGCTCCATCACAACATCCACCACCGCGGCGAGCTCGTGCTCATGTGCCGCATGGCGGGTGGCACGCCGCCGGGCCTGTACGGCCCGAACCGCGAAGAGACGCAGGCGATGATGGCGGCGCGCGCGAAGGGCTGACGCGGCCAGGCGGCACGAACGGAGGCGGGCGCCCGGTCTCTCTCTCCCGGGCGCCCGCTCCGCTTTCCACCGGACCCCTCCGGTGTGACGCAACCGCTGCCGGCTCTACGAGCCGAAGTACTGCTCCCCGAGCGCCGGTGGCGCGCCCACGAGGATCGGGAGGATCCACGTGCGCGAGTCCGCCGGAGCCGACGGGTCGAAGACGCTGGCGCGCGAGTACACCGTCACGCCGATGGACTGCAGGCGGGCATCGCCCGGGAGCGACACCGCCGCCTCGAAGTGGGCTTCGCCGTCGGACTTCGCGGCGTACGAACGGCCGTTCGCGAACACGGTGACGACCGCGTCCTTCGCGACGCCGCTCACGAACACGCGCACGACGTCGCCGGCCTGCGTCACCGCGCACGTCTGCGGCAGCACGGCGAGCTCGTCGAGATCGGACAGCACGCTCAGGTGGCCGCTGCTCACGGCGTGCGTGTTCAAGTCCACGAGCGGCAGCTGCGTGCGGCCGCCGCGCGAGGCGAGCACCTCGGCGCTCATCGCGCTCACGCGCCAGCGGTCGCCTTCACGGCGCAGCGTCACCTGGCGCACGGCGTCGTCGTCGACGTCCTTGCGCGCGAAGCGGGCGAGACCTTCCGCGTCGGCGCGCTCGATGTCGAGCTTTCCCGTGATCCGCCGGGCGACACGAACGGTGGCGAGCACCGGCCGCCCGGCGGCGTCCTGCGCATCCCAGGTGACGTCGATCTGCGGCTCGCTCGTGCGCAGGTGGTGCGTGATGCGCACGTCGCCCAGCGTGGTCACGGCGCCGGCGAGGGCGAGCGGATCGTTCAGCAGCCCGGCGTCGGAGAGTGCCGTCCGCACTCCCGCCTGCTCGGGGCCGCCGGCGTCCGCAGACGCCATCGTGGCGGTCAGGGAAATCGCGGCCAGCAGCGCGGCGGCGAGAAGTCGTGCGGGTTGCCTCGAAGCGGACATGGCGGATCTCCGGCAGGGACGCTGACGCGGACGGGCCGGGGGGAAAGGGACCGTCCAGGGACTCCGAGGGTGACCCCTTGCATCGCATCGCATGTGCCACGCGTATCGCGGCGTTCGCCGACGTGCTTTCCGGGCTTTGCGGGGGCGGCCCCCGCGGGGCCCCTCGCGGACCGCGCATCCCGCGATGCGACCCCATGCGTTTTGCGCTAGTTTCCGCCGCCATGGAACGCCTCGAATCCCATCTCGATCCGGCCAGCCCGGAGTTTCAGGCCAACGCGGCGCACCATCGCGCCCTCGCCAACGACCTTTCGCAGCGCCTCGCGGCCGTCGCCCAGGGCGGCGGCGCCGAGGCGGTCGCGCGCCACACGTCGCGCGGCAAGCTGTTCGTGCGCGAACGCATCGAACGCCTGCTCGATCCGGGCACGCCGTTCCTCGAGCTCTCGCCGCTCGCCGCGAACGGGCTCTACGGCGGCGAAGCGCCCTCGGCCGGCGTCGTGACCGGCGTCGGCGTGGTGCACGGCCGCCAGGTGATGGTTGTCGCCAACGACGCCACGGTGAAGGGCGGCAGCTACCTGCCCATGACGGTCAAGAAGCACGTCCGTGCGCAGGAGATCGCGCTCGAGAACCACCTGCCGTGCGTCTACCTCGTGGACTCCGGTGGCGCCTTCCTGCCGCTGCAGGCCGACGTGTTCCCCGACCGCGATCACTTCGGGCGCATCTTCTACAACCAGGCGCGCATGTCGGCGCAGGGCATCTCGCAGATCGCCGTCGTGATGGGTTCGTGCACCGCGGGCGGCGCGTACGTGCCCGCGATGAGCGACGAGACGGTGATCGTGAAGAACCAGGGCACGATCTTCCTCGGCGGCCCGCCGCTCGTGAAGGCCGCGACGGGCGAGGAAGTGACCGCGGAGGAACTCGGCGGCGGCGACGTGCACACGCGCATCTCCGGCGTGGCCGATCACCTCGCCGACGACGACGCGCACGCACTCGAGATCGCGCGCAGCATCGTCGCGCACGCCGGCGCGGCGAAGCGCGCGGCGCTCGACCTGCGCCCGAGCGAGCCGCCCGCGTACGACCCGGCCGAACTGTACGGCGTCATTCCCGCCGACGCGCGCACGCCGTACGACGCGCACGAGTTGATCGCGCGCGTCGTGGACGGCTCGCGCTTCCACGAGTTCAAGGCGCGCTACGGCACGACGCTCGTCACGGGCTTCGCGCACATCCACGGCATGCCGGTCGCGATCCTCGCGAACCAGGGCATCCTGTTCAGCGAGTCCGCGCAGAAGGCCGCGCACTTCGTGCAGCTCGCTTCGCAGCGCGGCACGCCGCTGCTGTTCCTGCAGAACATCACCGGCTTCATGGTCGGCAAGCAGTACGAGCACGGCGGCATCGCGAAGGACGGCGCCAAGATGGTGAATGCCGTCGCGAACGCGCCCGTGCCGCGCATCACCGTGATCGTCGGCGGCAGCTTCGGCGCCGGCAACTACGGCATGTGCGGTCGCGCGTACCAGCCGCGCTACCTGTTCATGTGGCCGAACAGCCGCATCTCGGTCATGGGCGGCGAGCAGGCCGCGAGCGTGCTCACGACGGTCAAGCGCCAGCAGCTCGAGGCCGCGGGCAAGACGCTCTCCGAGGCGGAAGAGCGCGCGATCCGCGAGCCGGTGCTCGCGAAGTACGAGGAAGAGGGCAATCCGTACTACTCGACCGCGCGGCTGTGGGACGACGGCGTGATCGATCCGGCGTCCACGCGCGACGTGCTCGGCCTCGCGCTCAGTTCGTGCCTGAACGCCCCGATCCCGCCGGCCAAGTTCGGCGTGTTCCGGATGTGAGCAAGGTCCGTCCGAAGCATCCCGCCGCGCGTCCGGGCCCGGGCGCCGGCGCGGCGCTGCCGTGGGGCGCGATCGCGCCGGTCGCCGCGGCGCTGCTCGCCGCGTGGCTGCACCGCGGCGCGCTCAACGTGTTCTTCACGACGGACGACCTCATCCTGTTCGAGCGCGTGCAGGGTGTCGCGCCGCATCCCGCGACGCTCTGGCGCGTGATTCCCGGGCGGCTGTGGTTCGAAGGGCTCATGCCTATCCTGGGGACTGCCCCGTTCGGCTGGCACGCGTGGAACCTCGCGCTGCACGCCGCGGTGACGGCGCTCACCGCGGTGTGGGCGCGCCGCCTCGGCGCGACGCCGCTCGCCGCGTTCACCGCGGCCGCGCTGTTCGGCACGAACGCGCGCCTGCGCACGGCGGTGTGGCCGGTCTCGGGCGTGGGCGAGCTGCTCTCGGCGGCGCTGCTGCTCGTGGCGCTGATCGCGCTCGAGCGCCGCACGCGCCGCGGCGACGTGGTCGCGTCCGTTTCGCAGGGCCTCGGGCTCTTCTGCAAGGAGACCACCGCGCTCGCGCCGATGGTCGCCTGGCTCGCGCCGCCCGCGGGTGAGAAGCGGCGGCTGCCGGTGGTGCCGCTCGCGCTCGGTCTCGCGGTGTGGGCGTACGTGCTCGCGACGCGCGGCTCGACGGGATCGCTCGGCGGTGAGGCGTACGCCGTGGGCGTGGGTCCGCACGTGCTCGACCACCTGCTCACGTACACGATCTGGTCGTGCGACCTGCTGCACCTGTTCGGCGGTGTGGCGTCGCCGCTCACGCCGGGCTGGGGCGCTGCGGGCGCGGCGCTCCTCGCGCTCTCGGTGCTGCTCGCCTGGCGCTCGGGCGAGCGCGCGGCGCGCGCGGGGCTGTGGCTGTGGGCGCTCGCGCTGCTGCCCGTGTTGCCGCTGCGCAACGCCGTGTACGACCACTACCTCTACGTGCCCGGGATCGGCGGCTCGGTGATGCTCGCCGTGGTGCTCGACCGGGCGCTGCGCGGCGCCGCGGGTTCGCCCGCGCGCGCGAAGCTCGCCGTCGCGGGGGCGGGCGTACTCGTCTTCCTGCACTTCGCCACGGCCGGCATGTTCCTCGCCGCGGCCGAGGGCGCGCGCATCGAGCGCGTGAACCTGCCCCGCGACGGGTTCCAGCGCCGGCTCGAGGTCGTGCGCAACGCGGCGGTCACGCTCGAGCGCCAGCTGCCGCGCGAGGAAACCGCGATCGTCATCTACGACACGCCCGAGTCGCGCTTCGTGCTCAGCGTGCGCGAGGGCGGGCTGGTGGGTGATACGACCCGGGCCGCGGTGCGCCAGAAGCTGCTCGACGCCGTGCTCGACCAGGGGCGCGGGCTGCGCGCGCTGTTCCCACAGCTGAAGTCCGTACGGCTGGCGACCACCGTCGAGCCGGCCGACAGCGTGGCGCTCGTGTTCGTCGCGAACGCGGACGGACGGCTGCTCGCGTGCGGCAAGGGCGCCGAGGCGCACCTCCAGGTGGCGAAACTCTGGGCCCAGTCGGGCATGGCGGACGCGGCGAGGGCGCACCTGGCCGAGGCCGAAGCGCTCCATCCGGGGCTTCTGGCCCGCCGATCCGAGGCCGGCCTGGCCCCCTGACGGACCGCAGGACCGAACCCGGCCGCGAAAATGTGCAAAATCTCGCGGTCCGCGCGACCGATGAGGTTGCGACCGGGTTATACTTTTCGCCCACTGAACCGCAGGGACACGCATTCCGCCCCTCCGTGCGCCGTCCACGGCGTGCCGCCCCGGGTGCCCCCTGACATCCTTGCCTCCCACTCCACCTCTCCGGGGAGTCCTCATGCTGCAGAAGCGTCCGCCGTTCGCCGCCGTCTCGCTCGCACTGGCGATGCTGTTCGCCGTGCCCACCGTCCACGCGCAGCAGGCCGAGACGGCTGCCCAGCCCGCCGCTTCCGGCGAGATCCGGGGCGTGTCCCACACCGGGGCCGTCGGCATCCGCGAACGGATGTCCGACGTCGCCTCACGCCAGGCGAAGGCCGACGTGCTCGGCCGCCGCGCGCCGCGCAACAACGAGGAGAAGGAAGAGCGCGTCCAGAAGCGCGACCGCCGGTCGCTGCCGCAGAATCCCGCGGCGCCCTTCGTGTCCGCCGCCGACGGCAGCCTGCGCGACCTCGCGCCGCTCGGGCGCATCACGCAGCCGCTCGCGCCGCAGACCATCGGCACCAGCTTCACCGCCGCGACCCTCTCGGGCACCAACCCGACGCTGTCGTTCCCGCCCGACAACATGGGCGCGGTCGGCCCGGCGCAGATGGTCGTGTTCGTGAACGGCCGCCTCGTGTCGTTCAACAAGACGACGGGCATCGCCGACGGCGTGCTCAACGTGGATCCGGACGTGTTCTTCGCGAGCGTCGTGAACGGCTCCTCCACGAGCGACCCGCGCATCCGCTACGACCGCCTGACCGGCCGCTGGTTCATGATCATCATCAACGTCTCGACGCCGAACCGCGTGCTCTTCGCGGTGTCCGACGCGGCGAGCGCCGGCGTGATCTCGGGCTCGACGGTGTGGACGTACTTCTACTTCGACATCTCGACGCTCGGTCTCGCGGCGACCTGCCTCGCGGACTATCCGACGCTCGGCCTCGATGCGAACGCGCTGTACATCGGCACGAACAACTTCTGCGGCTCGCCGACCCAGAACTACACGGGCACGAGCGGCTTCGTCGTCCGCAAGACGTCCATCATGGGCGCCGGCCCGATCGTGGTGACCGCGTTCAACGGCCTCGTCGCCAGCTCGGCCGCCGCCGGTCCCTACACCCCGCAGGGCGTGGACAACTTCGACCCGGCCGCGACCGAGGGCTACTTCATCGGCGTGGACAACGCGAGCTGGGGGCTGCTCCAGATGCGCCGTGTCTCGAATCCCGGCGGCACGCCGACGATCTCGGCCAACATCGGCATCACCGTGCCGGCGACCGGATCGCCCGTGCTCGTGCCGCACCTCGGCAACACCGGCGGCAACAACGGCCGCCTCAGCTCGCTCGACGACCGCCTGTTCGCGGCGCAGCTGCGCGGCACGCATCTCTGGACGGCGCACAACGTCGGCGTGAACAACACCGGCGTCTCCTCGGGCACGCTCACGCGCAACGGTTCGCGCTGGTACGACGTCAACGTGCCCGTCGGCGGCACGCCGACGCTGTCGCAGTCGGGCACCGTGTACGCCGCCTCCGCCACGAACCTGACCGACCAGCGCAGCTACTGGGTGCCGTCGGTGAACGTGTCGGGCCAGGGCCACGTCGCGATGACCATGAACACGGCCGGCTCGGCCGAATACGCGAACGCCGCGACCGTCGGCCGCCTCGCGGGCGACGCCGTGGGCACCATGCAGACGCCGGCGCTCATCACCGCCGCCGCATCCGCGTACAACCCGCCGAGCGACCCCGGGTCGGCCGGCGTCGGCCGCCGCTGGGGTGATTACTCGTACACGAGCGTGGACCCGCTCGACGACATGACCATGTGGTCGGTCACGCAGTTCACGAACGCGGCGAACTCCTACGGCGTGCGCGTCACCAAGCTCATCGCGCCGCCTCCGGCGACGCCCACCACGCTGGCCGACGTGAACGCGGGGCAGGCGACGGTGAACGTCGTGCTGACCGGCGCGTCGGTGTCGGGCTCGGGCTTCTTCGATCCGGGTGCGAACCTGCCGGGCGTCCCGGCCTTCAACCACCTTTCGGCCTCCATCACGAACGGCTCCGCCACGGGTACGCCGCCGACGGTCGTGTCGGCCACGTACGTGAACCCGACGACGGTGAACCTCGTGCTCAACACCTCGAGCGCGACCGCGAACATCGGCGCCGAGAAGTACACGCTCACGATCACGAACCCGGACGGCCAGACTTCGTCGGCCGCGATCGTGCGCGTGATCGGCGGCACGCCTTCGGCGAGCGTGAACAGCGTGACGGCGTCCGAGGGCAACTCGGGCACCACGAACTTCACGTTCACGGTCGCGCTCTCGCAGACGTCGGCCTCGGCGGTTTCGGTCAACTACGCCGCGTCGAACGGCACCGCGACCACGGCGGACGGCGACTACGCCGCCGCGAGCGGCACGCTGACGATCCCGGCGAACACCGCTTCCGGCACGTTCACCGTGACGGTGAACGGCGACACGAAGTACGAAGCCAACGAAACGTTCTCGGTCACGCTGTCGAGCCCGGTCGGCTGCACGATCGGCACGGGCACCGGTACCGGCACGATCAACAACGACGACGCGCAGCCCTCGGTGTCGGTGAGCCCGGTGGCGGTGACCGAAGGCAACTCGGGCACCGTGAACGTGGGCTTCACGGTCTCGCTCTCCGCGGCGTCCGGGCTGCCGGTGAGCGTCGGCTACTCGACCTCCGACGGCACCGCCACCACGGCGGACGGCGACTACGACGCGCTCACGGGCACGCTCACGCTGACCGCCGGCCAGACGAGCGGCACGGTGAACGTGGTCGTCCGCGGCGACACGAAGTACGAGGCGAACGAGGCGTTCTCGCTGATCCTCTCGTCGCCCTCCGGCGCCACGCTCGGCTTCCAGTCGTTCGCCGACGGCACCATCAACAACGACGACCTCAGCCCGATCGTCAGCATCAACAGCGTCGCGCAGACCGAAGGCAACACGGGCAGCGCGGTGATGACGTTCGTCGTCTCGCTGAGCGCCGCCAGCGGCCTGCCGCTGAGCGTGGACATCGCGACGGCGGACAGCACCGCGACCGTCGTGCACGGCGACTACGCCTCGGGCGGCAGCACGATGACGTTCGCGGCCGGTGAGACGAGCAAGCCGGTCAACGCGCTCGTCTACGGCGACGACATCCAGGAGCCGAACGAATACTTCCTCATGAAGCTCTCGAACCCGGTCGCCTGTCGCATCGGCGTGCCGCAGGGCGTGGGCACGATCGTGAACGACGACACGGGTCCGGTGCTGTCGGTGTCGCCGGCGTCCGTCGCCGAAGGGGACGCGGGCACTTCGACGCTCACGTTCCTCGTGACGCTCACGAACGGCACCTCGCAGGCCGTCTCCGTGGACTGGCAGACGTCGGGCGGCAGCGCGACGGCGGGCACGGACTACGTGGCCGGGAGCGGCACGCTCACGATTCCCGCGAAGTCCACGAGCGGCTCGATCACCGTGACGGTGAACGGCGACGTGTGCGGTGAGGCCGACGAGACGGTGGACGTCGTGCTCTCGAACGCCGTGAACGCGACCATCGCGGCCAGCCCGGTCACCGGCACGATCCAGAACGACGACAACACGACGGCGCCGACGGCCGCGGTCACGTCGCCGAACGGTGGTGAAGGCCTCGACATCGGCACGAGCGCCTCGCTGCAGTGGACGGCGGGCGACGACGTGTCGGTGAGCGCCGTCTCGATCGACCTGTCGCGCGACGGTGGCGCGAACTGGACGAACCTCGCCTCGGGCCTCGCCAACACGGGTTCGTACGCCTGGACGGTGACCGGCCCGACGAGCACGACCGCGCTCCTGCGCGTCACGGCGACGGACGGCAACTGCAACTCGGTCTCCGACACGAGCGACGCGGTGTTCCAGATCAAGGACGCCACGACGGGAGTCGGTGGTGGCGCGGCTTCCGAGTTCGCGCTCGGCGCCGTGATGCCGAATCCCTCGCGCGGTGCGGTGCAGTTCGAGTACGCGCTTCCGCGGGAGTCGCGCGTGCGCGTGAGCATCCTCGACGTGCAGGGCCGTGAGGTGGCCGTCCTGGCGAGCGGCGTCCAGCCCGCCGGCCGTCACCTCGCGAACTGGTCCGCGGTCCAGACCGGCTCGACGGTCGCGCGCGGCCTTTATTTCGTGCGCTTCGAGGCGGGCGGCAAGGTGTTCAGCCGCCGGTTCGCGATCGTGCGCTGATCGGCGCCGGACGTCGCACGAGCGGGACATCGCAGCGGCCACCCTTCGGGGTGGCCGCTCGCGTTTCACCGTCCGGACGGCCGTGTCGCCCGTGGGAGAGGGCACCCATTTCTACAAAGGGCCTTCCCGCGAGGAGGCCTCGTGGGTGGGGCGGACGAACGCCGCCCGTGCGAATGCGGCACTTACGGGGAGGGCCGGCGCGGCCCGGGCGTGGACCCGTCCTTGCGGGTGACCCGGTGGAACGGCGTTTCGCGCGGGTGACGTACGGCCTGCGCAGAAACGCGCCCTGTCCCCCATACGCCAAGGAGTCCCGACCATGAAGTGGATACTTCCTGCCGCCGTCGCCGTCCTCGTTTCGGTTTCCTCGTTCGCCGCTCCCGCGGCCCATGCCGCCTCGCCGGTTCCCGTGACGTTCGGAACGACGTGGGACGGTCCGGGCCAGGAGCTCCAGTCGGTCGTGGACGCGTACCTCGGCGCGCCCGGCCTGATCAACGTCCAGACCGACTACGTCGGCGCCACTGCGGGTGACCTCGACGGCTGGTTCTGGGTCGGCAGCAGCTTCCCGATGCTGATGATCACCGAGATCGCCTCCAATGCGAACACGAACGGCCTCGGATGGTATGCCGAGAACTATTCGCATCCCTTCATCGACGGCGTGCAGGACGGTGTCGTGTTCACCGGCGACCAGGGTGCCGGCGCCAGCGCGGTCGTCACGTTCCCCTCGGGGCTGACGCACTTCGGCTTCTACCTCGACACGCACACGATGATCCAGCTGCCGGCGGGCGAGGAAGCCCAGCTCTTCTTCACGAACCGCTTCTACAACGACCTCGGTCCGTCCGGCCTCGGCGCGACGCACGCCCCGTTCGACGGCGACGTGCAGGCGCTCGTGTTCGACGTCTCCAAGTGGAAGGGCCGCAACACCTGGCTCGTCTGTTTCGAGGATCGCGACTCCGGCGCGCTGATCGGTGACTGCTGCACGGGCACGGACAACGATTTCAACGATTTCGTCTTCCAGATCAACGCGGACGGCGCGACACCGGCCTTGAAGCCTTCTTTCGGCTCGGTGAAGGCGGGCGGTCGCTGAGCTTCGACGGCCCAGGCTTCCCCCGCGAGCGTCCGGCCTTCGGGCCGGGCGCTTCGCGTTTTCCTGCGCTACGGTGCGGTGGACATGACCCTCCTCACGCTCGCGCTCGTGCTCGCGTCGGCCGTCGTGCACGCGACCTGGAACCTCTGGGCCAAGCAGGTCGGGCCTTCCTCGCGGCAGGCCGCGCTGATGTGGATGCTCACGGGCATCTCGTCCGCGTGCTACGCACCGATCGCGCTGTGGCTCTACGCGCACGGCGCGTGGCGGCCGTCGCCCCTCGCGTTCGGCGTCACGGCGGCGAGCGGCGCCATTCACATCGTGTACTTCCTGTCGTTGCTGCGCGGTTACCGCGTGGGCGACCTGTCGCTGGTCTACCCGGTCGCGCGCGGCACCGGCCCCGTGCTCGCGTTCGGTGGCGCGCTGTTGCTGTTCTCGGAGAAGCTCTCGCCGTTCGCGCTCGCAGGAACGCTGCTCATCGCGGGCGGAGTGCTCGTGCTCACGGCCGGCGCACCGGTCGCCGACCGCACGCGCATCGGTCCGGGCCTGAGGTACGGACTGCTCACCGGGCTGCTCATCGCGACGTACACGCTCTGGGACGGCTGGGCGGTGAAGGTCGCCGCGGTGCCACCGCTGCTCTTCTACTGGGGTGGGGAGCTCACGCGCGTCGCGCTCTTCACGCCCGCCGCGATGGGGCAGCGCGACGAGATCGCCCGGCTGTGGCGTGAGCAGCGCGCGCGCGTGCTCGGCATCGCGCTGCTGTCGCCGCTCAGCTACATCCTCGTGCTGCTCGCGATGCGCACGGGGGCGGTGAGCCGCATCGCACCGGCGCGCGAGGTCGGCATCCTGATCGGCGCGTACCTCGGCGGCCGCGTGCTCGGCGAAGGGCAGCGCCGCCGCCGGCTCGTCGCGGCCGGCGCGTTCGCCGCGGGCGTGATCGCGCTGGCGGTGGGGTAGGGGCGCCGCATGGCGGCGCATTCGAGTCTGGACCGCGCCGAAGCGGGCCGCCTATCCTGCGCGCTCCATCCGCCGCTTGCGCAGTGCCTCGAATCCCGCGAGTGCTCATGACCCCGGCCGCACGCCCGCTCCCGTGTCGTCTCGTTCTCCTCGCCGCCCTCGCGCTGTCGTGCGCGCCCCCGCCGTTCGCCCTCGCCGCACCGGCCACGTCCGCCGCCCGGACGCGAACGCTCCGGCCCGACGCGTTCGCCGCGGCCACCGACTCGCTCGTCCGCCACGACGGCCTGCTGCGCACGTGGACCGACGCTCGTGCCGGGCGCGTGCTGATCGAACTGCCGCGGCCGTCGGGGCCGCGCGGCGAGTGCGGCGAGTTCCTGTTCCTCGAGGGCATCCGCACCGGCCTCGGCTCGAACCCCGTCGGGCTCGATCGCGGGCAGGCGGGCGAGGCGCGCGTCGTGCGCTTCCGCCGCGCGGGCACGCGCGTGCTGCTCGAACAGCCGAACCTGCGCTACCGCGCGCTCTCGAACGACAGCAACGAAGTCCGCGCCGTGCGCGAGTCGTTCGCGTCGTCGGTGCTGTGGGCGGGCGACGTCGTCGCCGAAGCGGCCGACGGCCGGCTGCTCGTGGACTTCACGCCGTTCGTCGTGCGCGACGCGCACGGCGTCGCGTCGACGCTTCGCAGCGCCGGGCAGGGCGCGTTCGCGCTCGATCCCGCGCGCAGCGTGCTCGAGCCGGGCGAGTGCCGCAGCTTCCCGGACAACCTCGAGTTCGAGTCCACGCTCACGTTCGCGAGCGACGAGCCCGGCGGAGAGGTGCGCGCGACCGCGCCCACGCCGCAGGCCGTCACGATCGTCCAGCACCAGTCGCTCGTGCGGCTGCCCGACGGCGGCTACACCCCGCGCGCGTGGGACCCGCGCAGCGGCTCGGCCGGCATCCTGTTCGCCGACTATGCGCAGCCCGTGAGCGGCGACATCGACACGCGCTGGCTCGCGCGGCACCGGCTCGAGAAGCTCGAGCCCACGGCCGCTCGCTCGCGCGTGAAGAAGCCGATCGTCTACTGGGTGGACTCCGGCGCACCGGAACCCATTCGCAGCGCGCTCGTCGAAGGCGCGTCGTGGTGGGCCCGTGCGTTCGAGGCCGCGGGCTTCATCGACGCGTTCGAGGTGAAGCTGCTGCCTCCGGACGCCGACCCGCTCGACGTGCGCTACAACGTGATCCAGTGGGTGCACCGTGCGACGCGCGGCTGGTCGTACGGCAACAGCATCGTGGACCCGCGCACGGGCGAGATCGTGAAGGGCCAGGTCACGCTCGGCTCGCTGCGGATCCGGCAGGACCGGATGATCTTCGAAGGGCTCGCGGGCGCGGAGCGCACGGGCAGCGGCGGCACGGACGATCCGGTCGTGCTCGCGCTCGCACGCATCCGCCAGCTCGCCGCGCACGAGGTCGGGCACACGCTCGGCTTCAACCACAACTTCGCCGCGAGCACGTACGGCGGCCGTGCGTCGGTGATGGACTATCCCGCCCCGCTCGTGGGCATCCGTCCGGACGGCACGCTCGACCTGTCGAACGCCTACGGCGTGGGTGTCGGCGTGTGGGACGTGCAGATGACGCGCTACGCGTACTCGCAGTACGCGAACGCCTCCGCCGAGCGCGAAGGGCTCGCGGCGATCCTGCGCGAGAACGCCGAGAAGCGTCACCTCTACCTGAGCGACGACGACACGCGTCCGGCGGGCGCGGCGCACCCCCTGGCCGCCATGTGGGACAACGGCGACGATCCGGCCGCGGAACTGACCCACGAGATGGCCGTGCGGCGCATCGCGCTCGCGCGCTTCGGCGATCGCGCGCTCGTGCCCGGCACGGCGCAGGGCACACTCATCGAGACGCTCGTGCCGCTCTACTTCCATCACCGCTACGCGCTCGAGGCCGCCGCCAAGTCGATCGGCGGACTCGACTATTCGTACGCCGTGCTCGGCGACGGCTCGGCGCCTGCGACGCCGGTCGCGGCGGCGAAGCAGCGCGCGGCGCTCGCCGCGGTGCTGGTGGCGCTCGATCCCGCGGAGCTCGACCTGCCCGAGCCGCTGCTCGGCAAGCTCGTGCCGCCCGCGCTCGACTATCCCGCGCACCGCGAGTTCTTCGGCTCGCGCACCGCGCCGGCGTTCGACGCGCTCGGCGCGGCGGCGACCGCGGCCGACGCGGCGCTCGCGACGCTGCTGCCGAACGAGCGGCTCGCGCGTCTCGTGGACTTCCATCGCCGGGACGAGTCGCTGCCGTCGCTCGACGAAGTGCTGAACGCGATCGTGGGACGCGTGTTCGGTGGCCAAGCGCCCTTGCCGCCGCGTCTGGCGGAGATCCGCCGCACGGTGCAGGCCGTGACCGCGCACCGGCTGCTCTCCGCCGCGGCGGAGCCCGGACAGACGCCCGCCGTGCGTGCGGCGCTCGAAGCGCGGTTGCGTGCGCTGGCCGCGACGCTCGCATCCGGCGGCGGCCGGCTCGACCCGGCCGACCGTGCGCTGCGCGCGACGCTCGCGGGCGACGTGACGCGCTGGCTCGCGCGCACCTCCGGCGGAACGAGCACCTCGGCTTCGGCCGGCGTCGCGCCCGAGATCCCGCCGGGGCCGCCGATCGGGGACTTCGGCGCGATGGACGAGTGCGAGAACGCGCCGCGGATGCCGCGGCCGTGATCATCCGCCGCCTCGCGCCCGCCGACGCGGCCGCCTATCGCGCGCTCATGCTCGAGGCGTACGCGACCGTGCCCGTGACGTTCGGCACGAGCCCGGCCGAAGCCGAGCGCTACCCGATGTCCTGGTGGGAAGGACGCGTGGCCGAGGGCGACGGCAGCGCGCAGCTGGTCGTCGGCGCGTTCGAGGGCGAACGGCTCGTGGGCGCCGCCGGGCTGCAGTTCGAGCAGCGCGTGCGCACGCGCCACCGCTGCACGCTGTTCGGGATGTTCGTGAGCCCGGCCGCGCGCGGCACGGGAACGGGACGCGTGCTCGTCGAGGCCGCGCTCGACGCCGCCCGGGCGCGGCCCGGCCTGACGGTGATCCAGCTCTCGGCCATCGAGGGCAACGACCCGGCCCTGAAGCTCTACGAGTCCTGCGGCTTCGTCCGCTGGGGCACGGAGCCGAAGTCGTTCGCCCTCGAGGACGGCCACCTCACGCGCGCGCACTACTGGCGGGAGTTGTAGCTCCCGCCGCCGGCGCCTCCCCGGCGCCGCCCGAAGCGCCCCGACCGGGACTTTCGGACCATTGTGGAAAACTGAACGACTGTTCAAAGTTCTTCCGTCCGTTCGGTAATCCATCCGTTCCCCGTTCCGAGGGAGTCCGGTCATGGTCCGCGCCGCCGCGGCGAAGAAGTCCTCGCCGCACGTCCACGAGAAACGCGAACGCCGCAAGTCCGAGATCCAGCACGCGGCGCTGCGCGCGTTCCGTGAGCGCGGCTACCACGCGACCACGCTCGACCACATCGCCGAGCAGCTCGGCGTGCGGAAGACGGCGCTCTACCACTACTTCCCGGACAAGGACGCGATCCTCTTCGAATGCCATCGCGAGGCGCTCGGCGAACTCGAGCGCAACCTCGCCGAGGCGCGCCGGCTGAAGTCGCCCGCGGACCAGTTGCGCCACGTCATCGAGGCGCACGTGCGCGTCATGACCGAGACGCTCGACGGCTCGCCGCTCGCGTTCGAGGTCCCGTCGCTCTCGGGCGAGCGCCAGCGCGAGGTCGTCGCCGGCCGCGACCGCTACGAGCGCGAGCTGCGCCGCATCATCGAGCGCGGCGTGCGCGCGGGCGTGTTCCGCGACACCGACGCGAAGGTCGCGGTGTTCGCGATTCTCGGCGCCATCAACTGGATCGCCCGCTGGTGGCGGCCGGGTGGCGCGCTCTCGACGGCCGAGCTCGGCCGGCAGTTTTCGGATCACCTGGTGGGCGGGTTGGGGCCCCTGCCGCGTCCGCGCCTCGTGCGCAGCCCGAAGCCGCGCGCCGCGCGGCCTCGCACCCGGAGCAAGGCCACTTCATGAAAGCCGTCCGACTGAACGCCGTGGGTTCGCCGCTCACGCTCGAAGACCTGCCCGATCCCGTCCCCGGTCCCGGCGAAGTGCGCGTGCGCGTCGCGGGCTGCGGCGTCTGCCACACCGACATCGGCTTCTGGCGCGACGGCGTGCCGACGCGCCGGCCGCTGCCGTTGACCCTCGGGCACGAAGTGAGCGGCACCGTGGACGCCGCGGGCGAGGGTGCGGCGGAGTGGCTCGGTCGCGAAGTGATCGTGCCCGCCGTGATCTCGTGCGGCGCGTGCGACCTGTGCAGGGAAGGCCGCGGCAACGCGTGCCGCGCGCAGCTCATGCCGGGAAACGACATGGACGGCGGCTTCGCGGACTTCATCGTGGTGCCCGCGCGCGGGCTGTGCCACGTGCGCGATCGCGGCGGGTACGCGCTCTCCGAACTCTCCGTGGTCGCCGACGCCGTGACGACGCCTTATCAGGCGGTCGTGCGCAGCGGGCTCGCCGCGGGTGAGCTCGCGATCGTGATCGGCGTCGGCGGCGTGGGCGGCTACGCCGTGCAGATCGCGAGCGCGATGGGCGCGAAGGTGGTGGCGATCGACGTGGACGACGCGAAGCTCGCCCTCATCGCGCAGCACGGCGCACACGCCACTTTCAACAGCCGCGCGACCGACTTCAAGACGCTCAAGAAGGAAATCGGCGCGAAGGCGAAGGAGTGGGGCTGTCCTTCGCACGGCGCCAAGGTGTTCGAGTGCTCGGGTTCCACGCCGGGTCAGGAGACCGCGTACGGCCTGCTCGGCCACGCGGGCACGCTCATGGTCGTGGGCTTCACGTTGGGCAAGATCGAAGTGCGGCTGTCGAACCTGATGGCGTTCGACGCCACCGTGCAGGGCACGTGGGGGTGCCGGCCGGAGCTGTACCCGGACGCGCTCGCGATGGTCACGAGCGGGCGCGTCACGCTGAAGCCGTTCATCGAACGCCACCCGCTGAACGACGGACCGGAAGTCGTCCGCCGGGTGGCCGACCACGAAATCCACCGCCGCGCGATCCTCGAGCCGGCGTCCCGCTGACCCCCATGCACGACGGAGTCGCTTCCATGAAGAGCCACGTTCTCGTCGACGGCTACAAGTTCGAGCACATCGGTTACGAACTGCGCCCCGCGCGCGACCCGAAGGGCGCGAAGGTCGAAGGCCTGTTCCACGCCTGGATCATCATCGACAACCCCGGCCAGCTGAACAGCTACACGACCGAAGCCGCGCGCGAGATCGTGCTCGCGTTCCGGCAGGCGAGCATGGACCGCAGCGTCGTGTGCGTCGTGTTCACGGCCGTGGGCGACCGCGCGTTCTGCACCGGCGGCAACACGAAGGAGTACGCCGAGTACTACGCGGGCAATCCGCAGGAGTACAAGCAGTACATGCGCATCTTCAACGACATGATCGATTCGATCCTGCGCTGCGACAAACCCGTCATCAACCGCGTGAACGGCATGCGCATCGGCGGCGGGCAGGAGATCGGCATGGCGTGCGACTTCTCGGTCGCGATCGACACCGCGCGGTTCGGCCAGGCGGGCCCGAAGCACGGCTCGGCGCCCGACGGCGGCAGCACGGATTTCCTGCCGCTCTACGTGGGCTTCGGTCACGCGATGGAGAGCGCGGTGCTGTGCGAGGCGTGGAGCGCGCACAAGGCGTCGTGGCTCGGGCTGATCAACGAAGTCGTGCCCGTGCTCAAGAAGGACGGGCAGTGGGTGCCCAATCCGCTCGTCGTGACGGACAAGGTCGCCGACGAGTGGGGCAAGATCGTGTACGGCGACTTCAAGACCGGCGCCGCGGCCGCCGAAGGCAAGGCGCTCTTCGCGCAGTGCACGAGCGACCTGTCGGCGCTCGACGAGGCGGTCGAGCGCATGTGCACGAAGCTGCTCATGCTCATGCCCGACTGCGTGAGCAAGACCGTGAACAGCGTGCGCAAGCACAAACAGGGGCACTGGGACGTCAACAGCATCACGAACCGCGAGTGGCTCGCGCTCAACATGATGACCGAGGGTCGCGCGGGTTTCCGCGCGTTCAACGAAGGGCCCAAGGAGCAGCGCGAGGTGGACTTCATCAAGCTCCGCCAGCTGCTCGCCGCCGGTCACCCGTGGAACGAGGACCTCATGCGCGCGATCGCGCCGGCCGGCACGGCGGAGACCGCGGCGCGCTGACGGCGCGTCCGCGAACGGAGCACGCGTGGACCTCGGACTCAAGGGTCGTACGGCGCTGGTGACGGGCGGCGCGGCGGGCATCGGCGCCGCGATCGCGCTCGAGCTGGCGCGCGAAGGATGCGACGTGGCGATCGTGGACGTGCGCCGCGACGAGAAGGCGGAAGCCTCGCTCGCCGCGATCGCCGCCGCGGGCGTGCGCGCGACGTTCCACACGGCGGACGTCCGCGACTTTTCGCTGGCGGAGCGGACGGTGCGCGAGGTGGCCGCGGCCGCGGGACGCCTCGACGTGCTCGTCTGCTGTGCCGGCGTCACGGACGACGCGCTCTCGTGGAAGATGACCGAGGCGCAGTGGGACCGCGTGCTCGACGTGAACCTGAAAGGCTGCTTCGCCTACTGCCGCGCCGCGGGCGCGCTCATGAAGGACGCGCGCGCGGGCCGCATCGTGAACATCGCGAGCATCAACGGCCTGCGCGGCAAGTTCGGGCAGGCGAACTACGCGGCGTCCAAGGGCGGCATGGTCGCGCTGTCCAAGACGCTCGCGCGCGAACTGGGCAAGTTCGGCGTCACCGTGAACGTGGTCGCGCCGGGCATGGTGCGCACCGAGATGGCCGCGGTGCTGCCGCCCGAAGTGATCGAGAAGGCCGTGGACGAGACGACGCTCGGGCGCCTCGCCGAGCCGCGCGACTGCGCCGCGGTCGTCGCGTTCCTGTGCTCGGACGCCGCGCGCCACGTGACCGGCCAGGTCGTGCAGGTGGACGGAGGGCAGTACCTGTGAGCGGCCGCGTCGGCATCGTCGGCATCGGGCACACGCCTTTCGGGCGCCGAAGCGACGCGACCGTGCAGGAGCTCGCGGCGGAGGCGTTCCGCGCCGCGCTCGCCGACTCGGGGCTCGATCGCGGCCACATGGACGCGGTCGTCGTGGGCTCGGTGCCCGAGTACCACAAGCAGCGTTCGCTGCCGGGTGTCGTGCAGGAGTACCTCGGGCTCACGCCGAAGCCGACGTGGCTCACCGAGGCCGCGTGCGCGTCGGGCAGCGCCGCCATCCGCACCGCGTGGATGAGCATCAAGGCCGGCGTGCACGACGTGGTGGCCGTGATCGGCTGCCAGAAGATGACCGAGCTCGAGACGGCCGAGATCCTCGCGCTCATGGGGCGCGTGGGCGAGGTGCAGTGGGAGTCGAGCTTCGGCAGCACGTTCCCGGGCTACTACGCGATGTTCGCTCGGCGCCACATGCACGAGTACGGCACGACGCGCGAGCAGCTCACGGCGGTCGCGATCAAGAACCATTTCTACGGCGCGAGGAACCCGCTCGCGATGTTCCGCAAGGAGATCACCGCGGAGAAGGCGAACGCGTCGGAGGACGTCGCGACGCCGTTCCACGTGTTCGACTGCTGCGCGAACGCCGACGGCGCCGCGTGCGTGATCCTCGCCGCCGAGCCGCGCGCGCGCGGGTTGCGAAAGCCGCCCGTGTGGCTGTCGGGCATGGGCTGTGCGAGCGACACGATGTCGGTGCTGCGCCGTCCGTCGCTCACGGGGCTGGGCAGCGCGCAGGCCGCGGCCGCGCAGGCGTACGCGATGGCGGGCGTGGACGCGAAGCGCGTGCGCGTCGCCGACGTGCACGACTGCTTCACGATCGCCGAAGTGCTCGCGTACGAGGACCTCGGGTTCTGCGCGAAGGGCGAAGGCGGCGCGTTCATCGCGGAGAACCGCTCTTACATCGGCGGCAGCACGCCGGTGAACGTGGACGGCGGGCTCAAGGCGAAGGGGCACCCCATCGGCGCGACCGGCGTGTCCATGACCACGGAGATCGTGAAGCAGCTGCGCGGCGACGCGGGCGAACGGCAGGTGCCGGACGCCGACGTCGGTCTCACGCACAACGTCGGCGGCATCGGCCAGTACTGCTTCGTGCAGGTCCTCACGAGGGACGAGTGATGTTCAAGTGGTTCGGCAGGGTCAATCACGCGCCGCACACGAAGGTCGCCGAGTTCGCGCAGCACCTGCGCGAGGGCCGGCTCATGGCGTCGCGCTGCGAGGCGTGCGGGCACGTGTCGTTCCCGCCGCGTGCGGACTGCGAAGCGTGCCTGCACGGCGCGTTCACGTTCGTCCCGGTGAGCGGCCGCGGCACACTGCACACCTGGACGCGCATCACGGCGGCGCCGCGCGGGTTCGAGGACGTCGCGCCCTACACGCTGGGACTGGTGGATCTGGAAGAAGGAGGCCGCGCGCTCGCCTGGATCGGCGCGTCGGTGCCGGAGTCGAGCCTCGCGATCGGCATGCCGCTGCAGGTGACGCCGCGGCTGCACGAAGACGTCGAGGACATCCGCGTGGACTACACGCTCGAATCCCCGAAGGGAGCCACGGCATGAGCTGGAAGACCCACGTCGAACAGGGCGTCGCGACGCTCACGCTCGACGCCCCGCCGCTCAACATCCTCACGCGCGCCGTGCTCGCGGAGCTGCGCACGGTGCTCGCGACGCTCGAGGCGACGCCCGAGCTGCGCGCCGTGCGCCTCACGGCCGCGGGCAGGCACTTCTCGGCCGGCGCCGACGTCGGCGAGCACCTGCCGCCGCAGTACGAGGAGCTGATCCCGGAGTTCTGCGACACGATCGAGCGCCTCGCGCGCTTACCGCTGCCGGTGATCGCCGCCGTGCGCGGACGCTGCCTCGGCGGCGGGTTCGAGCTGGCGATGGCCGCCGACGTGATCGTCGCGGGCGAGGGCGCCACGTTCGGCCAGCCCGAGATCGTGCTCGGCGTCACGGCGCCGGTCGCGTGCGTGATCCTGCCGCGGCTCTCGCAGCACGGCTTCGCGGCCGAACTGCTGTTCGCGGGCGACGCCGTGTCGTCCACGCGCGCGCGCGCCGCCGGCGTCGTGCAGCACGTCGTGCCCGACGAGACGGTCGAGGACGAGGCGCTCGCGATCGCGCGCCGCATCGCGCGCCACAGCGCGGCCGCGCTGCGCGCGACCAAGGCGACGCTGCTCGACTCCGCCGTGAAGCCGCTCGGCGAGGCGCTGCGCGCCGCGAGCGACGACTACGTCACGAAGCTCATGAAGACCGAGGACGCGCTCGAGGGGCTCAACGCCTTTCTCGAGAAGCGTCCGGCACAGTGGAGGCACCGTTGAGCGCGATCCGCGTGTTCCCCGAATGGCGGGGCAAGGACCTCGACGGCATGCTGCACGCCGTCGTCGAACTCCTCGACGACACCGAGTTCCCGACCGTGAAGCGCTGGCGCGAAGCCGGCGGCAAGGTGGTCGGGCACTTCCAGGTCTACTTCCCCGAGGAGATCGCGCACGCGGCCGGCATGCTGCCGTTCAAGATGCGCGGCGCGCCGATCGAGCCCAAGCACGCGGACTCGCACTTCGGCTCGTACCTCTGCTCGATCCTCAAGACGTCGCTCGAGCTGGTCGTGAGCAAGCGCGTCGAGCTCGAGCTGTTCGTGACGCATCCGATCTGCGACGCGGCCCGCAACCTCGCGGCGGTGTTCGGGCGCAACTTCCCGTACCCCTGCCAGATCCTCTACCTGCCGCAGAACGCGACGTCGCCCGCGGCGCGCACGTACCTCGCCGGCGAGTACGCACGCGTGCGCGACCTGTGCGGCGAGATCGCCGGCGTCACGGTCACCGACGAGGCGCTGCGGAACTCGATCGCCGTCTTCAACCGGAACCGCGAGCTGCTGCGCAAGCTCTACGCGATCAAGCGCGAGACGCCGTGGCAGGTCGCGATGCACGAGGCCTACGCGCTCGTCGCCGTCGGCGGGCTCATGCCGCGCGAGGAGCACAACGAGCTGCTCGAAGCCGTGCTGCCGCTGCTCGAGACGCGAGAACGCAAGAAGCACGACCGCGTCCGCGTCGTGTTCGAGGGCGGCTTCTGCGAGCAGCCGCCGTTCGAGCTGATCCGCGCGATCGGCCGCTCCTGCTACGTCGTCGACGACGACCTGCTCATCGGACTGCGCTGGATCCTCGAGGACCTGCCGGTGACCGGCGATCCGCTCGACGCGCTCGCGTGGGGCTACCTCGAGCGCTCGAGCTACAGCCCCGTGCAGCACGACCCGCGCAAGCAGAAGGAGGACATGCTGCTGAAGCGCGTGCGCGAGTCGAACGCGTCGGCGGTGATCCTCGCCGCCGCCAAGATGTGCGAGCCCGGACTCGAGGAGCAGGTGGCGTACGTGCACGCGCTCGACGAAGCGAAGCTGCCGTACTTCGTCACCGAGTTCGAAGAGAACATGACCAGCTACGACACGCTCGAGATCCAGCTCGAGACCTTCGTCGAAAACCTGCTGTTCGTCTGAGGAGGACGCCGTGAGCGAGACCGCCGGAGCGGAAAGCATCGTCGGACGGGGCAATCGCGAAGGCGCGCGACTGTTCCGCCAGTGGTTCGACGGACTGGGCCAGGCCGCGGAGGAGAACCGCGGCGGCGCCTACGTGTTCGTCATGGGCAGCCTCGGTGAACTCCTGAGCACGTTCGACCTGCCGCTCGTGTTTCCCGAGATCAACTCCCTGCAGACCGCCGTGCGCCACCAGGCGCACGACTACCTCAACGAGGCGGAGGACGTCGGCTACTCGCCCGACATCTGCGGCTACGTGAAGGCCGACGTCGCGACGCAGCGCCGCGGCGGCATGCTGCCCATGGGCCGCATCCCGAAGCCGTCGATCGCCGTGCTCACGAACGCGTGCAACACGTACATCAAGTGGGCCGAGATCTGGGAGCGCATGTACAAGATGCCGGCGTACGTGCTCGACATTCCCGCGTCGCGCCAGGACGGGCACCCGGTGAACCGCCACACGCCGGGCTTCGAGCGCGACCGCAAGTACGTCGCCGCGCAGCTGCGCGAACTGATCGCCGTGCTCGAGCAGGTGACGGGGAAGAAGTTCGACGTCGACCGCCTGCGCGAAACCATGAAGCACGCGAACACGATGAGCCGCGGCTGGAAGCGCGTGCTCGAGCTCAACCAGAGCCGGCCGTCGCTGTTCAACGCGCTCTCGGACGGCACGATCTACCTGGGCGTGTGCAACGGCTTCCGCGGGCACGAGGCGGGCGCGAAGTACTTCGACGAGCTCGTCGAGGAGATGGAGTACAAGCGCGCGAACGGCATCGGCACGCTGGTGGACGAGAAGCACCGGCTCCTGTTCGTGGGTGTGCCGTGCTACCCGATCTTCCGCCGCTTCACCGAACTGTTCAGCGAGCACGGCGGCACGTTCGTGAACTCGACGTACCTGTGGTTCGCCTCGGGCGGCACGAATCTCGGTTTCGAATACGAGCTCGCCGATCCGCTCGAGTCGCTCGCCGAGGGCCTGCTCACCGGCGTGAGCGACGCGATGGACAGCATGTTCTTCCAGACGAACGCGCTCGTGAAGATGGTGGACGACTTCGCCGTGGACGGCGTCGTGTACCACCCCGTCAAGAGCTGCCGCACCACGTCCACCGGACAGGCCGACAGCCGCCGCGCGCTCATGGCCGCGCGCGACGTGAACAGCCTGTTCATCGAGTCCGACATGATGGACCGCCGCGTCGTGTCCGAGGCCCAGCTCAAGAACCGCATCGACGCGTTCTTCGAGGGCCTCGAGTCGCGCCGCAACCAGGCCGCCGCCGGCATCGCCTGAGCGAGGGAGATCCCACACATGGCATACGCAGCGGGAGTGGACGTCGGGTCCACCCAGACGAAGGCGGTCGTGATCGACGAGCAGGGCAGGATCGTCGGGCGCGCGCTCACGATGACCGGCGCGAACGTGACGCGCGCCGCCGAGGAGGCGTTCGCGATCGCGCTCGCCGACGGTGACGTGCGCGAGGAAGAGGTCGAGTACGTCGTCGGCACCGGCTACGGCCGCTACAAGGTGACGTTCGGCAACACGCAGGTGACCGAGATCAGCTGCCACGGCCGCGGCGCCGTGCACATGTTCCCGAACACGCGCACCGTGGTGGACATGGGCGGGCAGGACACGAAGGCCATCCGCGTGTCCGCGCGCGGCGAGATCGTGGACTTCTGCATGAACGACAAGTGCGCCGCCGGCACCGGGCGCTTCCTCGGCGCGGCGTCGTCCGCGCTCGAGATCCCGCTCGACCAGCTCGGGCACACCGCGCTGCGCGGCGAGCGGCCGGTGAAGATCAGCACGACGTGCACGGTGTTCGCCGAGTCCGAGGTGCTCAGCTGGCTCGGCAAGGGCAAGAAGATCGAGGACATCCTGCTCGGCGTGCACCAGTCGATCGCGGGACGCTCAACCGGTCTCGCGTGGCGCGTGGGCATCGAGCCCGAGGTCACGTTCACGGGCGGTGTCGCGAAGAACATCGCGATGATCGAGTCGCTCGAGAAGGCGATGGGCATGAAAGTCAATGTGAGCGACGACTCGCACTACATGGGCGCGCTCGGCGCGGCGCTGTTCGCGCTCGACCACATCTTCGCGAGCCGCACGCCGGCTGCGACGAGGGGGGTGACGGCGTGAGGATCACCGCAGGTCTCGACGTCGGTTCGACCTACACGAAAGCCGTCATCGTGGACGAGTACGGCGCGATGATCGGCCGCGCGATCGCGCCGACCGGCTTCCGCCTCACCGAAGTGGCGACCGCCACGCTCGCGGCCGCGCTCGGCGAGACCGGGCGCACCGCGAACGACGTGGCGTACGTCGTCGCGACCGGCAGCGGACGGCACCAGGCGTCGTTCGCCGACATCCAGGTGACGGACCTGACCGCCGCGGCGCGTGGCGTGACGAAGCTCTTCCCGAACACGCGCACGATTCTCGACGTGGGCGGCCAGACGATGAAGGCGACGCGCCTCACGCCGGACGCGAGGGTTCACTCGTTCCGTCTCAACGACAAGTGCGCGGCCGGCACCGGCGCGTTCCTCGAGAAGACCGCGCGCTACATGGGCTACTCGACCGAGGAGATCGGGCCGCTCGTGGACACGTCGAAGGGCAGCACGAGCATCTCGGGCGTGTGCGCGGTGTTCGCCGAGTCCGAAGTGATCAACCACCTGTCGCAGGGCGTCGCGCCCGCGGACATCATGCACGGCGCGATCGTGTCGCTGGTCGGGCGGTCGGTGCAGCTGATGAAGCGCGTGAAGCTCGAGCCCGAGTTCACGCTCATCGGCGGCATCCTGCGGTTCGAGGCGATGGGCCGCGTGGTGCGCGAGGCGCTCAAGGCAGACGTGAACGTGCCCGAGGGCGATCTCGTGCAGTACGTCTCGGCCTACGGCGCGGGCCTGTTGGCGCAGCGGCGGCTGGACGTGCTGGGTTCGAGCGGCGCCGCGAAAGCCACGGCCTGACCTCGTGAGCGACGAGAAGGATCCCGACGCGGGCCGCACCGCGGAAGAGGTGGGCGAGCGCGCCAAGCGTTCGCTCACCTCGCTGGTTCGCGCCGAGGCGATGCGGGACGCGGCGCTCGAGCGCATCACGCCGGACCCGGCGCGTCTCGCGGACGGCTGGAAGCGCCGCTTCGTGATCGAGCGTGCTCGTGTTCCGGATCTGGTCGCGCTGTACGAATCGGGCGGTTTCGAGGTCGTCGCGGATGCCGTGACGCCTGAGCAACTCGAGGACGACTGCACGGATTGCAAGCTGGTCGTGCATTTGGACTACGTGCAGGTGTATACGAGGAAGAGGCGGGAGCGTTCTTAGCGGCGAACGTCCTGCGTTGGGCGTCGCCTCACCCTGCGCAGCAAGGGGCCTTTCGCGGCCGCTCAGCCCGGCTCCAGCCGGGCCTCGCTGACGCATCGACCCGCTCCCGCCGTCCTGGCTCCGCGGGTCGCTGAGTCCCGCTGCAGGCCCCTTGCCGCTCCGGGCGCGGCTCGACCGCAGTCGACGACTCGTGGGCGTGGCTCGCGCGGCGGTTGTTCGCGAATTCGTTTGACGGGTTCGGAGGGCGACCTTGTCGCGCAGCCGTGGCGTTCGCGCCGCTCGAACGCAATCGCGCGAGGTTCGCGCGTGTTCGCGCCCGGCGCGGTTGCGTTCGCGAGTTGCTGTCGCGATTGGCGTTCTTGCGCGTGCGCTCGAATGCGGCGCGCGAAAATGCGCGTGATACAAAGAGCGCGTCGCCCCCGCGTGAAGTGAACGCGCCCCCGCGGTACCTGTGCCATGCGCTTTCGCCTGCCGACGCACCTCTCGCCGGAAGAAGCTCGCGCGCGCCTCGATCTGATCTACCGCGAAGAACACCATCGCGTCGCGGAGGGTCTCGCCCTTCTCGCGCTGATCGACTCGCGCCGCGACTTCCGCGCCGCCGGCTACTCCTGCATGAAGACGTACTGCGAGCAGCACCTGCGCATGACGCCAGACCGTGCGTCGAAGCGACTCCAGGCGGCGCGGACCGCGGCGCGATTCACGACGATCTTCGATTACCTGTCTGACGGGCGCCTGACGCTCGGTGCGGTCGTCGCGCTCGCGCCGCATCTGAAGGTCGAGAACTCGGAGGAGCTGCTCGCGGCGGCGGCGAACAAGTCGTGCGCCGAGATTGCGCAGCTGGTCGCGGCGCGAATGCGGCCCGTCGTTCAGAAGAGCGAGTGCGAGACTCCGCCTGTCAAAGAAACGTCACCATCACATGCCACATGGCATGTAAGTGGCCAAGAATCAGCCGGTCCTGAAGCGCTCGCGTTCATCGCGTTCGCGCAGGAGTCGGCGGCGCCGCTTCCTCCGAAGAAGCGCGGCGTCATCTCGCTCGGCGCGCCGGGCGAACATGAAGTGCGTCTCACGCTCACGCAGCAGGAGCGTGACTCTCTTCGCCGCGTGCAGGACCTCCTGAGCAACATCGACTGGGCGCAGGACCCGGCGGCGATCTACGCCAAGGCAATCGAGCTGCTCGAAGAGCGACTCTTGAGAGACAAGCTCGGCGCGAAGAAGAGCGAACAGACCGAAGAGACCGTCGGCAACGGCCGGCGTATTCCGAAAGCCGTGCGCCACGCCGTCTGGCAGCGCGACGGCGGGTGCTGCTCGTTCGTGAGCGCGGACGGTCATCGCTGCGGCGAGCGTCGCTGGCTGCAGTTCGATCACCGCACGCCCGTCGCGCTCGGCGGCGAGAGCACACTCGCGAACGTCCGGCTGCTCTGCCGGGCGCACAACCTGTTCGAAGCCGAGCGCGTGCTGGGCGAAGACCGCGTCGCGCGCGCCCGCGAACGCGCCGAACGCGAGCGCGCACGCCACAGTGAAGCGAAGGCGAGAGAAGCCGCTCGTGCGGTGGCGCGTGAAGAGAAGGCACGGGCCGCGGAAGAGAAGGCGCGACTCGCCGCCGAGAGGGCCGCGATCCAGGAGCGCGACGCCGATCTGCTGAGCGCGCTGAAGTCGCTCCAGTTCACGCCGGAGCAATCGGCGCGCGCGGCGGAAGCGACGAAAGACCTCGCGGACGGCCCGCTCGAGCCGAGAGTGCGGGCGGCGTTGAAAGTGCTGACCGCGCGGCTCGCGACGAAGCAGGACTTTTCGAAACCGCAGGCGAAGCCGGCGAGCGCGGCCGCATGAGCGCGTTCGCCCTCAGGCACGACGCCGGAGCTCTACCTCACCCGCACGACCTTCGCGCTCACCACCCCGTCGCTCGTCGTCAGCCGTGCGAGATACACGCCCGGCGCGAGCGCCGACGTGTCCATCGTGCGGAAGTGCGTGCCCGCGGCGAAGTCGCCGTCCGCGAGCGTTGCCACGCGCTCGCCACGCACGCCGAACAGCTCGAGCGTCGCCCGCCCGGCGCGCGTAAGCGCGAACCGCAGCGTGACGTTCGTACGCGCCGGCGACGGTCCTGCGGCGAGCGCCAGCCCCGCGTCCGTCGCGAAGCCGTCGCCCACGCCCGCCGTCGTCAGCGAGCCGTCGCCGAACAGCCGCTTCGCGTGCACGTCGTTGAACGTGCCGGCGCTCTGCGTCGTCGCCCAGACGACGATCGCCGAACTCTGCAGCCCGGGCACGATGGTCGCGGCGTCGTAGGTGAAGTTGCTGCTGTTCGCGTTCGAGAACGTGACGCCCGCGGGAGGCAGCCAGAAGCCGCCGCCGGACATGACGTGCTGCGCGATGCGATCCACGTTCGCACTCCACGCGATCCACGCGCCGTTCAGGTCGTCCGCCGCGATCGTGTGCCCGCCACCGTTCGAGGTCACGTTGTTCGAAATGAAGAGCCCGTCGGTGCCCCACATCGGGAGCCCGTCGGTACGCAGCTTCTGCGCATAGATGCCGCCGGCGCCGGCGCGTCCGTCGCGCCAGGCGAGCAGCGCGCTGCCGTCCGCACCGCCGCCGGCGAGCATCGGATGCGCCTGCGAGTGCGCTCCGGCCACGACACGCACCGACGCCGGCCAACGGCTGCCGTCCGCACCGAACCGGCGGATGTTCATGTTGTTGCCGCCCGCCATCATGAGGTACGCGCCGTCGCCTGCGGTGGCGCTGAAGAGCGCCGGAGGCGACGTCTGCGAAGCGGCGGTCGTGATCGTGTCCGACATGAGCCGCACGCGCGCGTTGTCCACCGCGACCATGGCGAGCGGGCCGAACGTGTACCAGTAGCCGACGAACGCGCCGCCTCCCGGGCGCCGCGTGGCCGTGAGGCTGCGCACTTCGCCGCGCGCGACGAGCGAGTCACCCGTCGCCGACCAGAGCCGGTTGCCGTTGCGGTCGAGCCGCTGCCCGAAGACGTTCGCCGTGAAACTCGCCAGCCAGTTCGCCCACACCACGATCGCGCCGCCCTCGCCGTCCTCGGCGATGCGCGGCAGCGTCTGCGTCACTTCGACCGTTCCGACTCGCGTGCCGCCGGCGCCCCAGCGGCGCTGGCCGTTCGCGTCGAGCCGCTGCGCGAAGACACGGTTGGGCGCCGCGCCGTTGGTCCGGTACCAGGTCACGATGACGCCGCCCGAATCGTCGGGGCAGGCGTCGGCCGCGGCAAGAGTGCCCACGGTCGAATCCACCACGACACCATTCGCGGTCCAGCGCGCGAAGCCGTTCGCGTCGTAGGACTGCGCGTAGAGGTCCTGGTGTCCGGACGTGCGGAGGTCGGTCCAGACGGTCACGAACCCGCCCGCGCCGTCGCTGAACGTCTGCGGGTCCTTTTGGTGGTTCGCGGCGTTGCTCACGATGTTGTTCGCGTTGAGCGCCGTCACCCACTGGGCGTGCGCCGCGGTGGGGGCGAGCAGGGTCAACACGGCCGAAAGGGCGAGCAGCGAGCGCTTCATGGCGTTCATGGCGTCATCTCCTTAGGGGTCCGACCCCAGAACGCCGTCCAGATGGGAAATCGCACGCATCTTCCGCCAGGACGCGAAAGGCGGGACCCGGCCTGTCCATCGGATCCCGCCCGTGAACCGGCGCGCCACTTCCCCCGAAGTCACCCGCCGTGACTGGACAACGCCGGGGCGCACTCGAACCGCACGCACGGAACTCCCGAAAAATCCGCCTTCTTCGCGGGACTCCCGGGCCGATACATTCCCGACATGCGCACCCTGCTCGCTCTCTGCCTGCTCGCTCTCCTCGCCGGACCCGCGGCCGCCGCTCGCGGCCGATCCGCCGCGCCGCTCGACACGCTCTCTTGGCGTTCGATCGGCTACCGCCCGCAATGGACCGAACTCGCCAAGGCCCGCGCATTCCCGCGCATGGACACCCTCGCGACCGCGGCCTATTCGCAGCTCGTGGCGCGCCAGGAGCCGGACTCGTTCAAGGTCGGCGTGGCCTTGCTCGACGTCGTCGAGATCGGCGCGCTCGCCGGCCGCGGCCGCGAAGGGCTGCTCCTCGAACAGCTCCAGCGCACGCTCGCGATCTTCTCGAAGCACCCGGGGCCGGATTCGCTCACGCTCGCACGCGCGATCCGCGCCTCCTCCGAAGTGCACCGCCGCCGGCGCGAGTTCGAACCCGCCGTGCGCGACGCGCGGCGCGCGCTCGCGATGTACGAACGTGCGCTGCCCGGGGACGACCTCGAGGTCGCGTCGTCGCTGCGGCAGGTCGCGCTCATCGCGACGAACGCCGCGCGCACCGACGCGGTCGAGGAAGGCAGGCGCGCGGTGCGGATCATGGAGTCGCACTTCGGCCGGGACGACATCCGGCTCATGGCGACCTACAGCGCACTCGCCGGACAGCTCAACATGGCCGGTGACGAGGTCGGCGCGCTCGAGATGATGGAGCACGTGGCGCACCTGCTCGAGATCCAGCTCGGTCCCGATCATCCGGACACGCAGCTCACGCGATACAACATCGCGATCCTGTCGATGCGCGTGGGCGATCTCGTGCGCGCGCGCGGGCTCTTCGAGCGCGGCATCGAGTGGGAGCTGGCGCGTCCCCGCATGGACACGCTGCGCGTCGCGAACAGCGCCGACGCGCTGGTCGAGTGCCTGAACGACCTCGGCGACTTCGAGGAGGCGTTCGCGGTCCAGGAGCGCGCACGCCACCTGAGCCTGCGCGCGTTCCGTCCGGACGATCCGTCGCACTACGAGTACCTGCACCAGCGCGGCCGTGCGTTGCTCGGGCTGGGGCGTGGTCGTGAGGCCGTCGCGTGCTTCGACAGCGCCGCGGCGTACCAGGCGGCGCGGCAGGACAGTCTCTCGGCGCTGCCGATCCTGTTCGAGCGCGCCACCGCTCTTCGCGTCGCCGGCGACAGCGCCGCGGCGATGCACGGGATCGAGCTCGCGTCGCGGATCGCCGAACGCGAAGGCGACCGCGCGCCGGGCTTCTACGAAGGCGCGCTGCTCTGGGCGCAGTGCCTGACCGACGCCGGCCGGCCCGCGGAGGCGGCGGCCAGGCTCGAGCCCGCGATCGCTCGAGCGATCACCGAACTGGGCTCCGGCGGACCGCTGCACGCGAAGCTGGTCGCCGAGCGCGCCCGTGCGCTCGTGCAGATGGGCGACGCGCGTGCGTTCGAGGTCTCGCGCGAGCTGGCCGCGATGCAGGCCTCGCTGTTGCGCACGGCCGCGCGCGGGTTCCCCGACCGGCAGGCGCTCGTGTACGCACGGGGGTCGGGACTCGGACTCGATCCGTTGCTCGCACTCGCGGCTTCCGGAAAGCTCGACGACGCGCAACGCCGCATCGCGTTCGATCGGGTCGTCGAGGCGCGGTCGCTGGTGCTCGACGAAGTCGGCAGCCGGTTGAAGGCGGCGCATCGCGGCGACGATCCGCGCGCGAACGCGCTGCTCGATTCGCTCGCGCAGGCGCGCGGCGTGCTCGCGCGCTGGCTCGTGCGTGCCGAAAGCAACCACGCGCTGGACTCGCTGCAGCGCGACGCGCGCTCGCGTGCCGAACGATTCGAGCGCCGGCTCGCCGATCTCGGCCTGCCGCAGGACGTCCCCGGCGGCGCGCATCCGCTCGACGCGCTGGGAGAGGGCGACGTGCTCGTCTCGTTCCTCGAATACGCGGCGCCCGCGGGAGGTTCGCGCACCGAACGGCGCATGCTCGCGTTCGTGGCGCGTTCCGGCGCGGCCCCCGAAGTCGTGGCGCTCGGCCGCGCGGCCGAGCTCGACGCGCTCGCCGCAAACTGGCGCGAGGACGTCTCGCGCACCGGCCCCGACGCCGAGCGCCGCTCGCGAGCCAGCGGCGCGCGCCTGCGCGCGCGAGTGTGGGACCCGATCGCGTCGCGACTCGCGTCGGCGTCGCGCCTCGTGATCGTGCCGGACGGTGCGCTGCACCTGGTGGACTTCGCCGCGCTGCCGGACGCGCGCGGCGGCTACGTCGCCGAGCGCGCGCCGTTGCTCCTGCGGCTCGGGGCCGAGCGCGACCTCGCCCTCGTGCGCTCCTCCGACGCGCCGATCGGCACGTTGGTCGCCCTGGGAGGCGCCGATTTCGACGGCGCCACGGCTCCCCACGCGGCGACCGACGTGATCGCCGCGAACCTGCGCAACGTGCCCGTCGCCTGCGACCGCTTCCGTGACGTGCGTTTCGGCGCGCTGCCCTCGACGTCCGACGAAGTCGGCGAGCTGGCGGAACGATGGCGCGCCGCCGGGCGTGAAGTCGTCATGCTGACGGGCGCGCAGGCCAACGAAGTCGAGCTGCGCCGCACGGCCTCGCGCGCCGCGACGCTGCACATCGCCACGCACGGCTTCTTCGTGGGAGGCGAATGCGCCACGCCCGCCGGTGGGGCGCGAGGCATCGGCGGCACGGCGCCCGCCGCGAGCTCCGGCAGCGCGAGCGCGCCGAGCGGACGCCAGACGCTGCGGCTCTCCGGGCTCGCGCTCGCGGGCGCGAACCGCCGTGCTGCCGCGACCGGCGGGGACGACGGCATCCTGACCGCGGAAGAGATCTCGACGATGGACCTCTCCGGCGTGCACGAAGTCGTGCTTTCCGCGTGCGACACCGGTCTCGGCGACATCGCCGCCGGGGAGGGCGTGCTGGGGCTCCAGCGCGCATTCCGCCTCGCGGGCGCGCATGCGCTCGTGATGAGCCTGTGGCCCGTGAACGACCGCGCGACGCACGACTGGATGAGCGCGTACTACGGCGCCCGGCTCGAGCGTGGCCTCGGTGTCGCGGCGAGCGTCCGCGCCGCGCAGCTGCGGCGGCTCGCCGTGTTGCGTGCGGCGAAGTTGCCGACCCCGCCCGCGGCGTGGTCGGGATTCGTGCCGCTGGGGGACTGAGCGAGCGTCCGTCGCTCGACTCCGGCCCGGCGAGGGGTAAGATGCGCGCGCTCGTGACGCATCGTCCCCATCGCCGCCGGAGACCTGCATGGCGCTCGTCGAAGTCGAACGCGAAGGCGCACTCGCCCGCGTCTGGTTCAACCGTCCCGAAGTGCACAACGCGCTCAACGCCGAACTCGGCGCGGCGCTGCTCGAGGCGCTCGACGCGCTCGCGGCCGACGACTCGTGCCGCTGCGTGATCCTCGGCGGGCGCGGGCCGTCGTTCTGCGCGGGCGCCGACATCGGCGCCATGAAGGCGAGCGCGTCGGCCTCGTTCGACGACAACGTCGCCGAGGCCACGCGGCTCGGCGCGGTGTTCGCGGCGCTGGCCGACTTCCCGAAGCCGGTCGTCGGTCGCGTGCACGGCGGTGTGTACGGCGGCGGCGTGGGCTTCGCGAGCGCGTGCGACATCACGGTCGCGAGCGACGACGCCAAGTTCGGGCTCACCGAAGTGCGGCTCGGCATCCTGCCGGGGCTGATCTCGCCCTACGTGCTGCGCCGCCTCGGCGACCGCCAGGCGCGTGAACTCATGCTCACGGGTGAACGCTTCGACGCCGCGACCGCGCTGCGCGTGGGGCTCGTGCACCACGTGGTGCCGGCGGCCGAACTGGACGCCAAGGTGGCCGAGCGCGCGGGCGAGCTGCTGAAGGGCGGCCCCCACGCGCAGAAGCGGATCAAGGCGCTGCTGGTGGAGTGGGGGAACACGCCGTGGGACGAGTACCGCGCATCGCTCCCGAAGACGCTCGCCGAGGTGCGCGGCGGCGAGGAGGCGAAGGACGCGCTCGCCGCCTTCTTCGAGAAGCGCAAGCCCCGCTGGATGGAGTAACCTGCGCGCTCCCATGTTCCGCAAAGTCCTGATCGCCAATCGCGGTGAGATCGCCTGCCGCATCGCCGCCACGCTCCACGAGATGGGCATCCGCTCGGTCGCGGTCTTCTCCGACGCCGATCGCGGCGCGCTGCACACCCGTCTGTGCGACGAAGCGTGGCGCGTGGGCCCGGCCGAGGCGCGCGAGTCGTACCTGAACGTCGAGGCGATTCTCGACGCCGCCCGCGCCTCGGGCGCCGAGGCCGTGCATCCGGGCTTCGGCGTCCTCGCCGAGAATGCAACGTTCGCCGACGCGGTCGAAGCCGCGGGGCTCACGTTCATCGGTCCGACGGGCAGGCAGATCCGCGACATGGGCGACAAGCGCGCCGCGCGCAACATCGCGCAGAAGGCGGGCGTGCCGATCGTGCCCGGCGCCGAGGGCGCCGACGTGGACGCGCTCGCGAAGGCCGCCGCGAAGATCGGCTATCCCGTCATGGTGAAGGCCGCGCTCGGCGGCGGCGGCAAGGGCATGAAGGCGGTGCACGACGAAGCCGCGCTGCGCGAAGCGGTCGAGTCCGCCATGCGGCTCGCGCGCTCGGCGTTCGGCGACGCGAGCGTGTACCTCGAAAAGCTCGTCACGCGAGCGCGCCACATCGAAGTGCAGGTGGTCGGCGACGGTCACGGCCGCGCGGTGCACCTGTTCGAGCGCGAGTGCTCGCTGCAGCGGCGCCACCAGAAGGTGGTCGAGGAAGCGCCATCGGCGGCGATCACGCCGGAGCTGCGCGCCGCGATCACGTCGGCGGCCGTGCGGCTCGCCGAGGCGGTGGACTACCGCGGCGCCGGCACGATCGAGATGCTGCTCGCGCCCTCCGGCGAGTTCTACTTCCTCGAGATGAACACGCGGCTCCAGGTCGAGCACCCGGTGACCGAGTTCATCACGGGCATCGATCTCGTGCGCGCGCAGCTGCACGTCGCGGCCACGGGCACGCTGCCGTTCGAGCAGGACGCCGTGCGTCACCGCGGTCACGCGATCGAAGCGCGGCTCTACGCGGAAGACGCTTCGCGCGGCTTCCTGCCGCAGGCCGGCACCGCGAGCCGCGTGCGCTGGCCGCACGGCTCGTTCGTGCGCGTGGACCGCGGCATCGAGGCGGGCGACGACGTGTCGGTGCATTACGACCCGATGCTCGCGAAGGTGATCGCGTTCGGGTCCACACGCGACGCGGCGCTCGCACGGCTGACGGGGGCGCTCGACACCGCGCGCGTGCACGGCGTGGTGACCAACCTGCCGTTCCTGCGCGCGCTCACGCGCGCCCCGCAGGTCGCGCGCGCGGAGTTCGACACCGAATGGATCGAGCGCGAGTTCCTGCCGGGCTTCGAAGCGCTCATGCAGGCGCCCGCGCCCGACCTCGCGCTCGCCGCGGTCGCGATCGCCGAGGCGATGGGGCTCACCGCCGCGCGGCCGGACGGCGCGGAGAAGCACGTGGCGAAGACCAAGACGCCGTTCGAGACACTCGGGCGCTGGCGTCAGGCGGGGTTGGACTCGTGAAGAGCGCGTGGAAGGACGGCGAGCGTTCGCGCTCCGTGCAGCTCGACGCCCTGGGTGGCGGCAAGTTCCGCGTGCGTGTGGACGACGCCGAGTTCGTCGTCGAGGCCGAGGCGCTCGAAGAGGGCCGGCTGCGCCTGCGCAGCGACGGCGTCGAGACGCTCGCCGAGATCACCGCCGCCGGCGCACGCCGCTTCGTGCGGCTCGGCACGGCGGACTTCGTGGTCGAGCGTGACGCCGCGAGCCGCGGCCGCGCCGGCGCGCAGTCGCACGGCATGACCGCCCCGATGCCCGGCGTCGTGACGCGCGTACTCGCGAAGGCGGGGGACGAGGTCACGAAGGGCCAGCCGCTCGTGGCGCTCGAGGCCATGAAGATGGAGCACCTGATCCGCGCCCCGCGCGATGGGCGCGTGAAGAGCGTCTCCGCCCAGCCCGGCGCCATGGTGCAGAGCGGCGCGGTCCTGGCGGAACTCGAGGAGTGAGCCCGGCCTCCGGCCCGCGGGCGACCTGACGGGTTCGGCAACTCCACACACGGTTTGGTTGCACTTCGCCCGGCCCGGCCGAAAAGCCCCGCCGGGCGCGCGTGTTTTCGCTCCGGCGGTGCTCGCGGCCGGGCTACCATTGCCGACACTCCCCCGCACGGCCTCGGTTCGTTCGTCGCATCCGGAGTTTCCCGCCATGCCGCACTCTCACGTGCTCGCCGCGGTGCTTCTCGCCGCGCTCTCGTTTCCGCTCTCCGCGTCGGCCGGTCCGGCCGGCGTGCGCCGTCCGCTCGCCCCGCCCATCACCGGTCACGCGCTCTGGGACGCGGACCGGCACCAGTGCTGGGTGTTCGAAGCGTCCTCCGAAGGGGTGTGGAGCTACGACCCCGCGGCGATCACGCACTGGAAGTGGCACGGCATCGGCTCGTTCGGCGCCGGGCTCGGCCAGTACGGATCGGGGCGCAACGTCTTCCTCGATCGCGCGCGCTCGCGCCTCGTGGTTCCCGGCTTCACCCAGCTCGGCGTGCTCGCCATCCGCACGAACATGACGTGGGAGTTCCCGTCCACGCAGGGGGCCCCGCTCGATCTGGGGGCGGCCGTGTACGACGAAGCGGGCGACCGCCTGATCGCGCTCGGTGAGGACGGCGTGCTCTCGCAGCTGACGCTCTCGGATCCGCCGACGTGGTCGGCGCTCGCCGTGGTGAACCCGTCGCTCGGCATCGCCGGGGACCAGGCGATGGTGCTCGACCCCGAGCACGGCGTGCTCGTGATCACCGGCGGCACGCGCTGGGAAGGCGCCTGCCAGGCCTACGTGCCGTCGTACGCGAGCTGGAAGCTGCCGCTCGCCACGCTCACGTGGTCCGCGCTGCCCGCGCTGTCCGTGCCCGGTGCGTACGACATGCAGTTCCTGTGGGACGGCGCGCGCCATCGCGTGCTCGCGGTGGGGGGGCGCTACGGCTTCTTCTGCGAGGCCGACGGGCAGTGGTACGAGGGCGCCTCGTCGCAGGTGTACGGCCTCGATCCCGTCGCGGCCTCGCCCGCGTGGAACCTCGTCACGTTCCGTCCCGACTTCCGCACGTCCGGCGCCGTGGTGCTCGACCCGGACGCGGACCGGCTGCTGTCGTTCGGCGGGTTCTCGCCCTCGCGCGGCATCATCGCGGCCGAGACGTGGAACGAAGTGCTCGCGATGCCCTTCGGCGGCCCGACCGCGCTCGCGTGGGCGGTGCAGGCGACCGGCTCGCCGAACTCGGCGCAGGGTTCCGACTTCGCGTTCGATCCACGCCGGGGCCACGTCCTGCTGCACGGCGGGCTGCGCGCGCTGAGCGCGTACGGCGACTACGCCACCAGCGGCGCGATCGCCGCGTTCGACGATCCCGACACGCTGTGGGGCGCCTTCGCGACCGCGCACGACGCCATGGACGCGGCGGTCGCCGTGGACGCGCTGCACGACCGGGTCGTGTACTTCGGCGGGCGCTCGCAGAGCGCGTCGCCGGGCAGCCCGCCGGTGTGGCTGAACACCACGACGGTGGTCTCGCTCGCGAGCGGTGCGGTGACGTCGCCCGTCACGGGCACGAAGCCGCCCGCCCGCACGCACGGCTCGCTCGTCTGGGACGCGCAGCGCCAGAAGTTCCTGCTGCTCGGCGGCGAGAACGCGAGCGGTATGCCACTGCACGACGCGTGGCTGCTCGATCCCGCCACGTGGACGTGGTCGGCGCTCGCCACCACGGGCACGCCGCCCTCGGGCGACGTGCGCTGCGCGGTGTACGACCCCGCCGCGCACGTGACGCTCGTGCACGACTCGAACGGCGACGTCGCCGTGCTCGCGCCCGGCGCGGGTACGGACACGTGGACCGTGCTCGGCCGCGTGGGCGACGTCCCGATGCTGCAGTCCATCGCGCTCGACACCGCGCGTCACCGGCTGCTCGGGCTCGACGCCTCGCTCGGCGTGTTCGAGGCGGCGCTCGGCGGGCCGTCGTTGGCGTGGAACGCGCTGCACGCACCGCAGGCGACTTCGGTCGAAGCCGTGGCGATGTACGACGCGATCGACGACCGCATGCTGATCGGGTTGCGCGCGATGCCGCAGAGTCCGGGCAAAGCCGGGCTCTGGGCGGTGGACTTCGGTGCCGGGGCGCTCGGCGTCGCCGGGCGCGGCCCCGGGCGCGGCGACGCCCTGCGCCTGGCGGGCGCGCAGCCCTCGGCGCGTGGTCCCGAGGTCGAGTGCACGCTGTCGACGGGCGTGCCGGCGCGGCTCGAGGTGTTCGACGTCACGGGCCGGCGCGTGTGGTCGCGCGACGTCACGGCGCTCGGCGCCGGCGTGCATCGCGTGCGCGCCGGCGAGGGGCTCGCGCTCGCGCCGGGCGTGTACGCCGTGCGGCTCGTCCGCGGTCCCGAAGCGAGCACGGTACGCGCGGTGGTGATCAGATAGCGGCAACGCGGGCGCGGCGCTTCGAGGTGGTGGGGCGCGGTCGAGCTGCACGCCCTGACACATTCGTGTCGCGACCCGCCAAATGGTCAGTCCGCCCCCGCGCGCCCGCGCGAGTGCGCTCTCGTTACTCCACGAGCACCCCTGCGGAGTCGTTGCGGTGCAACGCGCGCATGCTTGCCGAAAGTGCTCCCGAAGCCGCGGCATGTTTCCTGTAAGACATGCCGGTGACGCGCCCGCATTCCGTGCGAGGACCGCAGCGGGCGCTGGCCGCGAGGGAGGTGAGACCCCCCGGACCGCCCCATGCCGTCCGGCACGCGCAAGTGATTCGCGCATGAAGTCGAGGAACCGTCCGGCGAGGAGTTGCCCGGGCTCCCACCTGTCTCCGCCCCGGCGCCACGGGGTCCTCGATGTCTCTCTCCTGAACTCCTCTGCGCGCCCGCCGCCACCTGCACCGCGGCGCGCGAGAGACGTCCGAGTTCGTGCGCACCAACCCCCCTGTGCCGGCACCCGCCGGCAGTCGCGTCCGCATCCATCCTCCCCGCGACGCGCGACTTTGGTGCGCGCCGTCCGATCCGGGCGGTGTCGTGGAGTGGTCTCTCATGTTCCCTGCGTTCTTCTCCGCGCGGCTCCGGTGCTTCGTGCGCTTCGGGCTCGCCCTCGCATTCCTGTGCGCCGCACTTCCTGCCCGGGCGCTCGCCCAGGCGGCCGTTCCGCTCGATCCGACCCTCATTCCGAAGTACGTGGACCCGCTTCCGCTGCCCTCCGCGCTCGACGGTGCCGCGACCAGCGCGGGTGCACCGCTGCAGATCCGCATGAGCGAGTTCCAGCAGAAGCTGCTTCCCGCGTCTTTCTACACGACGCTGCCGGCTCCGTGGTCGAACGGCGCGTTCGTGTGGGGCTACAACGGCTCCACGCCCGGCCCGACGATCGTCGCCCGCCGCGGCACGCCCACGTGGGTGCGCTACGAGAACGCGCTCGCCAACGCCGACGGTTCGCCGTTGTACCTGCAGGGCACGCTCACGGTGGACCAGACGCTCCACTGGGCGAATCCGCTCGGCACGCAAGGCGCGACCACGCCCTACACGGGGCCGGTGCCCGCGGCCGTGCACCTGCATGGTGGCGAAGTGCCGTCCGCGTACGACGGCGGTCCGGACGCGTGGTGGACGCCCGGCCTCGCGCAGCGCGGGCCTTCGTACGTGACCGACACGTTCGCCTACCCGAACGACCAGGAAGGCACGGCGATGTTCTATCACGACCATGCGCTCGGCATGACGCGCATCAACGTGTTCGCCGGGCTCGCGGGCTTCTACCTGCTGCGTGATCCGTCGCTCGAGCCGGCCAACCTGCCCGGCGGACCGGCCGACGCCGCGCTCGACCGCTTCGGCAAGCCGTACGAGATCGGGCTGGCGATCCAGGACCGCATGTTCGACACGAACGGCCAGTTGTATTTCCCGAGCAACGGAACGAACCCTGCGGTGCACCCGTTCTGGATTCCCGAGTTCCTCGGCAACGTCGTCATGGTGAATGGCAAGGCGTGGGCGTACCTCGACGTCGAGCCTCGGCGCTATCGCTTCCGCATCGTGAACGGCTCGAACGCGCGCTTCTACGAACTGCGGCTCCTCGATCGCGCGACGGACAAGCCGGGGCCGGGCTTCTGGCAGATCGGCAGCGACGGCGGCCTGCTCGACGCGCCCGTGTTCCTCAACAATCCCGCCGTGAAGGCGCCCCAGCGCCTGCTCATCGCTCCCGGTGAGCGCGTGGACCTCGTCATCGACTTCGCCGCGTACGCGGGCCGGACGTTCACGCTCGTGAACAGTGGACGCTCGCCGTACCCGAAGGGCGCGGTGGCCGATCCGAAGACGACGGGCCAGGTCATGCAGTTCCGCGTGGCGGCGAAGGTGCCGAACGCGCCCGTGGACGCGAGCCTCGATCCTTCACGCGTCTCGCGCGTGCGGCTCACGCCGATCGAGCGCCCGGCGCGCGTGCCGGTGCGTCGCGCCCTCACGCTGAACGAGGACATGGGGCCGCTCGGTCCGCTCCAGGTCCTCGTGAACAACACGAACTACCACATGATGCCCACGGAAGAGCTGCAGGTCGGCGACACCGAGGTGTGGGAGATCATCAACCTCACCGCGGACACGCACCCGATGCACCTGCACCTGCTCCAGTTCCAGCTGCTCGAGCGCCAGACGTTCTCTCCCTCACGCTACCTCGGCGTGTACGGCATGCCCATGCCGGGCATGGGTGGCCCGTTCCCCTACGGACAGCGCGACGCGGCGACGGGCTTCAAGCTCGGCGGCAATCCCGACGTGACGCCGTTCCTGCAGGGCGTCCCGATCGCACCGGATCCGAACGAACGCGGCTGGAAGGACACGTTCCGGATGAACCCGGGCGAGGTGACGCGCGTGCTCGTGCGCGTCGCGCCGCAGGACGCCGAGGCTCGTGCCGCGCGCATGGGCGTTTCGGTGCAGCCGGGCGTGAACCTGTTCTCGTTCGACCCCGGCGCGGCGCTCGGCGAGACCGACACGTTCGGCTATCCGGGCGGGCCGGGCTACGTCTGGCACTGCCACATCATCGATCACGAGGACAACGACATGATGCGCCCGCTGCAGGTGTGCAGCGCGCCCATGCCGATGCGCCCCGCGGTCGCGACGGACTCGCGCGTGGCCGCCACCCGGCCGGCGCTCGAGTTCGCGCCCGTGTCGCCGAACCCGGTGCGGGAGCACGCGTCGTTCCGCTTCACGCTCGCCCGCGAGGGCGAGGTGTCGCTCGACGTGCTCGACGTGAACGGCCGGCTCGTGAGCTCGATCGAACGCACGCGCGTGAACGCCGGCGCGTGGTCGCTCGAGTGGGACCTGCGCGATCGCGACGGCCGGGACGTGAGCGCGGGTGCGTACTTCTGCCGCGTGCGCGCCGGTGGGGCCGAGGCGGTGCGGAAGTTCGTCGTCGTGCGCTGAGCGCGGCGGCGGGAAGGACGATCGCCGGAGCCGGGGGGCATCGGTTCGTCCGGTGGCAGGGGGTGGCGGAATCCGCCACCCCCGCCGCATTCCCGCCTCAACCCCGGCCCTCCGCCTTGCCGATACCGTGCGGGCAGGCAGGGGTTCCGCGCGACGCCGGGCGTATTTCGGTGAGGGCGCCGCGAATCGCTTCTGATATGGTCCCGCCGTCGCACCGCCCTTCGCGTGCGGCGACGAGACGCCGGCTCCAGGAAAGGCGGGCGTCCCCTTGAGGAGAGTTCCAGGGCCATCCCGATTGACATCGCACCCCGACGTCACAGGAACGGCTGCACCCGAGCTCTTGATCGGCGCCCCGAAGCGGGGCGGGACCGGTCGGGAGTTTTGCGTTTTCCCGGCACCGAGAGGCACCGCGTGATCGCCAAGAAGTTCCCCATTCATCATCTCGACCAGCTCTCGTTGTTGGGGCACAACGACGCGAACCTTCGCCAGATCGAACGCGCCATCCCGGTGCGGATCACGCTGCGCGACGGAACGCTGACGGTGTCCGGTGAAGAAGGTGACGTGAGACCCGCGTCTTCGGCGCTGAACGAACTCGTGCAGCTCGCCGAGCGTGGGAAAGCCATCGAGGAGGCGGACGTGGCCACTGCGTTGGGACAGGTGCGGCGGAACGGCGATTCGGACGACTCGAACCACGGCAACGGACAGGGACGTGCGCGGCTCGTCGAGGCGTACGACGGCGCTCCGGGCTACAGCTTCGACCGCAAGTCGGTGCGCGCCCGCACGCCCACGCAGGCGATCTACCTCAAGGCGCTCGAGCAGCACGACGTCGTGTTCGGCATCGGACCGGCCGGCACCGGCAAGACCTACCTGGCCGTCGCCGCCGCCGTCGCGGCGCTGCGCCAGAAGAAAGTGGACCGCATCATCCTCGTGCGTCCGGCCGTCGAGGCCGGCGAGTCGCTCGGCTTCCTGCCCGGCGACATGCAGGAGAAGGTCGATCCGTACCTGCGCCCGATGTACGACGCGCTGGCCGACCTGATGAGCTACGACAAGATGCGCCGATTCCTCGAGATGGGCGTCATCGAGATCGCGCCGCTCGCGTTCATGCGCGGGCGCACGCTCCACAACGCGTTCATCATCCTCGACGAGGCGCAGAACACGACCGTGCGCCAGATGAAGATGTTCCTCACGCGCATGGGTACGGACTCGCGCGCGGTGATCACGGGCGACCTGACGCAGATCGACCTCAAGTCGGCCGACCAGTCGGGGCTCGTGCGCATCCAGTCCATCCTCGGCCACGTGCCCGGGATCGAGTTCGTGTACTTCCATCCCGAAGACGTGGTCCGGCACCGCCTGGTGCGCGAGATCATCCACGCGTTCGACGTCTATCACGCGAAGTCCGAGGGCAAGGCCGAAGAGGGCGTGGGCGAGAGCCTCGACCCGCTCGCCCAGGTCCCGCCCGCCGCGGCCGCCGAAGGCGCCGAAGGCGAAGCCGTTGCGGCAGAGGGCGCTGACCCGGCCGCCGAGGGCGCTCCGGCGTCCCCGGATGACGCCGCCGGGCCTCTCGCGTAAGGTTCGCGCCGTCGTGAGCCGGGGCTGCCCCGCCCCGGCTCCTGTCTTCACCCACGGAGTGACCGCCTGAGTACTTCGGAACTGTCGCCGGTCCCGGCCCTGCCGGACCGCGCCCGGTCGGTGCGTTGGGGGTACTACGCCCAGCGCCTGCTGATGGTCGTGACGCTGCTGGCCGCCGCCGCGCTCCTGCCGACGGGGCACGGCGCCGGGGACCGCCTGCGCTACCGCGAGGGCGACATCGCCCGCGAGCGCGTGGTCGCCCCGTACGACTTCCGCGTCCAGAAGGACGAGCCGGTGCTGCGGCGCGAGCAGGAAGAGGCCGGGCTGGCGGTGCCGCCCGTCTACGTCGTGGACACGCGCGCGCAGGCCGACGTGCTGAACCGCTGGAGCGCGTTCCAGGACCACGCGCTCGCGCTCGTCTCCGACGTCCGCGTCAGTCCCGCCGAGCGCGTCGCGCGCCTGAAGGCGCTCGGCGTGCCGCTCGAGGAGAACGCCGCCGACGCGCTCGCCGCGCCCGGCCGTGCCCGCAAGGCGCTCGGCGCCATGGGTGGCTGGCTCGCCGAACTCGTGCAGTCGGGCATCGTCGCCGAGAAGAAGGGCGGCTTCATCCTCGGGTACCGCAACGTCACGCTGCGCGAAGGCGAGACCGAGGCGCTCGCCCCGGCGAGCCGGTTCCTCGAACGCAAGGAGGCGCTCGACCGTCTCGCCCAGCGCGCGCGCGAGCTGTTCCCGAACGATCCGCGCGGCGTGCAGCTCGTCGTGGGGCTCGCCGGGCCGTTCGTCCAGTCGACCGTGCTCTACGACCGCGCCGAGACCGAGTGGCGCCGCGTGCAGGCGCAGGGCGCCGTCTCGGGCGTGATCGGCACGGTGAAGAAGGACGAGCTGATCGTGGACGCCAACGAGCGCGTCTCGCGCGAGGCCGTGCAGAAGCTGCGCTCGCTGCGGAACCTCGAGCTGGCGAAGAGCAACCAGAGCGAGTTCCTGTACCCGCCCGTCGCGCGCATGCTGCTCATGCTGCTGTTCATCGCGGCGTTCGCGACCTACCTGCGCATGGAGCTGCTCGCGGTCTACCGCGACAACGGCATGCTCGCGATGTTCACGCTGCTGACCCTCGCCGTGCTCGGCTCGGCGGTCGGCCTCGTGACGGTCGCCGGGTTCTCGGAGTTCACGGTGCCGCTCGCGCTCGCGCCGCTCGTCGTGGCGTCGCTGCTCGAGAAGCGACCGGCGCTCGTGTTCACGCTCGTCGTCGCCGTGCTCGTCACCGCGGTCGCCGAGCTGCGCGCGCCGTTCGTGCCCGTCGCCATGATGGGCGGCGTCACGGCCACGTACTCGGTCTCGCGCCTGCGCCACCGCTGGCACTTCGTGCGCGCGTTCTTCGCGATCATGCTCGCGAACCTCGCCGCCATCCTCGCGTGGGACCTCGCCCAGACCGCGACGACCCAGGTGCTGCTGCGCGACGCCATGTGGGGCGGGCTCAACGCCTTCCTCTCGACCATGCTGGCGTTCATGTTCCTGCCGCTCGTCGAGAGCCTGTTCCGCCTCACGAGCGACATCACGCTGCTCGAGCTGTCGGACCTGAACCGTCCGCTGCTGCGGCGCCTGCAGCTCGAGGCGCCCGGCACGTACCACCACAGCATGGTCGTGGGCTCGCTCGCCGAAGCCGCCGCCGAGGCGATCAACGCGAACTCGCTGCTCGCGCGCGTGGCGGCCTACTACCACGACATCGGCAAGCTCGCGAAGCCCGAGTACTACGCCGAGAACGAGCCGGCCTCGTCGCGCTCGCGGCACGAGAAACTGACGCCGTCCATGAGCGCGCTCGTCGTGAAGTCGCACATCACCGAGGGCCTCGAACTCGCGCGCAAGCAGCGCCTGCCGCGCGCCGTGCTCGACGCGATCCCCGAGCACCACGGCACGATGGTGATGGCGTTCTTCTATCACAAGGCGCTCGAGACCGATCCGGGCGCGCGCCGCGAGGATTACAGCTATCCGGGTCCGCGTCCGCGCTCGAAGGAGACGGCGATCCTCATGCTGGCCGACGGCGTCGAGGGCGCCTCGCGCGCGCTCGCCGAGCCCACGCCGAGCCGCATCCGCGGGCTCGTGCAGCGCATCATCGACGAACGCGTGCGCGACGGGCAGCTCGACGACTGCGGGCTCACGCTCCAGGAGCTGGCGCGCATCCGCGAGTCGTTCATTCCCGTGCTCACCGCGATCTTCCACGTGCGCGCGCCGTATCCCGACGCGCCGAAGCGCGCGGGGAGAGAGAGCGACACGCGACGCGACGCCTAGCCCGATCCTCTCCGGCGAACGAATGCGGCCGTCCCGAAGCACGGGACGGCCGCATTCGTATGGGGGCTCAGTGAAGCCTCACGAGCTTGAGCTCGTGCCGCATTCCGCCTGCCTCGACGCGGGCGAAGTAGATGCCTGCTGCGACCGGGTGGTCGCCCGCATCGAGTCCGTCCCATTCGACATGATGCTCGCCCGCTTCGAACCGCCGCGCGTGCCACTCACGCACCTCGCGCCCGGCGACGTCGTAGATCACGACCCGCACACGGCTGGCGGACCCGAGAGTGAACGCGACCCCCGTCCGTCCCCCGGAGGGATTCGGCCACGCTCGCAGCGCCGACAGCACTCGTGCCGGGGAATCACCGACGCCCGTCGTCCCGGTGCCGCCTGCGCCGATCGTCTCGGCCACGATCTCGAGGCTGTCGAGAGTGGTGGCGCCCGGGTTGGTGGCGATCCACTGCACCTCATCGAGGGTCGCCGTGCTGTCGTCCACGACCTGCGCGTGCAACCCGCGCGAGAACGCGCGCTTGAATGAAATCACGTTACCCGAGTACAGCACGCCACCGATGTTGAACGTGCGGGGATTGCGGTAGTTGAGCACCGTGGAGCGACCGGCCGAGATGCCTCCCGGCACTTGCTCGATCTCGATGTCCACACCAGGAATCGGATCGCCCGCAGCTTCGACGCGGGCCGGGCCGTTCGCCTCGTGCGCGCCCAGAGCGGGCGACTGGAAGCCCTCTTCGCCCACGACGACGTTGTTCGCCACCTCGCCGCGATAGGCGACCGCACCCGCGTTCAGCACGACCACGCTCTCGACCGAGGCGCCGGTGAAGTTCGCTCGCAGCTGGGTGCCCGTGGACGTGGCCGTCTGCGAAAGCGTGAACAGCGTCGTGTTCGGTGTGCCGTTGGCGGTGCCGACCGCGCGCGCGGTCAGCGAAGCGCCCGCGTCCGAGCTCTGGAACGCGGTGTTGCCGAACTCGGTGTGCACCGCCTTCTTGCCCTCTGGAACGGCGATGCGCACGCCATCACCGCCGGTCGGACCGATGTTCTTCATGATGCACCCCGTGTTCGACTTCGCGCTGTTGTAGTTGGCCGCGAACAGCGCGTTACCGCTCGAACGGTGCAGCGCCCCCAGCACGCGCAGGCCCAGGCTCTTCACGTCGAGCGAGGACAGGCTCGACGTGAACCGCACGGCCGCGAGGCCGTCGCCGGACCGCAGGGCGGGCGACGGCGACCGGAACACGATGCGGTCGCCCGCATGCACGCCGGTTCCGTCACCGAGATCGATGTGGGTGCAGCCGCCCGGCCGCGACGTGACCGCGATGCCGCCCGGTACCTGCTCGATCTCGACGTCCACGCCGGGGATCGGGTCGCCGGTGGCCGACGCGTGCATGCCCGGCTCGGGGCCGCAGCTCTGGTAGCCCACCCCAACGCCACTGTGTCCCGTGCGCTGGTGCACGAGCGTGGCGCCGTTGTAGACGGCGACGTTCCACTGTGACGCGCCGACACCCGAGAAGTCGACTCCGACCGAGTTGGCGCCGGTCGGCAGCAGGTTCACGGTGTACGTGCCCATGGTTGCCTGCGGGACTCCGGCCACGGTGCCCACCATGCGCGCGACCACGTTGGCGCCACCGGCGGGAATCGTGGCCGCGCTCGCGAAGTCGGCGGCGAAGCCGATCGACCCGGGCTGGGTGCTCGAGAGCTTGAGGCCGCCCGCGGTCACTTCGGCCCCATCCGCTCCGGCCAGCCCCAGATTCGACAGCCGCAGGCCATCCGCAATGGGACTCACCATTGCCGAACCGACCAGCGAGGTGGAGGCACCCGAAGTGGAGAAGACTCCGACATCGTCGTTCGTCAGCGTGATCGTCGCCGGCGCGGCGGGCGCCACGCTCGCGGCTGGGGCGCCGAACGAAAGCGCGAAGTTCTCGTTGCTCTCGAGCCTCGCATCGCCGGACACGATGAGTCCGAGGCTCGTGGAGGGATCGCGCGGTTCGAACGACTGCACGCGATTCCCGCCGGTCTCCACGACGTACACGACGCCGTTCGGCGCCGAACTCACATCGATCGGAGCGTTGAACTGACCGTCGCCGCTGCCCGACGAACCCCACTGCGTGAGCCAGGTACCCGAAGCCGTGAACATCTGGATGCGGTTGTTGCTGCGGTCCGCGACCAGCACGTTGCCCTCGGCATCGATGCACAAGCCCCAGGGTTGGTTCAACTGGCCGGGGCCGGAGCCGAAGCCGCCGAACGGACCGAGCGGCGCGCCCGTCGAGGATTACCGCTGGATCCGCGGGTTCCACGTGTCGGACACGTACACGACGTCCTGGCGGCCAATGGCGATGCCTCGGGGAGACTGTTGGCTGATCCCGGAGCCGAGCGATCCCCACTGCAGCAGGAAGGTCCCCGTGCTCGAGAACTTCTGGATACGCCCGGTGCCCCAATCGGCGGCGTATACGTTGCCCTGCGAATCGACGGCGATGCCACTGAGTGTCGAGAACTGTCCCGGCCCCGTGCCGGGCGAACCCCACTCGCGCACGAACGTGCCGTCGGCGGTGAACTCCGAAATGCGTGAGTCCGATCCACCCACATACACGTGGCCGAAGATCGGATCGACCGCGACGGATACGACGAAGCCGAGTTGTCCGGGGCTGCTGCCGCTCGTGCCGAACTTGCCGGCGTAATCGCTGCGGCGGGTGTAGCGCACCACCCGATGGTTGTTGCCGTCCGCCACCCAGATGTTGCCCCAGCGATCGGCGGCGATACCCGAGGGTTGATCGAACTGCGAGTTGCCGGAACCGACCGAGCCCCACTTGCGCGCCCACGCCAGCGTGGGCTTCACCGTGAGCGTCTGTGCCGTCGGCAGGAAATCTCCGTCCCCCGCGGTCGCGGTGCCGTCGGTGGTCGAGGCGGTGATGGAGGCGGGAGCCCAGATCGGCGCACTGAGCGCCACGGGCACGGTCAGCGTATGGGCGCCCGCATTGCCTTCCGGCGTGACCAGATCGGCGCAGCTCCAGGCGGGCGGAGCGACCCGCAGGAGCGTGACCCCGTCGGCGTAGTGCCCATCGAACTCGGGCGCGGTGCCATCGTTCATGACGTCTTCGTCCGCGAACAGGTAGTAGGCTACGTAGGTCGTTCCGTAGGGAACATGCAGCAGGCACTCCGGAATGCGCTCCCATGTCGCCGGGTCACCATCCGTGCGGATCAGGGTGCGCGCGCGCGCGAGCTGGTTGGCGGCCGGCGGCGGGAAGCTGCTCATCGAGCCGCTGCAGGCTACGAGTTCGATGCCGAATTGCGTGTCCGTCTGTGAGTCGAGCGCCACGCGGTTGACGTAGGCACTCGCTTCGAGCCGGAAGATGCCGGCCGCCACGGCGCTCGCGTAGGGCGCCATGCTGACCAACTGGATGGCCTCACAACCGGCGCCCGTGCTCGCGCCGCCGTTGGCCGTGCCCAGGAACTTGAGCATGCGGCCGCCCTGGAACGGAGTGACGCCGTTCTCGGCGGTCACGTAGCTGGCGAGATTGCCCTGCCAGTCTCCTGTGGTCGTGGGCGTCGCATTGACGTAGGTGCCACCATCGAACGAAGGGTTCGTGAGGTAGGCAGGCTCGAGTTCCGCCTGTCCGGCGCGCACGACCATGTGGATGTGGGTCGCGAGATCCGTGCTCAGGAACTCGAATCGGTAGTGCACGCTCGAGCCGTTCACGAGCGCGGAGACGTGATGCAGTGCCGGGGCCGCGGGGGTGTTGTAGTAGCGCCCGATGCGGGCCGAGTTGATGAAGACGTCGACGTAGTCGTTCGGCTTGCGCCCGGTCGATTCGTCGGGTTCCACGTCGAACGAGAGTTTCCAGTTCCCGCTCGAGGGCAGCGTGATGTCGCCCTCGATGAACCCGCTCGCGCAGTTGTCGAGCCGGATCGTGCCGGGCGCGGTGGACTCGAAGACGCACGAAGTCGACGTTCGGTTCGCCCACCAGTCGAGCGCGACCGCGTTCGCGAGCCGCGGTACGAGGATGAGAAGTGCTGTGAGTACGGACAGCAGGCGGGCGGCCGGGATGGGGCGCATGCAGGCTCCGGAGTTCGGGACGTGGGAAGTTTCATCGGCGGCCCGGCAGCCGCCACCTCCCGAACCAGGTGGCGAGCACCGCTGCCCTCGTGACATCTCATTCCGCCGGTGTGGCACGACCTAACGGAGGGAAACTGCCGGCTGGCTTTCCCGAAGGACGGCCCCTGTATAGACTTTTCCGGATGAACGCCGCCGATCTCTCTCCGACGATTCTGTGGCCGACCCGGTTGCTCGCCCTGCTTGCCGACATGCGTGCCGGCGGAGAGCGAGCAGCGGGCGTGCGTCCGCAGACGTGGCTCCTGTTGCGGGGAGCCGTCGCCCGCTATCTGCGCCTGCATGCGTCCCGGTCGCCGCGGGTTTCGGTCGAAGACCTCGAGGACCTCGCGTCGAGCAAGGCGTTAGAACTGCTTCTGCGCGCGGAATCCGGGGAGTGGAACACCGCTGGGCGAGCGCCGGGCGAACTCGCGGGATACCTTTCGACGGTCGCGCGCAACGGACTCTGGCGGCTGCTCGAGCAGCGAGCTCGGCGGCGGGAGTCCCCGGAACCGATCGAATCCATGGAAAACCTGCAGGAGCACGATTTCGTCTCGGCCTCGCCTCGACCGGAAGCTGAGGCGGAAGCCCGGGAGTTCGTGAGCGTGCTCGAAGACTGTGTCGGCGAGCTGTCGCCTCGAGCCCGTCGTGTCTGGTTGTTGCGAGCCTTTTTCGAGTGGACCAGCCGTGAGATCGCGGCGCACCCTGAGGTCGCGATCAACGCCGCTCATGTCGACGTGGTCGCGAACCGCGCACGGGATGCCGTGCGTGGCTGCCTCGGGCGAAAGGGCCTGACGCCTCGTGACCTGCCCGCAGGGACGTTCGCGGCATTGTGGGCGGGGCTCGAACGCTGGTCCGCGGCGCAGCCCTTGTCGCCGGAGGAGGGGAAGGCGCATGAGTCCTGACCGGGGCAGACGACACTTCGACGACGACGAGTGCCTCGATCTCGTCTTGGGGCTCTTGCCCGTCGCCGCATGCCGGGAGATGTTCGAGCATGCTCGCACCTGCGCCGAGTGCGAGGAGCGCTTGCGCTCCACGTTCGGCTCGCATGAGCGTGGTCGGGCCGAGTACGCCGGAGCAGTGGGGGCGGCGCGAGCCCGGTCACGATCGCTCGATGGCCGGCTGCTCTTCGCGCCGCGGATCGTGCTCGTCGCGGCGGCCTTTCTCGCAGTCTTCGGTGGCGCCTGGCTCGCGGCGCGGCTCGAACGCCCGGTCGGCAGGGTGGAGGCACCGCCGCCGACCGTTCTGCCCGCGATCCACCTCGAGGATCTCGCCACCACTCGTGCCGGGGTCGGTGCCGACAGCGTCGTGCTTCATGGCCTGCAGGCGTACGAGCGCGGCGAGCTCGCGCGTGCCGCCGATCTGCTCGCCGCGCCCAGCGCGGACGAGGAGTTCGACATCCTGCGTCGCGTCTACCTCGCGAGCGCGCAACTTCGGCTGGATCAACCGGACTCGGCGCTCGTGACGCTTCGTTCGGTGCGTTTCGCGACGCTTCCGGAACCCTGGCGAAGCGAAAACGAGTGGACGCGCTACGTCGCCTGCCTGCGAACGGGCGAGGTGGCGCGGGCCGACTCGCTGCTCGGAGAGCTGTCGCTGCGTGTGGGACCGGTGGGCGAACGCGCGAAGCGCCGACTAAGACAGGCGCGTTCGATGCCGTGAGGCGCGACACTCGGCACCTCGTTCTTTGCGCGCTCGCGCTCTCGCTGGCGGCGTGCGGGATGCCGGCTCGGTCCGCGCACCCGCCACGGGAGCGGATCGTGCGGCTCCGCGCGGCGGGGCAGTTCCAAGCGGCACTCGCCCTCGCGCGTGCACGCGAGCGAGTGCTGGCCGAGGACCCCCGCACGGCGGGCTGGCAACTCGCCGAAGCCCGGTTCGATCGCGACGCGCTCGTGCGTATCGTTTCGGCACCGGAGAGCGTGCGACGAGCTTTCGCGCTTGCCGAGTCGCTGGTGCCCGATGATGTGCGCACGGAAGAGAACTGGGGCCGGACGTTGCCCGCGCTTCGCACGCAGTTGGCGTCCCGCTCGCGCTTGCTCGGCGAGGAGCACCCCGATGTCGCAGCCACGCGTTCCGCGCTCGCGCGAGTCGAATGTGCGCTCGGTGATGCCGCAGCAGCGCGCGTGTGGGACGAACTGGCCCTGGCATGTCGCCGCCGCGCATTCGGCGAGGTTTCGCCCTGGGTCGCGGAAAGCAATGATCAGCTCGGACGAGACTGGAAGCTGTCGGGATATTCGCGCGAGACCGCATTCGGCTATTTCGAACGCGCCGAGCGCGTCGCGAGGCGCGTATGCGACCCCAACTCCCGGGAGCTGGGGCGGGTGGTGCTCGACTTCGCGAATGTCCACCGGCAGATGAACAAGCGGGAGAAGTGCTACGCCCTGTTTCGCGAGGCGCTTGCGATCGCGCGCCGCGCGGAAGGCGATTCGAGCCTCACGGCGGCCGAGGTGCTGGCGGATTGGGGCGTGTCCTGCGTTCGATTCGGCGACGACGACGAGGCGATCGCTCACTATCGGGAGGCGATTCGACTCATGGACGGCGCCGCCGACACGATGCGGCCTGCGCTTCCGATGGCGCTTCACTCCCTCGGCACCCTGCTCGCGAGGCGAGGTCAACTCGTCGAAGCCCGCGTCCTGCTGCGACGCGCGGCAGAAGTTCAGGAGAGGCGTCATTCGAGGATGAGGCCGGACCAGGGGCGATCGCTCGTGGCTCCGATTGCGGCGTGGGCGGATTGTGCTTTCGCGATGCTCCAACTCGGCGATTCGACGAGTGCTTTCGAGACCCTGCAGCGATCCGTCGCACGCGGCACGCTGGAACGTCGCTTCGATCCTGCCGCCCTCGCGAGTGACTCGGTGTGGACTGGACTCGGCGGTCGGCTGGGGAACTCGTTGCCAGAATCCACCGCGCTCATCGGCTGGCTCGAATCCCGCCCTTCTTCCCATCTGCGCTATCCGTTCTTCGGGTTCGTGCTCCGTCGTGGCGCGCCGGTCCGCTGGGTGCGCTTCGACGACCCCGCTCCGGATTCGCCCGAGTGGGCCGATCTGTGGACGTCCGAGTTCCGCAACTCGCTGCGTGCATCGGCGGCCTGGCCCGTCGGAGTGGAGCCCACTCCGGATCTCGACTCGATGGCGACCGTGTTGTGGCGACTGCGCATCGCACCGTTCGAACCTGAACTGGTGGGAGTTCGCGACCTGCTCGTTCTGTCTTCATCCGTGAACAACGCGCTGCCGCTCGAAATCGCGAAGGGGCCGGACGGGCGCTGGCTTTCTGACCGGTTCGCGATCGGCTACGTGCCCTCGGCGCTGTTGCTCGCACACGATCTCGATTCCCCTCCGCGAGCCAGAGCCTGGGGGACGAACGCGCTGCTCGTCGGCGCGCCCCGGCCGGTGCGGCCGACCCCCGGCGATATCCCGCTGCTCGAGGCTGGCACCGAACTGAGCTTGCTCCACGCCCGGCTTCCGCGCGCGCTCCTGCTGCGCGGCGCGGCGGCGAGTGAAGCCCGTATGCGCGAGCTGGCTCGCGACGGGCGGCTCGCACAGTTCGACCTCGTGCACTTCGCGACACACCACAAGCACGACCTCGCCTTTTCGGGCGATGCGGCAATCGTCCTGGCAGAGGCGAACGCCGTCAGCAAACGTGCGGCGGCTCGCTTCGACTCCACGGACGGTCGCCTGACGATCGATGAACTCGAGTCATGGCGGTTGAGTGCCCGGTTGGCCGTTCTGGCGACCTGCCAGTCGATGGGCATGCGCGACATGCGAGGCGACGGGCTGAACGGCCACGCGACCGCGATGCAGCATGCCGGCGCACATTGTGTCGTGGCGAGTCTCTGGAACGCGGACGACCGAGCGACCGCACTGCTGGTTGACCACTTCTACGCCGAGTTGCTCGCACCCGGTGTTCGTGCGGCGACGCCCGTGCGAGCACTGCAACGAGCGCGCATCGCCGTGCGCGATTGGCACGACTCGAACGGCCGGCAACCGTACCGGCATCCGGTCTATTGGGCGAGTTTCGTGCTTCTCGGTCATCCGTGGTGAAGTTCGTCACCGTCGCATTGCGTGAGTGACGTCCTCCGTCGATGATGCCGCCCATGTCCATCGTCTTGACACCACTTTTCATGCGCCGCGCTCTCGCCGCGCGCCTGCGCGCGCCATTGCGCGCGCTCGTGACGCTCGTCCTGCGGCGCCTCGGCCGCCGCACCGGCGAGATCGCGGTCGTGCTCGCGGACGACGCGACCACGCGTGCGCTCAACCGCGACTGGCGGGGCATGGATCACGCGACCGACGTGATCACGTTCGCGTACGACGAGCACGAGGCCGACGCGGACACGCGGGCGGTCACAGGCGACCTCGTGGTCTCGATGGACCGCGTGCGCGTGCAGGCGAAGCGCTGGAAGGTGAGCGAGGGCGAGGAACTCGCTCGGCTGGTGATTCACGGCGCGCTCCACCTGTGCGGCCACGATCACATGAAGGCGGCCGAACGGCGCGTGATGCGCGCGTACGAGGACGCCGCGATGAGCGAAGGCGCCGCGGCGATCGCGGCGCTCGAGAAGGCGTGGCCGAAGCCATCGCGCACGACGCCGGCGCCGCGCGCAACCCGGCCCGCGCGCCCGGCGAAGCCCGCAGGACCCGCCCGCCGTGCGAAATCGCCCTCCCGGCGTCCGGTCGTTGCCAAGTCTCGCGCCCGGAAGGGGCACTGATCCGTCCGGACCGTTGTGCCCCCGACGGATGACGGCGTACGGTTCGTCGTGACTTCCCGCTTCCTTTCCATTCGCCGGAGGCTCCGATGAAGCCCGCCGTCCTCGTCACCACCACGTCGCTGCTGCTCGTGCTCGCCACGAGCGCCGCGCTGTCGTTTCCGCCCGCCGGTTCCGCACCCGCCCAGCCGCAGAACCCCTCGTCCGCGACGCCGCCCATGTCGGGGCCGCCTCCCGGCGCGCCGGTGCCGCCCGACGCCCCTCGTCACCTGCCGGTCGAGGCGCTGCTCGCCTCGATGCAGGCCGCGGACTCGATCCAGGTCGGCCGCGTCGCGGTGGTCTGGCGCGACACCGTGGACGCCAAGGGCGAGAAGACGAAGTTCCCCTACACCGAGCGGCTCGGCATGGTGCGCGTGGGCAAGAGCTGGATGACGCGCTTCACCAACGCGCTCGTGACGACTTCGACCAACCTGTCGGACCAGCTGTGCCCGCCGCCCGTGCAGCAGGACGGTGGACCGCAGCCGTGGATGACCACGGTGATCTGGTTCTCGAGCAAGAGCCGGGGCCAGACGTACCTGAACTTCTTCGAAGGGTGCGGCTTCGCCGGTGTCGGCGGCCGCATTCCCGGCGGCTTCTGGATCGACGAGAAGGCCGACACGCTGCTCGGCATGATGCGCGAGGCGCTGCCCGCCGACACGGTGATCGCGAACTTCCGCGCCGCGCGCCGCGCCGCGGTGCTGGCCGCCGGCGGGGGCGAGCCGCTGCCGAAGTTCGGCGAGTACGTGCGCGTGGATTCGCTGCCCGTGCCCGTCAAGAAGGTGACGCCCGCGTATCCCGAGGCCGCGCGCGCCGCGGGACTCGAGGGCACCGTGATCGTGCAGGCGCTCGTCGGCAAGGACGGCAAGGTCAAGGACATGAAGCTCGACAAGAGCGTCAACGGCCTCGACGCGCCGGCGCTCGTGGCCGTGCGGCAGTGGGAGTTCCGTCCCGCCACGCGCGAGCAGAAGCCCGTGGCCGTGTGGGTCGCCGTTCCGGTGGAGTTCAAGCTGAAATAGCGTTCGGGCGGGCCGGGAGACTCGAACGACCGGGAGCATGAGAGGAGGGCGTGCATGCGCCGTCTGCTTCGAGTGGTTGTGCTCGTCGCTTCGTTCGTGCTCGTCCCCGCGGCGCCTGCCGTCGCGGGTGAGCGTGCGCCGCTCGAGATCCGGAGTGCGGCCGACGCCCGCGCGCTGCTGCTCGCGTGCGACAGCGCCACCGTCATGCTCGAAGTCGCGACGAGCGAGGACGTGCACGTCGCCCCGGACGGCACCCGGCATTCGCTCGGCTCGGCGGAGATCCTCGCCTTCGGATCGAACGGCGCCGCGTGGGTGCGCCGCTTCGCCGACGCGCTGCTGCCGGAGGGCTGGCAGTGGAAGGCGCGGATGTCGCCCGAGCCCGTGCTCGACCGCACCGACGGACGCGACCCCTGGGTGGTGCGCGTCTCGACCTTCTCGCACGGCGAGGTGAGGGCTTTCTGGCGCGTGAACCTGCTCGACGGCTGGGCCGGCATGGGACTCGGTACGGGAACGTCGTTCGACATCTCGACGCGCGCCGATTCGCTCCGTGCCGTACTCGCCTCCGGGATGAGCGCGTACCCGGACGCCGCTCGCCGCCTGCGGAAACTGCGCGAGCCCGACGCGACGATCCAGCCCTTGCCGGAACGACTGCGGCGCTGATAGGCCGGCGCCTCGCCCGAGCGGTCGCACGCCGGGGCGCGCCGCGATAGAGTGCGCGCGGAATCCCAAGCACGCACCCCGGAGCCTCGCTTCCCCCATGACGCCATCTCGCCCCAAGGGTCCCGTCGGTCCGCTCGGCCGGCTTCGCAACTACCTGCTCACCGGCCTGCTCGTGCTCGCACCGACGGCGGTGACGCTTTTCGTCTTCTATCGCCTGCTCAACTGGGTCGACAACCTGCTCGGGCGCTACCTGCGCTTCGAGGCGCTCGACTACCACCGCATTCCCGGGCTCGGGCTGCTCGCGACGCTCACGCTGCTCGTGATCGTCGGCTTCCTCGCGTCGCTCGCGGGGCAGGGGCCGATCGCACGGCTGTGGGACAAGGCGCTCACGCGCATTCCCGGTGTCGGGCTCGTGTACGGCTCGACCAAGTCGCTCGGCGAGGCGTTCCTCACGCAGAAGGAGGAGCAGGCCTTCCGCAAGGTCGTGCTCGTGCAGTGGCCGCAGCCGAACATGTGGCGCATCGGATTCGTGACCGGGCACGTGAGCGACGACATCAAGAAACGGCTCGGCGCGGACGTGGCGTGCGTGTTCATTCCGCACACCCCGAACCCCGCGTCGGGATTCGTGCACTACGCGCCCAAGGCCGATCTCATCTACCTCGACTGGTCCGTCGAGGAGGGACTCAAGGTCGTCGTCTCGGGCGGCGTCGTGCAGCCCGGCGTTCCCGTACCGGTCGAAAGCTCCGACGCCTGACGCACCTCGTTCGATTCCTCGGAGGCTCATCATGGTGAGCAGCAAGGCCACGTCCGTCGCGCAATACCTGAAGGAACTGCCCGCCGATCGCCGTGCCGTACTCTCGGCCGTGCGCGAGCTCGTGAACGCGCACCTGCCGAAGGGATTCGCCGAGGTCATGCAGTACGGCATGATCGCGTGGATCGTGCCGCCCGCCCGGCTGCCCGTGACGTACAACGGCCAGCCCTACGCGGTGCTCGCGCTCGCGGCGCAGAAGCACAACTACGCGCTCTACAGCATGGGCGCGTACGTGCAGCCCGGCGTGCGGGAGGCGTTCGTGAAGGCGTACCGCGACGCCGGCGTGAAGCTCGACATGGGCGGCTCGTGCATCCGCTTCCGGACGCTCGAGGCGCTGCTGCAGCCCGCGGTCGCGAGGCTCGTCGCGAGCGTGACCGTGGAGGACGCGATCGCGCAGCACGAAGCGCGCCTCGGCGGGAACAAGAAGATGCCGGCGAAGAAGAAGGCCGCGGCCGCGAAGAAGGCGCCGGCGAAGCAGAAGGCCGTCGCGAAGAAGAAGCCCGCGGCGAAGCAGAAGGCCGCACCCGCGAAGAAGAAGCCCGCCGCGCGGGCGCGCTGACCCGCATGGCGATCGTTTCCACCGAGGGCATCGTCCTCAAGGTGCACGCGCTGGGCGACACGAGCCGCATCGTCGCCGCGTACACCCGGGATTACGGGCTCCGGCGGTTCGTCGCCAAGGGCGCGCGCAAGACTCCCTCGCGATTCGGGTTCGCGCTCGAGCCGCTGTCGCGATCGCGATTCGTGTTCTACCAGAAGCCCGATCGAGACCTGCACCTGCTGAGCCAGGCGGAAGTCCTCGATCCGCTCGGCTCTCGGCTCACCGACATCACGCGTCTGGCGCACGCGCAGGCGTCGCTCGAACTGGTGGACCGGCTCGTCTGGGGTGAGGAGCCGCACGGCGAACTGTACGCGCTGCTCATCGCCACGCTCGCCGGCTGTGCGAAGGCGCCGGTCGGCACGCTCGCGGCCGTCACGCTCGCGTTCCAGCTCCAGCTCGCGAGCGAGCTGGGCTACCGGCCGCGTCTCGACGCGTGCGCGGTGGACGGCCGGCCGGTTTCCGCGCGGCGCGTGTTCTCGCCCGCACGCGGCGGCCTGCTGTGCGACGGCTGCGCGGGGCGTGAAGGCGGCGTGATCGTGCTGTCGCCGGACGCACTCGCTTCGTTCTCGCTCATCCTGTCGCGGCCCGTGGCGGACGCCGGCGAGTACGTCGAGCTGCCGCGAGCGGGCGAACTGTTCCGCGTGGTGGACGACTTCCTGCGGATGCACTTCCAGCGCTTCCAGGGACTGCGCTCGCTCGAAGTGCTGCGCACGCTCGAGAACGCGGCGCCGCCCGCCGTGCGTGACACCCGGGACGCCGAATGAACGCCGCGTTCCGCAACGAGGAGGCTCGATGAACCGCAGCACCGGACCGTTCGACGTGAAGATGACGCCGCAGGAGAGCGACCCCGCCGAGGGCGGCGTGACGCTCGCGCGGCTCGCGCTCGAGAAGCGCTATCACGGCGCGCTCGAGGCGGACGCGATCGGCACGATGATCTCGGCGACGACGCTCGTGAAGGGCTCGGCGGCGTACTCCGCGATCGAGCGCGTCACCGGCACGCTCGAGGGCCGCGAAGGTTCGTTCGTGCTGCAGCACACCGGCGTCATGGAGCGGGGCACGCCGTCGCTGCGCATCACGGTCGTGCCCGATTCGGGCACCGGCGCGCTCGCCGGACTCACGGGCACGCTCGAGATCGTGATCGAGGCCGGCCGGCATTCGTACGTGTTCAACTGGGACCTGCCCGCGTGAACACCCTCCGCCGCGCGGCGATCGCGGCGTCGGCCGCACTCGCGATCGCCGCCGCGGGACTCGGCTGGCAGGTGTACACGGGCGGAGAACTGCGGCGGCAGTTCGAGCACGACGTGGCCGCCGGTCGTGCGGTGATGCCGTCCGCACGCCTCGTGCGCGAGGACGAACTGGCGCACCTGCCGGCCCCCGTGCGGCGCTACGTTGCGTACACGGGCGCGGTCGGCCGCGCATTCCCGTACGAGTATCGCGCGCGGTTTCGTGGCCGCATCCGCGGCGGACCGGACGCGCCGTGGATGCCGATCGAAGTCGAGCAGGTGAGCTTCACGAATCCGCCGGCGCGGCTGTTCTTCCTGCGTGCGACCATGATGGGGCTACCCGTGATCGGGCTGCACCGCTACGTGGGAGCGCACGCCACCATGGACATCCGGATCGCCGGGGTGTTTCCCGTGATGCGTGCCCGCGGCCCGGAGATGGACGTCTCCGAGACGGTGACGCTCCTGAACGACATGGCGATCCTCGCCCCCGGGACGTTGCTCGACCCGGCGATCACGTGGGAGGCCGTGTCGTCCGACACCACCGCGGCGACGTTCACGAACGCCGGGCACACCGTGCGCGCACGCATCGTCTTCGACCGCTCGGGACGCCTGACCGACTTCGTCTCCGACGATCGTCTCGCCGCCTCACCCGACGGCCGGCGCTTCGCGCGCTGGCGTTGGAGCACGCCGATGCGCGACTACCGGCACTTCGGCGGACCAGTGCTGCCCTCGAGAGGGACGGCGCGCTGGCACCCGCCGGAAGGTGCGTACGACTACGCCGAGCTCGAAGTGCTCGACGTGAAGTGGTCACCGGCGGACGCGCCGCACTGAGGCCGGTGGCGTGACCGGGCCGTCCTGCCCGAGCCGGCCGCCGACCACGACCGCGGCGGCCGTGCGGTTCTCGACGCCGAGCTTCGTGAGGATGCGCTCGACGTGCTTCTCGACCGTCCGGCGCTGCATGGCGAGGATGCGGCCGATCTCGTCGTTCGACCTGCCCCGTGCGAGCAGGGCGGCGACCTGCACTTCGCGCTTCGTGAGACCGAGCGTGGGCAGCGAGTCGGCCTGGCCGGACGCGAGCCGCGATTCCCGCTCGGCGGCCTGGAGCCCCTGCACGAAGTGCGGCAGCAGCAGTTTCATCATGGTGCGGTCACGTTCGGAGAAGTCGCGCGCGCCGGGCGCGCGGCCGAAGTTGAGCGTGCCCACGCGGTCGCCGCGAAACGCCGCGGCCGCGAGCAGGCGGCCGATGCCCACGTGGCGGTAGACGTCCCGCCAGAGCGCCGAGCGCTTCAGCTGCGCGTCGGTCCAGAAGTCGGACAGCCGCAGCGGTCCCCAGTCTCCGGTGCGCCTCGCGTGCTCGGTGAACGGGTGCTCGTCGAGCAGCGACAGGAGGCGCTCGGTCCGCTCGGCGGTGAATCGCCGGGGTTTCTCCCAGCGCACGACGTCGAGCGCGGCATGCGTGCCGTCGTCCGCGTGGGTCAGGCGCGAAACGCCACCTTCCATCCACAGGAAGTAGTCGGCGGGAATCGCGCGCCGGAGGATCGCCGGCACCGCGTCGCGAAAGGCGGCGGTGTCCCGCTCCTCGTGCAGCTCGAGCATCGCCTGCTGCAGGATCTCGAGGTCTCGTGCGTCCAATGTCATGGTCTTTCCCCGGGCGACCGTCGGGCCGTTTGCGCCGCGGCCTCGGCAGGCACGACCGGCAGGCGCCCGGGCGGAACGCGGCCGGGTGCGAGCGGTGCGTGCTGCGGATGGTCGGGGAAAGGCGCGCCGAAAATAACACGACCACGCCGGGGCGAGCGCGAGGCTTTCAGCTATTCCGCCGCTTGGTCTCGGGCTTTGGAGGCTTCCGTACTCGAGATCGCTTTTCGGCAACGAGCGCCGGCGGCGTGGGAGAGGAGAAACCCGAGCCCATCGGGACACGGCCGGCGAGCAGCATCGCCGCCGACGTGCGGTTGTCGACCCCGAGCTTGAGCAGGATGCGCTCGACGTGCTTCTCGACCGTGCGCGGCTGCATCGCGAGGATCTTCGCGATCTCGGGATTCGTCCGGCCACGCGCGATCCAGGTGCCGACCTCGACTTCGCGCGCGGTGAGCCCCAGCGCCGACGCGGGAATCGCGGTCTCGCTGCGCAACGCCGAGACGCGCTCGGCGGCGTGATGCGCCTGCAGGAAATGCGGCGTGAGCAGCCGCATCATGTCGCGGTCGCGCTCGTCGAAGTCCGGCGCGTCGAGCGGCCGGCTCACGTTGATCGTGCCGAACCGGTTGCCGCGGAACACCGCGCAGGCGATGAGCCGCCCCGTCCCGAGCTTGCGATAGATGTCGCGCCAGAACACCGACGCCTTCAGCTGCTCGTCGGTCCAGAAGTCGGACAGCTTCACCGGCCCCCAGTCGCCGGTGGCCTTCGCGTGCAGGGTGAAAGGGTGCTGGTCCACGAGCGACAGCAGCCGCCTCATGTCCTTCGGCGTCAGGCGCACCGGGTGCTCCCAGAGCACGAGGTTGCGCATCGGGTCGGACGTGTTCGTGAAACCGTTCTCGGTCCACACGAAGTAGTCGCCGGGCACCGCCCGCAACACGATCTCCGGGGCATGGGCGCGAAAGCTCTCGAGATCGCGTTCCTCGTGCAGGGCGAGCAGCGCGGTCTGCAGGGCGTCGAGGTCGTCGTCGGTCAAGGGCACGAAGGCTCCCCCTCTCCAAAGCGCTACGTGGATTCACGTATGGGAGACGCCACGCGATATGCCTACTGTGTCAGGACAGAGGAATATCTGGATTTCGCACGGGCGCTTCGGGGGAAGCGGCGCGCACGATAGCACGAAGCAGGTCCGGGAAGGTCCGCCGGACGTTGCGACGCCACGGACGGGAAGCATCGGTGGATGCCTTCGGGGGAAGCTCTGCCGGGTGCCCACTGTCCGTGGTGCCGCGACGGAACGGTCGCGGCACCGGCAGCGAGGTTGCGCGACCGCACCGCCCTCGCACACCCTGCGCGCATGGATACCGGTACTCCGCTCCCCGTCACGCTGCGCCCGCGCCCCTGGCGCAAGTGGGCGGTCACCGCGATCTCGGCCGTGCTCGGCTCCGGCGGCGTGCTCATGATCCGCGACCACGAGCCCTCCGGCTGGTTCGTGACGATCTTCTTCGGGCTCTGCGCACTGGTCGCGCTCTTCCTCATGGGGCCCGAGGGCAATGCCCTCACGCTCGACGCCGAGGGCATCGAGTGCGTCTCGCCCCTTCGCACGTTCCGCATCGCCTGGAGCGACGTGTGCGAGTTCGGCGTGTACGCCACGCCGCCGTTCGGGCTGACGCGGTTCGTGGGGATGAACTTCCGCGAGGGCCGCGCCCCGGAGGGAACGCCGGCCGGGCTGCTCGGGCTGAACTCGGCGATCTGCGGCTACCAGGGCGCGCTGCCGGACACGTACGGGCTGTCCGCGGAGGCGCTGGCCCGGCTGCTCGAGCATCACCGCCGCGCCCGCGGCGGCGCTCTCGGCGCCTTCGGCGCCGTGACGGGCGAGGGGCCGCTCGTCTAGACTGCGCCGTTCACACGAGTCCCTCGCGGCCTTCCACCACCGTGGACCCCCATGAGCACCCTGAAGCCCAACGAATCCCTGCAGGGGATGATCCTCGCGCTCGAGCAGTTCTGGGCCGAGCGCGGCTGCGTGATCCAGCAGCCGTATCCCTCCGAAGTCGGCGCCGGCACCTTCAACCCGGCGACCTTCCTGCGCTCGCTCGGACCCGAGCCGTGGCGCGTCGCGTACGTCGAGCCTTCGCGCCGTCCGAAGGACGGCCGCTACGGCGAGAACCCGAACCGCTTCCAGCAGTTCTTCCAGTACCAGGTGCTGCTGAAGCCCGCGCCCTCCGACGTGGTGGACGCGTACTTCCAGTCGCTCGCCGCGATGGGCATCGATCCGCGCGAGCACGACCTGCGGCTGGTCGAGGACGACTGGGAGTCGCCGACGCTCGGCGCCGCCGGCCTCGGCTGGCAGGTGTGGATGGACGGCACCGAGATCTCGCAGTTCACCTACTTCCAGCAGTGCGGCGGTCTCGAACTGCCGGTCGTGTCGGCCGAGCTCACGTACGGCCTCGACCGCATCGGCATGATGCTGCAGAAGACGAGCCGCGTGCAGGACCTGATGTGGGCGCCCGGCGTCACGTGGGGCGACCTGTGGGTCCGCAACGAGTGGGAGTGGTCGCACTACAACTTCGAGCACGCGCCGGTGGCCGAGCTGTTCACGATGTTCAAGATCTGGGAGGCCGAAGCGTCGCGCCTGCTGGACCTGAAGCTCGTCGCGCCCGGCTACGACGCCGTCATCAAGTGCTCGCACATGTTCAACCTGCTCGACGCGCGCGGCGCGATCTCGGTGTCGGAGCGCGTCGGCTACATCGGCCGCGTGCGCGCGATCGCGCGCAAGGCCGCGCTCGGCTACCACCACCTGCGCGCCGAGATGAAGTATCCGCTCATCAAGGACGACGCGGAGCGTGAACGCTGGCTCGCGCACTATGCCGACGGCCAGGCGCGCGCGAAGTCGCAAGCCGAGAAGAAGAAGGGGGCCGCGAAATGAGCCGCGACCTGTTGTTCGAGATCGGAGTCGAGGAGCTTCCGTCGTCGTACGTGCCGCCGGCGCTCGACCAGCTCGAGCGCGCGGTGCGCGCCGGGCTGCAGGAACTGCGCCTGCCGTTCGACGACGTCACCACGTTCGGCACCCCGCGCCGCCTGACGGTGCTCGTCACGGACGTGGCCGAGCGCCAGAGCGACTTCGAGGAAGAGGCGATGGGCCCGGCCGCGAAGGCCGCGTTCGACGCCGAGGGCAAGCCGACCAAGGCGCTCGTGGGCTTCTGCGCGGGCAAGGGCGTGGACGTCTCCGCCGTGCGCCGCGTCGAGACGGCGAAGGGCGAGTACGTCGCCGTGACCGTGAAGCACGTGGGCAAGGGCGCGGCCGATGTGCTGCCGGGCCTGCTCGGCGGCATCGCGCCGAAGCTCCAGTTCCCGAAGACCATGCGCTGGGACGCGGGCGACTACCGCTTTGGCCGTCCCGTGCGCTGGCTCGTCGCGCTGTTCGGCGACGCCGTGCTGCCCGTGCAGGCGTTCGGCCTGACCGCGGGCCGCGCGAGCTTCGGCCATCGCTTCCTGCATCCGGGCACGGTGGACATCCCGAGCCCGCGCAAGTACGTCGAGGTGCTCAAGGGCGCGTTCGTGCTCGCGGACCACCGCGTGCGCGAGATCGCCGTGCGCGAGCAGATCGACAAGGTCGCCGCGGCGCAGGGCGGCCGCGTGGTGGCCGACGACGAACTCGTCGACATCAACAACTTCCTCGTCGAGTGGCCCACGGGCATCCCCGGCGAGTTCGCGGCGCAGTACCTCGACCTGCCGCGCGAGGTGATCGTGACGGCGCTGCGCGAGCACCAGCGTTTCCACGCCATCGAAAAGGCGGACGGCACGCTGCTGCCCGGCTTCATCGCCGTGCGCAACGGCGACGACGGCGGGCTCGCGCTCGTGCGCAAGGGCAACGAGGGCGTGCTCGTCGCGCGGCTCGAGGACGCGAAGTTCTACTGGGACACCGACTGCAGGCAGGCGCCCGCCGAGATCGTCGAGAAGCTCTCGGGCGTCGTGTGGATGGAGGGGCTCGGCTCGCTGCGCGAGAAGGCGTCGCGCCTCGAATCGCTCGGCGGCTGGCTCGCGGACAAGCTCGCGCCCGGGTCTGCGACGGCCGCCCGGAGGGCGGCGCTACTGTGCAAGACCGATCTTCTGGGCGAGATGATCGGCTCGGGCAAGGAGTACGCGTCGCTCGAAGGCATCATGGGAGGCTACTACGCCGCGCGCGCCGGCGAACCCGCAGGCGTGTGCGAGGCGATCGCCGAGCACTACCGGCCGCGCGGCGCGGGCGACGACCTGCCCGCGAGCGAAGCCGGCGCGCTGCTTTCGCTGGCCGACAAGCTCGATCACGTCGCGGGTGCGTTCGTGGCCGGCAAGTCGCCGAGCGGCTCCGAAGATCCGTACGGCGTGCGCCGGGCCGGCAACGGCGCCGTGCGCATCGTGCTCGAGAAGAAGCTCGCGCTCGACCTGCGCGCGGCGGCCATGGAGATGACGAGGCACTTCTTCGCCGCCAACTCCGACCTGCCGCAGGCCGAGATCATGAAGAAGCTCGGCGACTTCCTGCGCACGCGCGTGGACACGGCGCTCGAGGACCGCGGCGTGGTCTACGACACGCGTGAGGCCGCGCTCGAGGCGCGCATCCAGATGGGCGCCGTGGCGCGTCCGGGCTGGTGCGACGCCGCCGACGCGCTCGCGCGCGCGCAGGCGCTCGGAGCATTCCGCTCCGACCCGCGCTTCGCGCCGCTCGTGATCCTCTACAAGCGCGTCGCGAACATCCTCAAGGCCTCGACCGACGCGCTGCCCGCGGCGGTGGACGAGGCGAAGCTGACCGAGCCGGTCGAGCGCGCGCTGCTCGCCGCGCTCGGTAAGGCGGCCGCCGAGACCGCGCCGCTGTGGGACAGCAAGGCCTACGACCGGATCCTGCCCGCGCTGCTCGGGCTGGAGAGCGCCATTCACGGGTTCTTCGACGGTGTGATGGTGAACGCCGAGGACGCCGCGGTCCGCACCAACCGGCTCAAGCTGCTCGCCGACGTGCGCGACCTGTTCATGCGTGGCTGGGACTTCTCGAAGATCGTGGTCGAGGGCGAAAAAGCGTAAGGAAGCCCGACGTTGTGCGGCGTGCGGCCCGCGGCCATCATGGCGGCGGGCCGTTTCGTTCGTGCGCCGCGCCCCCGAGCGTGCGCACTCGTGCCTCATCGCCGGGGAGTCGCCGTGTCGCTCCTGCTTCGCATGGGAAGTTTCGCCGCGATCGCGTGCTTGTCGCTCGCGAACGCCGATACCGCACGCGCGCACTCGGTCATCGTCGATCCTTCCGGCGGCGGTGACTTCACCACGGTCCAGGCGGCGCTGAACTCGGTCGCAGCGTCGTTCCCGCCCGAGACGGTGATCGTGCGCGCGGGCGCTCACGCGGAAACCGTCACGCTGCCGCAGCGCGATTCGCAGTCGCTGCTGGTGTGCCCCGCGGGCCCCGAGTCCACGAGCGTCGCCGGACTGCTGCTCGGCCCGAGTTCGTACGGCGTGGGCAGCACGCATCGCGACTGGGTCGTGCGCGGCCTGAGCGTGGGCGCGAGCGTGCTCTCGACGCCGAGCAAGGTGCGCGCGCGTTTCGAGCAGTGCGCGTTCGCGGCGGGCTTCACGGTCGACTGGCTCGAGGGCGGCATTCCGATGCCGGTCTCCGAGTGCGAGTTCCACGGTCCGACGTCGCTGCTCGGCATCTACGGCATCGCGCAGTCGCTGCGCTTCCGCAACGCGCCGCTGCGCACCGAGCCGCGCGTCGGCGGGCTGTACTACATGGACTGCACCTTCGCCGGCGCGCCGGGCGAGACGCTCGTGGTGGCGCCGCGCACCGAGGACCTCGGCTTCACGCGCTGCACGTTCGACTCGGCGGGCGTGGGCGTGTGGTTCCCGAACGGCGGGTACACGGGGCTGAGCATGAATCGCTGCCGGTTCCGACGGCTCGCGCTGGCGGTGGGGGAGTTGCCGATCTCGCCCGTGCTGGTGTTCTGGGCAAAGAGGCCGTTGACGGTGAACGACAGCGAATGGGAGTACTGCGATCGCGCACTTTCGTGGCCGGGCGGCGTGCTCACGCTGGCGCGCGACACGCTGCGGTTCTGCGGCGATGGCGCAGTGCAGTGCAAGGTGGAAGTCGCCGACTTCCGGAACCTGCTCGTCGAGGACAACTTCGGCACCGCCCTCGACGTCACGCTCGCGCAATCAGTCCCCAGCCAGGATCCGTCCGCTTACGTGCAGCAGTCACTCTTCCGGCGGGTGGCGGGCGTGGGCGCCCGGATCCGGCAGTCGGAGTATCCCGACTTGGGCTCGATCTGGCTCGGCTCCTGCCGATTCGAACGCTGCGTGACCGGCGCGGAACTGTCCGAGTCCGCCCTTCACGCGCAAGGCTGTGTGTTCTTCGCGAACGAGCAGCACGGGCTCGTCATGACCCCGTCCCTGGGGATGATCGTGAGCGCCGAGTCGAACTCCTTCATCGCGAACGGCGGTGATGGATTCTGGCTGCGGCCCGACATGCACGGCTCGTCGGCGCTCGTCGACATCCAACACGACCTCGCGGCCCACAACTCGGGTGCCGGGGTGCGACTCGAGGGTGGCGTGCCCTACACGTTCTCCCGCAACGACTCCTGGTCGAACACCGGCGGTGACTTCGTCGGCGTCGCGCCCGACACGAGCAACTTTTCGCTCGACCCGCGCTTCTGCGGCATCGCGAGCGGCGATCTCACGCTGTCGTCGGACTCGCCCTGCGCGTCGAGCGATCCGCTCGCGGTGATCGGCGCCTGCGGCGTCGGCTGCACGCTCGCGCCGACCGGCGTCGCGCCCGGCGCCATCAGCGCGGCTTTCGCCGTCCGCCCGAATCCTTCGCGAGGCGCTGTCGAGTTCGCGCTGCCGCCCGCCGCGCGCGGCGGGCGCCTCGACGTGCTCGACGTGCAGGGCCGCGTCGTCTGGTCGCGCGACGTGGGAGCGCAGGCGCGCGCGCTGGGCTGGAGCGGCGAAACCGCGTACGGCCCGGCATCGCCGGGGCTCTACTGGGCACGCTTCTCCGGCGCGGGACCGGTCCAGACCCGGACGCTGATCCGGCTCCGCTGAAACCCCGTTCGCACGAGCCCGGCCGCCGGTGCGCACCCCCGGCGGAGCGGCTTCTGCGTGCTGGCGAGGGCGCCCCGCGCGGCCGATAACGGTTGCGGCCGAGCGCTTTGGCTTCCGTGCTAGCTTTCGTCCCGGCCACCTTCCCGCGACGACACCCTTCGAGGCCATCGTGAGTCCTGGCAGCACCGACATCGCCGCGCCGCTCGCGCGTGCGTGCGGCGGAGCGTCCGCGTGAGCTCCGATCGCCGCGCCCGCATCGAGCAGTTGCGCGACCGCGCGCTCGAGATGAGCGACGGCACGCGCCGCGCCTTCCTCGACGCCGCCTGCGGCGCCGACGCGGCGCTGCGCGCGGAAGTCGAGGCGCTCGTGCTCGCCATCCGCGCGAATCGGGGCGGTACGCCGTTCACGCCGGCGGACACACCGCCCGAGGCGGCGTCCGCGCGAGTCGCGCCGCCGCCGCCGGTACTCACGCCCGCACCCGAACCCGCACCGGTCGCCGCCACGCCCGACCCGGCCGCCGCGCCGCTCGAGGGTGTCGCGATCACCGAGTACGCCGATCGCCACCGGCTCGAGCTGCGCGACCGGCTCGCGCTCTTCGCCGACGCCTGCGAATGCGTGCAGAGCGAGCACGAGCGCGGGTTCATCCGCGGCTTCCTGCAGCCGGCGTTCGTGCGCGTGACCGAGGTGAACGGCCGCGCGGTCGTGAAGCTCGCGTCGCCCAACGCGGTCGGGATCGAGACGCTGTGGGCGTCGCCCGAGTACCTGAGCCCCGAGCAGCTCGGCTCGCAGGGGCGCGACGTGGACACGCGCACCGACGTGTACTCGCTCGGCGTCGTGCTGTACGAACTGCTCACGGGACAGCTGCCGTTCGACGTGGACGCGCTGCACCGCGCGGGCGCGGTCGAGGCGCAGCGACTGATCGCGAGCGTGCCGCCGCCGCTGCCGAGCACGCGCATGGGACACGCCTCGCCCGAGGCGCGCGAGGCCGCGCTCGCGCGCAACTCGACGCCCGTCGCGCTCGAGCGCGACCTGCGCGGCGAGCTCGACGCCGTGGTGCTGCGCGCGATGTCGAGCGCACGCGCCGGGCGTTACCGCACCGCGCATGCGCTCGCGCTCGAAGTGCAGCGCTTCCTCGCGCACGAGCCCGTGCGCGCCGTGGACTCGACACCGCTGTACGTCGTGGGCAAGTTCGCGCGCCGCAATCGCGCGGTCATGGCCGGCGTGACGCTGCTGGGCGTCGCGATCGTCGTGCTCGTCGCGGCCGTCGCCGCCGCGCTCTGGCGCGCCGACGCGCAGCGCGTGCGTGCCGAACGCGAGCTCGCGGCGGCGCGCGTCACCAGCCTCGCGGCCCGGCTCGACCTCGCCGAGGCGCGGCTCGCGCAGCATCGCGCGGCCGACGCCGAGTCGCTCGTACGGCCCGTGGTCGCGCAGGCCGATCGCGTCTTCGGCCCGAACGATCCGCGCACGCTCGCCGCACTCGAGACGCTCGCACGCGCGCTCGCCGCGCAGGGCTCGCCCACGAACGAGGGTTCGTCGCTCTGGCGCCGGGTCGTGGCGCTGCGCGCGGGCGCGCGCGATTCCGCCGCGTTCGCCGCGCGCGACGCGCTCGCCGCACAGCTGCTCGCCGAGGGTGCGCTCGCGGGCGCCGACTCGGCGTGGACCGCCGCACTCGCGCTGCGCCGCGCCGGGGGAGCACTCGATCCCGCAGGTCTCGCGACGCTGCGCGCGCTGGCCGGAACGCGCGCCGCGCTCGGCCGTCATGCCGAGGCCGAGGCGTTCGCGCGCGAAGCGCTGCGTTCGTCCGAGTCGACCCCGGGCGCCGCGCATCCGGGTACCGCGGACGCGCGTTTCGCGCTCGCCCGCGCGCTCGCCGCGCAGGGCCGCGAGCGCGAAGCGCTGCCGATCGCGCAGCAGGCGGCGCGCGAGCTGGCGGCCGCCGGCGGCCCCGAGTCCGTGCCGGCACTGGATGCGCTCGAGTTGCAGGCCGCGTGC